>JAHFQY010000054.1 GCA_023259065.1 Nitrosomonadales bacterium
ACCATTGTGTTTTCTCTCAGTAAGTAGGTGATCAACTAGAAGATAGGGATGGGTCTGCACGCAAGATTTCAACCGGCCTTTATTTCTTGTCGCGCAGCAACATGCGGGCCATGATGTTGTCCTTCGTCACGAACTGGTGCTTAAAGGCGCCCAGCACATGCAACGTTCCCACCACGATCAGCACATTCACCAATATTTCATGCACCGCGTGGGCGGGCACGCCTGTGAATTTTTTCGGCAACAAGGACGCATCGCCCGCCATCAGTGCCTTGCCGACATCGCTGGTCAAGACCTGCATGAGGCCGCTCAGCGGCAACACGATCAGCAAGAGATAAAGCAAGTGGTGGACACCCGTGGCAACCTTGTCCAGCAGTGTGTCGCCCAGCGGCGGCGGGGCGCCATCTGCGCGGCGGAAAACGATGCGCAGCAAGGTCAGCAGCAATACCGCGCCACCCACCAGGATGTGTACCATATAGCCCGCGATGGTTGCACCGTCCCCGTGCCGCGCGTCGTCTAACGAATCGCCCAGAAACCAGGCGGCGACCAGCATAGCCAGTGTCAGCCAATGAACGATGATGATGCGCTTGCTGTATTTTTCCATTGTTTTTATGTCTCCAGAAATAAGCGATTCAAATTATTAATTCCTATCCCTGCCGCAGATTATAGCGAAATCAGGCGGGCATCGGTGATACAACAAATCAGGGTTTGAGGCGATAGAAACGTTTTTCTAGTGTCTGTCCATTGACCGCATCGAAGCGGTCGCCCATGGCCAGCCCCAGTTTTTCCAGGCGATCATCGGGGTGGGGATGGGTCTTGAACAGCAGCGCCACGCTGCCGTCGTCCTTGGCGAAATGGCCGATCTGCTGCAGCACTTCCGGAAACGCAAAAACATCATAACCGGCGCGGGTGGATAATACGACCGCGATGCGGTCAGCCTCAAACTCGGCGTTCTTGTCGAGCGCGCGCGCCACCACTTCTGCGCCGCTACCGATCAACTTCTGTGCCGCGTTGTTATCGCCGACCTGTTTGGCGATCAGCTTGCTGCCCATATCCAGCAGGCGGCTTTGCTGCAAAATTTTTAAATGATGCTGGCGGATGACGTGGCCGACTTCATGCGCCAATACGCCGGCCAATTCGGCTTCGTTGGTGAGCATGCGGTATAAGCCGCGTGTGAGGAAAATGTAACCGCCGGGTGCGGCAAAGGCATTGACGTCGCTCGACTCGATCACGCCGAAGTGCCAAGGCAGGTCGGGGCGTTCGCTCTGGCTGGCCACCCAGCGCCCGACGTTGTTGACGTATTTTTGCAGGCGCTTGTCCTTGACCAGCGGAGATGCGCCGAGCAAGTTACCGGCGATCTGCCTGCCGATGGCAATCTCTTCTTCCTGTGAAATCCCGCCGAGCCCAGATAACAGATTGCCGCCCTGCGCATCACCGGATGATGGCGCAATTTTTTGCTGTACCTCTTCCTTGAGTGCTTTCTTCAGTTCCTGCCCAAAATCCAGTCCCCATACAGTGCTGCAGCCCAGTACCAGTGCAACCAGACACAATATTTTTATCGCTCTCATCATGATGGTTTTCCTCATTCCGGGGCCGGCAGATAGTCGAACTTGCGCGCAACCAGCTTGCCTTGGGCGGCAAACTTCTGCGCTTCAGGCTGGCTGGTGATGGATGATTCGGCAAGCTTGATTTCTGTCTCATTGAACTTGGCGGATTTCAATTCCTCTTCGTTGAGGCCGCGAATGCCGGTAGTGGCGACCACCTTTCCTGTTCCCGCGCGCCCCGATGCCAGACCCAACAGCCCGGCGGCATCGCCCGAACCCTTGCGCGCCTCACCCTTGCGGATGCTCAACATGCGCACCCAGCCGTTGCCCTTGGCGCTTTTCACTTGCAGCCAGCCGCCGTTTTTCTTGAGGATTTCCACTTTGTCTCCGGCGGATAAAGCCGCTACTGTCTTCGCGTCGCCGAACGGCTCTGCCTTGAGTGCGTCGGCTTTGAGTGCCGTGCCGCTTTCTGCAGCCCATGCCGGATGTGTGGCCAGCATGGCTATGATCACCAGCGTTATCTTGATCGGGTTCATGTCGTTTTTCCTCGTTGTTGTTCATCCCAGCGCAGCAATGCTTCTGCAAACATCACACGCCAACTGGCGCGCGCCGCTGTCCCACCGGAAATCAATCCGTGATGCACAAACCAGCTTACCGCATTATCGGCATAGGCAAGGTTTTTACGCAACAGTGGCGGCAAAGCATCAAGCACCTTCGCAACATCTTCCGCCACACGTGCCGTGCCATCTGCATCTTCCGCAGCCACCACCCAGGAAACCGCAAAGGTTTTTTCGAACAGATCCCACAGCCCTTTCTGGTAGCCCTTCAGGACCTCGGCGCTCTTGGGTTCCTTGCCGGTTTTTTCCAGGGCATAGCGTATCTTTTCCAGCGCTATGTCGGTCATAACTTCGCGCGTCGTATCGAGGCGGATCAATAACAGGGTTGCACGCAATTCGCCGCCGCGCTCGAATGAGGTACGCACCATGTTTTGCTCCAGCGCCTTGCCGGTGGCGGAAGCATAGATGCGCGCAACGGTGAAATAGGCCAGCCCGATCGACACCGGCCCGGTGAGATTGATGTAGGTGTCGGTGAAGTTGATGCTGGCGTAGGAAATGCCGACCAGGATGAATTGCGAAGCGCCGAACAGGCGGTCTATCTTGTTGCGCCCGGCGCTGCGATAAAATCCCCATGCGGTAAGCCACACGATGAGTAGCGAGAGCAGCAGGTAAGCCAAGCGCGCTTCGGGAAAGCGCAGGTAGTCGCCATGCTTGAAGTTGTCCATGGCCGTGGCGAGGATTTCCACGCCGGGATGCATCTGGCTCAGCGGTGTGGGCTTGATGTCGAACAGGCTGGGCGCGGTGGAACCGATGATGACGATCTTGTTCTTGAACTCGTCCGGCGGCCGCTTCTTCACCTTGTTGGAGAAGTCGCTGAACACGTCGCTGAAGCTGAAGTAACGGTAGGAAAACGGCGGGCCGCGCCAGTTGAGCAGGACGCGTTGCGCGGCAGGCTCGGGCCAGCCCAGCTCGTGCGCCACCCGCGCCGGCAATGACGGCAGCTTCCAGCCGTAATCGTTGCGGTACACCAGATACTGGCGTGCCGTGCCATCCACATCCGGATAGATATTGTGCAAGCCGAGGCGCCCGCCGTTGAGAGCCGCCTGGAAATGCGGCAGCACCACGGCGATGGTGGCATCCTGCCTGGCTTCGCCGGGGGCTTGCACAACACCGGGAATCATGACGGGCTTTACCTGGCTCAAGGTATCGCTCGCCGGGTCGAGGCGCAGCATGGGGAAGAAAGTATTATGCGTGGCGGCGATGGCGGCGTCGAAATAAGCATCGCTATCCGGGTTGTACACGTCGGCATCGCTGAACAGGATGTCGAACACCACCGCCTTGGGTTGCTGCTTTTCGATCTGCTCGACAAACTCACCCATCACCTGGCGCGGCCACGGCCAGCGCCCGTAATCCTTGGCCATCGCGGCTAGGCTGGCTTCATTGATGTCGAGGATGACGATGTCCGGATCGGGCTTGGGCACGATGATGCGGTAGCGCACCATCGCATCGAAAGCTGCCTGGCGCATTTCGGCGGTGATGTGCAGAGAAACTGTATCGGCCACAGCGAACAGGGTGAACAATACCGCGAGGTAAAGGTAGAAGCCGTTTTTCCAGCGCCGGGCAAGCAGCGCAGAAAAGGCCGCAACAGCTCGCCGCAAGCGGCTGGTAAACAAGAGTCCCAGTTTCATCGCGCAAGCCACCGGTTATTGAAATGGATTCGCAGCAAGCCTGCGCCGACGCACAGGCTTGCCATGATTTTACACGGCCCATTTTTTTCGTCTATCTATTTGCTCTGTTCCGCCAATACAGATGCGTGTTCGTCCTGCAAGGAATCAGATAAACTCGACCTGTCATGAGAGAAATTTCCGTTATTTCACCCCGTCCACGCCTGCGCACCTACCTTGCCGCTGGTTATGCACTGCTCATCGTGTATGCCAGCCTGTCGCCGTTTACCGGCTGGCAAGAGCAAGGGCTGGAATTTTCTGCGGTACTGGCCGAGCCGCTGCTGCTGCATTACACCTGGTTTGATGTTACTGCCAATCTGTTTTCCTATCTACCTTTCGGTTTGCTGCTCGGACTGATGTTGAGCGCACGCTTTGGCGCAGGCTGGAGCACGTTGCTCGCCACGCTGGGCGGAGTGCTGCTTTCCGGCACAATGGAGTATGCACAAATGTATTTGCCCATGCGCGCCAGTTCCAATCTCGATTTGCTTACCAACAGTATAGGTGCGTTGACGGGAGCACTGCTGGCGGTGAACATCGCGCCGCGTGCGTGGTTTGCGTTGCGCCTGATGCACTGGCGCGTACGCCTGTTCCGCACGGATGCCCGCATGGATTTTGGCCTGGCGCTGGCGGCGCTGTGGATGTTCGCGCAGGTCAACCCCTCGCTGCCGATGCTGGGCAACGTATTCATCAGCGAAGCGGCCCGCGTCCCTTTTGCCGTAGTGCAGCCCGTGCCGTTCAACTGGGTAGAGAGCGTGGCGGTGGCGCTCAACCTGTTGATGATGGGGATGCTACTGCTGACCTTGTTGCGACAGCGCCGTCATGTGGTGAACGTGCTGTTGCTGGCACTGTGCGCGGTGGCGCTGACCAAGTTTATTGCTGCCGCCGTACTGCTTAAATCCTGGGCGTTGCTGTTATGGCTGAATAGCGAAGCGATGCTTGGCACTTTCACCGGCGTGCTGCTGCTGACCGCCGCAGGCAGGCTGCCGCGCGCACGATTGCTATTCTGCGCTGTGTGTGTGGCACTGGCATACCTCAGCCTGGCGCATGGACTGCTGGACAGCGGCACGCCTTCCGCCGCCATGCGGCTGTACCAGTGGCATTATGGCCATCTGCTCACTTACAACGGCCTGTCGCAAACCGTGGCGTTGGTGTTCCCTTTTCTTATGCTCGGCTACCTGTGGCGTATAAGAAACCGATGACAGTAACGGTATAATTGAACTCCATTTTTTCGCGAGGTCTATATGAGCCATTTCCACAAACACATTTTCTTTTGCACCAACCAGCGAACCGACGGCTCCGATTGCTGCGGCAACCACGGCGCGCAAAAAATGCGTGATTACGCCAAGGACAAGTTGAAAGCGCTGGGGCTTTCCACCGAGAAAAAACGCATCCGCATCAACTCGGCAGGCTGCATGGATCGCTGCGATGATGGCCCGGTGTTGGTGGTGTATCCGGAGGGTGTTTGGTATACCTACGTGGACGAGAGCGATATCGACGAGATTATCGAGGAGCATTTGAAGAATGGGCGGGTGGTGGAGCGGCTTAAGATTTGATGCCTGCGTTGCAAGAATTTTCTGTCCTTGGCAAAGCCGGAAACCTCGAAGGCATTATCCATCTGCCTGATGAATCACCGCGTGCTATTGCCGTGATAGCACACCCCCTGCCCACCATGGGCGGCACGATGGAAAATAAAGTCGTCACGACCTTGGCAAAAACTTTTGTGGAGCTGGGGTTTGTCGCGTTGCGTTTCAATTTTCGCGGCGTGGAAGCCAGTGAGGGCGCCTTCGATGAAGGCGATGGCGAAACGGAAGATGTGTTGGCGGTGGTGCATTATGCGCGGCATGCCTGCCCTGAGCTTAGTCGAAGGGGCGACTTGCCGCTGATCCTGTCCGGATTTTCTTTCGGTGGTTATGTGCAGGCACGCGCCGCGCAGCACTTGCATCCTCAGCGGTTGGTGTTGGTTGCGCCGGCGGTGGGGCGTTTTCTTATGCCGCCAGTGCCGCACGATACGCTGTTGATTCATGGCGATCTGGATGAAGTGGTACCGCTGGCCGATGTGCTGCACTGGGCGCGCCCGCTGCATTTGCCTGTCGTGGTACTGCCGGGGGCGGAACATTTTTTCCACGGGCAGTTGAACCAGCTTAAGGAAATTGTGCACCACCACTTCATCGGTCATGCACTATGACCGTTGTCCTCTCCGCACAAAACCTGTACAAGTCCTATGCCGGGCAAAATGTGGTGGACGATGTCAGTCTCTCCATCAACAAGGGCGAATGCTTCGGCCTGCTCGGCCCCAACGGGGCGGGCAAGACCACCACGCTGCGCCTGCTGCTCGGCCTGATTGCGCCGGCCAGCGGCAAGTTGAGCTTGCTCGGCCATGCCGTGCCGCAGCACGCCCGCGAAGCGCGGCTGCGCGTGGGTGTGGTGCCGCAGATGGATAACCTCGACCCGGATTTCACCGTGGCGGAAAACCTGCTGGTGTATGGCCGTTACTTCGGCATGGCGGACGCCGAAATCGAGGCGCGCATTCCCGCGCTGCTGGACTTCGCCAACCTTACGCACAAGCGCGACATGAAAATTCCCACGCTGTCCGGCGGCATGAAGCGCCGGTTGACACTGGCGCGCGCGCTGGTGAACGA
Organism: Nitrosomonadales bacterium; assembly: GCA_023259065.1. GTDB lineage: Bacteria > Pseudomonadota > Gammaproteobacteria > Burkholderiales > Gallionellaceae > 39-52-133. The sequence continues at coordinate 6,462 of JAHFQY010000054.1, forward strand.
CCCGGATGTCATCTTCCTCGATGAGCCGACCACCGGCCTCGACCCGCAGGCGCGCCACCTCATCTGGCAGCGCTTGCGCGAGTTGACCGCGCAGGGCAAGACCTTGTTGCTGACCACGCATTTCATGGACGAAGCCGAGCGCCTATGCCACCGCCTCGCCATTCTCGATCAGGGGCGCATCGTGGCGCAGGACTCACCGCGCGCTCTGATCGCGCAGCACATCGAGCCGCAGGTGGTGGAAGTGTTCGGCGAGGGTGTGGCGTTGTGGGCGCAGCAATATGCGGCGCGATATGCGAAGCGCTTTGAGGTGAGCGGTGAAACCGCATTCTGCTACGTGGGCGATGCGCAGCCGCTGCTGGCGCATTTGCAGGGGCATGGCGCGTTGCGTTATTTGTATCGCCCGGCGAATCTGGAGGATGTGTTCCTGAAATTAACCGGGCGGGAGCTGCGCGAGTGACGATTACTACCTTTCGCCCTGAGCTTGTCGAAGGGCAAATACTTGACTGTCGCACTACCGTTCATGGTTCGACAAGCTCACCACGAACGATTTTCAGATTTGAGGCTGTTCAATGAAAACCGGCCATTTTTCCCTACCACGCCTAAGTTTCAGGTTTATTCCGATCTGGCGGCGCCACTTTTTGGTGTGGAGGAAAGTGGCCGCCACTTCCATTCTCGGCCATCTGGCCGATCCAATCATCTATTTGCTGGGGCTGGGCTACGGCTTGGGCAGCCTGCTGCCACAGATGGGCGGCACGTCTTACATGGTGTTCCTCGCCGCCGGAACGGTGTGCTACGGCACCATGAACAGCGCCAGTTTCGAGGCGCTGTATTCCGGCTTTTCGCGTATGCACGAGCAGCGCACCTGGGACGCTATCCTCAACACACCAGTCACGCTGGACGATGTCGTGCTGGCGGAAATCCTGTGGGCGGCAAGCAAAAGCCTTCTGTCTGGCCTGGCCGTGCTGCTGGTGATCTGGCTGCTGGGCTTGTCGCACTCGCCGCTGACGTTGTGGCTGATTCCTCTGGCGCTGCTGGTCGGGCTGTGCTTCGCCTCGGTCGGTTTGATCATGACCGCGCTGGCGCCGAGTTACGATTTTTTCATGTACTACTTCACGCTGGTGATCACCCCCATGATGTTATTATGCGGCGTGTTTTTTCCGGTCACGCAACTGCCGCCGCTGTGGCAAACTGTGGCGGTCATGCTGCCGCTGTCG
>JAHFQY010000006.1:0-26360 GCA_023259065.1 Nitrosomonadales bacterium
AGATCAACGCACAGGCCGGCAATCGTGTGGTGCTGCATTACCAGCAGCACAAATTCATCCCCACCTCCTGCTTTGGCGATACCGAGTATTTCGTCGATAGCGTGCGCGGCGTGACTGATATGCCAGGCAATCTGCCGCAGCCCGCTGTGCCACAGGGGAAATTGCAGGAGCCGCGCTGAGCCGGCGCTGCCCAAGCCGGAACATCAATTCAAGCGCATGTGAGCCGTGAAAAATTGCTCACATGCCGCGCAGGTACTGCGGCCGCAACGGACGCTTGCCTGCCATCGCTTCCCTTAGTTGCTGTAGCAACTTGTCCCTGTCCCTGGGCAGGTTCCCCGCCAGTGCCAGCGCATTGGAGGCATGGTTGGAGCGGAAGATCAGCGTCTGCGGCGGGTTAAGGCCGCTGATCAGTTTTTCCTGCTCCTGCAAAATCGCCAGATCATCCAGCATTTCAAACGGCTCGCCGAATTTTCTATAGAACTCGTCTTCTATGCTCTCATCCAGGTACAACTGCAGGGTGGAGAGATAGGTGACGGGCGCGCTGTTGAGCAGGGCGATGGTGCCGTCTATGTGCTCGTCGCTATGGGTGCGGCCACCCAGCCCGAGGATGACGGTGGCGGATACCTTCATGCCGCTTGCGTGTGCTTTGGTTAGTATTTCGGCCATGCGCTTTTGCGTGGCGCCCTTGGTGATCTTTTTCAGCATCAGGTCCGAGCCGGATTCCACACCGACATAGAGCAGGTTGAGCTTGTGCTGTTGCAGCAGGGCCAGGTCTTCCGCGCTCTTGCGCTGGATATTGGCGGGGGTGGCATAGCAGGAGACACGTGCAAGTTGCGGGAGCGACCTGGACAGTTCGCGCAATATATCCAGCAGGTGCCCGGTGGGCAGGGCCAGCGCGTCACCATCGGCGAGAAATACGCGGTGCGCATCCGGCCTTAGCGCTGCAGCCTGGTGTATATCAGTAAACACTTCGGCGAAGGGCCGCTCCTTATATTGCTTGCTGCGATACATGGCGCAGAAGCTGCACTGGTTAAAGCTGCAGCCCAGCGTGGCCTGGATGATCAGGTTGTCGGCCTCGGCAGGCGGCCGGTACAAAGGCATGTCATAGATCAAATTCATGTTGGCCATTTCCGGTATTCTTGCTGCTATGATGTAAAACAAAGCTATCCGCAGATTACATAGATTACACAGATGAGTGAGCGCAGTGGCCAGGAATTCTGATGTGCCTGGATTCGCTTGTCGATGTTTTTTAATCCGGGTTAATCTGCGTAATCTGCGGACAGTCCTGTTTTACCGCGTTGAGTTCAACGCCGCACCAAGTTTATAACTACTCATTTAGAGGTGTCACACGATGCAATCCGGTCCACGCGAAATTGTAACCCCTTTCCGGTCCATTCCCCTGGATGTGCCGGAGGGCATGAAGCCCAACGAATTTTTCAACAGCACGGAAAACCTGAACGACCTGGTGAACAACAACGGCCTGCTGGTCAATGCGGAAAATCTGCTGCTCTATCGCAAGGCGCTGGGCCACAGCACCGAGTTCGACTGTTCCATCATCTACAACACTTCCCAGGCCATTCTCAATCCGCTGGGTCGGCCGGTGCGGCGCACGCAGGTGCCTGACAACGTGAAGCATGTGTGGAACCGGATGAATCAGATCATCATCGAATACATGCTGGAACAGTTTCCGGATCCGGGGCAGCATCTGGTGTTGGCGGGGGAGGCGAGTCTCGACGCAACCTGGCCGCTGACCTCGCCCGGCGTGCCCAGCATACGCATGCTGCACAACCACTTCATCGTCTTCCCCATGGACGATCTGCGCCAGGCCAAGCTGGCCGATCCGGCCAACCCCAATCTGACCGATGGCGGACAGCATTCCTTGTTCGAGGAATACATGCACGATGTCTACCGTGAGTTCATCTGCAAGGCGCTGCACCTGGAGGTGTTGCGGCCGGTGAGCGACGACGCCGCGCGGCTGCATCTGACGGGCTATCCGCAGGGACTGCCCAGCTGGGAAATCATCGGCGGTGTGGCGACCTTGGAGGATACCCGCTTCTGGCACGAGTACGACCTGGTACTGAAGGGCTTCATCGATTTCTACCGCACGTTCTTCTCGCAGGTGTCCACCCGCAATGCGCCTATCCTGCCAGATGTGTATTTCCCCAAGCAGGTGGAAAGCGCGCTGCTGTTCAACAATGATTTCCTCAAGACAGCCAAGAAGGTGCGCGACCACTGTATCCGCGATGCCAAGTATGCCAACGCCATCCGCTGGCAGCCTGCGTTCAAGCAGCTGATCTACCGCAATGACGAGGGCAAGCTGATCGTCACCATCAGCCAGAATTCCATCGGCAATGCCATTACCGAGCTGCTCGGCGTGGTGGTGAACCGCAAGCCGGATGCCGATGCCTATGGCCAGCGCGAGCCGGCATTGATCGCACGCCTGCTGGAAGTGCGCCGGCGCCTGGTGGAGGCCGATCTGGGCGAGGGCATAGCCACGGCTTACTGGCCCAAGGATTAATTGCCGGATGCATTAGGCGCCGCTGATAACTGCTGGGGGGTGGTAAATGGATGACCGGAAATTCGAGCAATTGATTTCGCGCCTGGAAGCAAGCGCACAGGAAAAGCCGAATAACTATATCGCAGCAGTAATCGGCATTGCCCTGCTCGGATTTGTGGTGCTGGCACTGGCTGTCGGGCTGTCGCTTATAGCCGTGCTGCTGTTGCTGGGCTTGGTGGTGCTGGTGATTGCCAGCGGGGGCAAGGCGCTGATTGTGATTCTGAAACTGGGCAAGCTGGTCATTCTGCTGGCGATTCCTGCCTGGACCATGGTGCGCGCTTCCATCACCCTGCTGTTCAGCCGCTTTCCCAAGCCCGAGGGGCGTGAACTGAAACGTGAAGAGGCGCCCGCCCTGTTTGCGCGCATTGATGAGCTGCGCGCCCGCATGAACGGGCCGCGCGTACACAAGGTGCTGCTGACGGATGAACTTAATGCCAGCATTGTGCAGCACCCGCGCTTTGGTTTGTTCGGCTGGGAAGAGAACTATCTGATCCTGGGCCTGCCTTTGCTGCAGGCACTCAACGAGGACGAAACCTTCGCGGTGGTGGCGCATGAGTACGGCCATCTTTCCGGCCACCACAGCCGCCTGGGCGGCTTCATCTACCGCTTCCGCCTGGCGTGGGGGCGCTTGCAGAATCTTTCCGAGCAGTGGAACGATTGGGGTTCGCGCCTGATCGCGCGCCTGTTCAAATGGTATGCGCCGTATTTCAATGCCTACACCTTTGTGCTTGCGCGCCAGAACGAATACATCGCCGATCAAGCCTCGGTAGAGGTGGCCGGCCGGCAAAATGCCGCCAATGCGCTGATGCGCATCAACATTGCCGCGCACTTCGAGGACGAAGAGTTCTGGCCCTCCATCAATCGCCGCGTGGCCAATGAGCCAGAGCCGTTTGGCAGCCGTAGCACGTACTGGGCGCAATCCATGCGCAGCGTGCTGGATGCGGACATGCGCACGCGCTTTCTGGAAGCGGCCGGCAAGCGCGAGACCGATCATCTGGATACCCATCCCGCGCTGAAGGATCGCCTGGCGGCGATGGGGGTGGAAATCGCAGCCGATGCTGCACGCGCACTGGAAGTGCCGCACACCAATGCAGCCAGCGCCTGGCTGGGGGTAAATCTGGAAGCGATCAAGGCGGAGTTTGATCAGCGCTGGAAAGACAGCGTGGCCGAAAACTGGCGCACCCGCCATGAACACCTGCAACAACGCCAGGCGCGTTTGGCAGTGCTGGAGTCACAGGCCGAGCTGAATACAGATGAGCAATGGGAACGCATTTCCATACTGGACGAGCTGAAGCCCGACGCTGATTTGTTGCCGCTGCTGAATAATCTGCTGCAACTCAAGCCACTGCATGCGTCGGCACTTTTCCGCCGGGGTACCCTGTTGCTGGAAAGAGGTGACGACGCGGGCATAGCCGATCTGGAAAGCGTCATGCAGCAGGATGAAGAGTCGATACTGGCAGCCTGTGAAGCGGCCTGGCGCTATTACCAGTCACACTCGCCCGACAAGGCCGAGCATTATTCCCTGCGCTGGCAGGAGCGTTCAAATCATCTTGCGGCAGTGAATGCGGAACTGGGCAGCCTGCCTGCTGATGCACAGCTGACTGAGGCCGGGCTGGATGAGGAAACTCTGGAATCCATCCGCAAGATACTGCAGCTGCATGGCAAACATATCAGCAAGGCCTACGTCATGCGCCGCATCCTGAAAGCGGACAGCAGCATGCGCGATTATGTACTGGCATTCGAGACCAGCTGGTTCACCCTGGGGAACAAGGGGCCTGCGGTGATCAAGAAGCTGGTGCAGGAGGATTTCCCCGTGCATATGTTTGTGGTGCACTTGGGGAGCGATCCGTATAAGCGCTTCCGCAAGAGCATCAAGAAGATGAAGCTGCCGCCGCTGCTTTTTCGCGGTTAGGAAAAGGGAACACACTGCAACCCAATAGCAAAGGTCGTATATTGCCAACTCTCTGACAGGAGAAGTCGCCATGCGTGATCGTACTGTGCTAGTGCTGGAACTGATACAGAATCCCAAAGCGGTGGGCTCCATCTTGCAGGAGTTGGCTGAGTATGGATGGGAGTGTGAAAAGCATTTGGCGGAGGTTACCAAGGTCGATATTCTGGCAGCCTTGAAGCAATTCGATCAGGGCATACTGAGTGCGGCCGAGGTCGAGGCCTGGGCTGCCGGCCTTGAGGGGCGCATGGATGTGTGCTTTGAGTTTGGTGCTGAGGGGGTGGTGGAAGAGGCCATCTTTTGCCTGGCCAACCCGTCAATCTTCAAGCCGATTACCGAGGGAACACACCAGCGCATTGCAAGCCTGTTTGAAAGGCGCAAGGCCAGGCGCGATTAAGCAAAAACAGGAGAGTATCCATGAGCTGTGATTACGCGGTGTGGCACACAAAATCGCATTTGGGCAATGCGCAGGCAGAACGCCTTTACCATGCACTGTGCGAAGGGGATGCCTCGGGTGTTATGCCCAGCCCGGCCATTGCTGCTTTCTACAATGAGATCACCGGGCTGCATCCCGAGTTGGTCAGCGTTCCAGAAAGTCAGTCAGGCAAGCAGGAGCAGTGCCCGTGGAGCGCCGCCATGGATCGCTCACAAGGCCACATCATCATGTGCTGCGTTTGGTCCAGGGCGGACTATGTAGGCGACCTGGTGCACAAGCTTGCCAGGAAGCACGGTCTGGCGATGTATGACCCGCAGTCGGAAAAAATCAGCTACCCGGATGACACTGCACCTTCACTGCTGATCCGCTTATGGCGTGCCCTGAGAGAAGAGCAATCCAGCCAGCGCGACCCGTGGTACGTCGATGTTTCCATCGGCCTGCTGTTTCTGCTGGTTGCCTGGTTTGCCTTTAGCGGCATTGCTGATTTTGAGCACGGCTCGGGCCATAGCCTGCTCAGGTGGTTGTACCAGCTGGGTGGTGTGGAGATTGCGGTGGGGTTGCCCGTGCTGATCAGCCTGGGTTTTCTGTTCTTTGGCGCGCGCAAATTCGTGCGTGCCGGGTAAATTTCAACGGCCTTACTTCGCAGTTTCCAGCTCTTCCAGGGCTTCCTGGGCTATCTCGCGTACCTCAGCGTTTGCATCGTTAAGGCAGGCTTCCACGTAGCTGCGTGCAGCGGCAATTCCCGTGAGGCCGAGCAGGTGGCATGCATCGGCGCGCACGCGGTGGTCGGCATGGTGCGTGAGTTCGGCCAGTTGCGGCAGCAGTTGCTGTAGCTCGGGCGCGTTGGTGTAGGCTTCCAGCAGAGCGCTGACACCCAGGCGCACCTCGATATTTGCCGCAGGGTTGGTCACGATGGAGAGCAGCGCCATGAGGCGCTGCGTGTCCTCGGCGACAAAGGCCACGGCCTGCTTGTAGCCGCCCTGCTTGAGCAGGTGTTCCACGTAATGCGCTGCCCCCTCTGCACCACTAACCAGTTCCACCCATTGGCGCAGCTCGGCCGGGCTATGCGCGCCGGTCAGGGTAAAGGGGCCGAGGCGCAGCCAGGGGGCGGCGCGCACGCCGTATTCAGCGGCCTGTTCGGGGTGGGCGGCGACATTGACCACAGTCAGTTTGCCGATCAGCGTTTGCTTGAGCAGGTCGCTCAGCCCTTGCAGGACAACGGGGCAGTGCACACAACCGGGTGCGATAAACAGCAGGGCGTCGGGGGGCGTGGTCGGCATGAATAATCCTGGTAGTAATATTGTGCGGTTCGGGCGCGCGGAAGTGCGGATATTCTCGGCTAGTTCGCGGGGGGAGTCCAGCAGTTGGGGAATCATATCCTGAGGCATGTGATGGCAGATTGTGCGAAACTTTCGCTGCGAATGTCGGGTTACGCGTAGTGCGCTAACCCAACCAACATATTTTTCATTATGCATAGCGACCGTCATATTCTTTATACCACCGCTTTTCTGCGCGCCCTGGCCACCGGCATGATGGGCGTGCTGCTGGGCATCTACCTGGCGCGCATGGATTTCACTGCGGCGCAGATAGGCGTGGTGATCAGCGCTGGCCTGGCAGGGGCAACACTGGCGGCACTGCTGGTTACGCTGGCAGGTGACAAACTTGGGCGTCGTCGCCTGTTGTTGTGGCTGGCGCTGCTGAGCTCGCTGGGTGGAGCGGTGGCAGCACTTTATTCCAGCGCTATGATCGTCGGCATCGCCGCTTTTGTGGGCATGCTCAATGGCATGGGACGTGACCGCGGCGCCTCTCTGGTGCTGGAGCAGGCGATTATTCCGGCCACGGTGACCGATGCCGAACGCACGCGTACATTTGCCTGGTACAACGTGCTGCAGGATGTGGGCCATGCGCTAGGTGGTTTGCTGGCGATTATCCCCTCGGCCTTGCGCCAGTTTGGCGGGGTGGGTGAGCTGGCCTCGTTCCAGTCTGCGGTGATGGTATATGCCGTGCTGTTGCTGGCCACGGCAGTGTTGTACCTGCGCCTGTCGCCCAAGGTTGAGCTTGAAGTGAAATTGCCGCGCCTGCAGTTGTCGCCGCAAAGCCGCAAGGTGCTGTTGCGCATTTCCGCCCTGTTTGCCATCGACAGCGTGGCGGGCGGTTTTGTCGGCACGGCGCTGCTGTCGTATTTTTTCTACCAGCGCTTTGAAGTGTCCGAGTCTGTGATCGCGGTGCTGTTTTTCTGCGCGCGCGGCATGAATGCGGTGTCGCATCTTGGCGCCGCCTGGCTGGCGCAACGCATAGGCCTGGTCAACACCATGGTGTTCACCCACATACCTTCCAGCCTGCTGCTGGTGACTGTCGCCTTTGCGCCCAACTTCTGGCTGGCTGCCGTGCTGTTCCTGCTGCGCGAAGGGCTGGTGGAAATGGATGTGCCTACGCGCCAGTCCTACGTGATGGCGGTGGTGCGGCCGGAAGAGCGCACTTTCGCCTCCGGCGCCACCCACCTGGTGCGCCTCGGCGGCTGGGCGGTGGCGCCTTCCTTCGCCGGTTTCCTGATGCAGTACCTGTCACTGGGCACGCCGCTGGTGATAGGTGCGGCGATGAAAATCAGCTACGACATCCTGCTCTATTACGCATTTCGCGGCATCAAGCCGCCGGAAGAAAAATAATGGAGCGCGGTGCAGCGCTCAACGCATATACCCACACTGGCATGGCGTCTACTCCTGTTAGCTATCGTGGGAGTAGGCTGCGTTAATTGTGCAGTCATGAGCTACATGGCGCAATTCTAATGGACGCAAATATGCTTTACAGCTATGCGGAATGTCTCTAAAGTGAAACCGTCGCAAGTCAATAAAATCAATATTCTTGAATGTTTGCAAGGGATGCGGAGAAAGCCATGGAAACAGCGGATAAGGAAGTTGATGTGTGCGGTGTGTGTTGCCCTATGCCCCTGATCAAGGTGCGCACGGCGCTGAACGATATGCAGCCGGGGCAGGTGTTGAGTGTGATCGGTGATGATCCCATTTTCGAAGAATCGGTTCGTGATTTGTGTGAAACGTCGGGCTTGCAGGTTTTATCTGCCGAGCACGATGGCAGACGCGTCAAGATGCAGATCAAGACATAGCTCACTTGCATGCTGAGTGGCATGGTTGTTTTTGATTGTGTGCATTGATTAACGCGTAATCTGGTTGGAGTTCAACTATGTCTGACACAAAAAAACGTGCAACAGTGATGGTGCTTAGCGGCGATATGGACAAGGCCCTGTTTGCCTTTGTCATTGCTACCGGTTATGCCTCCATGGGTATAGAGACCAAAATGTGGTTCAGCCTGTGGGGCGCCAATTGTCTGAAGCGCAAGCGCGGTTTTTGGAGTACTCTTTTCGGCCGCAGAAAGGATGGCCCGACTGAATTTCGCCGTACCGAGAATGACACCCTGGTGCAAAACATGATCGAGGCGATGAGTGCGGGCGGTGCGAATAGCTTGCCCACCTCACAACTGAACATGCTGGGTGCGGGCCCAAAAATCTTCAACTATCTGCTCAAGCGCAAGGGTATCCCCAACTTGGAACAAATGGTACTCATGGCAGAAGAGCTGGGAATTCCCTTTACTATTTGCCAGATTTGCGTGGATGCCTTGGCGCTGGACACAAGTGACCTGATCACGACCCGGCCGGTGGCTGTGAAAGGGGTGTCTCAATACGTGAAAGACTCCATGGATGCCCATTACAACGTGATTCTCTAGCCATGACAACGCAGCAATGCACGACCAAGGATGAAGATTGTATTCGCCTGAAAAATTGCGAATTCCAGCTTGGGGTCATACGCGAGCTGGGTGAGGCCATATTGTCCAATGTGGCTTTGTATGAAGTGCTGCAGATGGTGGCAGATCGTGCGCGTGAGATGGTTGCCGCGGATACCGTGCTGGTGCCGATGTTGCTGCCGGGGGGAGGTGAGTATATTTACTCTGCCGCCAGCGGCAAAGATGCTGAAGCCATTCGCGGCGTTTCTTTTCCAACCAGGACAGGCATGTGCGGTTGGGTGCTGAGCAATCAGAAGCCATTGTTGTATGGGGAGTATGACGACTGGCCCCTGGAAAATCAGCAGAACCGCTGGGAAGAGGGGTATACCTCGGCCCTGCTTGTTCCACTGGTTGTGCAGAAACAGATAATCGGCGGCCTGTCGGCCAGCGGCAAGATTGGCGGCGGCAGCTTCACTCCGCATGATATGGAATTGCTGACGCTGTTTGCCAACCAGGTCAGTATTGCGATTGCAAACTCGCGCCTGTTTAATGAAGTGCACAATCTGGTGGCCACCCTGGAACAGCGCGTGGCCGAACGTACCGCTGAGCTGGAGGCGGCCAACCAGGAGCTGGAAGCATTTTCCTATTCGGTCTCGCATGATTTGCGCGCGCCTTTGCGTAGCATCAACGGCTTCAGTCAGGCCCTGCTGGAGGATTTTGGCGAGCAGCTGAACGATGAAGGGCGCAGCTACCTTAATCGCCTGCGCGCCAATGCAGTGCAGATGGGCGAGTTGATTGATGCCATGCTGCAGCTCTCGCGTGTTTCGCGCAGTGATCTGGTGCGCGAAAAAGTTGACCTGAGCGACATGGCACAGGCGCTTGCCGCCAAACTGGCCGAGGCAGAGCCGGAGCGGGCGGTGACATGGGTGATCGCTCCCACGCTGACGGCGCAGGGGGATGCGCACTTGCTGAGTGCGCTGCTCGATAACCTGCTGTCGAATGCGTGGAAGTATTCCAGCAAGACTGCGCAAGCCCGGGTTGAATTGGGCGCAAGCGAGGCGGACGGGCAATCGTGCTTCTTCGTGCGCGACAACGGCGCCGGCTTTGATATGTCCAAGGCGCAAAAGTTGTTCAAGCCGTTCCAGCGCCTGCATAGCGAGCGCGAGTTTGCAGGAATAGGCATAGGGCTGGCCACCGTGCAGCGCATAGTCAAGCGCCATGGCGGCTGGATCAGGGCTGAGGCGGCGCCCGGCAAGGGCGCCGTGTTTTATTTCAATCTGGGCCAGCCATAAAGGAGCAGAGACATGGTGAACAGTGCAAAAAAAATCCTGCTGGTGGAAGACAACCCCGACCATGCTGCCCTGGCTTTGCGCGCCTTGCGCAGGGCCGAGGTGGACGGAGAAGTCGTGGTCATGGTGGATGGCGAGCATGCGCTGTCTTTTCTGGATGCGCAGGCAGAGCGCGACCTGCCCACGGTGATTTTGCTCGACCTCAACCTGCCCGGTATCAGCGGCCATGATGTGCTGCGCCGCATCCGCCAGACCAGCCAGCTGAAGACGCTGCCTGTGGTGATATTGAGCACCTCGGATGAAGAGCAGGACAAGACCCTGAGTTATCAGCTGGGCGCCAACAGTTATATGCTGAAGCCGGTGGAGTTCGATGATTTTGTATGTCTGGCCAGCTGCTTTTCACAATACTGGCTGAAGTTCAATCAGGCTTGCCATTGACACCCAACAGGACAAGTCCACAATGCAATCCCTGCGCGTGCTGCTGATAGAAGATTCGGAAGACGATGAATTCTTGCTGCGGCGCACGCTCAAGCAGGCCGGCTTTGATGTGATGCTGCAGCGCGTGGAGACACTCTCCGACTTGCGCGCCATGATGCCCCCCGAGCTGTGGGACATCGTCATTTCCGATTATAAATTGCCGGACTTCAATGGCCTCGATGCCTTGCGCGTGGTGCGCGAGTTTGACAAGGACATTCCCTTCATCCTGATGTCGGGCACCGTGGGGGAGGAGACTGCGGTCGAGGCCATGCGCCAGGGCGCCAGCGATTACATCATGAAGGACAAGAGCGCGCGCCTGCCGCAGGCCATAGAGCGGGAGCTGCGCCAGGCCGAGAATGCGCGCGCGCGGCGGCGCATGGAACAGCAGATGGATTATTTTGCCCGCCATGACGTGCTTACCGGCTTGAGCAACCGCTGGGAATTCGAGCTGCGCCTGAATGAGCTGGTGCAGGATGCAAAAAGCAAGAACCACAACCATGTCCTGATGTACATGGACCTGGACCAGTTCAAGATCATCAACGATACCGCAGGCCATGTGGCTGGGGACGAGCTGCTGACCAAGGTGGCAGAGTTGATGCGCAACTCCATCCGCGCCAGGAGCGACCTGATTGCCCGCCTGGGCGGTGACGAGTTTGGCCTGCTGATGCCGGGCTGCAAACTTGAGCGTGCCATGCAGGTCGCCAACGGCTTGCGCGAGGCGATACACCAGTTTCGTTTTGACTGGAAGGGACAAACCTTTTCCGTCGGCATCAGCATCGGCCTGGTGCTGATAGACCAGCATGCAGTCAGCAGCAGCCAGCTGCTATCCGACGCGGACAGCGCCTGCTATGCGGCCAAGGCCAAGGGCAGGAACCAGGTGGCGCTGTTCCAGCCGCAGGACGATGAAATGCTGCAGCAGCGCGAGCAACTCAAGTGGGCGTCTGTGATTCCGGAAGCCTTGCAGCAAAACCGTTTCCGCCTGTATTTCCAGAAAATCATCTGCCTGAATGGCAGCAGTGATCATGGCGGGGAAATCCTGCTGCGCATGGTGGATCAGGCCAATAACATGATCATGCCGGACAGGTTCATTCCCGCAGCGGAAAGATTTGACCTGATGACCGCGATAGACCGCTGGGTGGTGGAAGCGACATTCAGCTGGCTGGAGGAACACCAGAATAAATTTGCTGCAGGACTGTCCTTGTCCATCAATCTCTCAGGCCGCTCCATCAGCGACCCCTCCATGCTGCAATTCCTGCTGGACAAAATCGACGCCGCCAAGTTTGATGCGCAGCGCATCTGCTTTGAAATTACCGAGACTGCGGCCATCGGCAAGCTGGGTACGGCGGTCAATTTCATTTCAGCCTTGCGCGCCAAGGGCGCGCGTTTTGCCCTGGATGATTTTGGCAGCGGCATGTGCTCGTTCAACTACCTGAAAAATCTGCCGGTGAATTACCTCAAGATAGACGGCAGCTTCGTGCGTGATATCGTCAAGGACCCGGTGGCGCGCTCCATCGTGCAGTCCGTCAATCAGATTGCCCAGGCCATGGGCATGGAGACGATAGCCGAGTATGTTGAAGATGCGCAGATACAGTCCATGCTGCAGGAGATGGGGGTGAATTATGGTCAGGGCTATGGCATTGCCAAACCGGTTCCGCTGGATACTTTGCTGCAAAACCAGTAACAGGCGATAGGGGTTCGCTGGAATATGCGCTGCGTAAACTTGTGTTCGCTGCTCTGCCTGCTTGCCTGCATCAACCCGGCTGTTGCGGCGGTGCCGCTTGCGCACGGGGCGGTTGATCTGCAGCTGCGCTGGCACCATCAGTTCCAGTTTGCCGGCTATTACGCCGCAGTGGAAAAGGGCTACTACAGGGAAGAGGGGCTGGAGGTCAGGCTGCATGCCGGCGATCCCGAGCACCAGCCGGTGCAGGAAGTCCTATCCGGCCGGGCGCAGTATGCAGAAGGCAACAGCGAGGTGTTGTACCAGCGCCTGCAGGGCAAACCGCTGGTTGCGCTGGCCGCGATCTTTCAGCACTCTCCATCGGTATTGCTGGTACGCAAGGATACCGGCATCACCACGGCGCAGGATCTCATAGGCAAGAAAGTCATGCTGATGAACGGCGCCAATGATGCCGATTTCATGACCATGCTGCAGAATGAGGGCATTGCACTGGCACAGGTAAACATCCTGCCCAGCAGCTACAACTTTGAGGATTTGATCAGCGGGAAAGTTGATGCCTTCAACTCCTACCTTACCAACGAGCCGTATTTCCTGCAGCAGCGCAATATTCCCTATCACATTATCGACCCCTCCAATTACCTGGTGGATTTTTACAGCGACATCCTGTTCACTTCGGAGGCGGAGCTGAACAATCATCCCCGGCGTGTTGAGGCCATGCGCCGTGCCACCCTGAAGGGCTGGCGCTACGCGATGGATCATCCCGGGGAAATCATCAACCTGTTGCTCAACAAGTATCGCGTGGAGAAAACCCGCCAGCATCTGGAATTCGAGGCGGCCGCAATGCGCAATCTTATTTTTCCGGACCTGATCGAGATCGGCCACATGAATCCCGCCCGCTGGCAGCACATGGCCGATACCTTCGTGAAGGCGGGATTGGTAAAGTCCGGTTACTCCCTCGATGGCTTCATCTACGACGCCAGCCCCAGGCATTTGCCACAGTGGGTGGCGCCTTTCATTATCTCCGCACTCATGGTGATAGTGCTCATTTCCATGGTTACGTATTTCCTGCTGCGGGTGAACCGCCGCCTTGCCATTGCAGAGTCCAGATTGCGCAGTGCCAATGAAGATCTTTCCTCAAGACTGGCAGAGATTGGTGAGCTGAACCAGCGCATCCATGAGCAGGCCATACGCGACCCGCTCACCGGCTTGTACAACCGCCGCTACCTTGACGAGATGCTGGAGCGCGAGATTTCACGCGCCAAACGCGACGGTTACAGGATCAGCCTGGCCATGATAGACCTGGATCACTTCAAGAATGTAAACGATACATACGGTCATCAGGTGGGCGATCTGGTGCTGCAGACGCTGGGGAAATTGCTGCTGCAGCATGCCCGTGAGGGGGATATTGCTTGCCGCTATGGCGGTGAAGAGTTTGTGCTGGTGCTGCCGAGGCTGCCAGTAGAGCACGCATTTCATCGCGCCGAAGAGTGGCGACAGGCTTTTGCCGGGGAATCCACGCACCATGGCGAGCTGGAGATTGTGTGCACGATGTCGGTCGGCCTGGCAGCCTATCCGGATCATGCTGCCAGCGCCAGTGTTCTGATCAGGATGGCTGATGAGGCGCTATACAGGGCCAAGACAGCAGGGCGCAACCGGACTGAAATAGCTGAGCAGGGTGAGTGAGGTTGGTTCGCCTGCGTTGCAGGTGCTGGGGAAAAACAGTATGGCCATGGCGCATGAAATCATGCAGGTTCATCGCTACTTCAGGAAGGCGCGAATTGCCAGCTGATCGTGCCTGACTCTCCGGAGAAGATGCGCGATTTTCCGCTGTCGACGTTATGCAGCAAGGCTTTTATTTCATGGGCGGGGAGCAGGGTGAAAACATCGATGCCATTCCCGCTCTTCATAGTTTGCCCTATGGTCTGGCCTTTGATCGCGGAAATAACGCAGCTTATCCCCGTAGCCAAAGCGTCTCGCTGCTGCTCCGCTTCATTGCGTTCACTCGCGTTTTTTTGCAGGCTCTGTTCGAGAGTCGCTACCGCTGATTGGAAATCGGATAGTTGATTTACCGAAGCAGTGTTTTTCTCCACCAGCTTGCGCCAATTTGCATGCTGCTCGTCGTTGAGCTTGACCGCGCCTTGTTTAATGCTGGCCTCCAACACCAGGAATTTTGCAAAATCGGGGTGCGAACGCAGAGTTTGAATGGAACTGGAGATGGTGGTGATTTTTCCCCGAATGTCCTGATCATGTTTATTCAGATCGGCAATGTGCTGGTCGATATATGAATAGTCCGGAATCATCACTGTCACCAGCGTTTCCCTGCCCCGGCGCTCGTCACTCTGTTCGATGAGAATGTTTTTTGCCGCAACTGAACAGCCTTCCAGCAGGCCCGCATGCAATTCTTCGGCAATGATTTCACAATTAACAGCATGCTTTACCCGCACCACACGGCCCAACAGGGTGCTGCTTTCTACAAAATCGCAGACCAATTCACCGTTAAGCGCTACTGCATGTGATCGCGACATTTTGCCGCTTACTTCAATGTTGCCATTGAGCGCTTCGGCCTTGCCCCCGGTCAGGTTGCTCTTGATGTGAATACTTCCCTCGTGTGACAAGACATCGCCAAACACACCCGACATGAATGTCATGTGCTTGCCTTCCACATGGCGCCCCTCCTGAACTTCTCCATGCTCGATGAACTCATCCACCGACAAATCCAGGTTGCCGGTTGTCCTGACGCTGATGCCTGCCTTGCTCTCGATTTTCTCGGTGATCGACACCTGGTTGGTATGGGTGTCCAGATTGAGGAAGCCACTCATGGCGGCTACGATGAATTCCCCATCTTTGGTCTGTTCGATGCGAGTGCCTGATGAGGCAAGTGCTGACAGGTCGAGATCTTGCGGCAGGGCGGGCTCGATAACTTCACCGCTGATTTTGCGTCCCTGTTTGCCCAGCTTGCGCGGAATTTTCTGCAGCATGCGCTCGCCTTCGGCCATCTGCGGGAAGCGATTCTTGAATGCACGCAGGTCGGTTTTGCCCGTGGCGAGAATTTTTGGGGAGTTGTCACGGTGCAGATGGGTGGATGCTTCCTTGAGTTCGGCATCCCTCCCTTCGGCAGGTTCCAGCTGATGCGCGATAATGACTCGCTGGGTCGCGCCACTCACAATGCATTTCCGGACTGTTTCGGCATCCAAGCCGAAGCGCACATCCTTGAGCCACATATCAGCAATGAACTCGTCAAAATCCAGCTTGTCCGCCTGCAGCCTGGTTTGGGTGCGGTATTCCAGCACAGGGATTACGCCGGAAGCGTCCGGCTCGCCGCACACCGGTTCTTCGTAGCTGATCTCAATGCTGACGGGCTCAAACATGTACTCCGCCGACTTGCCTTCCTCTACCAGTTTTACTCCATGATACAAGGCGCACCGTGATGGCTGGAAGCACGCAATGCCATCGGCAAGTTTGACCGCCTGGTTTTTAACTTGCTCTGACAGCACCCATTCAATGTCATACAGGATATTGTTGAATATGCTGTAGTCCAGGCCGCGCAACAGCAATTCAGCAGCGAACAGGCGGGAGGCGAATTGTTCAAATTCGTTCGCCATTTGCAACTTGCCCAGGTCAACGAATATGCCCCCATCGTTTTTTACGATAAAGGATGGGAGTGGAATGTCCCGCAGTGCGCCATCATTTTCGCTGCTTGTATCCGGCATCATCGTCACCCCTAATTTTACATAGCGACATAAATTTACTGCGCGAATTCTGACGCCATGTATAGCGCCAGTCAGGGTCAAATTTCAGCAGAAAATTACGGTGTCAGCAGCCCCCGAATTTTCAGGCATCTTGCAGGGCACCATCTACCAGCCTTAACTGGCGCTGCATGCGCCCGGCCAGATCGAGGTCATGGGTAACCACGATAAAGCTGGTGTGGAGGCGCTCATTGAGTTCCTGCATCAAGTCGAACAGGGCTTTGGCGCTGTTGCGATCCAGGTTGCCGGTGGGTTCGTCGGCCAGTACGCAGGCGGGTTCGGTGACCAGCGCGCGGGCGACGGCCACGCGCTGGCGTTCACCGCCGGAGAGCTCGGCGGGGAGGTGGGGCAGGCGTTTTTCCAGCCCGACATTTTTCAGCATTTCCGCGGCGATGGGTTTGGCCTGTGCCGGTTTCATGCCGCGTATCAGCAGCGGCATGGCGACATTTTCCAGCGCGGTGAATTCCGGCAGCAGGTGGTGAAACTGGTAGACAAAGCCGAGCGAACGGTTGCGCAGATTACCGCGCTGGGTTTCATTCATCGCCTGCACATCCTGCCCGAGAATGCTGACGCTGCCGCTACTGGCGTTGTCCAGCCCGCCCAGCAGATGCAGCAGGGTGCTTTTGCCCGAACCGGAAGCGCCCACAATGGCGATGCGCTCGCCGCGCGCCACATCCAGATTGATGCCGTTCAGCACTGGCACGTTGAGCTCGCCCTGAGCAAAGGTTTTGCTCAGGCTGCGACAGGAAATGACCAGGTTACTCATAGCGCAATGCCTCCGCAGGTTGGGTCTTGGCCGCGCGCCAGCTCGGATAGAGCGTGGCGAGCAGGCTGATCACGAAGGAGAAGATGGAGACGGTGAGCACGTCGCTGCGCTGCAGATCGGAAGGCAGCTCGCTGATGAAATAAACGTCCTTGGCGAGGAATTGCACGCCGAACAGATGCTCGATAAACGGCACGATGGTGCCGATATTCAGCGCGATGAGGATACCGCCCACCACCCCCAGCAGCATGCCGACCAGGCCGATAACCACGCCCTGCACCATGAAGATTTTCATGATGCTGGCGGGCGAAGCTCCCAGCGTGCGCAAGATGGCGATGTCGGCCTGTTTGTCGGTCACCGCCATCACCAGCGTGGACACGATGTTGAAGGCGGCCACGGCAACGATGAGAGAAAGGATGATGAACATCATTTTCTTTTCCATCTGCACGGCGCGGAAGTAGTTGCTGTTCTGCCGCGTCCAATCGCTGGTGTAGGTGTAGCGCGGCAGGTTGCTCTCCAGCTCAGTGGCGACACGCGGCGCCTGATCCAGGTCCTTCAGGCGTGCGCTGATGCCGCTGACCGAGTCATCCAGGCGATACAGTTTTTGCGCGTCGCTCATGTGTATCAATGCCAGCGCATTGTCATACGGCGACATGCCGATCTCGAAAATGCCCACTACGCGAAACTGCTTCAGGCGCGGCAGCATGCCGGCCGGGGTGATCTGCCCCTGCGGCGTGATCAGCAACACACTTTCTCCCAGGCGGGCGCCGAGCGAGCGCGCCAGGTCCGAGCCCAGCACGATGCCGAATTCCCCCGCGTGCAAATCTTCCAGGTGTCCGCCTTTCATCTTGTCACTTAACTGGATCAGGCGATTTTCCTGTTCCGGCACGATGCCGCGCACCATTACCCCCTGCACGCTCTCATTCAGCGACAGCATGCCCTGGCCGCTGACGTAGGGGGCAGCCGCAGCCACCTCCGGATGGGTGGCCACGATTCTCAGCATGGGGTCCCACTCGGCCAGGGAGCCGGTGTCGCTGGCTACCTGCAGATGCGGCGTCACCCCCAGGATGCGCGCGCGGATTTCCTTCTGGAAGCCATTCATCACCGACAGCACGATAATCAGCGCGGCCACGCCCAGCGCAATGCCCAGCATGGAAATCAGCGAAATAAACGAGATAAAGTGGTTGCGGCGCTTGGCGCGGGTGTAACGCAGGCCGATAAAGAGTTCGTAGGGTGACAAGGCGAATCCAGGCTGGAATTAAACAGGCGCTAGTTTGCCACAAGTAGCGCAGGGACTGGTCAGACTTATGGCGGAGTGGTGAATACAGTTGTCGTTTACATCATTTATGAGGGATGGGGGAGTTATTGCCAGGGAGAGGTGCGCGTAGTTTTGTCGGGGGCAGCCCGACAGCTGCTTACCTTTCTTGCTTCGCCAAGAAAGGTAAGCTAAAGAAGGCGACCCCAGATCCGCCACCTCTACGAGGTACCCTGCGTTGCTCGTCTGGTCAGGCGGCTGCGGAACTCGCACGATCCGCTACGCGTCCACGTGCTCAAACAGTCCTCGCCGACATCTCCTGACCAGCCTCCGCTACTCGGTGGCGGATAAGGGGGAGGGTAATTCAAAAGCCGAACACCAAACACCAAGTCAAAAGCCAACCCGCAATAAATCCGACACACTGCGCGTGCTGGGTTTGGGTACCCTTCTGTATTGCTGAGGGTGAGGAATAAAATTGGGGAGAAGGCGAGCACTGTTTGAGCTCCGCGGCAGGTCGCGGGGTGTGCGGCCTGCTAGGGAGAGTTGCGCAGCCGCCCAATTTTATTGCTCGACCGAAGGAACCCGCAGGGCGATACGGCAGGGTCGCCTTTTCTTGGGTTACTTTCTTTTTGGCGAAGCAAAAGAAAGTGACTAGCCGCCGGGCTACCCCCGGCAACTTTGCCTACTGCTCATCGTATTCGAAGTACATTCGAATTGGTTGTCTATCTGGAATTGACCAGTGCCGCAACATGGGCACTCCCATCCCATAGATAGACTACCCAGTCTATTTCCGTGCATAATCCGCCGATGATAGTTACTACCAATAGAGAACGCCTGCTCCTGGCCGCAAGAGAGCTGTTTCTTGAACAGGGCTACGATGCCAGCGTTGACGCGATCATCGGGCGTGCCGGCCTGGCTAGGCAGACCTTCTACAACCATTTCCAGAACAAGGAGTCCTTGTTTGCGGAAGCGGTGCGTTGCTGCGTGACCGATATCATCGCGCCTCTCAGTGTGCATCCGGACAATTTGCGCGGTAGCCTGCTCAATTTTGCGCAGGTGTATCGGCAGCGTGCTCTCAGCCCGGAGGGGATCGCGATATACCGTATCCTGATCAGTCAGGCGCAGCGTTTCCCGGATTTGATCCGCGAGCTTTCGGGTTTGGGGGATGGACAGATGACAGGGAGTTTGGCGAACTTCTTGCGCCATGCGATGGATGCGGGCGAGTTGGGCCAGGCTGATCCGGTGTTTGCGGCTGAAACATTGCTGGCTATGCTGATCGGGCAGGAGCGCAACCAACGCTTGCTGGGTGTGGAGCGTCAAGCAGTGCGGGATGAGTCATTGCTGCTCGAACAGGTGGTGGATGGTTTTTTACGAATGTTTGCGCCGGAACAGAATGTAGGCTTACAGAGCGCGCCGGTGAATTTGAAGCGGAGAGTGTCAAGATGAAATCAGGAAAATATTTGCTAATTGCCATGCCGCTTGCCGTGCTGCTGGCTGCCTGCGGCGCCAAGGATGGGGCGCAAGGGCCTGCAGCCGGCGCGGCTCCGCCGCCGGTTGAAGTGGATGTCATCACGGTGGCCGCCGATTCGGTGGTGTTGACCCAGGACCTGCCTGGTCGTCTGCAGGCCTATCGCACCGCCCAGGTGCGTGCGCGGGTGGAAGGCGTGGTTGAGAAACGCCTGTTTGTCGAGGGCAGTGACGTAAAAGCCGGCGACAAATTGTTTTTGATCGATGCGCGCAGCTATACCACAGCCAATGAATCTGCCCGTGCCGATGTGGAGGTGGCGCAGCGCAACCTGGATCGTTACAAGCCCCTGCTGGCTGCGCATGTGGTGAGCCAGCAGGCTTACGATCTGGTGGAAGCCAAGCTCAAGCAGACCCAGGCCGTCTTTTCCAAGACGCAGATTGATCTGGAAAATGCCCACGTTCCCGCCCCCATTTCCGGCCACATCGGGCGTGCCCAGATAACGGAAGGCGCCCTGGTCGGCCGCGGCGAAGCCACCCTGATGGCCACCATCGAGCAGCTGGATCCTATCTATGCCAACTTTACCCAGTCGGGCGCCGATGTGCTGCGCCTGCAGCAGGCGATCAAGTCGGGCAGGCTGAAGCGTGCCGGCTCGGACAAGGTCGAGCTGATGCTGGAAGATGGCAGTGTTTATGCGCTGCCGGGCAGGCTGCTGTTTTCCGATCTGGCGGTGGATCCCGGCACCGGCAGCGTTTCCATCCGTGCGCAGTTTCCCAACCCGAAACACGAGCTGCTGCCCGGCATGTTTGCGCGCATCCGCTTCCCCGAGGCCAGCGCCGATCACAGCATCAAGGTGCCGCAGCGCGCGGTGCAGGGCGGGCCGCAGGGTCAGTTTGTGACGGTGGTGGATGCGGAGAGCAAGGCTGCTGTGCGCCCGGTGAAAACCGGCGGCATGGCGGGCGCTGATTTTGTTATCTCCGAGGGGCTGAAAGCGGGCGAGCAGGTAATCGTCAACGGCCTGCAGAAGGCAAGACCCGGCGCGGTGGTCAAGCCTGTGCCATGGAACCTGCAAGCCGGCGCTGCTGCTCCCGCACCCGCTCCTGCAAAGTAGAGAGGTAAATTGTGCTCGCAAAATTCTTTATCGACCGCCCGATCTTCGCCTGGGTCATTGCGCTGATCATCCTGTTGGGCGGTGCACTGGCGCTGCGCAGCCTGCCGGTTTCGTCCTATCCGGCAGTGGCGCCGCCGGCTCTGGCGATCAACGTCAGCTACCCCGGTGCTTCCGCGCAGGTGGTCGAGGAGACTGTGGTTTCGATGATAGAGCAGGAGATGAACGGCATCGAGCACCTGATCTATATGGAGTCTGCCTCGGAGCTGGGCACCGGCTCCATCACGCTGACCTTTGAAGCGGGCACCAATCTCGATGTGGCAGCGGTAGAAACGCAGAATCGGGTCAAGCGTGTGGAATCGCGCCTGCCGGAAGATGTGCGCAGGGCCGGGGTGACTGTAGCCAAGTCTGCGCGTAACTATTTGATGTTTGTCTCCATGTTCTCTCCCGACAAGAGCCGGGACTATGTGGAGCTGGGCAGCTACGTCGCCGCCAACGTGCTGGAAAACATCCGCCGCGTGCCGGGTGTGGGCGAAGCGCTGATGTTCGGCACGGAATACTCCATGCGTTTGTGGCTGAAACCGGAAAAACTGCATGCCTACAACCTGTCGCCCGGCGATGTCAGCGCCGCGATAAAAGCGCAAAACGTGCAGCTGGCCACCGGTGAGCTGGGCCAGCTTCCCGCTGCACCCGGACAGCAGTTGAATGCGGTGATCGTCACCAGGAGCCGCTTGTCCACGCCCGAGGAATTTGGCAACGTGATCGTGCGTTCCGCTGCGGATGGCTCCACGGTGCGCGTCAAGGATATTGCCCGGGTGGAACTGGGCGCGCAGGACTATTCGGTTTCTGCACGCCTGGACGGGCAACCCGCCGCATCTGTTGCGATACGCCTGCTGCCGGGCGCCAACGCGCTGGATACCGCCAACGCGGTGAAGGCGCGCATGGCGGAACTGTCCAAAGGCTTCCCCAAGGGTGTGGACTGGGTCGTTCCTTATGACACTTCCAAGTTCGTTGAGATCTCCATCCGTGAAGTGCTGCTCACCCTGGGCGAGGCCATGGTGCTGGTGTTCCTGGTGATGTATCTGTTCATGGGCAATCTGCGCGCCACGGTGATTCCCGCTATCGTGGTGCCGGTTGCGCTGACCGGCGCCCTCGTCGGACTTTATGTGTTCGGCTATTCGATCAACGTGCTCACCCTGTTTGCCATGGTGCTGGCCATCGGCATCGTGGTGGATGATGCCATTGTGGTGGTGGAGAACGTGGAGCGCATCATGACCGAGGAGGGCTTGTCGCCGCGCGATGCCACGCGCAAGGCGATGGAGCAGATCTTCGGCGCCATTATCGCCATCACCCTGGTGCTGTCTGCCGTGTTTATTCCGATGGCGTTTTTTGGCGGCTCGGTGGGCGTGATCTATCGCCAGTTTGCCGTGACGCTGATCTTGACCATGCTGTTCTCCGCCATGATGGCGCTGACCTTGACGCCGGCATTGTGCGCGACCCTGCTCAAGCATGATCTGGGGCAGCAGCTGAAATCCAGCCGGGGCTTCTTTGGCTGGTTCAACAATTTCTTCGCTGCCACCACGATGAACTACCGCTCTGGCGTCAGCAAAATGCTGCGCAACACCGGGCGCTACATGATCATCTTCGCCGTTATCGTGGTGGCGATGGGCTGGCTGTTTTCACGCCTGCCCGGCAGCTTTTTGCCGGATGAGGACCAGGGCTATTTCATCAGCGTGATCCAGCTGCCGCCCGGCGCCACGCGCGAGCGCGCACTGGAGGTGCTGTCGCAGGCCGAGCAGTTTTACCTCAAGCAGCCCGAGGTGGAGCATGTCATCGGCGTGGCCGGTTTCTCCTTCTTTGGCCGCGGCCAGAATGCGGCGATCAACTTCGTGCGCCTCAAGGGATGGGACGAGCGGCCCAACCAGGACAACTCGGCAGGCTCGCTGGTCAAGCGCGCCAACATGACCCTGTTCCGCATCAAGCAGGCGATGATTTTTGCCGTCAACGTGCCGCCCATCCCGGAACTGGGTGCGCTGGGCGGTTTTGACTTCCGCCTGCAGGACAGGTCAGGCCAGGGGCGCGAGAAGTTGCTGGAAGTGCGCAACATGGCGCTGGGCCTTGCCGCCAAGCAGCCTGCGCTGGTGGGCGTGCGTCCGGAGGGACAGGAAGCTGGCCCGCAATTGCTCCTCGATATTGACCGTGTGAAAGCTGGCGCGCTGGGCATCAATGTGGCGAACCTGAACGATACCCTGCAGTCGGTGTTGGGCGTAGCCTACATCAACGACTTTGTGCGCCAGGGCCGCATCCTGCGCGTGCAGATGCAGGCCGACCCGGATACCCGCACCACCCCGGAAAAAATCCTGCGCATACCCGTGCGCAATGCCCAAGGCGGCATGGTGCCCCTGTCTGAAATTGCCAGTGTGCGCTGGATCGTCGGCGCGCCCAAGCTGGATCGTTACAACGGCTCACCCTCGATGAAGATTTCCGGTTCTCCGGCTCCAGGCCGCAGCAGCGGTGAGGCGATGGCCGCCATGGAAGAGGTGGCCAAACAATTGCCGCCCGGCTTCGGTTTTGACTGGTCCGGCACCTCGCTGGAGGAGCGCCTCTCCGGCAGCCAGGCGCCGTTCCTGTTTGGCTTGTCGCTGATCGTGGTGTTCCTGTGCCTGGCCGCGTTGTACGAAAGCTGGTCCATCCCCGCAGCGGTGCTGCTGGCCGTGCCGCTGGGCATACTCGGTGCGGTGCTGGCGGTGACCCTGCGCGGCCTGCCCAACGATGTGTACTTTAAGGTGGGGCTGATCGCCATTATCGGCCTGTCGGCCAAGAACGCGATCCTGATTATCGAGTTCGCCCGCGACTTGCAGGACCAGGGTCATGACTTGATCGAGTCCACTCTGGAAGCCTGCCGCCTGCGCTTCCGCCCGATCCTGATGACTTCCATCGCCTTCGTGATGGGCGTGCTGCCGCTGGCGATTTCCACCGGCGCCGGCGCCAATGGCCGCCACGCCATCGGCACCGGTGTGATGGGTGGCATGATCACGGCGACGCTGCTGGCGGTGTTTCTGGTGCCGGTGTTCTTTGTGGTGATACGTCGGATTTTCCCTGGGCATGTGCGGCATCATGTGGATTGAGATGTGGGAGCGGGCTCCTGCCCGCGAACTACAGTTTAGATATTCGCGGACTGGAGTCCGCTCCCACACTGGAACCTGCTCTCATCTCGAGGTAGCCAGCCGGGTTGCCTGTGTTTTTATAAACCTGAGCATATCTGCGTACCCAAAGGGTACAAGAGCCTCTTCGAGCTAATCTGCGGACCGATCTTATGCATCCCTTATCCCGACTCTTCGGTTACGCCCGCCACTACCGCCGCGATGTGGTCATCGCTTCGATCTATTCCGTGCTCAACAAGATCTTCGACATCCTGCCGGAGATACTGATAGGTATTGCCGTCGATGTGGTGGTGAACCAGAAGGCCTCCTTTCTCGCGCGCATTGGCATCGTAGAGCCCAAGGACCAGCTTATTTTGCTGGCTGTCATCACCGTGCTGATCTGGGTGTTCGAGTCCCTGTTTGAATATCTCTACGAATTGAAATGGCGCAGGCTGGCGCAAAACCTGCAGCACGACATGCGCATGGAGGCTTACCGTCACGTGCAGAAGCTGGAGCTGGCCTACTTCGAGCGCAATCGCACCGGTAACCTGCTGGCGATACTCAACGAAGACATCAACCAGATGGAGCGCTTCCTCAATGGGGGGGCGAATGACCTGATCCAGGTGTTCGTGGGCTCGGTGATGGTGGGTGCGGTGTTTTTCTTCATCACCAGCAAGCTGGCGTTTCTTGCGCTGATTCCCATTCCCTTCATCCTCTACGGTGCGTTCTGGTTTCAGTCGCGCCTGGCGCCGCGCTACACGGCGGTGCGTGAAGCAGCTGGCGCACTGGCAACACAATTCAGCAACAATCTCTCCGGCATTGCCACGGTGAAGGCCTATACCGCAGAGGAATTCGAGGCCGAGCATATCCGCCAGGGATCGAATGCCTACCGTGAACGCAACAGCGAAGCGATACGCTGGTCCGCCGCGATTACGCCGGTGATACGCATGGCCATCCTCGCTGGCTTTACTGTTACCCTGCTGTATGGCGGCTTTATGGCGCTGAATGGCGAGATCGGTGTAGGCAGTTATTCCGTGCTGGTGTACCTCACCCAGCGCCTGTTGTGGCCGCTGACCCGACTGGCCGAGATGACAGACCTGTACCAGCGCTCCATGGCGTCTGTACAGCGCGTGATGGATTTGCTGCACACTCCGATCGCCATTCCCTATGAGGGCAAGCATCTATCCGCCGCACAGGTGCAAGGCGAGCTGGAATTCGACAAAGTGAAGTTTGCCTATGCAGGCGGCACCGCCACGATTGACGGCATCAGCCTGCACATTGCGGCAGGCGAGAGCGTGGCCTTTGTGGGCAGCACCGGCGGCGGCAAGAGCACGCTGACCAAGCTGCTGCTGCGCTTCTACGAGCCGCAGCAGGGTGTGATTCGTCTTGATGGACACAATATCAGCGAACTCAATCTGCAGGACCTGCGCCGCGCCATCGGCTATGTTGCGCAGGACACCTTTCTGGCCGATGCCACGGTGGCGGAGAACATTGCCTACGGTGTCAGTGACGCATCACACGAAGAAATTGTGCGGGCGGCACAGGCTGCCGAAGCGCACGACTTCATCACTGCACTGCCGCAGGGCTATGACACACAGGTGGGCGAGCGCGGCATGAAGCTCTCCGGCGGGCAACGCCAGCGCCTGGCCCTGGCGCGCGCCATCCTGAAAAACCCGCCCATCCTGATACTCGACGAAGCCACCTCGGCGGTGGACAACGAAACCGAAGCCGCCATCCAGCGTTCGCTCGACCGCCTGATTGTCGGCCGCACCAGCCTCATCATCGCGCATCGCTTGTCCACCGTGCGTTACGCCCACCTGATTCATGTGCTGGAATACGGGCGGATTGTTGAGTCAGGCACGCACACAGAGTTGCTGGCCAAAGGCGGAATTTATGCGGCCTTGTGGCGATTGCAGACTGGTGAGAGGTGATGCTGAGAGCGGAACAACGGAGTTGAGTCGGTATATTTATCTGCGGTGATTCCAATAGCCCGGGCGTCTGCGTTGATGTGCAATTGCGATAACATGAAGTTCCTGTAACTTTAACTGATACACAATGCTGTATGGGAAGCGTTGCAATGGGAACCGACGGGAATTTCCTCTCCAGATTGCACCAAGTTCTGGATTGGCGGTTAGTTTGTCGATAGCTCGCTCAAACTCGGAAATAAGCGCCAACCCAAGTTTACTATCGGCACGCTCTGTGTAGAACGCTGCAGCATCATTGAGATCGGCTAACGCTGCAGGATGAACAAATACCCTCACTTGATTGCTGCGCGGGCTTGTGCAATTGCCTCGGCTACCGGAATTAGTTGTACGCTGCCGTTCTCGATGTCGGCAATGCGTTTTTCAACTTCGGTGGCCCATGCATTTTCTATCTCGGTGTCCTCATCAAGACTGGCAATCAAGTGTTCGGCGAGCCTCGCACGCTCGGCCGCCGTTAGCTTGAGAGTTTCGGCTTCGAGAAGTTCAAATTGGGTTTGCATTGAAACCTCCTGGAAAGACAATTTGCGCAAGTTTACCGCGATGCCATTGGGCAGTCACGCCCAATATCCTGAAATGAATCAGGCTGTGGCTCATCCCAAGAGCTTTTCATAAATTGCCAAATCCCCTGCCGAGAAGCAGCAGAAGATCACTTCGCCAATTCCCGTAAATTGTTGCAGGGAGGAGCGCACTGCCGCCACGGCGATTTTCGCCGCGAGTTCTTGGGGGTAGCCATACACGCCGGTGCTGATGCCGGGGAAGGCGATGCTTGCAATGCCAT
>JAHFQY010000006.1:26460-54973 GCA_023259065.1 Nitrosomonadales bacterium
ATTCCCGTAAATTGTTGCAGGGAGGAGCGCACTGCCGCCACGGCGATTTTCGCCGCGAGTTCTTGGGGGTAGCCATACACGCCGGTGCTGATGCCGGGGAAGGCGATGCTTGCAATGCCATGTTCTGCGGCGATTTCCATGCTGCGGCGGTAGCAGGAGGCTAGCAGTTCAGCCTCATGCCTTGTTCCGCCGTGCCACACCGGGCCCACCGTGTGAATCACGAATTTCGCCGGCAGGCGATAGCCCTTGCTGAGCTTGGCGTCACCGGTGTTGCAGCCGCCCAGCGTGCGGCATTCGCGCAACAGCTCCGGTCCCGCAGCCCGATGAATGGCGCCATCCACGCCGCCGCCCCCGAGCAGGGAGGAATTGGCGGCGTTGACGATGGCATCCACCTTGAGTGTGGTGATGTCAGCCTGAAGTGCGCGCAGTTGTGTGTCCATTGGCTGCCCCTGATATTTGCCCGGATATTGATGGTGGACACTGGATTATGTATCCGTTTACCATGCTGCCGTCCCGCTTTAACTTTAACCCGAATAAAATTTTTCCGGATGAATTCCTGGTCATGCCTAAACGCCACCTGATTGCCCTGATAGCGGCAAGCCTGCTTGCAGGAGCTGCCTGTGCCGCCGAGGACGAGTGCGGCGATTTCAATACCCATACCATTAGCGGAAACTGGGGTGGAAATCGCGCCGACCTTTGCAACAAGGGCATCAACTTCGGCTTTACCCACAAGAGCGATGTGCTGTCGAACATGGATGGCGGCACTCAGCGCGGCACGGCCTGGATGGGGCATACCGAGGCCAGGGTAAACATGGACCTGGACAAGTTGCTGGGGTGGGAAGCCACTACTGCATACATCCACTTCCATAGCGACTTGGGCAACAAATTCAACCGTGATTATGTGGGCAGCTTTGTCGGTGTCGACAATATCGAGACCAGCGTGAACACCGCGCAGTTTTTTCATGCCTGGGTGCAGAAGGGCTTTGCCGACGACAGCCTGACCGTGCTTGGCGGGCTGTATCCTGTCGATTCCGAATTCTTCGTTACCGAAACCTCGGGCATATTTATCCAGCCCCCCTACGGCATGGCGAATGACATGGCGCAAGGCGGCAGGAATGGGCCGCCGATTTTCCCGGTTGGCGCACTGGCAGTGCGCGTGAAATACACCACGCCCGGCAAAAACTTCTACTTGCAGGGCGCGCTGACCGATGGCGTGCCCGGTGATCCGCAGAACCCCTATGGCACCCACATCAAGCTGGACAGTGGTGACGGCACGCTGGCTGTTATGGAGTTCGGCTACATACCGCAAGAAAGCCCGCAGCATCCGGCTTTGGCACAGGAAGGAAAACGTGAAGAGGGTGAGTACTTCAACAAGACAGCCGTCGGTTTCTGGCACTACTCTTACCAGATGGATGATCTCAGCGAGGTGGATGCCCTGGGCAATCCCCTGCAACGTTCCAGTCAGGGGGTGTACTTCCTGGCAGAGCGGACGCTGATGATCGAGCAAAACAATGCCTCACAGGGCCTGTCGGGCTTCCTGCGCTTGGGCACGGCAAGTGCGGATGTGCACCAGGCGGACTGGACGGGGAGCCTGGGCCTGCGTTATCACGGGCTGCTTGACGGCCGCGATGACGACCTCGCCGGCATTGCCGTGACCTACAACCACACCAGCGAGAAATACAAGCTGCTCAACAATGCCACTGACGGGCAAACCAATGTGGAGCTGACCTACCGCGCCCAGGTGAATAACTGGTTCTGGTTGCAGCCCACGCTGCAATTCATCCGCAGCCCCAATATGGATCCTGCGCTCAACGACGCCACGATAATTGGCTGTCGTGCAGAGGTGAATTTCTAGGCAGGATTTTCATCGCGGTGATCGTGCTGCTGTCTGGATGCAGGCGGATAGAAAAACCACAGGGCCGCCACCAGCAAGCCAAACAGCGAATAAGCCAGCACGAAAACCCAGGGTGACGCCTCGTAATAGAGCAGTTGCTGCAGCCAATGCTCAATGAAGCTCCCGGCATAACTTGAGGCGTGGGCTTGCACGCGCAGCCACATTTCCAGCGTGGTTAACGGGCACACGAAACCCAGCCACGCTTCCGCCACCACAGTCAGCACCGCAAGCAAGTGCGCAAGCCTGAACGGCCGCGCATTCACCCATCCCCAGCCCAGACGGTTGCCGGCCACAACCAGTATCAGGCCGCCAATGACAAAAGCAGCCACGGCAACATGCAGTGCCAGCACGGCATCTGCGAGAAGCTGGTAAGGAGGGTGGCCGGGCATTTGATGGCGCCTCGTGAATCAAACCCCGGCGCGTTCCTGCAACACCTTCATCTGATACAGCGTATTGCGTTCCTCTTCTTCCAGTGTCGATTCAATGTGGCGTATGGTGTTGTCGTAGGCGGGGATGATGTTGTACTTGAGCACGTTGACCCGCTTCTGCGTCTTGCGCTGTTCTGCCAGCAAGCGCCACAGTGCGCTCTCGGCTTCTCCCAGTTGCGCCAGCAGCACGGCAAGATCGGCCAGTCTGCTGCGCGCTTCGTCGAAACTGGCATCGGTCCACATCAGCCCCACGGGTTGTAAAGGCAGGCGCTCGGCGCTGACTGCAGGGTATTCCACGCCTATGCTGGAACGTGGCAGGATGTCCACGCGGATTGCCGGTTTCAGCCCCAGGCCGGACTGGCGCAGCATCTGCGAGCCCATGCGCATATGCGCGATACCCAGCCAGCGGTAGGCATTCTGGAATGATTCACGTGCTTCTATGCGCAGTGCACGGTATTGCGCCAGCCGTTCGTACACCAGGCGCGTGAGCAGCTCGCGCTTGCGTTCCAGCATGTCGTGGCCCTGGCGTAAAAAGCTGACCTGGCGCTTGAGGCCCAGCAAGGAGCTTTTGGTGGGGGGGACCTTGAGTTTCTTCATGCTTGCCGCGCTGCGGGTGTGTGGTATTTGTCGAGGTCGGCTTCGCTCACGCGCGTGAGAGCATCGCGCGGCAGCAGTGACAGCTGGCGCCAGGCCAGATCCAGTGTGTCGAGGATGCTGCGCTCTTCGCGTTCACCCTGCCCCAGAAAGTTACGCTCGAAATTTTCCGCAAATTTCAGGAAGGCCAGGTCTGCTTCGCCGAGTTCTTCGGCACCGATAATCGAGGCCAGGTTACGCACCTCCAGCGCGCGCGCGTAGGAGGCATACAGCTGGTTGGCCACGCGCGCATGGTCATCGCGCGTATATTCCTTGCCCACGCCGTCCTTCATCAGGCGCGACAGCGAGGGCGGCACCGCCATGGGCGGATAAACGCCCTGGTTGTACAGGTCGCGCGACAGCACGATCTGGCCCTCGGTGATGTAGCCGGTAAGGTCGGGAATGGGGTGGGTGATGTCGTCGGAGGGCATGCTCACCACCGGGATCAGGGTGATCGAGCCATGCCGCCCCTTGATACGCCCCGCACGCTCGTACAGCTCGGCCAGATCGGAATACAGGTAGCCCGGATAACCCTTGCGCGAGGGCACGTCGCCCTTGGCGGTGGCCACTTCGCGCAGCGCCTCGGCATAGTGCGTCATGTCGGTCATGATCACCAGCACGTGCATGTCCAGGTCAAAGGCCAGATACTCGGCGGCGGTGAGGGCGGCGCGCGGCAAAATCAGGCGCTCGATGGCGGGGTCGTCGGCGAGGTTGAGAAACATCACCACCTTGGACAGCACGCCGCTGGATTCGAAATCTTCCTGGAACATGCGCGCATCGGTATGCGACACACCCATCGCGGCAAACACCACGGCAAAGCCGCCTTCCTCGTTGGGCAGCTTGGCCTGGCGCACGATCTGCGCGGCCAGGCGGTTGTGCGGCAGGCCGGAGCCGGAAAAGATCGGCAGCTTCTGCCCACGCACCAGCGAGTCGAGGCCATCGATGGCGGAGATGCCGGTCTGCACGAATTCACGCGGATAGGCGCGCGCCGCGGGGTTCACCGGCGCGCCGTTGACGTTGCGCTTGAGGCTGGAAATCAGCGGCGGGCGTTCGTCGCGCGGCAGGCCCACGCCGTTGAACACGCGGCCGAGGATTTCCGGCGACAGCGCCAGCTCGAAAGGCTGCTCCAGAAAGCGCACCCAGGTGCGCTCCAGGTCGAGATTCTCGGTGCCCTCGAACACCTGGATCAGCACCGCCTCCTGCGAGCTGCGGATCACCTGGCCGTTGCGGATGCGCCCGGCGTGATCCTGAATCTGCACGCGGTCGCCCAGCGCCACGCCCGGCACGTTGTGCATGAACAGCAGGCCGCCGCGTGCGGCCGAGGCCTGGCGGTATTCGCGCTCGCTCATGTTGGATACCTCGCCACAGACATAGTGATCATGAAAGAAAACCTGTGGAAGCGGCCTCCAGGCCGCGAATAAGTTGCCAACAGCCATCGCGGCCTGGAGGCCGCTCCCACATCAGGTTGTCCCTGTGATGCAATTGGGTTGTTCATTTTTTCGTTTCACCCGAATTGGCATATTCGTTGCGCAATGCATCGAAGGCCACCTGGATTTCCAGCGTGTTGGCATTCAGCCTGGCCAGATCATCATTGCCATGCAGTGTCTTGTAGCGCCGCGCCCTGGCCAGCAATGGCAATGACAGCAGGCGTTGCACCGGCACGCCCAGCAGCAGCAGCTTTTGCCCCTGCGCATAAATCAGCAGCAGCAGTTGCAGCAGTGCATACTGTTTTTGCGGTGAACAATAGCTGTCGATTTCGTCCAGCGCGCTTTGCTGCAGTATGCCTTCCTTGATCAGCGTGGCGCCTTCCAGCGCCCAGCGCTGCGCGGGTGAGAGGGCTTCAGGGCCCACCAGGTTGACGATGCGCGCCAGCTCTTCGGCCTGGGTGAGCAGGCCGAGTGCGATGCCGCGCAGGCCTTCCCATTGCGCATCCACGTTCTCCGTCCACCATGTTGCGGCCGTGCCCACATAGCCCGAGAAACTTTCGGTCCAGTCCACTGAAGGGTAATGGCGCGCATCGGCCAGCTCCTTGGACAGCGCCCAGAAGGTCTGCACGATTTCCTTGGTATGGCTGGTGACCGGCTCGGAAAAATCGCCGCCGGGCGGTGACACCGCGCCTATCAGCGTGACCGAGCCCAGCTTGCCCGACAATGTCTTGACGCGTCCCGCGCGCTCATAAAAAGCGGCCAGGCGCGAGCCGAGATAGGCGGGGTAGCCTTCCTCCACCGGCATTTGTCCTAGCCGTCCCGACACCTCGCGCAGGGCTTCGGCCCAGCGGCTGGTGGAGTCGGCCACCATCACCACGTCATAGCCCTGGTCGCGGAAATATTCGGCCAGGGTCACCCCCACATAAATAGAGGCCTCGCGCGCCACCACCGGCATGTTGGAAGTATTGGCCACCAGCACGGTGCGCTCCATCAGCGAGCGGCCTGAATGCGGATCGGTGAGTTTGGGGAAGCTGTCCAGAATATCCACCAGCTCGTTGCCGCGCTCGCCGCAACCGACAAACACCACGATCTCTGCATTCGACCAGCGTGCAATCTGGTGCTGCACCACGGTCTTGCCGGCGCCGAACGGGCCGGGTACAGCCGCCTTGCCGCCCTTCAGCAGGGGAAAAAAAGTGTCGAGAACGCGCTGGCCGGTGATCAGCGGTGCGCTGGCATGGTCGCGCTGCAGGTAGGGGCGCGGCGTGCGCACCGGCCAGCGCTGGTAGAGCTTGAGTTTGCGGGTGTGGCCATGCGCATCCTGGATGTGCGCGATGGGCTGCTCCAGCGTGTAGTCTCCGGCGGGCGCCAGCTCCAGCAGGGTGCCGCCGGTGTCGGGGGGCACCAGGATGTGATGGAGAATGTGCGCGGTTTCCTGCACCGTGCCCAGCACGCTGCCGGGCAGTATGGTCGTGCCGGTGGCGAGTGCGGCATTGGGTTCGAACGGCCAGGCCTTGTCACGCTTGAGTGAGTCGACTGCGAGGCCGCGCGCGATGTGGTCGCCGCTCATCTCGTACAGGGTGTAGAGAGGGCGTTGCACGCCATCGAATATCTGGCCCAGCAGCCCGGGCCCGAGCTCCACCGAGAGCGGGTGGCCCATGGGTTCGACCGGATCGCCCGGGCGCAGGCCGTCGCTGACTTCATACACCTGCACGATGGCATCGTCGCCCTCACGCCCGATGACTTCGCCGGTCAGTTTCAGTTCGCCCACGCGCACCTGTTCGCCGGTGAGCACCTGCGGCAGGCGCACGCGCACGATGGGGCCGTTGATTTCGAGAATTTCACCCATGGCTTGCTACTCCCGCATGTGCGGCTGGAAACAACTTTTCCATTACCACCTGCGCCAGCATTTCATTCATGCGCTGCTTGCGCCCTTCAAAGGTCTGGTTAACGCGCACGCGATTTTCAGTATCGCGCAGCAGTGCCCCGCCGGAACAGGCCAGCGGCTGGCGCGAGAGCTGCAGTGTTTTTCCCGGGGCCAGGTCTTTGCTGAAGCTTTCCCAGCGTCCACTCATGCGTGCCAGGTCGCGCGCATTCAGCTCCACCACAAGGGAGCCGGCATCAATGGCATGCGCGGCGGTGCGGATAAATTCCGCCAGCACGGGCAGATAACGCGCCTCATCGCTGGCGAGCGCTGTCAGCGCCTCGTCCAGCTGGGTCAGCACCGCTTGCACCAGCGCCCAGCGCAAGCGGTCATATTCGCCTTGCAGGCGTATCTCCGCACTCTGTACCTGCTGGCGCTGCAGCTTGTCGGCGGCAGAGCGCGCGGCCAGCACTTCGCGTTCCTCGCGCAGGTGCAGGCGTTCGTTTGCCTCGGCCATGATCTCGGCGCGGCGTTGCGCCGCGCCGTCAATAAATTCCTGCGCCAGGATTTTTGCGCGTGCAATCAGTGCTGCTTCCAGTTCGGCGGCAGGGTCGTTGCTCATGGGTGTTCTTCCAATGCGCCGGGGCCAAGGATGGATGTCACCAGATCTTCCACCGGCGGATGATAGTTATGCGGTTCGTGCAGCGCGGGCAATTCGGTCACGACGAGATTGCCGCCTTCGTTGCGCACCCGGCTCAGCCAGGGGCCATCGGAGCGCGCCAGTGATTCTTCCAGCAGGAGCAGGGCGCGGGTTTCTGCATGCACCAGTTGCTCCAGCAGTTGCTCCAGTTGTGCGGGGGTGGCATTGGGAAAGATCTCGAAGCCGATCAGGGCAAAACCTTCCACCAGTGGGGCTGCGCCCAGAGCGATCATGCGCGTGGAGCTGGCTTGGGTAGTCACGAGCTATAGCTTTCCCAGCATGAGTATGGTGACCACCAGGCCGTAAATGGCGATGCCTTCGGCGAGGCCCAGGTAAATCAGCGTGCGCCCGAATATTTCGGGTTTCTCCGTGATGACCGCCAGCGAGGCGGCGCCCACCGGGCCCACGGCTATGCCGGCTCCTATTGTCGCCAGGCCGGTGGGAATGCCTATGCCTATCATGGCCAGCCCGAAGCCTACTGAAACCTCATGTGCCCCGGCTGCCGGCGCAGCCTGCGCCATCGCATCATGCAATCCCGTCAGCAGCAGTATGGCCTCGGCAAACACAAACAGCAGCAGGTTGCCGCCTATGCCCGCCTTGAACCAGCGCGGGGCGGGGCGCTCCCTGGACAGGGGTCTGAGTTCGAAATACACCCCGAGCGCGATCAGCCCGATGATGTTGAAAGTCATGAATGCGGCGAGCCAGAACATAAGTTTCTCCTCAGATAAATATTACATCCATGTAGGAGCGGGCCATGCCCGCGAGAAGTATTCCCGCAGTGCTGTCGCGGGCATGGCCCGCTCCTACAAAATTCGATATGTTTGCGTATGCGTCATGATTTTTGTCGTCCTGGCGCCAGCAGCGTCAACGGCCGAAACGCCCGGCCGTCTCCCGCATAAAAGCGCGAGAAGCTTTCATAGTATTCCAGACGCAGCACCTGGATGGCAACGATGGAGCCTTCGAGCACCAGGCTGAATATATTGCCCAGCACCACCGTGATCCAGTGTCCGGTGCTGCCCATCATGCTGGCCAGCGCAAGCACGGCTATCGCCAGTGCCACGTGATTCATGCTGAATGCCGCCACGCGCAGGAAGGACAGGGTGTTGGCGATGTAGTTAAGCGCGGTCTCCAGTGTTTCCACGGCTACCACCAGCAGGCGTTCGCCCAGCGGGCCATGGCTGCTGCTCCACAG
Source organism: Nitrosomonadales bacterium (assembly GCA_023259065.1). GTDB lineage: Bacteria > Pseudomonadota > Gammaproteobacteria > Burkholderiales > Gallionellaceae > 39-52-133. Next base: position 34,596 of record JAHFQY010000006.1, read on the forward strand.
GTGATATATCACCACGCCCAGTGGCAGCGCCAGCACAATCCCGCCGCTGATGCCCAGACCTGACCCTGTGCTCAGGCGGTAGGCGGCATGCAGCAAGCCGAGATAGAACAGTATGCCGGCCACGCCTTTCGGGCTATACAGCGCTTCATCCCGCCGGCTCTGCGCGAAATTGTTGACTATGGTCAGCGTGGTGGAAATGAGGATGAGCCCAACGCCCCAGTACAGTGCCGCCGTGAGCATGCGTGCGGGGTCGGAGAGCGGTGCGATCCACAGGGGGTGAATGAACTCCTCAAAGCCGAAAATGCTGCCATACAGCCAGCCGAACAACATGGAGCTGAGACCTGCCGCGACCAGCATGGAGCGCGCAAAGGCCAGCCTGCGCAGCAGCAGTCCAGCAGCCACGATGATGGCGCCATGGCCTATATCGCCGAACATCATGCCGAACATGGCGATGAAGGAAAATGCAAACAGCGGGGTGGGGTCGATTTCGTTATAGCGCGGCACGCCATAGTTTTTCACCAGTGCCGCAAACGGGCGCAGCCAGCGCGCCTGACGGACAAGTGAGGGTACGCTGTGCATTTCTTCGGGCGCCGGCTCGCGCACAGTCATCAGGTAACGGCCGGGCATAAGCTGTGCCAGTGCGTCGCGCAAATCCGCAACCCGGTCGCTGGGCACCCATCCGCTGATTACCGACAGTCCGCCTTGGGCGCGTAGCAGCTGGGACATCTCGGCATGGGGGGCGGCGTGGCGCAGTTGGTGCGCGGCAGAGATGAGCCGCGTGCGATGTTTCTCCAGCGATTGCGCCAGCTGTTTGCTGCTCTGCGTATGGCTGGCTGAAGCGTTGCCCAGGCTGATATTGAGCTGGGTGCGCACTTCGTCGGGGCGGCCGCTGAATTCCGGCGGCACTTCCAGCGCGTGCCAGCCTGCAGAATTCAGCAGGCGCAGTATTTCCGCCTCGTGTCCCTTGGGCCCAGCAATCAGGCAATGGCTTTGCCCGGTATCCTCGTGATAGGGCTGCAGCACATAGCCGGCCAGCTTCAGGGCAGAGGCAAGCTGGCCGGCTTCTGCGGAGCTGATGGAACCCACGCGCAAATCGAGAAAGCGGCCATTTCTGCGCAACAGGGTGAGGTCTATATCGAGCTTGGCAAACGCATCCAGGCTTTTCAGCAATGCCTGGTAATGTTTGCTTTGTTCTTCCCAGTGGCGCAGTGCTTCCTGATGCAGCGAAAATTCTCCCCACACGACACCCAGCCAGTTATCCAGCTCGGCGAGATCATGTTCCGATACGGCGTGAGCAGCAGGCGCGGCGCTTATGGAGCAATCCAGATCGCACAGCGCCAGCAGTTTCTCCATGCGGTTGCTGGCGCTGTGAAAGCGCTCGCGAAATGAGGTGGCGGGAAACTCTGGCAGTGCGTCAGCCGCAATATTGTTTATTACCGGCTCGAATGAACTGGTTTGCGCCAGTGCAAGGGCTGCCATGTGCGCATCTTCGCGCAGCACATACAGCGTGGCAAATTGCATGGGGGCGGGCTGTAGCATGGTGTAGGCCTTAGTGCGCAAATCCCGGGATCAGCGCGATACCCAGAGTGTAGCGCACAACCTCGGGGTCAAGTTTCAGCTGGCGTGACTTGGCAATTATCCTTACCTTGCGCAAGTCAAATTCGCGCATTACCAGATAGGCAAAGGCGCGGGACAAGGCATGTGGAGCATGGCGCAGTACACGGTGCGCAGCCTCATAAGTTCTGCGCTCAAGGCGTTGGGTGACGGAAAAAATATCGGGCAAGCCGGCAAGCTGCGCACGCAGCGGCAGCGGCAAGGCCGCAAGCACCTCCTCGAACGATTCCAGTTTTACCAGGGCAGAAAGACGCTCGGTATTCAGCAGCGAGTGGGAGGGAACCAGCAGGTAGAAGGCTTGAGCGGGAGGCAGCTGATACACAAAGCGGTAGCGCAGCAGCCACACCAGATTGACGCGGTCAATGATCGAGGCAACCAGTTCGTTGAACAGCTTGCCTTGCACATGGCCAATGTTCATGGCGCGGCTCAGCAGGCCGTTGAAATAACGCCGATCCACCGTGGCATCGACTGCAAACAGGTCATGCTCGGATTCAAAAGCCGCCCGCGCCTGGCGGGCGATGTCTGCATAGGGCGTTGCATCGAGCTGGCGCAACAGTTCGGAAAAGTCTTCCGTGCGCAGCAGCTGTTCCAGCGGCAGGGTGGTGAAGCTTCCCGCATTGAGCAGGTCGGCGCGTATGTCATTGATGGGGCGCCCGGCGAGTTTGCCGCGCAGTATGGCCTTCAGGTTGGAAAGTTCCAGGCGCAGTACCCAGTGGATAAGAAAATCACGCTCAGTGCCGGTGAGCGGCCGTGCCAGAATCTGGCAGTCATCGAGCACGGAAGAAACAATGCGTTGTTCAAGCACGTAAGGAGGGGACGCTGACCAGGGGGTGAGCAATTCATGAACGCTGGATGAGGCATTCAGGTCATCCTGTTCCGTTACGGGGCGATCGAGCATGTCCGCAATCTGCGTGCCGGTGAGCAAACGTCCCATCATGACCGATACGCGGGCATGCAGGTAAGCTTCGTCACGGGTGTTCATGGCTCAACCTTGGGCGGGATCAGTCAGCATGGCAAGGGCCGCGGCAAGCGCTTCCTGTTCATGCGACTCGGCCAGTTGACGCAGATTGCGCTGGCGCTCACCCGCGCGGCGGGTAATTTCGCTAATGGATTGCCCGGCGCGCTCTTCGGCCTTGCTCATGAATCCGGCACGTAACTCCGGCAAACGCGCTTCCAGTTGTGCTTCTGCTGCCCGTGTTTCGGCCTGGGCTGCATCGAGTACGCGGTCGCGTTCGGCATGCGCCGCATCCACCAGTAGTTCGGCCTTGTGTTCAGTTTCCAGCAGGCGTTTCAGGACATCGTCCATGACGGAACCTTTCAATCAGGATTTTAGCTGCTGCCCGAGCAACACTATTCCTCTTTTACGTTTCATTCTCGGCTGGCAGCCATGCATGCCCAAAAAGATTTTCGAATTCTTCTGCCGGAACCGGCTGGGAGAACAAATAACCCTGGCCATAGTCGCATCCGGCATCAGCCAACAATTGCAACTGTTCCCGGGTTTCCACTCCTTCGGCTATCACCTTCAACCCCAGCTTGTGCGCCATTACAATAATGGCTTCGGACAGAGCCATATCCCGTGAACCTTGCGACAGGTTGCGGGTGAATGATTGGTCGATCTTCAAATAGTCTATATCGAACTTCTTGAGATAGGACAATGACGAATAGCCAGTGCCAAAATCATCGATTGATATTTGAATGCCAGCGTTATGGAATCCACTTAATATGTCGGTAACCCCCGACTCTGCTTCCAGCAGCAATCCCTCGGTAATTTCGATGACCATGCTTTGCCCCGGCAACTCTAGTGCCTGCAAATGATCGTGCCACTCCTGATGTGAGATATTCGTGCTGTGGAATTGCACGGGTGACATATTCACGCTGAGCTGGAAATCGGGGCTGTGGAATGCACGCCAATGTTTAACCTGGCTCGCCGCCTTCCTGAAAACCTCGTCGCCAATTGCGGCAATCAAGCCTGTTTCCTCAGCCAGAGGAATAAACTCTGCCGGGCTGACCAGGCCGCGTTCAGGATGTTGCCAGCGGATCAATGCTTCCGCCTTGTTGATGCGTCCTGTAACCAGATCCACGATGGGCTGGTAATAAATCCTGAATTGGCCAGCCTCAAGTGCGGTGTGCAAATCGTTGATCAATTGCCGCCGGGTTTGCGCTGCTTCCTCAAGCGATGAAGTGAAATAGCTGATGCGGTTGCGGCCCATTTTTTTGGAGATGTACATCGCCAGATCGGCATCTTTGAGCAGATATTCAATTTCAGTGGCATCATCGGGATATAACGAGATGCCGATGCTGGCCGATACATAGGCCACCTTGTCATCCAACCGGAAGGGTTCCTCAAGTTTCTGCCGGATGGTTTCAGCCACCAGTTCTACACTATTGGAATTTTCCAGCTCTGGCAGCAGGAGGATGAATTCATCCCCGCCCAGGCGTGCCACAATATCCATTTCGCGCGCGCATTCGCGCAGGCGGCGCGCCACTTCTACCAGCAGCATGTCGCCCATGTTGTGTCCGAGTGTGTCGTTGACTTCCTTGAAGTGGTCAAGATCGATAAACAGCAAGGCCATTTTCAGGCCAGTGCGATTGGCTTTCCTGATTTCCAGCTCCATGCGATCGTAAAACATGTGGCGGTTGGGCAGGTCTGTCAACATGTCGTAATTGGATTGTTTCCAGATAAGGTCTTCGGACTCCTTCTGCTGGGTGATGTCACGAATGAAGCCATTGAACTCGTATTGCCCCGAAGTCCTGATTGCAGTAATGGATAATTCCACTGGAATCTCGTGGCCATCGCGATGCATGCCCACAATTTCAATCCTGGAATTCAGGGCCGTAGCTTTGCCTGAGGTCAGGAAACGCTCCATTCCGCGAACATGTGCCTCACGGTAACGGCTCGGAATGATCGTTTGGTGCAACACGCGCCCGATTGCCTGTTCCTGGGTCCAGCCAAATATATTGGTTGCGTGCCTGTTCCAGCCGGTGATGATGCCGTTTTCGTCCATTTGCACCACAGCATCCATGGCGGTCTCGATTATGGAGCTCAGGCGCGCTTCGGATTCCTGGCGCTGTGCCAGCAAGATGCTTAATCCATCGGCAATTTCGTTGAAGCTGTCGCCGACCTGCTTAAGCTCGTCCGAGCCCCCCAGTTGGATACGCACACCCAGGTCACCGCTGGCAAAAGCACGAGCGGAGCGGGCAAGCGTTTGAATAGTGTCGATAGTGGCGTAATAGAGTCCCAATGACATATATGCCGCCGCCAGTATCAGCAGGATGGAGATGCCGATGCTGGTGCGCAGCGTATTTTCCGCATGGTCGATGCGCGCCCTGATCAGCGTTTCGATCGTTGGCAACAGAGAATCGTACATTTGGGCGTAGCCTTTGTCGATCGCCGTGGTGGTTGCCGTGAAGAATGTTTTTGGTGATGCAGATAAATGGCCGCGAATGATCTCAGCCAAGGCAAGATCGACTACCTGTTGCGCCAGATCGGTAGTCTCCCGCGATACTGCCGATAAGGAATTTTGTAACGCGGTATTGTAGCTGCCCGCTTTATCGAGATCGATTTCGAGGAACCTGATTTCATCGCCGAGTTGGGCAATCAGGCTGTTTATCGCGACTCTCTCAGACTTGGAGATCCGTTTCTTGGCCAGAATGGCCGTGCCACGGGCACGGATCTGTCCAAGGTGTTCCAGTGCCATGGGCAGGCGGTTCAAGGCCGAGTCTATCAGGTAGGAAGTGTCGATCTGAGAGTCCAGGGGCAACACATATTCACCGCTGACAACCACCTTGAACAGGAGCAACTGCTCGATCAAGTGGGTATGCACGGTGAAATTTTCTTCCGTTGTCCAGGTCAGCCCGCCATTGCGCAGGCGTAGCCAATTGGTCTTGATGCTCTGCCAATCCGCGCTTGTGTGCAGATTCGGCGGCAATAACTTTTCCAAGTTGGCGAAAATTTCAACAATGTCCCTTTCCTTGGCGGCGCGCTTGTCGCGCATCTCATTGTTGCCTTCAAAAATTGCGGCGGAAAGTCCACGGTGCTGCTGGATAATTTGTATGGCATGGGAAATAGGCGTGGCCAGCGCGATGCCTTCAAGTTCACGTTGTGATGTGCGTATTTCCTTGCTCAGGCTGGCATAAAGGCTGGCTACCACCACAGCAATCGCGACCAGTGACATCAACAACATCAAGGAGAATTTTTTGGTGTAACTCAGGCGCCTCATCAGGGCGATGGCAGGGGTAAAGAAACGACGCATGGATATTCCTTATGGTAATGCCCGAAAGTTCATTGTATGTATCCGAAGCTGGTTTCACGCATATTGCGGTTGATCTGGCAATGCGATTGTTGATGGCGCTCAGCAAGCAATCTCCATGACTGTTAGAGGCAGTGCATTAGGGAAGCTACACCAAAAAATTTTAAAGCACTATCCGCAGTTCGGATCTGCGTATTTCCAGTTGCGCCTTGGCAATACGCGCCTCGGCCTTGTATTCAGTCTCCAGCAGGCGTTAATGTCAGCTAAGCATCCATATTCCGGCCAGCGCGATCATGGCTCCGCCAGCCTGTGTCCAGTGGGCAAAGCGTGCGCGTGCCAGCAGGCCCAGGGCAGCGCCGGTGAAGTGCAGTGTGGCGGTGGCTGTGATGAAGCCGATGGCGTACATCGCTGGGCTGGCCATGCCGGGCATTTCCACGCCGTGAGCGTAGCCGTGGATGAAGCCGAACAGGGCGGTGAGTGCAATGGCCAGGGTTGCCGGCAGCTGCAGGGAGAGCGCGATAATCAGGCCGAGCACCAGCACGGAGGCGGTGATGCCGGTTTCAATCAGCGGCAGGCTGGGCAGCAGCAGTGCGATACCGGCGCCGGTGGCCAGGAGTGACATGAATACGGCAGGCAACAGCCACACGCGGCTGCTGCCGTGCTGGCCGGCCCACAGGCCGACGGCCAGCATGGCGAGCAGGTGATCCAGGCCACTGAAGGGATGCAGCAGGCCACTGCCGATGCCGCCAAAGCTGTGGCCGGGATGGGCCAGGGCGGTGGTGCTTAGGCTGAGCAACAGCAGCAGTGAAAGTACTTGCAGGGTGAAAATTTTATTTTTTGTAGAGTCGGGTTTCATGGTTTGATTCCTTTGCTGGTTTGTTGATCTGTATCGGCTTCTCAATTCAATTGCCGTCATCCCTGCACACCCCATGTAGGAGCGGCCCCTGGCCGCGATTCGCACGCAGGGCGTGCTCCTACAAGAGTTTTATTATTTGATCTTCACCTTGACTAGCTCTTCACCATCCGGGTTCGTCACATGCACCGCACAGGCTATGCACGGGTCGAAGCTGTGGATGGTGCGCAGGATTTCGATGGGCTGTTTCGGGTCATGCAGCTTGTGGCCTTTCAGCGCGGCTTCATAAGGGCCGTCCTGTCCCTGTGAGTCGCGCGGGCCGGCATTCCAGGTGGATGGCACCACGGCCTGGTAGTTGTCGATCTTGCCATCCTTGATTACCACCCAGTGCGCCAGCGCGCCGCGCGGCGCTTCCATAAAGCCCGCGCCTTTGGCTACGGCAGGCCAGCTGGAGGGATCCCACTTGGTTTCGTTGAAGGTTCTTACATCGCCTGCCTTGATGTTGGCGATCAGGTTGTCGTACCAGGTCATCATGGCATCCGCGATGATCTTGGTTTCCAGCGTGCGTGCGGCGGTGCGCCCCAGGGTGGAGAACAGGGCGGGTACCGGGATGTCGAGTTTCTTCAGGGTCATGCCGACCAGTTCCTTGGTTGGCTCATGGCCTTTGGCATACAGCATCAGCACGCGCGCCAGCGGGCCCACTTCCATGGCCTTGCCTTTCCAGCGCGGCGATTTCAGCCAGGAGTAATCCTTGGCGGTATCCAGGTGCTCGTAGGGTGGCTTGGGGCCGGTGTAATTGAACTCGGTTTCCCCTGCATAGGGGTGCAGGCCTTTGTCCTTGCCGCCGCTGTATTTGTACCAGGAGTGCGACACGTATTCCTGTATCTGGTTTTCGTCGTGCAGGTCCACCGGGTGGATGGTAGACAGGTCGCGGTTGAGGATGACGCCGGAGGGAATGAGGTAGCTGGACGGATCGCTCATGCCCTTCTCGGGGAAGTCGCCATAGGTCATGAAGTTGCCCACGCCTTCGCCCTGTTTGCCCCAGTCCTTGTAGAAGCCGGCGATGGCCAGAGTGTCCGGCACATACACCTGGTCTACAAAGGTGCGCATCTGCTCGATGATGTTCTTGACGTTCTGCAGCCCCACCATGTTGAGCGAGGTGGCAGCTTCGCCGCCGCGATAGTGCGGGCCTTTGCCGTGGCCTTTATGCTCGGGGTGCACGCTGATGGCGCAGGGCACGCCGCCGACCACGAAGTTGGGGTGCGGGTTCTTGCCGCCGAAGATGGTGTGCAGCTTGGCCACGTCGCGCTGCCAGGTGAGCGCATCGAGGTAGTGTGCCAGTGCCATCAGGTTGGCTTCAGGCGGCAGCTTGTAGGCGGGGTGGCCCCAGTAGCCGTTGGCGAAGATGCCGAGCTGGCCACCCTCGACAAAGGTTTTTACCTTTTTCTGCACATCGGCGAAATAGCCGGGCGACGAGCGCGGATAGGACGGGCTCACCATTTGCGCCAGCTGCGAGGTGGCCTTGGGGTCGGCCTTCAGCGCGGACACCACATCCACCCAGTCGAGCGCGTGCAGGTGGTAGAAGTGCATCACATGATCGTGCACATACTGGGCGGCGATCATCAGGTTGCGGATCAGCTGTGCATTCGCGGGGATTTCATATTTCAGCGCGTCTTCCACCGCGCGCACCGAGGCGATGCCGTGCACCAGCGTGCACACGCCGCAGATGCGCTGCGCGAACGCCCAGGCATCGCGCGGGTCGCGGCCCCTGAGGATGATTTCAATGCCGCGCACCATGGTGCCGGCGCTGGAAGCCTGGGTGATGCGGCCTTCGGCATCGGTCTCGGCCTCGATGCGCAGGTGGCCTTCGATGCGGGTGATGGGATCAACGACGACGGTCTGGGTCATGATGTTGGTTCCTTGCTTGTGTGTTCAAAAATTAAAATCGTTATCCGCAGATTTCGCAGATTTGCACAGATTAAAAATCAGATTAACGGCCCATTACCACCCACGTTCTGCCTGGCGTAACCATCGCCGATATGAGCATGACAATCTGTGTCAATCTGCGAAATCTGCGGATGATCTGTTCGTTTTATCATTTTTTCTCGGCCAGATGCTCTGCAATCAGTTCGGTCAGGCCCACTACCTGCTGGGGCATGTGGTAGTGCTCAAGCCCGTCCTGCAGCACGTTGCGACAGTTGGAGCAGGAGGTGACGATGGTGTTGACGTTGATCGCATCCAGCTGCGACTTCTTGCGCTTGAACGCCACCTGGCGCAGCGGCTCGGCGCGCTCGATGGCGCTGACGCCGCCACCGCCGCCGCAGCACCAGTTCTGCACGCCGGGGTTGGGCATTTCCACGAAGTTGGATGCGACCTGCTTGAGCAGCTTGCGCGGCTGCTCCACCACGCCGCCGCGGCGCACCATCTGGCAGGGGTCGTGGAAGGTGAGGCGGGTGTCGTCCATGCCCTCGGTGCGCAACCTGCCGGCGGCGCGCAGTTCATCCAGCAGCTCGATGATGTGCACCACCTTGAATGGGTAGGGACGGCCGATCAGGTTGGGGCCTTCCCAGCGCAGCGCGGTGTAGGCGTGGCCGCACTCGGGGCTGATCACGTATTTCACCTTGAGCCGTTCAGCGGCCTTCACCAGACGGCCGACCAGCTCGGCAGCGAGATCGGAAGAGCCCAGTTGCATGCCGCTGTTGGTGCCCTCGAAGCCATCCGAGGCAAAGGTCCAGGAAACCTTGGCATGATCGAAGATGCGCGTGACTGCGGGAATGATTTCGCTGAAGTCGGCGATCTCGGCTGAAGACAGCACCATCATGTAGTCGGCTCCGATTTGGTCGACAGGGATGGTGAGGCCGGTTTCTTTTTCTGCGTGCTTGATGTGCGCCTGCAGGGTGGCAAATGTAATGCCCATGGGGCCGCCCAACTCGATGGCGCGTTGTGTTGCGCCTTTGATGTCGTCGGGCGCGTGGCCGGATACCACCATGCCTTCGCGCATCTTGCGCACCATGTACACAATGTCATTGCCCACCGGGCAGGCCAGCGAACAGCGTCCGCACATGGTGCAGCTGTCGTAGACCAGTGGTTCCCATGCGGCAAGCTCGGCATCGGTGACGGGTTTGCTCAGGCCCAGCCTGGACATCAGCTTGCCCCAGAAGGTGAACTCCTGCTGCCACAGGCGGCGCATGGGCTCCAGCTTGTGTATCGGCGTGTATTTGGGGTTCTGCGTTTCGGTGTAGAACAGGCAGGCATCGGCGCACAGGCCGCAGTGCACGCAGGAGGAGAAGAAGGTGGCGATCGGCCCGTCTATCTGTTCCATCATGCGGTTGATACCGCCTTGCAAGGATGTGGTCATGCTGTCGCCTCCTTTTGAGTTGGAGTGATACGTAATGTGAGGCATCGGCTCCCGAAGCCATTCCCCGCAAGGAGGAGGCCGGTGGGGGCCCCGTTGCTTCGCAACGACCCTTCCGCTCTCGCGGACGCTCTCATCCCCGCTGTGCGGGGCCCCTGATCGCTGCTCATGCCTTCACCCCTTTGTAACCAGCGAACGCACCGTTGTACCAGCGCGCGCTGAAGGTGGTGAGCATGTGCGCCAGCTTGGTAAATGGAATGGCGATCAGCAACAGCTCCACGCTAAGCAGGTGCAGGGTCAGCATCTGTGTGTAAGCCGGACCTATACCGTGCAGCAGCATGAAGCCGCTGAGCAGTGGCAGGAAGGTGAGCAGCCAGGTCAGGTAATCCTCGAAGCCGGACAGCATGCGCTTCACCGGGTCCATATAACGGTGCACCAGCAGGGCGATCATGGCGGCGAGGGTGAGTATCGCGGCGATCTCAATCGCGCTGTGCGGCAGCGCGGGCCAGCCGAAACCTAGTACTGCGCGCAGCATGGCTATGTGCTGGCTGAGAAAGAGCAGGGTGATGAAAAAGCCGAAGTGAAAAGTGTAGCCGGCGACCACAGTGAACTTTCCGCGTGCGCTCAATTCCGGCAGCACAAAGGAGCGCCGCCACATGGTGCGCAGCCCCGGCCCCCATTCGCTGCCGCGCGCCTCGGCAAGATTCTTTTTGCGTCCCAATAGTGCCAGATGCAGCAGGCGGTAAGTCATGCCCAGCACGCACACGGCTGTTGCAAGCTGCAACCCTGTTCCGCGCACCCATAGCAGTAGTTCTTGCGGGTTCATGCTATCTCCCTTAGTTGCTTATGTCTTTCACAGTCAGTTTTTCATGCGTCTGTTGCAGGCTCTTTTTCTTGGCGCGGTCTGCGGCGCTCAATGCCACTGCGGCGGCCGCGCCAGCCAGTGCGGCAGCTCCCGCGATGGCGCCGATGTTTGAGGTGGGTGCGGCAAGCGGTGTGTAGAAGCTGCCCGCATCCCAAAAATTGGGCTCGGAGCAACCCAGGCAGCCGTGGCCTGCCTCGATGGGGAAGCCTGCGCCGCCGTTCCACTTGGTGGTGGCGCAGGCGTTGTGGGTGGTCGGCCCCTTGCAGCCCAGCTCATACAGGCACCAGCCGTTGCGCGCGCCTTCGTCGTCGAAGGTTTTGGCAAACTTGCCCTGGTCGTAGAAGGGGCGACGGTAGCAGCGGTCATGGATGGTCTCGCCGTAAAACGCTTTGGGGCGACCCAGCTCGTCCAGTGCGGGCAGTTCGCCAAAGGTGAGGTAATGCGCGAGCACGCCGGTGATGACGGAGGGAATCGGCGGGCAACCGGAGATATTGATGATGGGCTTGTCCTTGATCAGATCGGACACCGGCGCCGCACCGGTAGGGTTGGGCTTGGCCATGGGCAGGCCGCCGAACGCGGCGCAGCTGCCTACTGCCACGATGGCGGCCGCACCCTTGGCGGCTTCCTGCAGCAGGTCGAGATTGGTGCGCCCGGCGATGGTGGAGTAGATGCCGTTATCCTTGGTGGGAATGGAGCCGTCCACCAGCAGCAGGTATTTGCCGTAAAAATCCTTCATCGCATCTTCGCGCGATTTTTCTGCGGCAAAGCCGGAGGCCGCCTGCAGGGTGTGGTGATAGTCCAGCGAGATCATGTCGAAGATCAGACTTTCCAGCGTGGGCGAATGCGAGCGTGTGAGCGACTCGGTGCAGCCCGTGCATTCCTGGAATGACAGCCAGATCACCGAAGGGCGCTTGGCCTGGGCCAGCGCTGCAGCGATGGCGGGAGCAGTGCCGGGAGGCAGGGCCATGAGCGAGGCCATGGCAGTGCAGAACTTGAGGAAGGAACGGCGGCTGATGCCTTGCTGGGTGAGCCGGTGCTCCAGAGTATCGTGATCTTTCATGATGCCTCCCTGATTGCCTGTGTTACGCGTAGGTCGGGTTCAACAAAGTTACGCGATTCTCTACGCGGTAAACCGCGTGAGAAGTCGTCTGAGCTTGCGTAACCCGACATTTTCTTGCTCCTCACACTGTCGGGTTACGGACTGCGTCCTAACCCGACCTACATAAGTTATTTCTCTATTGCGGCCTGCAGTCGCGCCAAGCCGGCCTGCATGTCCTGCGGCTGGCTTGTTAATATCGCTGGGCAGTTCGCGATCTCAATCAAATCTGCAACGATGTCTCCCTCGACGTTGTAGTGGGTCACCCACCATACGCCGGGATATTTTGTTTCGATGATTTCGGAAGGACCGATGGCTTCAAGGTTGGCGGCGACTTCGCCCTGTCCCAGAGCGAGGCGCAGCTGTTCATATTCCAGCGCACCCATGGGCAGGCTTTTCAGGTCGATTTCAGCGCTTTGACCTGTGGCTATGAATTTTTCCAGCAGGGTGGCAATTTCGGCCAGCAGGGCGGAAATGTTGCCGACCGAGTAGTCGTCCGCACGTTCAACCTTGACGGCAATATCCTGTAGCGTCATGTGCGCCATCCTTCGATAATCTGCATAGCCTGGTTGCAGATGTGCGGCATGGCGGCGGCCACAGCGGGGGAAGGCTCTTCGCCCCAATCGATTTCACCGGGCTGGATGCCGATGAGCGCACGCTGCTGCGGCAGGTGATCGCTTAACAGGGCTACCGCGAGCAGGTCGATCAGGCTCACTTCGTGCACGCTGTGCTTGCGGTTGCTGCCGATAAAGGCATCCATTTGCGCACCCTCGAATACCTGTGAGTGCCCGGCTTGCTGGTTGAGTTGTGCTGCATCCAGCACGATGAGGTGGGAGGCGTCTTCTATGGCGCCGGCGAGGGTGAAACTGAGTGTGCCGCCATCCAGCAGGGTAATGTCCTGATGCTCTTGCAGCAGCGGGCGCAACTGGTTCAGCGCGTGAATTCCCGCGCCTTCGTCGCGTAACAAACTGTTGCCGATACCCAGAATCAAAATATTTTGATGGACAGTCATGGCAGTGTGTATGTGCTAGTGTTGCGGTTAAGCAGCGGGTATCAGGAATATTGCATTTGATGTACCAGTATTCCCTGATATGTATACACTACACTTGTTATGCTAATCATGCAGTAATAACAAATCAACCCGGAAAACAAATCAACCCGGAATTTCCATAGGGATTGTAAGGATAAGAATTTTCTCTGGAGCTCGCCATCATGTGTCTGGCCATACCCATGCAAATTGTTGAAATCGACGGCTATAACGCGCGCTGTAGCGCCAAGGGCGTGCAACGCGAGGTGAGCCTGTTTATGCTGCAGGGCGAGCCGGTGGCGGTGGGTGACTATGTGATGGTGCATGTGGGTTATGCGATTCAGGTAATGACCGAGCAGGAGGCGCGTTCGGCCTGGGAATTGTTCGATGAGATGCTGGCCGTGGTGGGCAATGATTCATAGCGCCATAAATCTACTGCGCGAACTGGCCTTGGGGTCACGCGGTGCTCGGCATCCTCATGTACTAACATGTACACTCCGGTGCCTGCGCTCCGGGTTCCCCCAATGACAGTTCGCTCGCTACGATTTCTACCGCTATGAAAAACGCACAGGACTGGCTGGACAAGATTCGCGCATTACCGATTGAGGGCAATGTGCGCATCATGAATGTGTGCGGCGGACATGAGCGCTCCATTTCCATGGCCGGATTGCGCAGCGCGCTGCCGCAGAACATTGAGCTGATTGCCGGCCCCGGCTGTCCGGTGTGCGTGTGTCCGGAAGAGGATGTGTATCAGGCTATCCAGCTTGCGCTGCACGCCGGGGTGATACTGGTGGCGTTTGGCGACATGCTGCGGGTGCCGGTGAATGTGCCGAAGAATGAAATTCGCTCACTCGAACAGGCCAAGGCGGCAGGCGCCGATGTGCGACCCATCGCCAGCCCGCGCGAGGCGGTGAAGATTGCGCAGGAAAATCCGGAAAAAAATGTGGTGTTTTTCGCCGCCGGCTTCGAGACCACCACCGCGCCGGTGGCTGCAATGATGCTGGAAGGCGTGCCGGATAATCTGTTGCTGCTGCTGTCCGGCCGCCTCACCTGGCCGGCGGTGGCCATGCTGCTGGACTCTGGCGAGCCGGGCTTCGATGCGCTGATCGCGCCCGGCCATGTGTCCACCGTGATGGGGCCGGAGGAATGGCTGTTTGTGGTGGAGAGGCATGGCCTCCCTGCCGCGGTGGCGGGCTTCACTCCGGTGTCCTTGCTCGCCGCCATGTACTCGGTGTTGCGCCAGCTGCTCGAAGGCGAACGTTTCCTCGACAACTGCTATCCCGAGTTGGTGCGCCCAGGCGGCAATTTTGCGGCGCAAAAACAACTGGCACAGGCCATGCAGGTGGTTGACTCCAACTGGCGCGGCATCGGCGTGATTCCCGCTTCCGGCTACGCGCTCAATCCTGAGTTTGCCGCCCATGATGCGCGCAAGCGCTATCCTGACTTTGATGCGGCAGGACGCAAGCGCGCCGGCCAGATGCCGCCGGGCTGTGATTGCGCGCGCGTGGTGCTGGGGAAAATCAGGCCCAACGAGTGCAAGCTGTATGGCCGTGCCTGCATCCCCAAATCCCCCATAGGTCCGTGCATGGTGTCGGATGAGGGCGCATGCCGCATCTGGTGGGCCAGCGGGATTCGCACCAATGCCGAAGCCGATGCCTGAAGCACGGCGCTGGCTGGTCACGGGGCGGGTGCAGGGGGTGGGGTTCCGGCCCTTTGTCTACCGTCTGGCGCAACGCCTGGAACTGCTTGGCCGTGTACAGAATCTCGCGGGTCAGGTGTTGATTGAAGCCGAGGGCAAGCCATCCTCACTCGATGCATTTGCTGCTGCGCTGCTCGCAGAAGCTCCGCCCCTGGCGCGGCCGCACATACTCAGTGTGGAAAAAATTTCAGCGCTGGCCTTGGATCATTTCGAAATTGTGCCCAGTGCAGTTTCTGCGGACGCACAGATTCATCTCCCCCCCGATTATTTCCTGTGTGAAGACTGCCGCCGCGAGATGCTGTCGCCAGAGGACAGGCGTTATCGCTATCCCTTCATCAACTGCACCCAGTGCGGCCCGCGCTACACCCTGATCACGCGCCTGCCCTACGACAGGCCCAATACCACCATGGCGGGCTTCGAGCTGTGCCCGGCGTGCCGCGCCGAATATGAGGACCCGCGCGACCGTCGCTTTCATGCCGAGCCGATTGCCTGCCCGCAGTGCGGCCCGCAACTCGGCTTTGTTGCAGCGGATGCTCGCATTGATGGCGCTGCTGCGCTGCAAGCCTGTATATCCGCCTTGCAGCACGGTGACATCGTTGCGGTGAAAGGCGTGGGCGGCTATCACCTGATGTGCGATGCCACCAACAATGAGGCCATCGCGCACCTGCGCGCCAGTAAAAATCGCCCGCACAAGCCGCTGGCGCTGATGTTTCCGTGGCGCGGTGCAGATGGTTGCGAGCTGGTGAGAGAAGAGCTGGAGCTCGACAGCCAGACGCAAGCGCTGTTGTGTGACCCGGTGCGCCCCATCGTGTTGTTGCGCCGGCGTGCTGGCTCAACTTTATCCGGGCTGATTGCGCCGGGACTGCATGAGGTAGGGGCGATGCTGCCCTACAGCCCGCTGCACCATCTGCTGCTGGATAGCCTGGGCAAGCCCGTCATCGCGACCTCGGGCAATGTGAGCGGTGAACCTGTGTTGACTGACAATGCTGCAGCAGAAATACGTCTGGCCAAAGTTGCGCAAGCTTTCCTGCATCACAACCGCCCCATAGCGCGGCCGGCCGATGATACGGTGATGCGCGTCATTGCCGGCAAAGCCCGTCTGCTCAGGGCGGGACGCGGCATCGCGCCGCTGGAAATCGAGCTGCCGCGCGCATTGACGCGGCCCCTGCTGGCGGTGGGCGGGCACACCAAAAATACCATCGCCTTGGGTTGGGGGCAGCGTGCCGTGGTTTCCCCGCACATCGGCGATCTGGATGCGCCGCGCAGCCTGGAAGTTTTCGAGCAGGTGATCGCGGATTTGCAGCAACTGTATGGCATAAAGCCTGAAGCCATCGTATGCGATGCGCACAGCCACTATGCCAGCAGCCGCTGGGCGAAGTCACAGGGCTTGCCGCTGCTGCGCGTGTATCACCACCACGCCCATGCCTCGGCATTGGCGCTGGAGCACGATGCCGAAAAAACCTGGCTGACCTTCGCCTGGGATGGCGTGGGCCTGGGGGAAGACGGCAGCCTGTGGGGTGGCGAGGCGCTGCATGGCAGACCCGGTGCATGGCGGCGCGTGGCGCGCATGCGGCCCTTTAAATTGCCCGGTGGAGAACGGGCCGGGCGCGAGCCGTGGCGCTCCGCCGCCGCGTTGTGCTGGGAGAGCGGCCTGGACAGGGACACGCCTGCAGCCGATAACGCCTTGCTCAAAAGCGCGTGGGAACGCGGTTTGAATTCACCCACCACCACGGCGGCCGGGCGTTTGTTCGATGGCGCGGCCAGCCTGCTCGGCCTGCTCGACACGGCGAGCTTCGAGGGGCAGGGCGGCATGATGTTGGAGAGCGTGGCCAGCGGCGATGCCGAGGCGGTAGCATTGCCCTTGTTGGAAGACGCGGATGGGCTGTTCACGGCAGACTGGCAACCACTGCTGCTGGCCATGCTGCGCGCCGATTTGCCTGTGGCGCAAAGGGCGATGCAATTCCACCTGAGCCTGGCGCACACTATTGTTGAACAGGCCAGGTGCATTCATGCGCGTGCGCCTTTCGATGCAGTGGGCTTGACCGGAGGCGTGTTTCAAAACAGATTGCTGGCCGAGCTTGCGCTGGCTCAACTTGCTGCCGCCGGATTTGCTGCATATTTACCCGAACGGCTGCCATGCAACGATGGCGGTATCGCAATGGGACAACTAGTAGAGGCGCTATATTCAAATGGATGAAACCCACATCAGCCTGGCTCACGGCAACGGCGGGCGCTACATGCGCGAACTGATTGAAGAGATTTTTGCACGCCATCTCGGCAACCCCCTGCTCAACGTGCAGGCCGATGCGGCAGCGCTGCCGGCGATGGAGGGCGTGGTGATGATGACTACCGACGGCTTTACCGTGCAACCGCTGGAGTTCCCCGGTGGCACGATAGGCTCGCTGGCGGTGCATGGCACGGTGAATGACCTCGCGGTATCGGGGGCAACGCCGCTGTATCTCACTCTTAACGCATTCATCGAGGAGGGCATGGATATTGCCCAGCTTGAGCGCATTGTCGCCAGCCTCGCCCGTGCCGCGCAGGAGGCTGGTGTGGTAGTGGTGGCGGGCGACACCAAGGTGGTGCGGCGCGGCGAAGGCGGCGGGCTCTACCTCGCTACCACCGGCGTCGGTGTGCGCCCCGCACATTTGCAGCTGGGCATGGATCGTATTCAGGCAGGCGACGCCATTCTGGTCAGCGGCCCGGTGGGCGATCACGGCATCGCCGTGCTGCTGGCGCGCGAACAGTTTGGCCTGAGCGGAGAGTTGATGTCGGATGCGGCGAGCGTGCTGCCATTGACTCAGGCGCTGGCCTCACTGGACGGCTTGCGCTTCATGCGCGACCCCACGCGCGGCGGGCTGGCCACCGTGATGCACGAAATTTGCCGCGCCACCAATATGGAAGTCAGGCTTAACCAGGCGGATATTCCGGTGCGCGAACAGGTCACCGTGGTGTGCGAGATGCTGGGTTACGACCCCATGTTCCTCGCCTGCGAGGGCCGTGTAGTGGCCATCGTTGCGGCCTCACAGGCAGCAGCAGCGCTGGCTTGCCTGCGTGCGCTGCCACAGGGGCGCGAGGCCGCCATCATCGGCCAGCTCAACGCAGGGCGCGCGCACGTGGTGCTGGAAACTGAACTGGGCGGGCAGCGCATACTGGAAGAGCTGGAGGATGATCCGTTGCCGAGAATATGCTAGCCACGAACTATGTGTCGCGCATTAACCTATAATGCGAGGGCAATCAAAGGAGAAGAACATGGAATATGCTGACATCATTGCGCGGGAAGCCGACTCCCTTCCTTCGGAGAAACAAGCTGAGGTGTTGGATTTCATCGCATTTTTGAAAATGAGGCAAAGCCGAGCGGGGGAGGCGTCAGTTCCCAAAACACCCGCGGAAATTGAGGCGTTTTTCCGCAGCTTCAATGTGGACACGAGCAATTACAAATTTGACAGGGATGAGGCCAATGCCCGTTAAGGCGTTCATAGACACGAATGTTGTCATTTACGCTCTTGGGCCTAACTCGACCAAGGCGAGTATTGCCGCGCCACTTTTCACCACTCATCCCACAATCTCGACACAGGTGCTTTCCGAAACGGCGAATGAAGCCTCGAAAAAACTGGCGCTGCCTGCCCCGGAGATCAGGAAGCTGCTCACCACACTTGAATCAATGTGCAGGGTGGAGATTGTGATTCCGGCAACCATGCATCTTGCGCTGGAAATTGCTGAACGATATGGATTCTCCTGGTATGACAGCCTGATTGTCGCTACTGCCATTGATGCAGGATGCGATACGCTCTACACGGAAGACTTGCAACACGGCCAGGTTATTGAAGGCAAGTTGACTGTAACCAATCCATTTTCAGCTTAGGCGCCTGCAGCGATGGAACCCGCTGATTCCCTCATGCTTTCCGCCCTCCAGCATTACAGCTATGGAGCATTGCTTTAATGTCAGATTATCCGTTTTCCGACCTGGCTTCGTTTCAACAAGCTTTTACTGACGGCTTGTCCTCTCTTCTGCACAGGGGCGGGTTGGGGCCGTTCATTCTGGTGTGTGCCAACGCCAGCTTTGACCGGCGTGTGCAGGAGGCGACGGCGGATGAGCTGGCAGCCCTGTATCGCGAATTGAGCAAAGATTATGTCGAGGCCTTGTCCAAGGGCAAGCCCATAGCAGTGGTGGAGGAAGACCTGCTGGTGTTTCTCAAGCTGCATGCGGTTGGCTTCGCGAATCTGCAGCGCACCGAGATTCGCCATGCCGGGCCGTGGGAGGTGCAATTCAACCAGCTGCGCTCGTTCCGCCCCAGGCGAATCTCCACGCAGGTGCCGGCCAGCCTGCAGGTGGCGTTTGATGAATCCGGTTTCCACTTCAACAAGCCCTTCATGCAGAAGGAGGCGTTCTGGGCCGGCGAGTTGTGCGGCCTGCAGGCCACGCTGTTTTACAACAAATACCCCTTTACCGATTTTCACGGCCTGTTGGTGCTGGAGCGGGAAAGCTGTTGGCCGCAGTTCCTTACCGAGGCGCACCATCATTACCTGTGGCACACCACGCTGGAGCTGGCGCGCACCCTGCCCGGCGTGGGCTTTGGTTATAACTCGCTGGGGGCATTCGCTTCGGTCAACCACCTGCATTTCCAGATGTTCGTCAAGCCGTCGGGTTTTGCCGTGATGCATGAGCAGTGGCGGCACAACGGTGGGCAGCGGCCTTACCCCGCGCAATGTGAGGCATTCGATTCGCATGAGGCAGCATGGGCCTATCTGAGCGGACTGCATGGCAGCGACACTCCCTACAACTTGCTCTATGGCGCTGGCCGGCTGTATGTGTTTGCTCGCAAGAAGCAGGGGACATATGCGCAGCCTGACTGGACTAGCGGTTTCTCCTGGCATGAATTGGCGGGAGGCATGATTACTTTCAACCGTGATGATTATGAGCGGCTTGCGCAGCAGGAGATTGAGCAGGAGCTGGGGAAGCTGGTGCTAATTTAATGATGGGGGAGGTGTGTGGGGTTTTGTCGGGGGCAGCCCGACAGCTGGTTACTTTTCTTGCTTCGCCAAGAAAAGTAACCAAAAGAAGGCGAACCCTGCCGTATCGCCCTGCGGGTTCCTTCGGTCGAGCAATAAAATTGGGCGGCTGCGCAACTCGCCCTAGCAGGCCGCACACTACGCGACCTGCCGCGAGCTCAAACAGTGCTCGCCTTCTCCCCAATTTTATTCCTCGCCCTCAGCGATACAGAAGGGTACCCAAACCCAGCACGCGCAGTGTGTCGGATTTATTGCGGGTTGGCTTTTGAATTACCCTCCCCCTTATCCGCCACCGAGTAGCGGAGTCTGGTCAGGGGTAGTCGGCGAGGACTGTTTGAGCACGTGGACGCGTAGCGGATCGTGCGAGTTCCGCAGCCGCCTGACCAGACGAGCAACGCAGGGAACCTCGAAGAGGTGGCGGATCTGGGGGCGACTTCTTTGGGTTACTTTTCTTGGCAAGACAAGAAAAGTGACTAGCTGTCGGGCTACCCCCGACAACTATGCGCACTTCTCTTTGTCCCGAAGTCGGCCATCACACAATGAATCACGTACCTCATGAATTATGCAAAAAATTAACAAGATGAAAAACGTACAGATAGTGATCCC
>JAHFQY010000006.1:54983-88226 GCA_023259065.1 Nitrosomonadales bacterium
TGATCCCTGAATTGTTCTTGCCCAACCCGCTGGCGAAGGATGCCTGCGCAGGACTGGAGCTGGATGCGCTGGAGAAATTCCTGGCACGCGCCGAGCCTGCCGCCCTGCAGGCTGACTCGCTGGAGAGCTGGCTGTGTGCCGCATTTGGCGTGGCCGATCTGGCAATTGCTCCGTTCACCTTGCAGGCGGATGGAGTTGAGCCGGGAGCTTCAGGCTGGATGCGTGCCGATCCGGTGCATATTCAGCTGCAGCGCGAGCAGATGATCTTGCGGACCGATGTAATACCGACACCGGAAGAAGCGGCGCAGCTGTGCGCCAGCCTGAATGCGCACTTTGCGCAAGATGGGCTGCATTTTGCGGCGCCGCATCCGCAACGCTGGTATGTGCAATTGGCTGCAGTGCCTGCCATGCAGACACATCCGCTGTCGCAGGCGGCGGGGCTTGATGTGCGTGCGCATTTGCCCGGCGGCCGTGATGCCTTGCACTGGCACGGGGTGTTGAATGAAATCCAGATGCTGTTTTTCTCCCATGCGGTCAATCAGGCACGCGAAGAGCGCGGTAAGCCTGCGATCAACAGCGTGTGGTTCTGGGGTGCAGGAATGGCCGGCGATGATTTGTTGCAACCCTGCGCCCAAGTCATTGCGGACGGTGATCTGGCCCTGGCGCTGGCCCTGGCCGGGGCGGCCGGTGTCGGCGCCGGGCGCTTGTGCCAGGGCCAGCGTGTAGATGTGGATGGCGAGGGGGATGTGTTGTTGGTGTGGGAGGGCTTGCAAGCGGCACTGCAGCGCGGTGACCTGGCCACCTGGCGCAGTTCTCTGCAGGAGTTTGAACGGGATTGCATGTCACCATTGCTGCAGGGGCTCAAGGCTGGAAAAATTGGCCGTATCGTTATCGATATTCCCGCCCAAGAGACGGCACGCCGCTATGAGCTGACCCGTGCCGGGCTATGGAAGCTATGGCGTTTCCGTCATTCCCTGGCGTACTATGCACAGTAGTGATTGTTTTTGGATTCTGAACAAGCCGGGCACCACGACATGATGAGTTTCTGGAACACTACACTCGATTTTTTCTGGCGCGACGGCTCCTTGCTGGTGCTGGTGATGGTGCTGTGCATCTGGGGGCTGCTGTATCACTTCCGCCCCGAAGAGCGCAAAGGGCTGGTCAACACCCTGGGTTTTTTCTTTGCCTGCAGCTTCGGGCAGTTTGCCAGCAGTGTGATGTATGCGCTGGAGTACACCCGCGCCGGTTCAACTCTGCATGAGGTTTTCTACATCGGGGCGGGGATTGCGGCAATACGCCTGTGGGGCCTGCTTGCTTTCCGCATTGTGCTGCCGCTGTTCAAGTGGTCGCCGCCGCGCATTACCGAGGACATTATTGTCATCATTGCCTACATTGCCTGGGGCATGGTGCGCCTGCGCTATGCCGGGCTGGACCTGAGCAGTCTGCTGGCCACCTCGGCGATGATTACCGCGGTGGTGGCGTTTGCCATGCAGGATACGCTGGGCAATATCCTGGGCGGCCTGGCCTTGCAGCTGGATAACTCGATCGAGATAGGCGACTGGATCAAGGTGGACGATATTTCCGGCCGCGTGGTGGATATACGCTGGCGCTCCACCCTGGTGGAAACACGCAACTGGGAGACCGTGGTGTTTCCCAACAGCCAGCTAATGAAAAACAAGTTTCTGGTGCTGGGGCGGCGCAAGGATCAGCCAGTGCAGTGGCGACGCTGGGTATGGTTCAATGTGAACATGGAAACGGCGCCCACACGGGTTATCCGTATTGTCGAGGAGGCTATCCAGCAAACTGAAATCAATAATGTGGCCAAAAATCCCCTGCCCAATTGTGTGCTGATGGATGTGGATGACAAGGGCTATGCACGCTATGCCTTGCGTTACTGGCTGACCGACCTGATGCCGGATGACCCCACCGATGCCTCCATACGCTGGCAAATCATGACCGCCTTGCAACGCCACGGCATCCGGCTCGCGGTGGATGAGCGCAATATCCACCTGATCAAGGAGAACGAAAAACACGAAGAGATTGTGCAGCAACGCGAAGTCGCCTTGCGTATGAAGACACTGCGGCGTGTCGAGTTGTTCTCGCAGATGACAGATGATGAGCTGCGGTCACTGGCAGAGCGCCTCAAATTTGCGCCCTTTGCCAAGGGCAATATCATCGCCAGGCAGGGCTCGGTGGCGCACTGGTTGTACATTGTGATCAGCGGCGAGGCCGAGGTGTATTTTGAAACACCGGGCGGTGAGCGGCGCACGGTGAGCGAGTTGCAGCAAGGCAGCTTTTTTGGCGAAATGGGCATGATGACCGGCGCGCCGCGTTCGGCCTCGGTAATCGCCAAGAGTGATGTGGATTGCTATCGCCTGGACAAGGATATGTTTGAGGAAATACTGCGCGCCCGCCCTGTCATAGCCGAGGAAATGTCGCACATTCTGGCGGCACGCCGTGCCGAGCTGGACAGTGTGATCCAGAATCTGGATGCAGAGTCTGCGCAGAAGGTCATATCGCAGCGACGTAGTGAGATTTTGTCAACAATAAGACGCTTTTTCGGATTGACTGCTTAACAGCCTGTTAAGCTGCTGTTAATCCGTCCGGCACATTCCTGTATAATCGCGCCCGAATAATTTGAAACCCACAGGCACAATAGAAACCTTAGCTATGAAAGTTACCTTCCTGGATTTTGAGCAGTCTGTTTCCGACCTGGAAAACAAAATTGATGATCTGCGTTACGTGCAGGATGATTCCGCAGTCGATATCTCTGACGAGATCAGCCGCTTGCAGAAAAAGAGCCAGACACTGACCAAGGAGATTTACGCCAAGCTCACGCCCTGGCAGATTTCCCAGGTGTCGCGTCATCCGCAACGGCCTTACACGCTGGACTATATCGAGCACCTGTTTACCGATTTCGAGGAGCTGCACGGTGATCGCAGCTATGCCGATGATGCCGCGATAGTAGGCGGACTGGCGCGCTTCAACGGCCAGAGCGTGATGGTGATCGGCCACCAGAAGGGGCGCGACACCAAGGAGCGCCAATACCGCAACTTCGGCATGCCGCGCCCGGAGGGTTACCGCAAGGCCATGCGCTTGATGCGCCTGGCCGAGAAATTCGGTATTCCCATCATGACCTTTGTCGACACCCCGGGCGCTTATCCAGGCGTGGGCGCCGAGGAACGCGGCCAATCGGAAGCCATCGGCAAAAACCTGTACGTGATGGCCGAACTGAAAGTGCCGCTGATCTGCACCATTATCGGTGAAGGCGGCTCCGGCGGCGCGCTGGCGATTGCCGTGGGCGATGCCATGCTGATGCTGCAATACGCCACCTATTCGGTTATCTCCCCTGAAGGCTGTGCTTCTATTCTGTGGAAGAGCGCAGACAAGGCGGCAGATGCGGCGGAAACCCTGGGCATTACCGCCACGCGCCTGAAAGCGCTGGGCATCGTGGACAAAATCATCAATGAACCATTGGGTGGCGCGCACCGCGATTACCCGGCGATGATGGAAACCATGAAGAAGGCATTGCAGGAAACTCTCAAGCAGGTGCAGGGACAGTCTGAGGACGATATGTTGCAGGCCCGTTTCAGCCGCTTGATGAACTATGGCAAATTCAAGGAAGTCGAGCTCTAATCTTGCCGGGCGCGTCGCCGACGCGCTCTCGTCTTGCGTTCCCCACGGCAGTTCCCTTCTGATAGGCCTGAGCGGCGGAATTGACTCCGTCGTGCTGCTGCATCTGCTGGCACAAATTTCCCCGCGTTTTTCCTGGCAGCTGCGCGCCCTGCATGTGCATCATGGCATCAGCCGCCATGCCGATGCCTGGGCTGCATTCTGCAGTGAGCTGTGCGCGCAGCATGGCATTCCCCTGCAAGTTGAACACGTGGATATCACGCCATTGCGCGAGATGGGTATAGAGGCGGCTGCCAGACAGCTGCGCCATGCCGCATTGGCGCGCCAGAACAGCGATTTCATTGCGCTGGCGCATCATCGCGATGACCAGGCGGAAACCCTGTTGCTGCAGTTGCTGCGCGGCGCCGGCGTGCGCGGTGCCAGCGCCATGCCTCTTATCAAGCGCGTAGCTCAACACACCCCCTCTCCCCTGGCGGGAGAGGGCTGGGGAGAGGGGGCTAAAATTTCACCGGTTTTACTGCGGCCCTTGCTCGATGTGGATCGGGCCGAACTGGAGGCTTATGCGCACGAGCATGGTCTGCGCTGGGTGGAGGATGACAGCAATGCCGATGTGAGCTACCCGAGAAATTTCTTGCGCCATCGTGTGCTGCCGCTGCTGGAACAACGCTTTCCGGCATATCGCACCACGCTGGCGCGCAGCTCGCGGCATTTTGCCGAAGCCGCGAGTTTGCTGGATGAGTTGGCAGCACAAGATGCCGTGGCGGCGATTGCGGGTGAGCGCCTTGCCGTGGCTGTGCTGCGCCAGTTGTCAGATGCGCGCGGCAAAAATCTGCTGCGCTATTTTCTGGCCATGCGCGGAGCCCCGATTCCGGACAGTACCCGTTTGGCAGAAATGCTGCGCCAGCTATGTGCCGCGGGCGCAGATGCACAGCCCTGTGTGAGCTGGGCGGGCTGGCAGCTGCGCTGTTATCGCGAGCATGCTTATGTCTTGCCCGAGGCTTTGCCGGCATGCGATTTTTCCGTCACCTGGCAGGGTGAGGTGGAAATTGCTTTGCCGGCGTCACATGGTGTGTTGAGTTTCGAGCCTGTCACAGGGCTGGGCATCAGCCGCCATAAACTTGAGCAGGCACGGCTTGAGATACGCCCGCGCCATGGCAGTGAGAGTATACAGCCGGGTGCTGCACGTCCGCACCGCAGCTTGCGCAATCTGTTGCAGGAACACGGGGTGCCGCCGTGGCAACGCGAACTGCTGCCGCTGTTGTTCTGTGGTGATGAACTGGTGTGCGTGCCCGGAGTGGCCATTGCCGCAGCGTATCAGGCGCAAGCGGGCGAGGCGGGGATAGTGGTGGCCTGGCGATCAGGCCGGGTTGATTAGCTATTCTGCTGTGCGCGGCGACGCGATAAATAGTGGTTGATCAGCGCATTGGTTGAGCCGTCATGCTGGCTGATCTGTTTCGCGCTGTGCAGCTCGGGTATCAGTCTGTTGGCCAGCTGTTTGCCGTACTCTACACCCCACTGGTCAAACGCATTGATGTTCCATACCACGCTTTGCACATAGACCTTGTGTTCGTACAGGGCGATCAGCATGCCCAGTTTATAGGGGTCCAGCTTGTCAAACAGCAGGGTGTTGCTGGGGCGGTTGCCGGGGAAAGTCTTGTACGGCAGCAGGGCGGCAATCGCAGCTTCATCCAGTCCCTGGGCGAGTAGTTCGGTGCGCGCCTCTTCCGGCGTTTTACCCAGCATCATTGCTTCGGTTTGGGCGAAGCAGTTGGCCAGCAACATCACGTGATGCTCCCCGAACGGCACATGGCTCATGATGGGGGCGAGAAAATCGGCGGTGACCGCGCGCGTGCCCTGGTGGATAAGCTGGTAGAACGAGTGCTGGCCGTTGGTGCCGGCCTCGCCCCAGATTACGCGGTTGGTGGCGTAGTCGACCAGGTGCTGGTCACGGTCCATGCTCTTGCCGTTGCTTTCCATGGTCAGTTGCTGCAGGTAGGCGGGGAAGCGGCGCAGGCAATGGTCGTAAGGCAGGATGGCATGCGAGCAGGCGTCGAAGAAGTTGGTGTACCAGATGTCGATCAGCGCCATGATCACCGGCATGTTGCGCTCGAACGGTGCGCTGCGGAAATGCTTGTCCATGGCGTGTGCGCCGGCCAGCATTTTTTCGAAGTTGTCCATGCCGATATGCAGGGCGATGGGCAGGCCCACAGCCGACCAGATCGAATAACGCCCGCCCACCCAGTCCCAGAACTCGAACACATTGTCCGGGTGAATGCCGAATTTTGCGGTGGCCTCCAGGTTGGTGGAGAGTGCGACAAAATGTTTGGCGACCGCACTCTCGCCCAGTTTCTCCACCACCCAGGCGCGTGCAGCATGGGCATTGGTGATGGTTTCCTGGGTGGTGAAGGTCTTGGAGCTGACGATAAACAGCGTGGTCTCCGCATTCACGACATTCAACCTTTCGGTGATGTCGACCGCGTCGATGTTGGAAACGAAATGCGCGCGAAGTTTCTCGCTGCCATAGGGGTGCAGCGCCTCGCAGGCCATATACGGGCCCAGTGAGGAGCCGCCCACGCCGATGTTCACCACATCGGTAAATGCCTTGCCGGTATGGCCGCGCACCGTGCCATTGCGCACTTCCTCGCTGTAGCGGCGCATCTGTTCCTTGACGCGCATGACGCCCGGCATCACATCCTTGCCGTCCAGCATGACGCTGCTCCCCGCCGGTGCGCGCAGTGCCGTATGCAAGACCGCGCGGTTTTCGGTGCTGTTGATTCTTTCGCCGTTGAACATGCGCTCTATCCACTCGCCCAGATTGGCCTGATGCGCAAGGTCGGTGAGCAGCGCCCGGGTTTCAGTGTCGAGGATGTTCTTGGAGTAATCCAGCAGCAAATTTTCCACTTGCAGGGAAAACTTTTCGAAGCGTTGCGCATCCTCGTTGAACATGCTGCGCATGCTCTGCTTGCTGATGATGGTCTTGTGCTTTTTCAAGGCCATCCAGGCCGGGGAGTGGGTCAGTTTGGACATGTAGGTCTTGGTTTGTTTTTTGATATCAGATCTTGTGGCGTTGCATTAAGCCTGACCGGTTGCGGCTGCCATGCTGGTCACGAGTTTAACATGGCATCCACTTCTTTTTCCGCGGCGATCCAGTCATCCAGCGCACGTCCGCTGCTGAAACCGTGGTGCTCAGCCAGAAAATAAGCGGCCGCCGCGATCATTTGATAACGCTCCTCGGGGGATACGATTTTTTTCACGGTTGTTTTTTTCGCGGCAGGTTTTTTCCTGGCCGCTGGCTTGCTAGGCGCCGGTTCATCCAGAATCAGCTTGGCCTGTTTGGGTTTGGCGGTCTTGGGCGGTTTGGCTGGAACTGCGGGTGTTTTAGCGCGTGTTTTGGGCGCGTCTGGTTTTGCGCTGGCAGTAGCCGCCGTGGCGCCTGTCTTTTTTGTGCTGGTGGTTTTTTTGCTGACCGGGGTGCGTGAGGTGACCATTTCAACTCCTTTGTCGAAGTATACACAGCGTCATAAATCTACTGATGTAACAACTAGCCATTCCAGTAAGCGCGATGAAACATGCGCTAACTGGCTGGTTATGCGCGGGCTGGCATTGGAGTCGTTCGGTGCTCGGCATCCTCGTGTACTGGAATGTACACTCCGGTGCCTGTGCTCCGGGCTCCCCCAATGCCAGCCCGCTCGCTACGATTTCTGACGCCATATATGGTTCAAACTTTCAAGCGGGCATCAGGATAACGCAGGCAAGCGGCGGCAATTCAACTTCTGCAGAATATGCCTGGCCCATCCAGGCAGTATGCTGCGCGTGTATTACGCCATTATTACCGTGATTGCTGCCGCCATAATACTGCGAATCGCTGTTGAATATTTCCTTGTAGGTGCAATCCAGGGGCAAACCGATGCGGTAGTGATTGCGCGGTACCGGGGTGAAATTGAGCAGCACTACCGCTACCTCGCCATTGCGCCCACGGCGCAGGAAGGACAGCAGCGAACGTTCGGCATCGTGGCAATCCAGCCAGGAGAAGCCCTCGGCTTGAAAATCCAGCGCGTGCAGTGCCGCCATGTCGCGGTACAGGCGGTTGAGGTCGCGCACCATGTGCTGGATGCCGCGGTGTTGTTCCAGCCCCAGTTGCCACCACTCTATCTCCCAGCTGGAGCGCCATTCACGCCCCTGTGCCAATTCATTGCCCATGAAATTGAGCTTCTTGCCCGGGCTGCTCATCTGGTAGGCCAGCAGCAGGCGCAGGTTGGCGAATTTTTGCCAGGCATCGCCGGGCATCTTGTCCAGCAATGAGCCCTTTCCGTGCACCACTTCGTCGTGCGAGAACGGCAGCACGAAGTTTTCCGTATAGGCATAGAGCTGGCTGAAGGTGAGCTGGTTCAGGTGGTAGCGGCGGTGCACGGGGTCGATTTGCATGAAGCTCAGGGTGTCGTTCATCCAGCCCATGTTCCACTTCATCGAGAACCCGAGCCCGCCCAGATACACCGGGCGCGACACGGCGGGCCAGGAGGTGGATTCCTCGGCCAGGGTGAGGGCGCCGGGAAACACCTCGTGCACCATGATGTTGAGCTCGCGCAGGAAGTCTATGGCTTCCAGGTTTTCGCGCCCGCCGAACTTGTTGGGCAGCCATTCACCCGCCTTGCGCGAATAGTCGAGATACAGCATGGAAGCCACGGCGTCCACGCGCAGGCCGTCGAAATGAAACTGTCCCAGCCAGTAATGCGCGCTGGAAAGCAGAAAGCTTTTCACCTCGTTGCGGCCAAAGTTGAAAATATGCGTGCCCCAGTCATGGTGGTAACCCAAGCGCGGGTCTTCGTGCTCGTACAGGGCGGTACCGTCAAAGCGTGCCAGCGCAAAACTGTCCTGCGGAAAATGTGCCGGCACCCAGTCCAGCAGCACGCCTATGCCGGCTTGATGGCAGCTGTCGATGAAGTGGCACAACTCATCCGCCGTGCCGAAACGGCTGGTCGCGGCAAAATAGCCGGTGGTCTGGTAGCCCCAGGATTCATCCAGCGGGTGTTCCGACACCGGCATCAGCTCCACGTGGGTATAAGCCATGTCCTTGAGGTAGGGAATCAGGTGCTCGGCCAGCTCACGGTAGGTGTAGAAGCGCCCGTCCGGGTGGCGCTTCCATGAAGCGATGTGGATTTCGTAGACATTGAGCGGCGCGTGCAGCCAG
Organism: Nitrosomonadales bacterium; assembly: GCA_023259065.1. GTDB lineage: Bacteria > Pseudomonadota > Gammaproteobacteria > Burkholderiales > Gallionellaceae > 39-52-133. The sequence goes on from JAHFQY010000006.1 coordinate 63,805, forward strand.
TCCCAAGTGCTGCGCTGTTCCATCCAGGCCGCATCCTGCCACTCGTGGCTGATGCCCGCCCCGGCACGGGCGGCGGTGCCGGGGCGTAATTCGAAGGCGCCGGCGTAGGGGTCAGTCTTGACCAGCAGCGCGCCCGAACGGTTGCGGATTTCAAATTTGTACAGGGTGCCGGGGGCCAGGTCTGGGATAAATAGTTCCCACACGCCGCTGGAGCCGTGCACCGCCATCGGGTGCATGCGCCCGTCCCAGCGGTTGAAATCACCCACCACGCTGACGCGTTCGGCATTCGGCGCCCACACGGCAAAGCGGATGCCGTGCACGCCATCAACCTGCATGGCATGCGAGCCGAGCACGCGGTAACCCTGGTGCAGCTTGCCTTCATTGAACAGGTGCAGGTCAAAGCTGGAAATTTGCGGCCTGAATGCGTAACAGTCATGCAGCAGCTGCTCGGCGCCTTCCTGCACAAGGCGCAGGCGGTAAGGGTGTGTCGGGGCTGCGCTGCCATGCCACTCGAACAGGCCGTGCATATGTGTGCGCTGCATGGGCTGGCTGCCCTGCCCGGTTTCCAGCCATAACGAGCTTGCGTAGGGGTGAAAGGCGCGAATTACATGCTTGCCATTTTCATAATGTGGCCCCAGATAGGCAAAAGGATCGTGCAAGCGCCCCTGTAAAAGCGCTTCGGTCCGGGCATCAACATGTGCGTGGGCATTTTTTTTCATGGCTGCGTTGATTATAAACACATCCAGAGACAGGCACAGTTACTATCTGATACAGTCGTAAATGCGGGCAGCTTTTATACCGTTCCCGTTAAATCCAGCCTGGGAGTTATATGTCTACGCTCAATAAAGCCCGCTTTGTAAGCGCCATGACCAAGAACACCTATGCCATGATACTGGCAGGGGGGCGTGGCAGCCGCTTGCACCAACTGACCGACTGGCGCGCCAAACCCGCCGTTCCCATAGCCGGCAAGTTTCGCATCATCGATTTTGTCCTGTCCAATTGCGTCAACTCCGGTATCCGTCGCATCGGTGTGGCTACCCAGTACAAATCTCACAGCCTGATTCAGCATATCCAGCGTGGCTGGGCCTTCCTCAATGGGCAATTTGGCGAATTCATCGATGTCCTGCCGGCGCAGCAGCGCGTGGAAGAGATGTGGTACCAGGGCACGGCCGACGCGGTGTTCCAGAATCTGGACATCCTGCGTGAAACCAATCCGGAGTACGTGCTGATCCTCGCGGGGGATCATGTGTACAAGATGGATTACGGCAAGCTGCTGGCTTTTCATGTGGAGAAAAAAGCCGATATGACGGTGGCTTGCATAGAGGTGCCGCTGGAGGACGCCAAGGCTTTTGGCGTGATGGGCGTCAATGAAGCTTCGCGCGTGATCGATTTCAGCGAGAAACCGCAGCAGCCCAGCCCGATTCCGGGCAAGCCGAACAAGGCGCTGGCCAGCATGGGGATCTATGTGTTCAACACCCACTTCCTGTTTGAGCAATTGCTGCGCGATGCCGATGATCCGCATTCCAGCCATGATTTTGGCAAGGACATCATCCCACACCTGATGCAGGCCCATTACCGCCTGTTTGCGCAAAGTTTCGAGGAGAGCTGTGTTGCCTGTGTGGAAGGCGAGTTGGGTGGCGTGCCGTACTGGCGCGATGTTGGAACGATAGATGCCTACTGGGAAGCCAATATGGAGCTGACCAAGGTTGTCCCCGACCTCAACATGTATGACCAGGAATGGCCTATCTGGACCTACCAGGAACAATTGCCACCGGCCAAATTCGTGTTTGACGATGAGGCGCGCCGCGGCATGGCGGTGGACTCGCTGGTTTCGGGCGGGTGCATCATCAGCGGAGCGATGGTCAGCCGCTCGCTGCTGTTTTCCAATGTGCGCGTACACAGCTATTCCAGCGTGGAAGATTCGGTATTGCTGCCCAACGTCGAGGTGCGGCGCAATGCCGTGATCAAACGTGCGGTGGTGGACAAGAACTGCATTATTCCCGAAGGCATGACTATTGGCGTCAATCGCGAAGAAGATGAAAAACGTTTCTTTGTGACCGACAAGGGAATTGTGCTGGTGACCCCGGATATGCTGGGGCAGGAGATACATCGGGTGCGCTGAGAGCAGCATGAAAGGACGGCAATATGGGCAAATCCATTGACTTGGTTTTCCTCTGGCACATGCACCAGCCGGACTACCGTGATTACGCCAGTGGCGATTTTCTCCTGCCATGGGTCTATCTGCATGCCATCAAGGATTACTCCGACATGGCATACCATCTGGAGCAGCACCCGAAAATCAGGGCGGTGGTGAATTTTGTGCCGGTGTTGCTGGATCAACTGGAAGATTACGAGCAGCAATTTGCCAGCGGGCAGATGCGCGACCCGTTGCTGCGCCTGCTGGTACGCAAGAACCTGAATGACTTGAGCGTGGCTGAACGCAATCTGGTGCTGGATAGCTGTTTCCGCAGCGACCACAACAAAATGGTTGCGCCTTATCCCTCCTACAAGCGCCTTTCCGACTTGTTCAAAATGCTGGAGTCGGGCAGCAGCGCCGCACTGTCTTATCTGTCCGGCCAATTCCTTGCCGACCTGTTGACCTGGTATCACCTGGCCTGGTGTGGCGAGAGCTTGCGCCGCGAGCATCACCTGGTGATTGCCCTGATGAGCAAGGCGGAAAATTTCAGCCATGCCGATCGCAAGGCGCTGTTTGACCTGATCGGCAAGGAGGTAGGCCGCATTATCCCGCGCTATCGCAAGCTGGCGGAAAGCGGACAGATAGAAATTTCCACCACCCCGCATTACCACCCGCTCTCCCCCCTGCTGCTGGAATTTCGCAGCGCGCGCGAAAGCGAGGCTGAAAGCAGCCTGCCGCAAACCGCGGCCTACCCCGGGGGAAGATCGCGCGTCGAGGCGCACATCAAGTCTGCCATGCACACTCACCAGCAGCGCTTTGGCGCAGCCCCGCAAGGCGTCTGGCCGGCGGAAGGCGCGGTTTCAAATGCCTTGCTGGGCGTGCTGGCCGCACAAAACTGCCGCTGGACGGCGAGCGGGCAGGGCGTCCTGGTCAACAGCCTGCACAGTGCCGGGATGCCCGCAGAGAGCCGCGAAAAATACCTGTATCGGTCTTACCAGCTTGATGGCGAGGCCAGTGCAGTGCGCTGTTTCTTTCGCGATGACCAGATGTCTGATGCAATAGGTTTCGAGTATGCTAGCTGGAATGGCAATGACGCGGCACATCATTTTGTCGCCCAGCTGGAAGCCATAGCGCAACAGGCGCCGGATACTGAAACGCCCATAGTCAGCATTATTCTGGATGGTGAAAATGCCTGGGAATACTACCCTTACAACGGCTACCACTTTCTCAACGATTTATATTTCCTGCTGGAACAACGCCCCTCAATCTGCACCACAAGCTACCAGGATTACCTGGACAAGCTTGATGTGACCGGCGGGCAGGGAGCGGCAAATGAAGGCAAGTTGCCGCATCTCGTTGCCGGCAGCTGGGTGTACGGTACATTTTCCACCTGGATAGGTTCGCCCGACAAAAACTATGCCTGGGACTTGCTGTGCATGGCCAAGCAAACTTATGACCGGGTCATGGCCAGCGGCAAACTGAGCGAAGCAGAGCAGCGTGCAGCAGAAAAGCAGCTGTCTTCATGCGAGAGTTCGGACTGGTTCTGGTGGTTTGGCGACTACAACCCCGCCCATGCCGTGGCCAGCTTTGATCGCCTGTATCGCGGCAACCTGATGCACCTCTACAACTTGTTGAAGCTGGAGCCGCCCGCAGTGCTGAACCAGTCCATCAGCCGCGGCGGTGGCGACAGTGCAGAGGCGGGCGGAACCATGCGGCGCGGCTCTTGAGAAACGAGCAGAATCTTCATCTTATGACATTGCACAACAACCCGGCTGAAAGAAACGGTCATGCGCTTTCCGCGTAGCAGTGGAATATTGCTGCATCCCACTTCATTACCTGGCCCTCACGGTTCGGGCGATTTTGGCGCCAGCGCCTATCATTTTGTGGACTGGCTGGCATCGGCCGGGCAGAAAATGTGGCAGATACTGCCGCTGGGCGGAATCGGCCCCGGCAACTCCCCCTACATGAGCAGCTCGGCATTTGCGGGCAACCTGCTGCTGATAGACCTGGATGATCTGCATGCCCATGGCTGGCTGGACGCCGCTGACTTATTGCCGCATGCGGATTTCAAGGCGCAAAGAGTGGATTACGGCCTGGTCCATCAATATCGCATGGCAAGGCTGCGCCTCGCATCCAGCCGCTTCCTTGCCGACAAGCAACATTACCACGACGAATTCGAGGCGTTTTGTGCAGCGGAGCAAGCCTGGCTGGATGATTACGCCCTGTTCATGGCGCTGGCCGAAAAGTTTGCCTGGCAGGATTGGGGACAGTGGGAGCCGGGTCTTGCGCATCGCGACAAAAAAGCCCTGATGAAAGCTGCGGTCGACCTGGCGGATGAAATCGAGTTCTGGTGTTTCTGCCAGTGGTGTTTCTTCCGCCAATGGCGCAAATTGAAACACTACGCAAACGAACGCGGCATTCAGATTATCGGCGACATGCCCATCTTTATTGCCTACCAGAGTGCCGAGGTGTGGTCGCGCCAGGACCTGTTCGAGCTGGGCGATGACAACCAGCCCACGGTGATTGCCGGCGTACCTCCCGATTATTTCAGCGCAACCGGGCAGCGCTGGGGCAACCCGCTGTATCGCTGGCAGACGCATGAGCAGGAAGGCTATGCATGGTGGATCAAGCGCATACGCATGACGATAGAGCTGGTTGATATCGTGCGCATCGATCATTTTCGCGGCTTCGCCGGCTATTGGGAGATACCCGCCGCGGAGCCGACGGCCATCCACGGCAGATGGATGCCGGGCCCCGGGGAAAAACTCTTCAACGCCATACAGGGCGCTTTGGGTACCCTGCCGATTATTGCGGAAGACCTGGGCGTGGTCACACCGGACGTGGTTGCCCTGCTGGAAAAATTTGACCTCCCCGGCATGCGCATCCTGCAATTCGCATTTGGCGGCGACACTGACAATCCCTACCTGCCGCACAACTACCGCAACAACACCGTCGTTTATGGCGGCACGCACGACAACGATACCGCAATCGGATGGTTCGATTCGGCTCCCCAGCGCGAGCGCACTTTTGCCTGCAAATACCTGCGCACGGATGGGCGGGAAATCAACTGGGACCTGATCCATGCGGCCTCGGAATCAGTCGCCGACATATCCATTCATTCATTTCAGGATGTGTTGGGGTTGGGGTATCGCATGAACCTGCCGGGCAAGGCCGATGGCTACTGGGAGTGGCGTTTCAGCTGGGAGCAGGTGGGGCCGGCGCATGCCGAAAGACTTTATGAGATCACCGCCCTGCATGGTCGCTGTGCGGCGGATCGTTTGAGATTCTAGTGCCATCACCAACTGGTCTTGTTGCGCTGTATCCGGACACACTGGACGCTTGGTTAAATGACCATTCCATCAGGAATGGAAAAAATATTTGATGTGAGACAGACGTGGATAAACTATCCGCTCTTTGCACATTCTTCTCTATCAGAGTTGCGCTTCAACTGGCAGCCGGTGAACACACATCACGGAGAGCGCCTGTATTAACCCGTTGCCCTGTATGGGTTCTGTCCGGCGTGACATCTCCAGCTAGTGCAGTGCCGCTGCGGTATTAATCGACAGTAAAGGACGGCCGGTGCTAGCGTTGCACCTGTATGGGGTTCATGGCGTAGCTCTTCTGGGGTATTTAAGTGACATGGGATTGAATGATAGAAGGTACATTCCGCAGCTATATATTCTTGAGCGCTCTCTCAGTAATTGCGATGTACCCGAATTAAGAGTTCGTTTATAAAATCGGGGTTCCGCAGCTGCTGACAATCCGAACCATGGGCACTCTCGTTATCCGTACATGAGGGATATTAATGAATGCTCAGGTCATCAAGAAGTCGAGCCTGCTTCTGGCGATGACGCCACCTATCCTGGCTTTTATACTGCAGTGGATGTTCTGGTCCACCATTCAACCATATGTATGGTTCCTGTTTTTTCCGGCAGTATTCATTAGTTCCTGGATCGGTGGCTTGCTCCCCGGATTGGTGTCCACCCTGTTTTCCGTTGTGCTGGTCAGCTGGTTTTTCATCCCGCCACAGTTCACATTTAGCGACAAGGCACCAATGTCGCTCATTTCAATCGCCCTGTTTTCCGTCATGGGCGCCTTATTCAGTAGCTCCCATGAACGCCTGCGGAGATTGAACCAGCAGGCTGAAGACGCCAATGCCACGCTGCGTGCAAGTGAGGAGAACCTGTCCGTTACGCTCAATTCAATCGGCGATGCGGTGCTGACCACGGATGCCAATGGACGCATCACGCGCCTGAATGGCATCGCCGAGCAGCTTACCGGTTGGCCGCAGGCTGCAGCGCTGGGGCATCCGGTGGCTGACGTGTTTCACATCATTAACCAAAAAACACGCGAGCCTGCGCTCATTCCGGTTGACGCCGCACTGGCGCAAGGTGTGATTCATGGCCTGGCGAACGACACCATGCTGATTTCCCGCGACGGCAGGGAAACACCTATTGCCGACAGCTGTGCTCCCATTCGCAATCGAGATGGCAGTGTGATCGGTGCAGTGCTGGTGTTTCGCGATGTAAGCGGCGAATACGCTGCACAGGCTGCGCTGCAGGACAGTGCAACGCGTATCCAGACCATCCTTAATACCGTAGCGGACGGCATCATCAGCATCAGCGAGCAGGGCATCATCGAGACAGTAAACCCTGCGGCGGAGCGCATCTTTGGCTATGCTGCTGCCGAGCTTGTCGGGCAGAACGTCAGCATGCTGATGCCGGAGCCATACCACAGCCAGCACGACGGCTACCTCGCGCATTATTGCGCCACCGGTGAAGCACACCTCATCGGTGCAGCCAGTGGGCGCGAGCTTGAAGGGCTACACAAGGATGGCAGCAAGTTTCCAGTGGAACTGGCGGTGAGTGAAATGTGGTTGGGGGAGCGGCGTTATTTCACTGGTATCACGCGCGACATTACTGCGCGCAAGGAAGCCGAGAATCAGTTCGATAAATTCTTTTCCCTGTCGCTGGACATGCTGTGCATCTCGAACGCAGACGGTTATTTCAAACGCGTCAACCCGGCATTTAGCCAAACATTAGGCTGGAGCGCCGAAGAAATGTTGTCGCATCCATTCCTGTTTTTCGTGCATCCAGATGACCATGCTGCAACCCAGCAGGAAGTCGAGAGGCAAGTGGCGTCTGGTGAAAGTGTGCTGAAGTTCGAGAACCGTTATATGCACAAGGATGGCTCCTGGCGCATCCTGTCCTGGGCCTCGGTGCCCGATGCGGATGGGTTTATGTTCGCGACTGCGCGCGACGTCACCGAGCCCAAACAGGTGGCGCAGAAACTTGTACTTGCCAAGGAGCAGGCTGAACTGGCCAACCGCGCCAAAGATTCATTCCTTGCCACCATGAGCCACGAAATCCGCACCCCGCTGACCGGCATGCTGGGGATGCTGGAGCTGCTGTCCCTGACGTCACTCGACAAGGAACAGCATGCCACGCTGGACGCGGCCTGGGACTCCGGCAGGGGGCTGTTGCGCATCGTCAGTGACATTTTGGACTGGTCGAAGATCGAGGAGGGAAAGCTGGAACTCTCCCTGCGCCCCACCGCGATTCCGCAGCTGCTGCAGGATGTCATCAACACCTATTCGCGCGTCGCCAGCACCAAATCGCTGGTGCTTTGGCAACATGCCGACGCGCGTCTCAATGCGGCCTACATTGTCGATCCATTGCGGCTGTCGCAGGTGCTCAACAACTTCGTCAGTAATGCGATCAAATTCACCCAGCAGGGCGAGATCGAAGTGCGTGCGGAATTGCTGAGTCACTTGGAAAGTGGAGATCGGATACGGTTCTCGGTCAAGGATACCGGCGTTGGCATCGCCAAGGATGTGCAGGAGAGATTGTTCCAGCGCTACCGGCAGGAAAGTGCCGACACAGCCCGCATGTACGGCGGTACCGGGCTGGGACTGGCCATTTGCCGTCGCTTGGCGGAAATGATGGACGGGCAGATCGAGTTGCAAAGCGAATTGGGACTGGGCTCCGTATTCAGCATCACGCTGACCCTGCCGATTTCCGGTGTACCGGGAGAATCGATGCAGAATATCAACCTCGAAGTAAAACAACGTGCAGTGACGCCGCTGCTGTACAACAGCCCTAATGCTCCATTGGTGCTGGCAGTTGACGACCATCCGATTAACCGCGACCTGCTGGCTCGGCAGATCCGTCTGCTCGGCCTGCGCGCAGAAACTGCTGAAAACGGCCAGGTTGCCTTGTCGATGTGGCGCGAAGGTCGCTATGCGTTGGTCATCACCGACTGTCATATGCCGGAGATGGATGGCTATGAGTTGTCGCAGGAGATACGCAGGATCGAAGCTGTAGAATCATTGCCGCGCACCCCGATCATTGCCTGGACGGCCAATGCTCTGGCCGAGGAAGAGGGGCATTGCCGGGATGTGGGCATGGATGAGTTGATGGTCAAACCAGCCAACCTGGTGCAACTGAAGAAAGTGTTGGCAAAATGGTTGTCGATCGTTGAGGTAATCGATGAGATACCGGCTTCGCCGAAGAATTCCGGCGATAAAGGACAGGAGGCTGCGATTGATTTTGAGGTGCTAAACGGCGTGATCACGGACAACGACGAACAAGTACGGGTTCTGGAAGATTTCCAGTCGCACATCCGTATTGAACACGCCAAGCTGACCGAATTTATGGAGCTTGCTGATTATGTAAAAGTGGAAGGTGCGGCGCACCGGATGAGCGGAGCTTGCAAAATGGTGGGCGCAATACCTCTGGCGGCTGCCTGCGCAGCCATTGAGCTGGCAGCTCATCATGGCGAGATAATGAGGGCCCAGTCGGCCATGATCGCATTGGACGAGGCTATCAGGCAGCTGGATATAATCATGCTTGAAGCCAGGAAGAGGGGCAGTGAATGAAGATTGAAGACTTGCATATGTTGATTGTGGAGGACGACGATTTTCAGCGCGGAATACTTGTCAACATCCTGCGCGCGCTGGGGATATCCTCTATCCATGAGGCCGGCAATGGCAGGCAGGCGCTCGACATTATTCATGGTTCGGCTGCTTCGGCACCGATCAATGTGGCGCTGTGCGATCTGAATATGCCTGAAATGGATGGCATGGAATTCCTTCGGCACCTGGGCACGGAACACCAGCGTATTGCAGTCATTATCACCAGTGCACTCGATGGCAAGCTGCTGTCCTCGGTCGGCAGAATGACCGGGATGTATGGCATCAATCTGCTGGGGATGCTGGAAAAGCCGATTCTGTTGGCGAATCTGAAAGAGCTGCTGTTGAAATACGATCACGAGGCTGCAGCCAGGGTGGAAAGACCCGCTGTCCGCAGTTTCACGCTTGACGAAATATTGCTGGGGATTCGAGAGAATCAATTCGAACCTTATTTCCAACCCAAGGTGGAGCTGAAATCCTGCCGGCTGGTCGGGGCTGAGGCGCTGGCGCGCTGGATACACCCGGAACATGGCGTGATTAGCCCCTATGCCTTCATTCCGCTACTGGAGCAGACCAGGAATATTGATGACCTGACTTTACGTATTCTGGAGAAGTCTGCAGAGGCGTGCCGCTCGTTCCATGAGAGAGGGCAGTTGCTCTCAGTCTCGGTAAACTTGTCGCTGGCGTCGCTGGATGACACCGCATTAGCAGACAAGATCACCCAGTTGGTGAGAGCCTCCGGGATAGATCCGCAATATATCGTGCTGGAAATCACCGAGTCCGCTGCAATGACCAATGTCGCGCCGGCACTGGAAAACCTGGCACGTTTGTGCATGAATGGTTTTTCGCTTTCCATCGACGATTATGGAACTGGCGCCTCGAACCTGCAGCAATTGACACGCATCGCATTCAGCGAGCTCAAGATCGACCAGTCTTTCGTCAAGGATTTCTACGATAACAAGGCGTTGCGTATTGTGGTCGAATCGAGCATCGACATGGCGCATAAGCTGCAGGTCAAGAGCGTGGCCGAAGGAGTGGAGACGCAACAGGACTGGGATGCTCTGCAGGCGGTTGGATGCGATACCGTGCAGGGCTACTTCATTGCCGAGCCGATGGAACTAAATAAATTTAGTGAGTTTGCAGCAGACTATCGCTGCAAGACCGCCACTTTGCCGCATGCTACAGCCACTTACCCCATCTCCCAGCCGGGCAAGTTGAAGTTGCTGGTGGTTGATGACGACGATTTTTCGCGCAAGATCGTTCTTCAGGTGTTGCACGATCTGGGTTTTGTGAATGTGGTTGATGCTGTCAGTGCAGAAGCAGCACTATTGTTGTTCGAAGACAATGCATTTGACATGATAATCACCGATATCAACATGCCGGGCATGAATGGATTGAAGCTCATTCAACGTATCCGTTCCGGAAAAACGCCGGTAAGGCCGGAAACACGGATCATGGTGCTGTCCTCATTTTCGCAGACGGAAGTGCTAGGAACCGCATTGGCGCTGGATATTAATGGTTTTCTGGTAAAGCCGGTCATTCCGGCGGTGGTGGAAGAAAAGCTTGCCCAGGCCATGTCTGAACGGTTTCATTTTCACTCACCGATAGCCTATGAGGCGGTACAAACCGACGTGAAGAGCCTTCCGAAGCTGGAAGTTGGGCGCTCCAAAGTGCAGGCGGGGTCAGGCGCTACCTTGAGCGGCGGTGCTGCAAGAAGCGTCAGAACAACTCGCAATGCGGATTATTTGCCACTACGCAGATTGCGGCCGGGAATGGTTTTTAAAGAGGATGTGTATCTCAGAGATGGAACCTTGATTTTATCTGCCGGCCATACGCTTTATGAGGTGTCAATTAATCGCTTGAATGACCTCGCAAATCTTCTTCCTGCACAAGGGGTGGCTGTGCACGACTTTTCTGCAGATGTCTGATTTTGGTATGGTGGCCAAGTTGATGAGAAGCAGTTTGTTCATGCCCCCCAACCCGGATTCGGCCCAAACCTCTCCACCAGAAAATCAATGAATGACCTCACCTTGGCAGACAGAAATCTACGGCTGGGGTAGACGGCATAGATGCCCAGTTCGCGTGATTGGTATTGCGTGAGCACGGCCTGCAGCTTGCCTGTGCGCAAATCCGCCCCCACTATGAATCTCGGCTGCATGGTGATGCCGGCGCCGCCCAGCGCCGCCACGCGCAACAGGTCGCCGTTGTTGGCGCGCACGTTGCCATTGACGCTTACACGGTGCTCGCCGTCGCTTCCGCTGAATTGCCATTCATTGGCAGAGTCCTCGTAGGAGTAGCCCAGGCAAACATGTTTGGCCAGGTCTTGCGGAACCTTGGGCACACCATGGCGTTTAAAGTAATCAGGCGAGGCGCACACCACCAGGCTGTCCTTGGCAAACTTGCGCGCTATCAATCCGGTCTCGGCCAGGTTGCCTATGCGTATGGCCAGATCGTAGCCTTCGTTGACCAGGTCAATATTGCGGTCGTCCAGGGTGAAGTCGAGCTTGGCTTCGGGGTGGATGGCGAGGTAGTCGGCAATCAGCGGTGCAATATGCTGCACCCCGAACACAAGGGGAGCGGTGAGGCGCAAGGTGCCGCGCGGCACCGAGGTCAGCTCAGTCGCTGCCAGTTCGGCTTCGTCCAGGTCTTTGAGGATGTGCTGGCAACGCTCGAAATAGGCCGAGCCGGATTCGGTCAGGCTGAGGCGGCGCGTGGTGCGATTGAGCAAGCGCGTGCCCAGATGGCTTTCCAGATGCGCCATGTGCTTGGAAACCATGGCGCGAGACAGATCCAGGCGCTCGGAAGCCGCGGCGAAGCTGCCTGCGTCCACCACGGTGGCGAATACTTTCATGCTGGTCAGCGTATCCATAACCCTGTTGATTGTTAACTATTGGTATTCAATGTAATTCTATTTGCCATGTTTATCAACCAATAATTAATCAATAAAGTTCGCTCACTGCTGCAGTGTGATCAACCAGTTTGATGTGCCGCAGATTCTGATTAACCATTTTTTGGAGAATAACCATGCTGAAATTAAATACTGTTGCTTTGTTCTTCGCCGCAACCTTGCCATTGGGCGCTGTCGCAGCCGATTCCTATACCGCCGATCCGGCGCACACCTATGCGCTGTTCAGCGTCAGCCACTTCGGTTACTCCACCATGCATGGCCGCTTTGACAAAAGCAGCGGCAAGGTCACCCTTGATCGCGCCGCCAAGAACGGCACGGTGGATATCACCATCGAGGCAGCTTCCATCAGCACCGGCTTTGCCAAGCGCGATGATCACCTGAAGTCGCCGGACTTTTTCAATGCTGCCGAATACCCGAGCGTGACTTACAAATCCAGCAGCATCAAGTTCAAGGGCGACACCCCGGCCAGCGTGGAAGGCAAGCTCACCCTGCTCGGCGTGACCAAACCGGTAACGCTCACTATCGACGCTTTCAAATGCGGCCCCAATCCGATGAATCAGAAGGAAGAGTGTGGTGCGGCAGCCAGTGCGCAGATCAAACGCTCCGATTTCGGCATGAAAGCATTCCTGCCGGGCGTGGGTGATGACATCAAGCTGGAGTTCGAGATCGAGGCATTCAAGGATTGATTCTTACACTCCGGCAAAGCGGGGTTTAAAGGTTCTGTAGGAGCACTAAAAGTAGGCAATCCACTAGGCGCTAAAGCACCTGTGGAATTGTCACCACGCCCTGCGTGCGAATCGCGGCTAGAAGCCGCTCCTACAATGATGTTTAGCCAGCTCTAAGGATGAGCTTGGATTTATCAACAGGAGACAAGCATGTCAAAAATATTCGTTGTGTATCACAGTGGCTACGGCCATACCGCCAGAATGGCGCAGTCGGTGGCGGCAGGTGCGGGCGCGGAATTGATCGCCATTGATGCCGAAGGCAACCTTGGCGAGGCCGACTGGGCCAGGCTGGAAGCAGCCGACGCGATCATCATGGGTTCACCGACCTATATGGGCAGCGTGAGCTGGCAGTTCAAGAAATTCGCCGATGCTTCTTCCAAACCCTGGTTCACGCAGAAGTGGAAAAACAAGATCGCAGCCGGCTTTACCAACTCGGCCTCGATGAACGGTGACAAGCATTCCACCCTGCATTATCTGTTTACCCTGTCCATGCAGCACGGCATGGTGTGGGTGGGCAGCGGCATGATGCCGGCCAACAGCAAAGAAGCGCAGCGCAATGACGTGAATTATCTGGGAAGCTATGCCGGGGCTATTGCCACTTCCCCTTCCAATGCCAGTGTTGATGAGATGCTGCCGGGTGACCTGGAGACGGGGCGTTTGTTTGGGCAGCGCGTGGCGGAAACGACCCGGCAGTTTGTGGCTGGGCGCGGCTGATTTAAAATCGATCATGAATAAATTGCCCACTCTTTTTGTTTCGCACGGCTCACCCATGCTGGCGCTGGAAGATGGCCCCGCCCACCGCTTCCTGCAAGGCTGGGGCGACAGTCATGCGCGGCCGCAAGCCATACTGGTGGCTTCCGCACACTGGGAAAACAGGGGCGGGCCGGCAGTCAGCCTGGCCGGGCAGCCGCGCACCATCCACGATTTTGGCGGCTTCCCGCGCGAGCTGTATGAAATTCAATACCTGGCACCGGGCGCTCCAGGTGTGGCACAGCAAGCGCTTGAACTACTGCAGGGCGCGGGCTTCAGCGTCAGCAGCAGCGACAGCCGCGGCCTGGATCACGGCGCCTGGGTGCCGTTGAGCCTGATGTATCCGAGCGCCGACATTCCCGTATTCCAGGTGTCGCTGCTACAGGGAGGCGGAGCCGCGGAGCATTACCGCCTGGGGGTTGCCCTGCAAGTTTTGCGCGCGCAGGGCGTGCTGATCATGGGTTCGGGTTCAATGACGCACAACCTGTATGAAATCATGGGGCATGGCCAGGATGATCCTGCGCCGCAGTGGGTGAGCGAATTCGATACATGGGTTGCAGAAACACTGGGCGCGGGACGGATTTCAGAACTGCTGGACTATCGCCGGCTTGCTCCTCATGCCGTGCGCAATCATCCCACCGAAGAGCATCTTATGCCGCTGTTCCTTGCCTTGGGCGCGGCAGGAGAAGAGGCAGTAGCCAGCCGTGTGCATGCCAGCCACAGCTATGGAATACTGGCCATGGATGCTTACACCTTTGCTTGAAGATCAACCTTGTTGCAGGCCTGCTTCAAGATAAACATCCACACCGGTTGGCGGCACGATAGCCGCGGCAGGAATAGCCATGTTTTTGCGCCAATCGTGGATGGCCTGCCGCTTTGCTTCTCCCGTGACCAGAAACATGACCTGGCGGGCCGCACTTAAGCGGTGCGCGGAAAGTGAAACGCGCTGTGCCGGCGGCTTGGGAGCGTCGAAAACGGCAAGGGTGGCGGGTGCATCTGGAGTGCTCCCGCAATCATGGTTGGGAAACAGGCTGGCGGTGTGGCCATCTTCCCCCAGTCCCAGCAGCACTAGGTCAAACTGATCGATGGCAGCCAGCGTTTCCTCATAACTCCTTGCTGCATTCACTGCGCCCAGCTCGGCGGGAATCGGGTGTATCTGAGATGCGGGAATGGCCACGTGATCCAGCCAGGCCTGCGCAGCCATGCGGCTGTTGCGCTCAACATCCGCGGGTGGCAAACAGCGCTCATCGCCAAAATACACATGCCACGCAGCCCAGTCTGCATCGGCCTCGCGCAATAATTCGTAGACTTTGCGCGGGGTGGTGCCACCGGCCAGCACGATGGTAAATGTTCCGCGTAGTTTGATTGCCAGTGCTGCCGCATGCAGGATGGCTTTGGCCGCTGCCTGCTCCAGCTCACTGCTGGAATGGTAAGCGTGCCAGCGGCATTTTTGCATTGGAGTGCTGTGCAATAAAGGCATATAGTTCATCCAGTAGTATGATGGCGCTGTCGTGATTTTACGGCTGGCATCAGTTTGTTGTGTAGTTTATTTCCCCGGGGAGATTTTTATGCGACTGGCAATGATCGGGTTGGGCAAGATGGGTGGCAACATGGTGCGCAGACTGTGCCGTGGCGGCATCGAGGTGGTGGGCTACGACCGCGCCAGCGAGGTGGTGGCACAGCTTGCCGCTGAGGAGGGGATGGTTGCAGCCAGGTCGGTGGAAGATGCGGTGGCGAAACTGACCAGCCCGCGCGTGGTATGGCTGATGCTGCCGAGTGGCGACCCCACCGAACAGCAGATTCGCGCACTGGTGCCCATGCTGTCCAAGGGCGACATCATCGTGGATGGCGGCAACTCCAATTATCACGACAGTCAGCGGCGCGGCGCATGGCTGGCGGAGCAGGGTATAGGCTTCATGGATTCCGGCACCTCGGGCGGGATATGGGGGCTGGAAAACGGCTACTGCCTGATGGTGGGCGGCAGCAAAGAAGTGGCGCAAACCATGCGCCCGGTGTTGCAAGCACTGGCCCCGGCGGCCGATCGCGGCTGGGCGCATGTGGGCCCGGTGGGCGCCGGTCACTTCACCAAGATGATACACAACGGCATCGAGTACGGCATGATGCAGGCCTTTGCCGAGGGGCTGGAGCTGTTGCGCGGCAAGGAAGAATTCAATCTGAACCTGGCGCAGATTACCGAGCTGTGGCGGCACAGCTCGGTGGTGCGTAGCTGGTTGCTGGACCTCACCGCTGAAGCATTGAAACAGGACCAGAAGCTGGACAAGGTGGCGCCCTATGTGTCAGATTCCGGCGAAGGGCGCTGGACTGTGGTGGAGGCGGTGGATCAGGGCGTGGCGGCGCCGGTGCTGACCCTGGCCCTGCAGATGCGCTTTACCAGCCAGGATGAAAGCGGGTACAGCTACCGTCTGCTGTCCATGATGCGCAATGCCTTTGGCGGCCATGCGGTGAAGCAGGCAGGGGAGGAAAAATGAAAGCCATCGAACCCTGTACCCTGGTGATATTCGGCGCGGGCGGAAACCTGGCGCGGCGCAAATTGATACCCGCGCTGTTCCGCCTGGAAATGGTCAAGCGCCTGCCGGAAAAAATGGTGATACTCGCCTGCTGCCTGGATCACAAAACCCGCGAGCAGTGGATTTCGGAAGTTTCCGGCATGCTGCATGCCAAGTACCCCAAGCATCTGGATGGCGAGGCATTTGAGCGCTTCCGCGAGCGCCTGTATTACCACGCCAGCCCGGTGGGGGACACAGAGTCTTATCAGCGCCTGCAAAAGCTGCTCGACGACTCGCCGGAGTTTCCTCCCAATGTGGTGTTCTACATGTCGGTCAGCCCCTCCGAATTCCCGGCCATTATCGACAAACTGGGTAATGTGAACCTGCTCAAGCAGAAGGTGGGCTGGCGCCGGGTGGTGATCGAAAAACCTTTCGGCTACGACCTGCTGAGCGCGCAAACCCTGCAAGGCGGCTTGTACAAGCACTTGGACGAGCCGCAGATCTTCCGCATCGATCACTACCTCGGCAAGGGCACTGTGCAGAACGTGATGGTGTTCCGCTTCGCCAACATGCTGCTGGAACCGCTGTGGAACCATCATTACATCGACCATGTGCAAATCACCCATTCCGAAACCATAGGCATAGAGGGGCGCGCCGGTTATTACGAGGGGGCCGGAGCCTTGCGCGACATGATCCAGAGCCACTTGTTGCAACTGCTGGCGCTGGTGGCGATGGAGCCGCCGGTTACGATGAATGCCGAGCACCTGCGCGACGAAAAAGTGAAAGTGCTGAGAGCGGTGCGCCCCATCACACAGAAATCGGTCAATGCCCATGCCTTCCGCGGCCAGTACACCAGCGGCACCATAGATGGAAAAACGGTGCCGGGTTATCTCGAAGAGCCGGGCGTGGCGCCCGACAGCACCACGGAAACTTATGCAGCGCTGAAGTTGTTTATCGACAACTGGCGCTGGGCTGGCGTGCCGTTTTATATGCGCACCGGCAAGCGCATGGCGGAAGGCAGCTCGGCCATCTGCATCCGCTTCAAGAACCCGCCGCAGGACTTGCTGCGCCACGCGCGCAGCGGGCCGCAGCAGCCCAACTGGATCATGCTGGGCATACAGCCCAACGATTGCCTGAAAATGGAAATGCAGGTCAAGGTGCCGGGGCTGGATTTGCGCACCCGCACCATCAGCCTGGATGCCACCTACCGCAAAGAAGAAGACGAAGATTACGATGCCTACGAGGGCCTGCTGCTGGACGTGATGCAGGGCGACCATTCGCTGTTCCTGCGCATAGACGAGGTGGAGGCGGCCTGGCGCGTGGTCGACCCCATCCTCAAGGTGTGGTCGATGGAGCGCGACTTCATCAACAGCTATCAGGCCGGCACCTGGGGGCCGCGCGGTACCTACCGCCTGTTTGACCGCGATGACCAGTTTTGGCGCCAGTCCCTGAATCCGGAAGGCGCGGATTTGCAGGCCTATTGAGCTTATGTATTTCATTGCGGGCGACATAGGCGGCACCAAGACGCTGTTGCAGATCAGTGCGGCAGACGGCGTGGTGCTGCTGCAAAAATCCTACCCCAGTGCGGCACACGCCGGGTTGGCGGAAATACTGGATGACTTCCTGCACGAGGCGGAAATCGCGGATATTGCCTCCGCCTGTTTTGCCCTGGCGGGGCCCGTTTCCGGCAGGCGCGTGCAGCTCACCAACCTGCCCTGGCTGGTGGATGCGGATGCCATTGCCGCCCGCTTCGGCATCAAGCAAGTCAGCCTGGTCAACGATTTTGCAGCGGTGGGCATGGGGATTGCAGCGCTACGGCCTGAACACCTGCTTACCTTGCAAACAGGGAATGAGCAGCCGCGCGGGGTGCGCCTGGCAGTGGGGGCGGGGACTGGGTTGGGAGTCGCCTGGCTGACGCCTGCGCATGGCGCCTATGCCGTGCATCCCTCCGAGGGCGGCCACATGGATTTTGCGCCTGTGGATGCCGAGCAATATGCCCTGCTGCGCTATTTGCAGCAGCGCCATGGGCATGTGTCCTATGAGCGCATCGTGTCCGGCCCGGGGCTGCTATCCATCTTCGAATTCCTGCGCGACACCGGCCGGCTCAAGCCTTCCTCACGGCTGCAAGTGGCAATGGCGGAGGACGATGCGGCGGCAGTGTTGACACGGTTTGCGCAACAGGAAGACGAGCCGATCGCGCGCGCCACGCTGGACATGTTCATGGCAATTTACGGCGCCTTTGCGGGCAACCTGGCACTGGCCTCATTGCCGCGCGGCGGCGTGTATGTCGCGGGTGGCATTGCCGCAAAAATTGCGGCGCAGCTGCAGAGCGGAATATTCATGCAGGCCTTCCTGAGCAAGGGGCGTTTTGCGGAATTGCTGGGCACATTGCCCTTGCATATTGTGTTGAATGCACAGGTGGGGCTGTTGGGGGCAGAACTGCGCGCGCGCCAAGGGACCTAGTGTAGTGCTGCGTAAATTTCGGAGCGTGGAAAATGGGTGTTTTTACACCAATGTTGAGCAGTGGGAGCGCCGACGTCCTCGTCGGCATAGGATTCACGCACAAGCCGACGAGGACGTCGGCGCTCCCAAATAAGTTCCAAAAAGAACGAAGCACTACACTTGCGTTGTGGCGCACCTGTTTGTTTTTATGGTAACTGAAAGGACTTGACAGATATGGCTACCAAAAAAGATAAGACTGTTATTTCACACAAGAAACTTTGCACTGACATCCCTTCGATCAGGCAGGCGCTTGTTGATTCGCTGACCTATTCCGTCGGCAAGGACAAATTTACCGCGACAGACAGGGACTGGTTCAGCACGGCGGCTTATGTCGTGCGCGACCAGATGATAGACCGCTGGATGGAAACCATGCGCAGCTATTACGACAATAACGTGAAGCGCGTTTATTACTTCTCCATGGAATTTCTGATGGGTCGCACGCTGATGAACAGCCTGCATAACCTGGAGCTGGACCAGCAAACCCGCAATGCGCTGGCCGAACTGAGCGTTGATCTGGAAAACATCAGCGACATCGAGTTTGACGCCGCGCTGGGTAATGGCGGCCTCGGGCGCCTTGCCGCCTGCTTTCTGGATTCCATGGCCACCCTCAATTTGCCCGGCTATGGCTATGGCATCCGCTATGAATACGGCATGTTCCTGCAGCGTATTGAAGAGGGCAGGCAGGTAGAGCATCCGGACAACTGGCTGCGTTACGGTAATCCGTGGGAATTTGGACGGCCCGAGGTGATATGCCAGGTGAAGTTTCACGGGCGTGTGGTGGATTATGCAGATGAATTTGGCGTCATACGCCATCACTGGGTGGATACCGATGACGTCATGGCCATGGCCTACGACACCCCGATACCTGGCTATGGCACCGATACGGTGAACAACATGCGTTTGTGGTCGGCCAAGTCCACGCGTGATTTTGACCTGGGGTATTTCAACGAGGGTGATTATATCCGCGCGGTGGAGCACAAGGACAAATCCGAAACCCTGTCCAAGGTGCTGTACCCAAATGACAAGACCGTGATGGGCCATGAGCTGCGCCTGAAGCAGCAATATTTCTTTGTGTGCGCTTCGCTGCAGGACGTGCTTTACCGCTACAGCAAACATAACAGTGACCTGGCAGATTTACCCGGCAAGGTTGCCATACAGCTCAACGATACCCACCCTTCCATTGCCATCGCCGAGTTGATGCGCGTGCTGATAGACCAGCATCATCTGGAATGGGAAAAGGCCTGGGGTATTACCGTGAACACATTTTCCTATACCAACCACACCCTGATGCCCGAGGCGCTGGAAACCTGGCCGGTGCCCATGTTTGAAAACATCCTGCCGCGCCATATGCAGATCATTTACGAAATCAACCACCGCTTCCTCAGGGATGTCATGCACCGCTATCCCGGCGACACCGACATTTTGCGGCGCATGTCCATCATCGAAGAGACAGGCGGCAAGCGCATCCGCATGGCGCACCTGGCCATCGTGGGCAGCCACAAGGTGAACGGCGTGGCACAAATTCACACGGAACTGATGAAGCAGACCATCTTCGCGGATTTTGACCATTTTTATCCCGGCAAAATCCTCAACATGACCAATGGCATTACCCAGCGACGCTGGCTGAACCAGGCCAACCCGGCGCTGTCGGCGCTGATCACCGCGCGCATCGGCAATGGCTGGATCAAGGACCTGAGCCAGCTGAAGAAGCTGATTCCCCTGGCGGATGATCCCGAATTCCGCCGCGAATTCGCGGCAGTCAAACGCGCCAACAAACAGCATTTTGTGGCGCAGGTAAAGGACAAGCTCAAGCTGGATGTGAATGTAGACACCCTGTTTGACGTGCAGGTCAAACGCATACACGAATACAAGCGCCAACTGCTCAACGTGCTGCATGTGGTGACCCTGTACAACCGCATCCGCAGCGGCGGCGAGGTGGTGCCGCGCACCGTGTTCTTCGGTGGCAAGGCTGCCCCGGGCTATTTCATGGCCAAGCTGATAATCCGGCTGATCAATGACATTGCCGACATCGTCAACAATGACCCCAAGGTTAACGGCTGTCTGAAAGTAGTGTTTGTCCCCAACTATGATGTATCAACCGCCGAAGACATGATCCCGGCTGCCGATTTGTCCGAGCAGATATCCACGGCGGGAACCGAAGCCTCGGGCACCGGCAACATGAAGCTGGCGCTTAACGGTGCGCTCACCATAGGCACGCTGGACGGCGCCAACATCGAGATCAAGGATGAAGTCGGTGACGACAACATCTTCATCTTCGGCCTGACCGCAGCAGAAGTCGCCAGCGTAAAGGCCAACGGCTACAAACCGATGGATTACTACTACGGCAACGCCGAGTTGCGCGCCGTGCTCGACATGATCAACTCCGGCTTCTTCTCGCCGGATGAACCCAACCGTTACAACCCGCTGGTGGATAACCTGCTGCAACACGGCGACCACTACCTGCTGCTGGCGGATTACGCGGCTTACATTGCCTGCCAGGCAGAGGTTGAGAAGTCATACAAGGATCAGGACCTGTGGGTGAAGAAATCCATCCTGAATGTGGCCAATATGGGCAAGTTCTCCAGCGACCGCACCATTGCGCAATATGCGGAAGAGATTTGGGATGCGAAGCCGGTGGTGCGTGCTTAACGATAAATCGTGTAACGGTGAAAGGCTGCACATCGACCATAGCTGATCTTTGGGCTAACACCTTTGCGCGTCCGCTAGCAGCATCAAAGCTGACGTAAGGCGGTAATCCCGTTAGGTCTGCACCGCGTCTTATAGTGAAGCTTGGGGGCGCCTTACCTTGTGCTTATCTGTGCACTCAAAAACGGACAAAATTACGTAAGCATCACTTCAAACCCACTTCATCCGCTGGCGCATCAGTCCATTACCCTTTAGTATTCGTGGTGAATCGCAACATAAGCAGAGCGGGGAAAAGGGGAAATTGACGCATGGCCATAACAGAGGCTCAAACTCGTGTCGAGCTGATCGATGCTCAGCTTGGTGCGTCCGGCTGGAACGTCAAAGATCCCACGCAAGTCGTCGAAGAGTTCGACATCCTGACAGCCCTACCTGACGGCGTTGCCGAGCCGCGCACCAAATATGAAGGCCATCAATTCAGCGACTACGTGCTGCTGGGCAAAGACCGCAGACCACTTGCCGTAGTGGAGGCCAAGAAGACCAGCAAAGATGCCGCCAACGGGCGTGAGCAGGCCAAGCAGTATTGCTACAACATTCAGAAGCAGCTCGGTGGTGAGCTGCCTTTCTGCTTCTACACCAACGGGCATGAAATCTATTTCTGGGATTTGGAAAATTCACCGCCGCGCAAGGTGGTAGGTTTCCCGACACGTGACGATCTGGAGCGCTTCTCGTACATCCGCCGCAATCGCAAGCCGCTGACACAGGAATTCATCAACACCTCTATTGCAGGGCGCGATTACCAGATTAGAGCCATCCGCTCGGTTCTGGAAGGCATTGAACAACAGAAGCGCACATTTCTGCTGGTTATGGCTACGGGCACTGGCAAAACCCGCACCTGCATTGCCATGGTGGATGCGTTGATGCGTGCGGGCCATGCCGAAAAGGTGCTGTTTCTGGTGGACCGTATTGCACTCAGGGAGCAAGCGCTTGGAGCTTTCAAGGAGCACCTCCCCAACGAGCCGCGCTGGCCCAATGCGGGCGAGAAGCTGCTGGCCAAGGATCGCCGCGTTTATGTCGCCACCTACCCGACGATGCTCAACATCATCCGGGATGAATCTCAGCACCTGTCTCCGCATTTCTTTGATTTCATCGTGGTGGATGAAAGTCATCGCTCCATCTACAACACCTATGGCGAAGTTCTCGACTACTTCAAAACCATCACGCTCGGTTTGACGGCCACTCCGACCGACATCATCGATCACAACACCTTCCAACTTTTCCACTGTGAAGACGGGCTGCCAACCTTTGCTTACACCTTTGAGGAAGCGGTGAACAACGTACCGCCATATCTGTGCAACTTCCAGGTCATGAAGATACAGACCAAGTTCCAGATGGAGGGCATCAGCAAGCGCACCATCTCGCTGGAAGACCAGAAGAAGCTCATCCTGCAAGGCAAAGAAGTTGAAGAAATCAACTTCGAGGGTTCGCAACTGGAAAAGCAGGTCATCAACAAAGGCACCAACACCCTGATCGTAAGGGAGTTCATGGAAGAGTGCATCAAGGATGCCAATGGCGTGCTGCCCGGCAAAACCATCTTCTTCTGCTCCACCAAAGCGCACGCCCGGCGCATGGAAGAAATCTTCGACAAGCTTTACCCGCAATACAAAGGCGAACTGGCCAAGGTGCTAGTCTCCGACGATCCGCGTGTATACGGCAAGGGCGGTCTGCTCGACCAGTTCACCAACAACGACATGCCGCGCATCGCCATCAGTGTGGACATGCTCGACACCGGCATCGACGTGCGCGAACTCGTCAATCTGGTATTCGCCAAGCCGGTGTATTCCTACACCAAGTTCTGGCAGATGATCGGACGCGGAACCCGCCTGCTGGAAACCAGCAAGCCCAAGCCCTGGTGTCTTGAGAAAGATGTTTTCCTGATTCTGGACTGCTGGGACAACTTCGAATATTTCAAGCTGCAACCCAAGGGCAAGGAACTCAAACCGCAACTGCCCTTGCCGGTGCGGCTGGTGGGCTTACGACTGGACAAGATCGAGAAGGCCATCGACAGCGGTCATCACGATATTGCCGAGCGCGAAATCAGCAAACTGCGCTCACAACTAGCCGCCTTGCCGCAAAACTCCGTGGTCATCAAAGAGGCTGCCGCCGCATTGAGCCGCCTGGAGGAAGAAAACTTCTGGATCACCCTCAACCATCAGAAGCTGGAATTCCTGCGCACCGAGATCAAGCCGCTGTTCCGCACCGTGTCGGAAGCCGACTTCAAAGCCATGCGCTTTGAGCGCGACCTGCTGGAATACACCCTTGCGTTGCTCAATGAAAACAAGGAGCAGGCCGACACCCTCAAGGAAGGCATTGTCGAGCAAATCAGCGAACTGCCGCTCTCGGTTGGCTTCGTCAAACAGGAAGAAGTGCTCATTCGCGCTGCGCAAACCACACACTACTGGGTCAAAGCAGGCGAAGACGACTTTGACGAACTCATCGCCAAACTCGGCCCACTGATGAAGTTCCGCGAGCAAACCACTGGGCAAGACCAAACGCATCTTGATCTTGCCGATGAGCTCCACAAGAAAGAGTGGGTGGAGTTCGGCCCCCAGCACGAGTCCGCGAGTATCGCCCGCTACCGTGAGATGGTCGAAGCCCTGATTGCCGAACTGACCGAGCAAAACCCCATCTTGCGCAAGATCAAGAATGGCGAGACAGTCAGCGCCGATGAAGCCACCGAGCTGGCCAACCTGCTGCATGAAGAACACCCGCACATCACTGAAGATTTACTGCGCCAGGTCTACAAAAATCGTAAGGCGCGCTTCATCCAGTTCATTCGCCACATCCTCGGCATCGAAGTGTTGCAAAGCTTCCCCGATACCGTCAGCGCGGCGTTTGAACAATTTATTCGCGCCCACACCACCCTCAACAGCCGCCAACTGGAATTTCTCAATCTGCTGAAAAACTTCATCGTCGAACGTGAAAAGGTAGAAAAGAAAGACCTGATCAACGCCCCCTTCACGGTCATCCACCCACAGGGTATCCGTGGTGTATTCAGCCCCGCTGAAATCAACGAAATCTTGCAACTTACGGAACGTCTGGCGGCTTGATGAATATGAACCGCGAAAGACAAGACAAAGGAATAGATGACCATTTTCGTGACGCCACGAAAATGGTTCTGGAGTTTAATTCCATCGAATTCGATGGTTTTGAGAGGACGGGAAGATGAAAGCAACCATCAATGCCAAAGGCACGGAAATCACCGTTTTATCCAAAGGCGACGAAAACGATTTCATCTCTCTGACCGATATCGCCCGTTACAAAAATCCCGACGAGCCCA
>JAHFQY010000042.1 GCA_023259065.1 Nitrosomonadales bacterium
CGTCCACGGTTCGTTTATGCCAAGCAAGTGCCGGTACAACTCTTTGCTTTCCATCGCTCATCCCTTAACCAAGTTAGAGACGATAGATTAGCTTTTACCCACGCAAATGTCAGATGAACCTTATTTTATGAGACACCCCGTGCCTAACCTCGCTCTTAGCTTCGCCCCCCCGGTCGCTGGGTCACCCCTTTGCCGCATCCCATAGATTCACGTCAAGGAGAGTTTATGGACGCAAACGCTGGTCGCATTCTCAGTGCATTTTTCACATCCATTGAGGATGGCCTACGTTTATTAGATGAGGAGCCTAGCTTACTGAATACACGAACCGGCTTGGGCGAAACCCCGCTACATTACCTGGCAGTCGAGAACCACATTGAGGCGATAAAGGCGCTTGTTCAGAGAAAGGGCGCGGATGTAAATACTCTGAACGATTTCGGTGGTTCACCTCTGTCTGAGGCGGCAAATCTCGGTTATATAGAACTCGTCCAATACCTGCTGTCAGTTGGCGCGAAACTTCGACTTTCGGAGCAAAAGGAATCTGTTCTTCACGCGGCTGTGCGATCCGGCAGCACCGAGCTCGTAAGAATCATACTGAATGCGGGTGCTGCAGTGAATGAGATTGAGTCCCTGGGTGAGACTGCACTTCACGTTGCAGCAGAAGACGACCGCGTTGAGATAGTTAGGCTTCTGCTAGCGGCAGGCGCCGATCCAAACGCAAAGCGAATATTTGATGAGACGCCCATTGACGTGGCAATTAGGTCCGGCGCCACGCAGGTCCGAGACGAGCTACTGAAATATGGAGCTTGAAGAGTCCCAAAATTGGCGCCCAGACGCCGCCGGATATTTCAAACGCTGATGTCCGCTTTGGTCGGCTAAGCAGCCAAATTTCAAGGCACGCTGACTTGGCTGCGCTGGCCGAATTGCAGCCTTTTCCAGAGGTGGTCTCAGATCAGTATTGAGCGTATTTTCTTAATGTCGCACAGCACACTGCTGCAAAAACTCGCTCATGATCTGCTGGATCTCCGAGCCGTATTCCGGCTGCACTGACTGACGCATCCCTTCGGAAAAGCACTGCGCATCCTCATGTATTGCCGGAATCCGGTTTGCCTGTCGTGGCAGCGCCAATACCTAGGCCACTCGCCAACTGCTCATAAATGGCATAGCGCTTGCGTATCTCGTTTTCGTAGAAGGCCAGCACTTCGCTGCCGTCGTTGTCCAGTTCTTTCACCAGGCCGCGGAAGCGTGGTTCGTTCTGGATGAACTCGCGGTAGGATACCGACGGTTTTTGCGAATCCAGCTTGAACGGGTTCTTGCCTTCCTGTTCGCGCCTCGGGTCGTAGCTGAACAGGGGCCAATGGCCCGAGCTTACCGCCAGTTCCTGCTGCTGATGCTGGTGACTCAAGTCATAGCCATGCTCTCCGCAAGGGCTGTAGGCGATGATTAGCGAGGGGCCGTCGAAGGATTCGGCTTCGATAAAGGTCTTCAGGGTGTGGATGTCCTTTGCGCCATAAGCGACATGCGCCACATAGACATTGCCGTAGCTCATGGCGATCAGCCCCAGGTCTTTCTTGCCGGTGTGCTTGCCGCCGGCGGCAAATTTGGCCAAGGCTCCGCGTGGCGTGGCCTTGGACATCTGGCCGCCGGTGTTGGAATAGACCTCGGTATCCAGCACCAGGATATTTACGTTGCGGCCTGAAGCCAGCACATGGTCGAGGCCGCCGAAGCCGATGTCGTAGGCCCAGCCGTCACCACCGATAATCCATACGCTTTTCTTCACCAGGTATTCGCTCAGGCTTTCCAGTTGGCGTGCCTGCGCAGAATCCACGGCAGCCAATTTCTGGAGCAGGGAGGCAACGCGCTCGCGCTGGGCGTTGATGTTGGCTTCGCTGGACTGGTCGGCGTTGAGGATGGCTTGTCCCAGCTCGGCGCCAACTTTGTCTTTCAATTGCTCCAGCAGTTCGCCGGCATGTTCGGCGTGCTTGTCGATGCTGACGCGGTAGCCCAGGCCAAACTCGGCGTTGTCCTCGAACAGCGAGTTGGCCCAGGCCGGGCCGCGCCCTGCGGCATTCTTGCTGTAGGGCGTGGTGGGCAGGTTGCCGCCGTAAATCGAGGAGCAGCCGGTGGCGTTGGCTATCACCATGCGGTCGCCGAACAGCTGGCTGGCCAGGCGTATGTAGGGCGTTTCGCCGCAGCCGACGCAGGCAGAGGAGAACTCGAACAGGGGCTGCATCACCATCGCGCCCTTGACGGTGGAGGTGCGCAACTGGGTACGGTCAAATTCCGGCAGTGTCAGGAAGAACGCGAAATTTGCTTTCTCCTGTTCGCGCAAAGCCGCCTGCGGCCGCATTTCCAGGGCCTTGTGACCATCGACCTTGGATACGGCAGGGCAGATGTCCACGCACAGGGTGCAGCCGGTGCAGTCTTCCGGCGCGACCTGGTAGCTGATGTGCATGCCTTCCTCGAATTCCTTGCCCTTGACCTGAATGTGCTTGAAGGTGGGCGGGGCATTTTTGGCCAGGTCGGCGGGGAACACCTTGGAGCGGATGGCGGTGTGCGGGCAGACAAACGGGCACTTGCCGCAATAGATGCACAGCACTTCGTCCCACACCGGGATTTCCTGCGCCAGATTGCGCTTGTCCCACACGGCCGTGCCGGTGGGCCAGGTACCATCGTTGGGCAGCGCGCTTACCGGCAGGCGGTCGCCGCGGCCGGCCATGATTTCGGCGGTGATCCTCCTGACGAAATCGGGAGCGGAGGAGGGTACAGGTTCCGGCATCGCCAGGCTGCTGCTGGCTTGTGCCGGAATGGCTACCTTGTGCAGGTTGGCGATGGTTTCATCGATGGCTTTCCAGTTGGCCTCGACCACTGCGCGGCCTTTCTTGCTGTAGGATTTTTCCGCCGCATGTTTGATCTGCTCAATTGCCAGCTCGCGCGGCAACACGCCGGAAATGGCGAAGAAGCAGGTCTGCATGATGGTGTTGATGCGGCTGCCCATGCCGGTGGCCCTGGCTATGGCGATGGCATCGATCACATAGAATTCGATTTTCTTGGCGATGATCTGCAGCTGCATCTTGTGGGTCAGGGTGTTCCACACCTTGTCCGGCGCCACCGGGGAGTTGAGCAGGAACACAGCACCCTCGGCGGCGGCAGCCAGCATCTCGTAGCGCTCCAGAAACACCGGCTGGTGGCAGCCGATAAAGTTGGCTTCGTTGTCGCCTATCAGGTAGGGGGAGTGAATGGGCCTGGGCGAGAAGCGCAGGTGCGAGATGGTGGCCGCGCCCGCTTTCTTGGAGTCGTAGACGAAATAGCCCTGACCGTAGAGCTCGGTTTCCTCGCCCATGATCTTGATGGTGTTCTTGTTGGCGCCCACCGTGCCGTCCGAGCCCAAGCCGTAGAACATGCAGCGGCTTACGCCATTACCGGCGTCGGTGCGGAAATCGGCATCCCACTCCAGGCTGGTGTGGGTGACGTCGTCGGTGATGCCGATGGTGAAATGATTCCTAGGATGCTCTTCCTTGAGTTCGTCAAACACGCCCTTGACCATGCCCGGGGTGAACTCCTTGGACGACAGGCCGTAGCGCCCGCCGACCACGCGCAAGGTGTTGGCGAAATGCGTGGTCCCGCTGCTGAAGGATTCTGCAATGGCGGTGACCACATCCTTGTACAGCGGCTCGCCATTGGCGCCCGGCTCCTTGATGCGGTCCATCACGGCGATTTTCTTGGCTGTGCGCGGGATTATCTTGAGCAACTCGTCCGCAGCAAAGGGGCGATACAGGCGCACCTTCACCAGCCCGACCTTTTCACCATGGGCATTGAGGTGGTCCACCACTTCCTCGGCGGCTTCAGCTCCCGAGCCCATGATGACCATCACGCGTTCGGCATCCGCCGCACCGGCATATTCATACAGGTGGTAGTGGCGGCCAGTGAGGCTGGCGAATTTGTCCATGGTCTTTTGCACGATGCCTGGCAAGCGTTCGTAGAAAGAGTTGACTGATTCGCGCGCCTGGAAGTACACGTCCGGATTCTGCGAGGTGCCACGGATTACAGGATGGTCTGGCGACAAGGCGCGGGCGCGGTGGGCAAATACCAGTGGGTCGGAGATCATTTCGCGCACCACTTCCAGCGGCACCTGTTCGATCTTGGCAACCTCGTGCGAGGTGCGGAAGCCATCGAAGAAATGAAGGATGGGCACGCGGCTTTCCAGTGTGGCGGCCTGGGCGATCAGCGCCATGTCCATGGCTTCCTGCACGCTATTGGAGGAGAGGAAGGCAAAGCCGGTGGAGCGCGCCGACATCACGTCGCTGTGGTCGCCAAAAATTGACAAGCCCTGCGCCGCCAGCGAGCGCGCCGCCACGTGCATGACAAAAGGCGTCAGCTCGCCGGCGATCTTGTACATGTTGGGGAGCATCAGCAACAGGCCCTGCGAGGCGGTGAAGGTGGTGGCCAGCGAGCCGGTTTGCAATGCGCCGTGTATGGCGCCGGCGGCCCCGCCTTCGCTTTGCATCTCGATTACTTCCGGGACAGTTCCCCACAGATTCTTGAGCCCCTGTGCCGACCAGGCATCGGCATATTCGCCCATCGGCGATGATGGTGTGATCGGGTAAATTGCGATGACTTCATTGGTCAGGTGGGCAATATAGGCTGCGGCTTCATTGCCATCGACAGTCACCATGCGGGCTTGTTTCATCGTAATCCCTTTCAGGCTGGGTTAACTCAAAATTCAATGTGCGAAACTTTATCTGGACAGCGTGCGGCAGGCATTATCCAGCCGCGTCGAGAATGTTTCGCTGTGCATATCCTTGCAATGCACCATGGTCACTGTCCAGTTGCGCTGATCGAAACCGACCAGATCATTAAAAACCACGGGCTGTGTCTGTACTGAATTATTCTGGTTTTGAACGACTCCCATGCTGTCCAGCGCCATCTTGATCTGCTGCAGGCGCAGATGCTGTTCAGGGTTAAGCATCACGGCCTCGAAGTCTTGCAGGTAGTGGCCGAAATCCAGCGAGTTGCTGGTGTCCTGCAGTTTGCTGAGCAATCTGGACAGCTCTTCCTGCAAGGCCGGGCGTGAGCCGGCCTTGGCCGAGCGCAAGCGTGCCATCAACAAATCTTTTTCCTGCAGTTGTGATTGTTTTTCATCCTTGCGCGCCTGTACGCGTTGCGCCACCTTGGCTACCAGTTTGTCGAAAAAGCTCCAGGCGATCAGATCCCTGGCCTCTTGCTCGGTGGGCGCCGGATTTTCTATGGTGTGGCTGGTGAAATAAACCACATTCTGGGGCACGTCCCCGCGTATTACGTGCTCGGACACTTCCATCCCCAGTGTGGTTTTCTCCACGCGCCGCATGCCCATCAGGGCGTATATCTCGTGGCAGACCGGAGATTGCTGGCGGTATTCCTGCACTGCACGGCTGCTGCACAACGCGTCCCGGACAAAGTTCAACTGGGGAAACAAGGCATGAATAAAGGCATCTTTGGCATAGGTCTCGTTATTGACCAGCACCGGCCCGGGTACGCTCGAGGCCAGGCTGTGGGCATATTCCCATGCGTTTGCCACCGCTTTGCGGTAGCTGTTAGGGTAGCCGCTGGTTTGCTTGAGCATGGGGTCTACACCGTTTGCAGCTCGCTCGATAGCCGGCATCAATTCGGCCATTTCCTTTGTTTGAACCATGCCGAGCAGATTTGTAAGCATACCCATTGGAATTCCTCTGATGTTGCCGTGCTTTCTGATTTTGCAGTTCACGGGCAAACAGCTTTATGTCGCCATCGCAGCAATTGCGCTAATTTTGCGCTTATTTTGCTACGAAAAACACCACAATCAAACCCTCATGCTTGTTTGCCTGTGCAGTACGGCATTTTTAATATCCCTATTGAAATTGCCAATATTGTCCCCATCTATCTGCGCGTCCCGTTTGTAACCATATGGAGTTAAACAATGAGCAATACTGCAACGAATAACCGCGAGACCATGGGCTTTCAGGCCGAGGTGAAGCAGCTTCTGCAATTGATGATTCATTCCCTGTATTCGAACCGCGAGATTTTCCTGCGCGAGCTGATCTCGAATGCGGCAGACGCCAGCGACAAATTGCGCTTTGAGGCGCTGCACAATGCAGCCCTGTTCGAGAACGATTCCGAGCTGAATATCCGTGTGGCCTACGACAAGGATGCGCGCACGCTGACCATCAGCGACAACGGCATAGGCATGAGCCGCGACGAGGTGATTAACAACCTGGGCACCATCGCCAAGTCCGGTACCCGCGAATTCTTTACCCGCCTCTCCGGTGACCAGCAGAAGGATGCCAACCTGATCGGCCAGTTTGGCGTGGGTTTCTATTCGGCCTTTATCGTGGCGGACAAGGTCACCGTGGTGACGCGGCGCGCCGGCGAGAAGAGCGATCAGGGCGTGAGCTGGGAATCCGATGGCGGCGGCGAATTCGCCATCGAGATGGTGGATAAAGCCACACGCGGCACCAGCATCACACTGCATCTGCGCGCAGAGCAGGACGACCTGCTTAGTGGCAGCAAGCTGCGCACCATCATCCACAAATATTCCGACCACATCGTGCAGCCCATCGTGATGCAGAAGGAAGAGTGGAAAGACGGTGCGCAGGTGGTGCTGGAGGAAGACGAAACGGTGAACCAGGCGTTTGCCTTGTGGGCCCGCCCCAAGAACGAAATTACCGAGGACGAGTACAAGCAATTCTACAAGCATGTAGGTCACGATTTCGAGGATCCGCTGGCGTGGACTCATGCGCGCGTGGAAGGCAAGCAGGAATACACCCAGCTGCTGTATGTGCCGGGCCGCGCGCCTTTCGACATGTTTGATCGCGAGGCCATGCACGGGGTAAAGCTGTACGTGCGCCGCGTGTTCATCATGGACGACGCAGCCCAGCTGATGCCGCATTACCTGCGCTTTATCCGCGGGGTGGTCGATTCCAGCGATTTGCCGCTCAATGTGTCGCGCGAGATCCTGCAGGAGTCCAAAGACATCGAGTCTATTCGCGCCGGTTGCACCAAGAAGGTGTTGGGCATGCTGGAAGACATGGCGAAGAATGATGCCGAAAAATTCAGCAAGTTTTGGGGCGAATTTGGCAAGGTGTTGAAAGAAGGCATAGGCGAAGACCATGCCAACAAGGAAAAGATCGCCGGCCTGATGCGCCTGGCCTCCACCAAGGCTGATACACCGGAGGAAACAGTTTCCTTGGCCGATTACATCGCCCGCATGAAGGAAGGCCAGGAGAAGATTCACTACATCACTGCCGAGTCATTCAATGCGGCTAAAAACAGCCCGCACCTGGAAGTGTTCCGCAAGAAGGGCATCGAGGTGCTGCTGCTGACCGACCGTGTGGACGAATGGGTGGTGAGCAACCTGTTCGAGTTCCAGGGCAAGCAGATCGTGTCTGTGGCCAAGGGCGGTCTGGATTTGGGCAGCCTGGAAGACGAAGCCGAGAAGAAGGAGCAGGAGAAGGATGCCGACGAGTTCAAGGCGCTCACCGACAAGATCCAGGCCAGCCTCAGCGGTCGTGTGAAGGAAGTGCGTGTGACCCATCGCCTGACCGAGTCCCCTGCCTGTCTGGTGGCGGATGAGCACGACATGAGCAGCAGCCTGGCACGCCTGTTGAAGGCCTCAGGCCAGAAGGCGCCAGTTGCCCAGCCCATCCTAGAGATCAACCCCAAGCATCCGGTGGTGTTGCGCTTGAAGGTGGAAGAAAAACGTTTTGACGACTGGGCCTCGGTGCTGTTTGATCAAGCCATGCTGGCGGAAGGCGGGCAGCTGGATGACCCCGCCAGCTTCGTCAAGCGGGTGAATCAGCTGATGCTGGAGATGAGCGGGAGTTAAGGTGTTCCAAGTAGGTCGGGTTAGGCCATAGGCCGTAACCCGACATCGCAAGCTGTTGGGTTACGCTACGCTAACCCAAGCTACGCAACCCAACTTCAGCGTGGTGTTTGCTCCTGGCGCGTCTGCACCAGGAATGGCGCGGCAGAACCCTGTTTGTCCTGCCCTGCGTAAACCGTCAGATGGGGATAGGGGATTTCTATACCGGCGCGGTCGAATGCATTCTTGATGCGGTAGAGGAATTCCCTGCGCACATCCACATGTTCCAAAGGCTGAGTCTTGAAGCGGCAGCGGATGATCACGGCTGAGTCTCCCAACTCCTGCACGCCGATGATTTCCATGGGCTCGACCATTTTCCCCTGTTGTACAGGATCGCTGTGCATTTCTGCTGCGACCTTGCGCATCACCTCATACACTTCATCCAGATTTTCGCGGCAAGCCACGCCTATGTCGATCAGCGCATGCGAGTAGTCGCGCGACTGGTTGCTGACGGTGGTGATGATGCTGTTGGGAATGAAGTGCACGCAGCCATCGGAGTCGCGCAGCTTGACGTGGCGCAGGGTCACTTCTTCCACCACGCCTTTTTTGCCGCCAACCTCAACGGTTTCGCCGTGACGCAGCTGGTCTTCCAGCAGCAGGAAGAATCCGTTGAAGTAATCCTTGATCAGGCTTTGCGCACCAAAGCCCACGGCAACGCCCACCACACCGGCAGCGGCGAGGATGGGGGCGATGGAAATGCCCATCTCGCTGAGGATGAGCATGCCGGTGATGAGGGTGATGAGTACCGTGGTGACATTGGTAAAAACCTGCCCCAGTGTTTCGGCGCGCTTGATGGTGCCCACATCGTGGGTGCGGCTGGTGATGTATTTCCTGAATGCCCGGATCAACCTGCGGCTGATCACCATCAGCAGCCATGACAGGATCAGGATGACCAGGATGTGGCTGGAGGCCTGCAGCACTTCCAGCCATTCGTTGGAGTTATCTATCCCCAGATATTTCAGGATGGCTTTCATCGTTGTACCTAGGCGGGTTGATTGCGCATGTGGTCAGCCACGCCGGCGAAGGCGGTGGACAGCTCCTTGCGCAAGCTTTCCTCTTCCACCACTTCCTGCAGTGCCTGGTTCATGCACTGCATCCACTGGTCGCGCTCGGATGCACTGATGGAAAAGGGCAGGTGGCGGCGGCGCAGCATGGGGTGGCCGTATTCCTGTATGAACAGCTGCGGGCCGCCCATCCAGCCGGATAGAAACTTGAACAGCTTGTCTTCTGACGACTGCAAGTCTTCTGCATGCATCTTGCGGATGCCGTAGGACTCGGGCAACTCGTCCATGATCTGGTAAAAGCGATGCACCAGGGCGCGCACTTTTTCTGCGCCGCCTATGCGTTGGTAGTGGGTGAGTTGGGGTGCGGCTTGCATGATGTCTGTATTCCTGAAGCGGTGATGAAAGAATTATGGCGTGGTGTAATCGACGTCGGGCAGTTTCGGGGCGCGATCCAGGCGGTAAAGAACAACTACCAGCACGACAGTGGAAAGCAGCATGAAATGCGGGCCAAACAGCCAGAACACCAGGGGTACCACGGTGAAATAGGAACGCATGCCGATGCTGTAAAACCTGCCGGCACGGTTCAGGTGCACGGCAACATGTGCCGGACAGATCATCCTGAAATTGCGTGCTAGCGGCACGTTGATCAAATAGCCCACGTGGTTGAACACGCGGATCGCCATGGCAAAGCTGAAGAAGGCGACGAACAGGTCCAGCAGTATCAGCAGCAGCTTGGTGAGCCAGAGATCGGCATGCTTGGCGCCCATGATGTTGAGCGCATGCCAGGTGCCTTCCAGCTTGTCACCCTGGCCGCTCAGTGTCAGCACGCCGATGATAAGCAGCACGGCAGTAGAGGCGAGAAAGGTGGCGGCCATGGTGGAGTTGCGCAGGGTCTGCACGGCGAGGATTTCCTTGCCACTTTCCTGCATGATGGTTTCCACCCAGGCGGTGCGCGCGATGACGTTGACTGCCTGCACCGTGTAGGCCGGGTTCTTTCTGGTCTTGTAGCCGAGAAACAGGTTGTATGCGAGCAATATCAATACGCTCAGCACGAAGCTGATCAGGTCATAGCTGTAGGGTTGCAAGGCGCTGGTCATCATGTCTATGGACGGTGTTGCGGAAAATTGCAGTCGGGTTGCATGCGCAAATCAGGCGCACATTATACCCGCATGTCTTGTGCCCGCTTGTTTGGCCAATAGTGCCGCGCCCAGGGCGGCCTCGGCGTGCTGCGCCTGGGCGATGGGTACACCCAGCAATCTGGCGCGCATCTGCTGCCACACCAGGTTGCTGGCACCGCCGCCACAAGTGGTCACCGAGCTTAATGGCGTTGCACCCAGCTCGGCCAATTTGGCATAGCCGGCGGCTTCAATGCGGCTCAGCCCCTGCAGCATGCCATGCAGAAATTCAGCATCATCAAGCGGGCGAGGGCTGAGGCGCGGTGCGAATTCCGGATCGCTGACAGGAAAACGCTCGCCGGGACAGGGCAGTGGGTAGTAATCGAGCGGGCTGTCAGTTGCGGCATCGATGTGGCGGCTCAATTCGACCAGCTGCTCATCCGAAAAATATTGCCGCAGCACGCCACCACCCGCGTTGGAAGCGCCCCCTGCCAGCCACAAGTCACCATAGCGATGGCTATACACGCCGTATTGCGCGGCTTCCACGCGCGTTGTGGAGAGCAGCTTCAACACCAGTGTCGTGCCCAGCGAGGTGACCGCAGCGCCGGGTTGATTGACGCCTGCGGCGATAAAGGCGGCGATGCTGTCGGTGGTGCCGGCGTGGATGGTGCAGGCCGGGTTGAGCTTGAAGTGCGCGGCCACGGCCGGGCTGATTTCAGCAATCAAATTGCCTGGAGCTAGTACATGCGGCAACAGGTGGGAGTGCGGCAGGCTGTCAACCCACGCAGGCCAGCACAGGCGCTCGACGTCATAGCCGCTCTTGAGTGCGTTATGGTAATCAGAGGTGCCGCCCGTGCCGGTAAGCAGGGCGCTGAGCCAATCGGCTTGGTGCATGAAGTGCGCGGCATTGCTGAGGTCGGTGTGTTGCGTCAGCCACAGGAATTTGGCCAGGCCCGAGGTGGCACTGCAAACGGTATGCTCTGCCGGGGCAAGTTGTTTGAGTTGCCCGGCTTGGGTATGGGCACGGGCATCGTTGTAGAGCAGGGCCGTGGAAACAGGCTGCAGTTCGCCATCGCACAACAGCACCGTGGCGGAGGTGGCATCCACGGCGATGCGCTGCAGGTTTGCTGCGATGTGTGTTGGCAAACCTCGCAACAGGGCATGCAATGCTTCGCGCCAGTCTTGCGGGGTTTGTCCGGCGGCATCGCAATAGGCAATGCGCTGTTCATGCGCAATGTTTCCGGCCGCATCCAGCACGCAGGAACGTGCGCCGGTGGTGCCGAAATCCAGACCCAGAAACATTTAAGCTGGAAACACCAATAGTGTTAACCGCGCGTATTTGACTGGGTCTCGAAAGACGCCAGCTCAACACGCGGTGCAGGCTCCCAGCCCGGCTTGCGGTGCTCGGCGATGACATTGGTGAAGATGCCGCCGCGCACGTAAAACTTGGCGGTGAGGCGCATGAAACGCGGTTGCGTGGCGGCCACCAGGTCATCCAGGATGCGGTTGGTCATATCCTCGTGAAAGTGCCCCTCATTGCGGAACGACCACATGTACATCTTGAGGCTTTTCAGCTCTACACAAGCCTGGTCGGCAACATAGTCCAGTATCAGTGTAGCGAAATCCGGTTGCCCGGTTTTCGGGCACAAACAGGTAAACTCCGGAATTTCCATGTGTATATGGTAATCGCGGTGGGGGTTGGGATTGGGGAATGTTTCCAGACTTTTGCTTGGTTGAGTGGTCATTTTGAAATGTCGTGGGTGTCAGTTAGAATGCAGCGCATTATATCGCCAACCCGTTAGTTTTCAGTCTGGTTTAAATTGCGCTTATCCCACATCAAACTCGCCGGTTTCAAGTCCTTTGTAGATCCCACGCATATTGCGCTGCCCGGCCAGCTGGTAGGCGTAGTCGGGCCTAACGGTTGCGGCAAGTCCAATGTGATTGACGCATTGCGCTGGGTACTGGGCGAGTCGCGTGCTTCCGCCCTGCGCGGCGAATCGATGCAGGACGTGATTTTCAACGGCTCCGGCAACCGCAAGCCGGTGGCGCGCGCCAGTGTCGAACTGGTGTTCGACAACAGCCTGGGCAAGGCGGCGGGGCAGTGGTCCAGCTATGCCGAGATTGCCATCAAGCGCGTGTTGAAGCGCGACGGCGATTCCTCCTACTACATCAATAACCAGAACGTACGGCGCAAGGACATCACCGATATCTTCCTCGGCACCGGCCTGGGCGCGCGCGCCTACGCCATTATTGAGCAGGGCATGATCTCGCGCATTATCGAGGCCAAGCCGGAAGAGCTGCGCGTGTTCCTGGAAGAAGCCGCCGGTGTTTCCAAATACCGCGACCGCCGCCGCGAAACCGAATTGCGCATTGCCGATACGCGCGAGAACCTGCTGCGCGTGGACGACATCCTGTTCGAGCTGGACAAGCAGCTGGTGCACCTGGGCGAGCAGGCCGAAGTAGCAAAACTCTACCGCGAGCTGGAAGGCCGGCGCGACACCACGCAACGCCTGCTGTGGCTGCTCAACAAGAATGAAGCAGAAACGCGCCGTGCGCGCTTTGCCCAGGCCGTGGAGAAAACCAAAAACGAGCTGGAAGCCGAAACCGCGCGCTTGCGCGAGGTGGAAAGCCAGCTGGAAAGCTCGCGCAGCGAACACTACACCCTGGCCGATGCCCTGCACAGCAAGCAGGGCGAGCTGTATGCCGTAAATGCCGAAGTATCGCGCCTGGAGCAGCAGCTAGCCTTTCTCAACGACCAGCACAACCGCCTGTCACAACAGATCAGCAATGGCGAGCGTCAGATCGAGCAGCAGCGCGGCCAGTTGCAAGGCACTGAAGGTCTTCTCGCACATTGGCAGCAGGAGCAGCAGGAAGCCGCCGTGCGTGTGGAGGTGAACGAGAGCCGCGCCGAAACCGAAGCGATGAGCCTGCCCCAGGCGGAAGATGCGGCTCGCGCCGAGCAGGAGCGCCACAACGCCATGCAGCGCGAGCATCTGCTGCTGCAGCAGCAAGTGCAGCTGGCGGAATCGCAGCGCAGCCACATTCAGCGCAATCAGCAACAACTGGATGCGCGCAAGTCGCGCTTGCAACTGGAGCAGGACAGCCTGCCGCAGGCAGAGACCGAAACGCTGCAGCAGACACAGCAGCAACTGGCCGAAATGCAGGCCGAATACAGCGAACAGCAAATGCAGCTGGATGAACTGCAGCAGCAACTGCCTGCAGCCGATGAGACGCGGCGCAGCAGCCGCATTGCCGCACAGGAAACGGAACGCCAACTGGCGCAGGTTGATGCGCGCCTCAACGCGCTGGAACAATTGCAGCAGCAAATCGACCAGGACAAGAATCTGAAAGCCTGGCTGGCCAAACACCAGCTGGAGCACGCGCCGCGTCTGTGGCAGGCGATACGCATAGAAGCAGGCTGGGAAGATGCACTGGAAGCGGTGTTGCGCGAGCGCCTGAATGCCTTGGCGGTTGCGCATCTCGACGACACCGCACAGTGGAGCGAAGTCCCCCCGGCCAAGCTGGCCGTGTTTGCGGCGGATGGCTCGCGTGCCGCAGCAAACAGCCATGCCGGCTTTACCCCGCTGGCGCAATATGTGCAGTGCCAGGATGCACAGGCGGCGCCGGTGGTGGAAGACTGGCTCTCCGGCGTGTACGCAGTGCCCTCACTGGCAGAGGCACTGAGCCAGCGCAGCAGCCTGCCCGCAGGCGCCTGGCTGGTGACGCCGCAAGGCCATCTGGTGGGGGCGCACAGCGTGTTGTTCCATGCGCCGGATAGCCAGGTGCACGGCGTGCTGGCGCGGCAACGCGAGATCGAAAAATTGCAGCAGGAAGCGCAACAGCTGACGGTTGCGGTGGAGCAGGGCAAACGGCAGGTACAGCAGGCCGAGCAGAATTACAACGCCATCGAAGGCCGCATCGCCCCGTTGCGCTCGGCCAGCAGCGCCTTGCAGCAACAGCAGCACGGCGTGCAGATGCAGATACTGAAATTGACTCAGGCCAGCGAACGCAGCCATGAGCGCAGGGTGCAGATTGCGCAGGAGCTGCAGGAGTTGGCTGAGCAGTCTGCCGGTGAGCAGGGGCAGCTGGAAGAAATTGCTGAGCGCATGGAAGTGCTGCGCGAGCAAATGGACACACAACAGGCTGCGGCAGAAGAGGCGCGCATGCAGGTTGCCGCGCAGGAAGGCAAGCTGCGCGAGCAGCGTGAACGTGCGCAAAAGGCGCAGCACGAGCTGCAGGAGGCGCGCTTCTTTGCCAAGACCTGCGCCGAAAAAATTGCCGACCTGGAGCGCAATCTGCAGCAGACCACGGCGACGCTGGCACAGCTGGAAGAAGCGCTGGCGCACAGCCGGGCCGAGTTGGAGGAAATGACCGACGGCGATGCCCAGGAAAAACTGCAGGAAGCGCTGGAGCAGCGCCAGGTGCGTGAACAGGCGCTGTCCGAGGCGCGCAATACACTGGAGCACGCCACGCTGACGCTGAACACTCTGGAGCAGGAGCGCATGTCGTGCGAACAGCAACTGCATCCGCTGCGCGAGAAGGTGGGCGAGATGACACTCAAGGAGCAGGAAGCGCGCCTGCAGTTTGAGCAGTGGTCCGAGCAGCTGCAGGGCGTGGATGAGGCGCCGTTGTTGCCGTTGCTGGAAGGAGCCAGACAGAATGGCCTGCAGAATGAACTGAACCGTGTGGCTGGTGAAATTACCGTGCTGGGCGCGGTGAACCTGGCGGCACTGGAAGAGTTGCAGGCGGGGCAGGAGCGCAAGACCTATCTGGATGCGCAGGCCAAAGACCTGAATGAAGCGATGGCGACACTGGAAGATGCGATACGCCGCATCGACAAGGAGTCACGCGACTTGCTGATGGCAACTTATGACGAAGTAAACCGCCATCTGTCCGAGCTGTTCCCGATACTGTTTGGCGGCGGCGAGGCGCGCCTGGTGCTGACCGGCGAGGAAATCCTGGACAGCGGCGTGCAGGTGATGGCGCATCCACCCGGCAAGAAAAACGCCTCCATTCATTTGCTTTCCGGTGGCGAAAAGGCGCTTACCGCGATCTCCCTTGTGTTCTCGCTGTTTCAGCTTAACCCGGCGCCGTTCTGCCTGCTGGACGAGGTAGATGCCCCTCTGGACGACACCAATACCGAACGCCTGTGCAAGCTGATCAAGAAAATGTCGGAACAAACCCAGTTTATCTTCATCAGCCACAACAAGATCACCATGGAACTGGCTCAGCAGCTGGTAGGCGTGACCATGCAGGAGCGCGGCGTGTCCAAGGTGGTGTCGGTGGATATCGAAGAAGCCATGCGCATGAGTGACAGCAACGCGCTTGCCGCCTGATCAGGTGGAAAATTGGCTCTAATTAATTGCAGTTAGTGCTTATGGCTTTGCGAGCCTCGTCGATTTGCTGTTGGCGTTGATTGTCATCCATAAAAGTGCGCTCACCTTTTGCATCGTAAGTTACAAGACGTGGACTATTTTCAAGCCCTGATAGCGTTGTGCGTGCATTTTCACAATTCTTCTTCTTGTTATTGGCGAATTCTTGCTCACGGGCGCTTTTCTCGGCAGCTTCATTTTTAGCCTTCTGGGCCCTCTTAGCCTCAGCTTCCTTTTCAGCTAAAGTTTTGGGAGCTGTAACAGCACTGCTGCTAGTCGTTGCACTATCCACATCTGGAGTTGCGGAGGGGCTTCTCAACGTTTTAGACTTTATTTCTGAAGGCACCGTATCCGAATAATGCACTACCCCTTCGGCATCAACCCATTTGTGCAGTGCAGCAAAGGCGCTAAAACTAGTCAATAACAGACAAATTGCCAGATAACGATACATATGGATTTCTCCTTGCCAGTGGATTGTATAAGCAATGAATTATATTTGCAGCTGCAAGCTTAACATAGCATCCATCTGGTCAAATTATTTTGAACCATCCGTATAACTCCTGACTAGATGTTGGCGCTGAATTTAACAAGTGATGGCAATTTGTGCATAATGCCGAGCTTGGGGGCTGATGGAGTATTCTTTTGGAGGCGTAAATTTTCGTAGTGCGCAGGGACAAATGTTACAAGAAAAATCAGACACGACAAATCAGGATTACCACAACACCAACAAGAATCATGGTCTTGCGCTGAAGCTATTCAATAGCTATTACCGCTCACACAATCACACGGGCAGGTTGTACGAAGAAGTGCCGGACATGTTTCTGGTACAGCCAGAAGCCCTGGCGGTTAAAGACCTGGCCACAAAATCCTCGGACAAATTGATACTTGAAGACTGCCTACAGCGCGCACATGCCCGCAATGGCTACATCTGCGTGACCAAATTTCAAAACCCAAAACTTAATTATTACTGGCTGGAACTGAATGTGCGCCCATTCATGCTGGGCGATGAGGTGGATGACAATAACCGCAGCGAATTTTTTTACATGCTGACCCATTTCATACAGTTCGCCAAACACAACCCGAAAATTTATGGGGATCTGACCGCAGAGCTTGATTCCGACAAGGATCTGGCGCTGATGCTGAAGGAAATCAACAAAATGGGCGCCAAATTGCTGCCCGTGCTGGATGTTTATCCTGTGGAGAAACTGGTCACTTTTAATCCTAATTGGCCTGCAACTGAAGTGAACAAGCTGCTACAGGCGCTTAAAGGCAATGAACAGGGCTGGTGCGAGGTGTTTTTCGAATACCTGATCTACGTCATGGGCAAAAAAACCTGAGTTTAAAGAGGCACATTTACCCACCCGCCCGGCTTGCGTATAATGCACGTTTTGTCGAGGATGGTTTTCATGCGTATAACTCAAAAAGCACTTACCTTTGACGATGTCCTGCTGCTACCGGCACACTCCAATGTGCTGCCACGCGATGTCAGTCTGCGTACCCAACTAACCCGCAATATCACCCTGAACATACCGCTGCTGTCCGCCGCCATGGACACCGTGACGGAGTCGCGCCTCGCTATTGCCCTGGCGCAAGAGGGCGGTATCGGCATCATTCACAAGAATATGTCTGCCAAGGCGCAGGCGCAGCAGGTAGCCAAGGTCAAGCGCTTTGAGAGCGGCGTGGTAAAAGACCCGATTACCATTGCACCCGACATGACGGTGCGCGATGTGCTCAACCTGACCCGTCAGTACAAGATTTCCGGCTTGCCCGTAATTGAGGGCAATAAGGTGGTAGGAATCGTAACCAATCGTGATCTGCGTTTTGAAACCCGCCTTGATCTGCCGGTACGCAATATCATGACGCCGCGCGAGAAGCTGATCACCGTCAAGGAAAACGCCAGCCGTGACGAGGCACGCACCTTGATGCATGCGCACCGCATCGAGCGTGTGCTGGTTGTCAACGATGCGTTTGAATTGCGCGGCCTGATTACCGTGAAAGACATTCTCAAATCGAGTGAACATCCGAATGCCTGCAAGGACGAACTTGGCCGCTTGCGCGCCGGTGCTGCGGTTGGCGTGGGAGAGGGTACCGAAGAACGTGTGACGCTTCTGGCCGAAGCAGGCATAGACGTGATCGTGGTAGATACGGCGCATGGCCATTCTCAAGGTGTGCTGGACCGCGTGCAGTGGGTGAAGAAGAATTTCCCCAGGATTGAAGTCATCGGCGGCAATATCGCCACGGCCAATGCCGCACGTGCCTTGCTG
Source organism: Nitrosomonadales bacterium (assembly GCA_023259065.1). Taxonomy (GTDB): domain Bacteria; phylum Pseudomonadota; class Gammaproteobacteria; order Burkholderiales; family Gallionellaceae; genus 39-52-133. The sequence continues at coordinate 17,629 of JAHFQY010000042.1, forward strand.
GATCACGGTGCGGACGGCGTAAAGGTTGGCATAGGCCCAGGCTCCATCTGCACCACGCGCATGGTTGCCGGTGTGGGCGTGCCGCAAATCACCGCCATCGACAATGTGGCCAAGGCCTTGATGGGTACGGGTGTGCCGCTGATTGCCGATGGCGGCGTGCGTTTCTCCGGCGATATATCCAAGGCCATTGCTGCCGGTGCACACGTCGTTATGCTGGGGGGGTTGTTCGCAGGCACTGAAGAAGCGCCTGGTGAAATCGAGCTGTTCCAGGGGCGTTCATACAAATCCTATCGCGGCATGGGTAGCCTGGGCGCAATGCAGCAAGGCTCCAGCGATCGCTACTTCCAGGATGGCAGCGAAGGCAACCAGGACAAACTGGTACCCGAGGGCGTTGAAGGACGTGTGCCCTACAAAGGCAGCGTACTGGCAGTGATACACCAGCTGATGGGTGGCTTGCGCGCTACCATGGGTTATCTGGGTTGCCAGGATATTCCCGCTGTGCATGAAAAAGCAGAGTTTGTGGAAATTACCTCGGCTGGGATACGCGAGTCGCATGTACACGACGTGCAGATTACAAAAGAAGCGCCTAATTATCACGTCGATTAAATCAGTGAAACGTGAAAAGTGAAACGTGAAAGGCAAGACATCCGCACGTTTCACATTTCACGTTTCACATTTCACGGTTCCTAAAATGTCCCACGCTAAAATCCTTATCCTCGACTTTGGTTCCCAGTACACCCAGTTGATTGCACGCCGTGTGCGCGAAGCCAATGTCTATTGCGAGCTGCATCCTTATGACGTGGACGAGGCATTCATACGCGACTTCAAGGCCAATGGCATCATTCTCTCAGGCGGCCCCAACTCTGTGACCGAAGGCGATACACCGCGTGCACCGCAAGTGGTGTTTGATGCGGGCGTGCCGGTGCTGGGCATTTGCTACGGCATGCAGACCATGGCGGCGCAATTGGGCGGTGCCGTCGAGAATGGGCTGGTGCGTGAGTTTGGCTACGCCGAGGTGCGTGCGCAGGGTCACTCGGCCTTGTTGCGCGACATTCAGGATCGCAGCAACGAACAAGGCCATGGCCTGCTCGACGTGTGGATGAGCCATGGTGACAAGGTGACTGCGCTGCCACCCGGTTTCAAGGTGATTGCCAGCAACGCGGCCACGCCGATTGCCGCGATGGCAGATGAAACACGCCGCTTCTATGCTGTGCAGTTCCATCCGGAAGTCACCCATACCTATCAGGGCAAGGCGCTGATCAACCGCTTTGTGCACGACATCTGCGGCTGCGGGCAAGACTGGAATATGCCGGATTACATCAGCGAGGCCGTGGACAAGATTCGCTCCCAGGTGGGCAGCGAGGAAGTCATACTCGGCCTCTCCGGCGGCGTGGATTCATCAGTTGCCGCAGCCTTGCTGCATCGCGCCATCGGCACGCAACTGACCTGCGTATTCGTGGACAACGGCCTGTTGCGCCTGAATGAAGGCAAGCAGGTGATGGAGACTTTCGCCAAGAATCTGGGTGTAAAAGTCATCCATGTGGACGCCAGCGCTGAATTCATGAAACACCTTGCCGGCGTTACTGATCCGGAACAGAAACGCAAAATTATCGGCCGCGAGTTTGTCGAGGTTTTCCAGCGCGAAGCAGCGAAACTGCCACAAGCCAAATGGCTGGCGCAAGGCACCATCTATCCTGACGTGATCGAATCTGCAGGTGCAAAATCCAAAAAAGCACACGCCATCAAATCGCACCACAACGTCGGCGGATTGCCTGACACCCTGCACCTCAAGCTGCTGGAGCCATTGCGCGAGCTGTTCAAGGACGAAGTGCGCGAGCTGGGCGTGGCGCTCGGCCTGCCGCATGACATGGTGTACCGCCATCCCTTCCCGGGGCCAGGTCTGGGTGTGCGCATCCTCGGTGAAGTGAAGCACGAGTACGCCGAATTGCTGCGCCGTGCCGATGCCATCTTCATTGAAGAATTGGTAGCTTCAGGCTGGTATGCGAAAACCTCCCAGGCCTTTGCCGTGTTCCTGCCGGTGAAATCAGTCGGTGTAATGGGCGATGGCCGCACCTATGATTGGGTGGTGGCGCTGCGTGCCGTGCAAACACAGGACTTCATGACCGCGCACTGGGCTGAGCTGCCTTATTCCCTCTTGGGCAAAGTATCCAACCGCATCATCAACGAAGTGCGCGGCATCAACCGCGTGGTATACGACATCTCCGGGAAGCCGCCAGCGACCATAGAGTGGGAGTGAGCGCGACTGACGCGCAATGAAAAAAAGCCCCTGGAGAGATCGAGGGGCTTTTTTATTTAATGCCGGCATAGACCAGTTCAGTTAGAATTTAGCCATCTTGAACCCCATCTCATTTGACCCCAAGGCCTTTGTTGCGTCACTGCCGCTGCTGCCAGGCGTATACCGCATGCTGGATGCCTCCGGCCAGGTGTTGTATGTGGGCAAGGCAGGGCAACTCAAGAAGCGTGTCAGCTCCTATTTCCAGAAAACCAATATATCGCCGCGCATCCGTCTGATGGTGTCGCATATTGCGAATATCGAAATAACTGTCACGCGCACAGAGGCGGAAGCCTTGCTGCTGGAAAATAATCTGATCAAAAGTCTCAAGCCGCGTTACAACATTCTTTTCAGGGATGATAAAAGCTATCCCTATATTGTTCTTACCGGTGAGCAGTTTCCGCGCCTGGCTTATTATCGCGGGGCAACCGCCAGGCAGCATCAATACTTTGGTCCTTACCCCAACTCATACGCAGCCAAGGAAAGCATCACCCTGCTGCAAAAGGTGTTTCGCCTGCGCACGTGTGAAGACAGCGTGTTCAACAACCGCACGCGCCCATGCCTGTTGCACCAGATCCAGCGCTGCACCGCGCCTTGTGTCGGCCTGATCAGCGTTGAGGATTACGCCACCGATGTGCGCAATGCCGCCCTGATGCTGCAGGGAAAACATGATGAAGTAGAGGTGCGCTTGCGTACGGCAATGGAGCAAGCCTCTGCAGCGCAGCATTACGAACAGGCGGCCGCCCTGCGCGATCAGTTGCAGGCGCTGCATACCGTGCAGCAAAAGCAGTTTATGGAAAGCGGCAAGGCGACGGATGCCGACATCGTAGCCGTGGTCGAGCTGAATGGCGTCATCTGCGTGAACCTGGCCATGGTGCGTGGCGGGCGTCATTTGGGGGACAAGCATTTCTTTCCGCAGAATGCCGAAGGACAAAGTGTCGCCGAGGTGCTGGAGGCATTTCTGGCGCAGCACTATTTAAGCCGCAGCGTGCCGCCCCTGATACTGACCAGCCCGGAAATTGCGGCTGAAGCATTGGAGACCTTGTTCAGCGAGCAGGCGGGGCACAAGGTGCTGATACGCCACAGTGCCAGCGGCGAGCGCCGCCAGTGGCTGGACATGGCGCAGAGCAACGCATTGCTGGCGCTGCAGCAGCAGGCGGGCTTGCAGGCCGGGCAAATGCTCAGGCTGGAAACATTGCGCAATGCCCTGGTCATGCCGCAGTTGACGCGCATCGAGTGTTTTGACATCAGCCACACCATGGGCGAGGCAACCGTTGCCTCCTGTGTGGTGTATGACAACCTGGCAATACGCCCCACCGAATACCGCCGCTACAACATCACAGGCATTACCGGTGGTGATGATTATGCGGCGATGCGTCAGGCCCTGTTACGGCGCTACCAGAAGCTGCAACAGGGCGAAGGCAAGCGCCCTGATCTGGTCTTGATAGACGGAGGGGCGGGGCAGCTGGGTGTTGCGATTGAAGTCATGGCCGAATTAAACCTCACGGATATCCAGCTGATGGGCGTGGCCAAGGGGGTGGAGCGCAAGCCGGGCATGGAGCAATTGTTACTACCGCAGCAGGAAAAGCCGCTACAATTAGCGCCAGACAGTCCTGCTTTGCATCTGATACAGCAGGTTCGCGATGAGGCGCACCGTTTTGCCATTACCGGTCACCGTGCACAGCGCGGCAAGGCTCGCACAGCTTCAATGCTGGAAGAGATCAGCGGCATAGGCGAGAAGCGCCGCAGGAATTTGCTGGCCCGCTTTGGTGGCCTGAAGGGTGTGCTGCAGGCAAGCGTGGAAGAGCTGGCGCAGGTGGAAGGCATCAGCCCGGCACTGGCAGAAAAAATTCACCAGCAATTACATTAAAGAACCCGGTTTTACATCGACATACTCATGCCACTCAACATTCCAATTTTGCTGACCTGGTTCAGGATCTTCATGATCCCGGTGTTCATTGGCATTTTTTATGTGTCTGATGCGACGCTGAGTCTGCATCACAAACACCTGTTCAGCGCGCTGCTGTTTGCTTTTGCCGCAATCACCGACTGGCTGGATGGCTACCTGGCACGCTCGCTCAACCAGACCTCTGCCTTCGGTGCTTTTCTGGACCCCGTAGCCGACAAGCTGATGGTGGCGGCCGCCCTGATTGTGCTGGTTAACCTGACTTATGTGGATGCCCTGATAGCCTTTATCATCATCGGCCGCGAGATCGCCATATCGGCTTTGCGCGAGTGGATGGCGCAACTGGGCAGCAGCAAAAGTGTCGCTGTATCCATGATAGGCAAGCTCAAGACAACGTTCCAGATGATAGCCATCCTGCTCCTGCTTTATCACGAGCCGCTTGGGGCATTTCAGACACACGTAATCGGTACCGTGCTGATTTATTTTGCCGCTCTGCTTACTTTGTGGTCTATGGTTTACTACCTGATGCTGGCCATGCCGCAAATCACACAAAAAACTCGCGAGTAGAATTGATTTTTTTTCCTGAGGTAGGTATAGTGGCGGGCTTCGGGGTGTAGCGTAGCCTGGTAGCGCGCCTGCTTTGGGAGCAGGATGTCGGGAGTTCGAATCTCTCCACCCCGACCAGGTTTAAGTATTAAAAGTCGTATTAATACCCGAAAGAATTGTGCCCGTAGCTCAACCGGATAGAGCACCAGCCTTCTAAGCTGGGGGTTGCTGGTTCGATTCCAGTCGGGCACACCAAGGTACGGTGTAAAAGTTCAATGGTGGTCGTAGCTCAGTTGGTAGAGCCCTGGATTGTGATTCCAGTTGTCGTGGGTTCGAGCCCCATCGATCACCCCAGTATATAAATTAAAAGCCCTGTTAATCAGGGCTTTTTTATTTTCTCTGACCCGTCCTGAAATAAGTTGACACTTTTTGCAATGACGAAAGGAGTGTCAAATGGAATCAGGGGAACGAAGGAGTCAAAGGGACTACACGCTGGCTTTTAAGCTGAGTGTTGTAGACCAGGTCGAAA
>JAHFQY010000007.1:0-50800 GCA_023259065.1 Nitrosomonadales bacterium
AGCATGGCCGATGCGCGATTCCAAGATTAAGGTGAGAAATGGTTGCTGATTTGAATCTACTGTCCAGTTCGTTGCATGCCGCGCTGGGTGAACAGGTGGTCAGCCTGGACAACGAGCTGGATGAATTGACTCTGGTGATACGGGCAAAAGACATGCTGGCGGTGTTTACCCGCTTGCGCGATGAGCCATTGTTTCACTTCGAGCAACTGACCGACCTGTGCGGCCTTGATTACTCCACTTACGGCAGTGATGCCAGTGAGGGCGGCGTTTATCTGGCCAATGACTCGTCACTCCCCGCTGCGTCCAGACCCAAGCGCTTTGCGGTGGTGTACCAGTTGCTGTCAATAAGCAACAAGGTGCGTTTGCGCGTCCGCGTATTTGCCGAGGACGACAGCATGCCTGTCCTGTCTTCCGTGGCGCCAATTTGGCGCAGTGCAAACTGGTACGAACGCGAAGCCTTCGATCTGTACGGAATCATCTTCTCAGGCCATCCCGATTTGCGCCGCATATTGACCGACTATGGTTTCGTTGGTAATCCTTTCCGCAAGGACTTTCCCTTGTCCGGCCATGTTGAAATGCGCTATGACCCGGAGCAAAAGCGTGTCATTTACCAGCCGGTTTCGATAGAGCCGCGTGAAGTGACCCCGCGCATTGTGCGTGAAGAGCATTACGGTGGGTTGAAATGAAATTGAAAACTTCATGTCTCGGTGGTGAGGGTTTTTGTCATGGCTGAAATCAAGAATTACACAATGAACCTGGGTCCGCAGCATCCTGCGGCGCACGGCGTGCTGCGCCTGGTGCTGGAGCTGGACGGTGAGGTTATCGAGCGGGCTGATCCGCATATCGGGCTGCTGCATCGCGCCACGGAAAAGCTAGCTGAGCACAAAACCTTCCTGCAGTCGGTTCCTTACATGGACAGGCTGGATTACGTTTCGATGATGTGCAATGAGCACGCCTATGTGATGGCGATCGAGAAGCTGCTCGGTATAGAAGTGCCGGTCAGGGCCGAATATATCCGCGTCATGTTTGATGAAATCACCCGCCTGCTCAATCATCTGCTCTGGCTTGGTGCGCATGGTCTTGACCTGGGGGCGCAGACGATGCTGTTCTATACCTTCCGTGAGCGCGAGGCTCTGATGGATGCGTATGAGGCGGTATCCGGCGCGCGCATGCATGCCGCATATTTCCGTCCGGGCGGTGTTTACCGCGACCTGCCGGATAGCATGCCGCAGTACCAGGCTTCCAAGATACACAATGCCAAGGCTGTCCAGCGCATGAACGAGAGCCGTACGGGTTCATTGCTTGATTACCTGGAAAATTTCAGCAATGCATTTCCCGGTCACGTGGATGAGTATGAAACCCTGCTGACCGATAACCGTATCTGGAAACAGCGCACCGTTGGCATTGGCGTGGTGTCGCCGGAGCGTGCCAAGGCTCTCGGCTTCAGCGGCCCTATGCTGCGCGGTTCGGGCGTGGTTTGGGATCTGCGCAAGCATCAAAGTTACTCGGTATATGACCATCTTGATTTCGATATCCCAGTCGGGGTTGAGGGTGACTGCTATGACCGTTATCTGGTGCGCATAGAAGAAATGCGCCAGTCAAACCGCATTATCAAGCAGTGCATTGCCTGGTTGCGCGCCAACCCCGGCCCGGTAATGAGCGACAACCATAAAGTGGCCCCCCCTGCCCGCGAGGGGATGAAGCAGAACATGGAAGAGCTCATTCATCACTTCAAGCTGTTTACAGAAGGCATGCATGTTCCTCCCGGCGAGGTTTATTCCGCTGTAGAGCACCCCAAGGGCGAGTTTGGCATCTATCTGGTTTCGGATGGCGCCAACAAGCCTTATCGCATGAAAATCCGGGCTCCCGGCTTTGCCCATCTGGCGGGGCTGGACGAGATGGCGCGTGGCCACATGATTGCCGACGTGGTGGCGATTATCGGCACGCAGGACATCGTTTTTGGAGAGATAGACCGCTAATGTTATCCCAACCTATCCAGGAAAAATTGGACCGCGAACTGAAGAAATATCCGGTCGACCAGAAGCAGTCAGCCGTAATGTCGGCACTGCGCTTTGTGCAGGATGAGAAGGGCTGGATTGCCCCGGAGGATATGGCTGATGTAGCAGCCTATCTGGGCATGGCGCAGATGGCCGTGTATGAGGTGGCCAGTTTCTACCATATGTACAACCTCAAACCCATGGGGAAACACACACTGACCGTGTGCACCAATTTGCCCTGCCAGTTGAGCGGTGCGGCAGACACGGTAGCCCACCTCAAAACCAGACTGGGCATAGGCCTGGGCGAAGTGACAGCGGACGGGAAGTTTGGCCTGCGCGAAGGCGAGTGCATGGGCGCGTGTGTGGATGCGCCGATGTTCACCGTCAACAACCGGAAATTGTGCGGCCGCCTGACCGCCGAGAAAATTGATCAGATTCTGGCCGAGCTGTCTACGGAACAGGGAGCCAAGCCATGAGCGCGCCAATACTCCTGAACACACTGCATTTTGACCAGCCCTGGACGCTGGACAACTACCTTAAAGTAGGCGGCTATCAGGCGCTACGCAAAGTGCTGGAGCAGAAAATGAAGCCGGAGGAAATCATTGCCGAGGTGAAAGCCTCTGGCTTGCGCGGCCGCGGTGGCGCCGGTTTCCCTACCGGGCTGAAGTGGACCTTCATGCCGACCAACTACAGCGGCGACAAATACCTGGTATGCAACTCTGACGAGGGCGAGCCGGGCACCTGCAAGGACAGGGACATCCTGCGCTACAACCCGCACAGCCTGATTGAAGGCATGCTGATTGCCGCTTACACCATGGATGTGAGAACCGGCTACAACTATGTTCATGGTGAAATCTTTGAAGCCTACGAGCGCATGGAGGCGGCTTGCGAAGAGGCGCGCAAAGCCGGCTATCTCGGCAACAACATTTTCGGCTCAGGCTTCAGTTTTGATCTGCACAACCACCTGGGCTACGGCGCTTACGTGTGCGGTGAAGAAACCGCGCTGCTGGAGTCGCTGGAGGGCAAGAAAGGCCAGCCGCGCTTCAAGCCGCCGTTCCCGGCCAGCTTCGGCCTGTATGGCAAGCCTACCACCATCAACAACACAGAGACCTTTGCCAGCATTCCCTACATTATCAGGGAGGGCGGGAAAAAATTCGCCGACATGGGCGTGCCCAACAGTGGCGGGGTGAAGCTGTTCTCGATTTCCGGTCATGTGAACAAGCCAGGCAATTTTGAAGTGCCGCTGGGGACGCCGTTCAGCAAGCTGCTGGAAATGGCCGGCGGCGTGCGTGGCGGCAACAAGCTCAAGGCGGTGATCCCCGGCGGCTCCTCCATGCCGGTCCTGCCCGCCGAGATCATGATGGATCTCAATATGGATTTTGATTCCGTGCAGAAGGCGGGGTCCTATCTGGGCACCGGCGCCATCATCGTGATGGATGAGACCACCTGCATGGTGCGCGCCCTGGAGCGGTTGTCCTATTTCTACTATGAGGAATCCTGCGGCCAGTGCACGCCATGCCGCGAAGGCACGGGCTGGTTGTACCGCATCGTGCACCGCATCGAAAACGGCGAGGGGCGGCCGGAAGACCTGGATCTGTTGCTGGATCTGTGCGGCAATATTGCCGGGCGCACCATCTGCGCCCTGGGGGATGCGGCGGCGTGGCCGGTGCAGGGCTTCCTCAAGCATTACCGCAAGGAATTTGAATACCACATTGAACACAAGCGTTGCTTGGTGTAGTGCTGACGGACGGGTGCGTAATGATTAACATCGAAATTGACGGCAAGCACATCGAATCGGAAAGTGGTTCCACCATTATCCAGGCCGCACACAGTGCGGGCATTGCGATTCCGCATTTTTGCTATCACAAGAAACTTTCCATCGCGGCCAACTGCCGCATGTGCCTGGTGCAGGTCGAGAAGGCGCCCAAGCCGCTGCCGGCCTGCGCCACCCCGGTTAGCGAGGGCATGAAGGTGTTCACCGTATCGGAGCAGGCGGTGAAGGCGCAAAAAGGCGTGATGGAATTCCTGCTGATCAACCACCCGCTGGATTGCCCGATCTGCGATCAGGGCGGCGAATGCCAGTTGCAGGACCTGGCTGTTGGATACGGTGGCGTTGCATCGCGCTACGCGGAAGCAAAACGCGTTGTAACGCACAAGGACATCGGTCCTCTGGTTTCTGCGGAGGAAATGAGCCGCTGCATCAACTGCACGCGCTGTGTGCGCTTTGGCCAGGAAATTGCCGGGGTAATGGAGCTGGGCCAGGCATTCCGTGGCGAACATGCCGAAATCATGAGCTTTGTTTCCAGCACGGTCGATTCCGAGCTGTCCGGCAACATGATAGATCTGTGCCCTGTGGGGGCGCTGACCAGCAAGCCTTTCCGCTACAGCGCGCGCGCCTGGGAGCTGTCGCGCCGCCGTTCCATCAGCCCGCATGACAGCCTGGGGTCCAATCTTGCCGTGCAGGTAAAAGGCAATCAGGTAATGCGCGTGCTGCCGGTCGAAAACGAGGCGATCAACGAGTGCTGGCTGTCTGACCGCGACCGCTTCAGCTACACGGCGCTGAATGTGCCGGAACGCCTGACCAAACCCATGATCAAGCAGGGCGGCAAGTGGCAGGAAGTGGAATGGCAAACCGCGCTGGAATATATCAGCCATGGTCTGCGCGACATCGCCAAGAGGGGTGGGGCAGAACAAATCGGCGCACTGGCTACCCCCAATTCCACATTGGAAGAAATGTATCTGCTGCAAAAACTGCTGCGCGGGCTGGGTAGCAACAATGTCGATTTCCGCCTGCGTCAGTCCGATTTCAGTGCTGATGGCAAGCAGGCGGGCGCCCCCTGGTTGGGCATGGCCGTTGCTGACATCAATCAGGCTGATCGTTTCCTGCTGGTGGGTAGCTTTTTGCGCAAGGATCACCCATTGCTGGCTTCGCGTATTCGCCAGGCCGTCAAGCGCGGTGCACAGGCGAATGTGCTGCACAGCACCGACGACGACCTGCTGATGGCTGTGGCCAACAAATCCATTGTCGCCCCATCCGCAATGGTGTCCGTATTGGCGCAGATTCTGCAGGCGCTGGCGACGGAGAAAAAAGCCCGGCTGGATGGTGCCGTGCAAGCGCTGGTGCAAGCTGGCTCACCTTCGGCCGAGGCTGTTGCGATTGCAAAAAATCTGGCCGGCGGCCAACACCCGGCCATCCTGCTCGGCAACTTTGCCCAACAACACCCGCAAGCCGCGCAACTGCAATTGCTGGCACAGCATATCGCAGCACTGTGCAATGCAAAATTCGGTTTTATGGGAGAGGCTGCCAACAGCTTGGGCGGTCATCTGGCACAAGCCGTGCCCTTCGCGGGCGGCAAGGCCGGCATGAATGCCACAGCCATGCTGGCCGCTCCGCGCAAGGCATATCTGTTGCTGAACGTGGAAGCCGAGCTGGATACGCACAACCCGCAGCAGGCATTGGCTGCGATGTATGCCGCCGATATGGTGGTGGCCATGTCGGCATACAAACACTTTGCCAGCGACTATGCCGATGTGATGCTGCCGATTGCGCCGTTTACCGAAACGTCAGGCACCTTTGTGAACACCGAGGGCAGGGTGCAAAGCTTTAATGGCACCGTCAAACCGTTGGGCGAGGCGCGCCCTGCCTGGAAGGTGCTGCGCGTGCTGGGAAATATGCTGAATGTGGAAGGCTTTGACCATGATTCCAGTGAAGCGGTACGCGATGAAGCGCTGGGCGGCATGGACGTTTCGAGCAAATTGAATAACACACTAGGCGGGACTGAGGTGCGAGGACTGGGGACTGAGCAAGCCCCTGCGCACCACTCGGCACCCGGCCCTCAGTCCTCAGCCCTATCCGGTCTCCAGCGTGTTGCCGACGTGCCTATCTACTCCAGCGACGCCATGGTGCGTCGCGCGCCGCCGCTGCAAGCCACTCATGATGCATTGCCGCCATCTGCCGCGATGCACGGTGATGAGCTTGCAAAATTGGGCCTGAAGCCGGGCGACATGGTTAAGGCAAGCCAGGGCGAGGGCAGCGTGCGGCTCAGCGTCGTGCTGGATAACAGGCTGCCCAGAGGCGTGGTCAGGGTGGCTGCAGGTCACGCACTCACCGCAAAGATGGGCGCAATGTTCGGAACTATTAGCGTGGAGCGCGCATAAATGGAAGCTCAAATACTGCATTTGTTTCAGTGGTTCTGGAGCCTGTTCGGGCTGTGGGATTTGCTGTGGGGCGTTATCGAGCCAATCTGGCCGATGTTATGGATCTTGATCAAGATTGTGGCCATTGTTGCGCCCCTGATGATAGGTGTGGCGTATCTGACTTATGCCGAGCGCAAGATATTGGCCTACATGCAGGTGCGTGTGGGGCCCAACCGGGTTGGTTATTACGGTTTGCTGCAACCTATCGTTGACGGTGTCAAGCTGCTGTTCAAGGAACTGATTGTTCCCATTCGCTCAAACAAATTCCTGTTTGCCATTTCGCCGGTGCTTGTACTGGCGCCCGCATTGGCCGCCTGGGCCGTGATTCCGTTCTCGAATGGCGTGGTGCTGGCAAACGTAAATGCCGGCATGCTGTACATCCTGTCGATGACTTCAATCGGTGTTTATGGCGTGATCATTGCGGGCTGGGCATCCAACTCGAAATATGCCTTTCTGGGCTCGATGCGTTCAGCGGCGCAAATGGTGTCTTACGAGCTGCCCATGGGATTCGCGCTGGTGTGCGTATTGATGGCTGCGCAAAGCATGAACCTGACAGATATCGTCAATGGACAACAAAGCAAAGCCGGATTGTTTGGTTGGTACCTGATTCCATTGTTCCCGATGTTCGTCATCTACTTTATTTCCGGTGTGGCAGAAACCAACCGCGCTCCCTTCGATATGGCGGAAGGCGAGTCGGAAATTGTGGCGGGATTCCACGTGGAATATTCCGGCATGGGGTTTGCCTTGTTCTTCCTGGGCGAATACGCCAACATGATTTTGATTTCCGCCCTGACTTCATTGTTCTTCCTCGGTGGCTGGCTGAGCCCCTTCCATGGCTGGCCATTGCTGGGTGCGGCAACAGACTGGATTCCGGGTATCGTTTGGCTGCTGGGCAAGATGTTCTTCATCCTGTTCATGTTCCTGTGGTTCCGTGCAACTTTCCCCCGTTATCGCTATGACCAGTTGATGCGCCTGGGATGGAAGATACTTATTCCCTTCACACTGCTTTGGGTGGTTGTGGTTGCGGCCTGGATGCAAACCCCCTTGTGGCTGTGGTAAGTGGCCAAGGATAAGAAAATGGAAAAGATCTCGAAATTCATTAAGACCTTCCTGCTCCTGGAGTTGCTCCGGGGTATGTCGGTGACCCTGCGCAATATGTTTTCGCGCAATATTACGGTGCACTTCCCGGAAGAAAAAACCCCGCAGAGTCACCGTTTTCGCGGGTTGCACGCGCAGCGGCGCTACCCCAACGGTGAAGAACGCTGCATCGGCTGCAAGCTGTGCGAGGCGGTCTGTCCGGCGCTGGCGATCAATATTGAGGTTGCCGAGAGGGAAGACGGCACGCGCCGCACCACGCGCTACGACATTGACCTGACCAAGTGCATCTTCTGCGGTTTTTGCGAAGAGGCGTGCCCGGTGGATGCGATTGTGGAAACACGAATCTTTGAGTATCACGGCGAAAATTGCGGCGATCTTTACTACACCAAGCAGATGTTGCTGGCGGTGGGTGACAAGCACGAAGTGCAAATTGCCAAAGACCGCGCGGCAGATGCCAAATATCGTTAAGGGCCAGAGAATATGTTGACGAATTTGTTTGTGAGCTTGATGGCGAATTTCCAGGCCCTGGTTTTCTTCATGCTGGCCATCATTACCGTGATTGCTGCATTGCGCGTGATTACTTCGCGCGATCCGGTGCACGCCGCGCTGTTTCTGGTGCTGATCTTTTTCAGCACGGCCGGCATCTGGATGCTGATGGAAGCCGAATTCCTGGCGCTTACCCTGGTACTGGTCTATGTCGGCGCGGTGATGGTGCTGTTCCTGTTTGTGGTAATGATGCTGGACATCAACCTGGAAAGGTTGCGCGAGGGTTTCTGGCGCTGGTTCCCGTTTGGTGCGGCACTCGCCGTGGTCATGGTGGTTGAAATGGTGTGGGTGCTAGGTAACGAGCAAACCGCAAAAACAGGTGAGCATGTGGCCAAGCACGCGGCCAATTACAGCAACACCAAGGAACTTGGCCGCCTGATTTATACCGACTATGTGTATGCATTTGAGCTGGCTGCCGTGATCCTGCTGGTGGCAATTGTTGCCGCCATTGCCCTGGCCTTCCGCCGCCGTGGCGGCACCAAGCGCCAGGATTCCGAAAAGCAGGTGGCGGTCAAGCGCGCAGACAGGATACGCCTCGTGTCCGTGTCGCCAGAAAAACGCGGAGAGTAATGGCTGGGGCAGCCGCTGAAGCGCAGACGAATATTTTGATGATGGATCTGTGGATCCATCCTGGGGAGAAGGGGAAGAACGTGATGAATTTGAGCCTGTCGCATTATTTGATACTGGATGCGGTGCTGTTTGCCATCAGTGTGGTCGGAATTTTCCTGAACCACAAAAACCTGATCGTTCTGCTAATGGCGATCGAGCTGATGCTGCTGGCGGTGAACACCAACTTCATCGCTTTTTCGCATTACCTTGGCGATACGGCCGGGCAAATATTTGTATTCTTCATTATGACTGTGCTTGCGGCTGAGGCTGCGATAGGACTGGCCATCTTGGTGGTTTTGTTCCGTAACCTGCGCACCATCAATGTGGACGATCTCGGCAGTCTGAAGGGTTAAGTATGAACAATATGCAAAATCTGTATCTGCTGGTTCCCCTGGCTCCCTTGCTGGGCGCGGTAGTGGCCGGCCTGTTCGGGAAGTCCCTGGGGCGCACCTGGACGCACCGTATCACCATCCTGCTGGTGGCTGTTTCATTCTTTGCGTCGCTGGCGATTTTCAAGAACATGTTTTTCGACGGCGGCCACACCTTCAACGGCAGGGTGTACCAGTGGATCACGTCCGGCGATACCAGCTTCGAGATCGGTTTCCTGATCGATCCGTTGAGCGTGATGATGATGCTGGTGGTCACCTTTGTGTCACTGATGGTGCATATCTATACCATCGGCTACATGGCTGAAGATGCCGGTTACCAGCGCTTCTTCAGCTACATTTCGCTGTTCACCTTCTCCATGCTGATGCTGGTGATGGCCAACAATTTCGTGCAACTGTTTTTTGGCTGGGAGGCAGTGGGGCTGGTTTCCTATCTGCTGATCGGCTTCTGGTATACCAAACCCACTGCAATCTACGCCAACCTCAAGGCCTTCCTGGTCAACCGTGTCGGTGATTTCGGTTTCCTGCTGGGCATCGGCCTGGTGCTGATGGTGTTTGGCAGCCTGGACTATCAGGCCGTGTTTGCCAGCGCCGCCAGCCATGCCAATGATATGGCGCCGATCCCCGGCGTGTACTGGAACATGATGAGCGCAATCTGCATATTGCTGTTTATCGGTGCGATGGGTAAATCGGCGCAGTTTCCCCTGCATGTGTGGCTGCCTGACTCGATGGAAGGCCCCACGCCGATTTCTGCGCTGATTCATGCCGCCACCATGGTTACCGCCGGTATCTTCATGGTGGCGCGCATGTCGCCACTGTTCGAGCTGTCTGAAACCGCGCTGTCCGTGGTGATGATCATCGGTGCCATAACCGCCTTGTTCATGGGCTTCCTCGGCATTGTCCAGAACGACATCAAGCGCGTGGTGGCCTACTCGACACTGTCACAACTGGGCTACATGACCGTGGCCTTGGGCGCATCGGCCTACTCGGTCGCCATTTTCCACCTGATGACGCATGCCTTCTTCAAGGCGCTGCTGTTCCTGGCAGCAGGCTCGGTGATTATCGCCATGCATCATGATCAGGACATCCGCAATATGGGCGGGCTGCGCAAATACATGAAGATTACCTGGTTGACCTCGCTGGTGGGTTCACTGGCCCTGATCGGCACGCCATTCCTGTCCGGCTTCTACTCCAAGGACAGCATTATCGAGGCCGTGGGCATGTCGCATCTGCCGGGCTCCAGTTTTGCCTACTTTGCCGTGGTGGCGGGTGTATTTATTACGGCTTTTTACTCCTTCCGCATGTACTTCCTGGTATTCCACGGTGAGGAGCGTTTCGGCAAGGCAGATCACCATGGCGGCCATGGCGAACACCATCACGGTCTGGCACCCGGGCAAAAGCCGCACGAGACAGCGTGGGTCGTGGTGTTGCCGCTGGTCATGCTGGCGATACCGTCGCTGCTGATCGGTTTCTTCACTATCAAGCCGATGTTGTATGGAGGCTATTTTGGCGATTCGATATTCATCAGTGAAGCCCATCATGCACTGGCCGAGATGAAGGAAGAGTTCCACGGTGCGTTTGGCATGGCGCTGCATTCCCTGACAACTCTGCCGTTCTGGCTGGCGCTGGCGGGTGTTGTATCGGCCTGGTACCTGTATCTGGTAAGGCGCGATATTCCGGCGAAGATCCAGCAGAAATTCCAGGCCATCTACACGCTGCTCGACAACAAATATTACTTCGACCGTTTCAACGACTGGTTCTTTGCAGGTGGTGCGCGTGGCGCCAGCCGCTTCCTGTGGAAATTCGGTGACGTGAAACTGATAGACGGTGTGATGGTCAATGGCTCGGCGCGCCTGGTCGGGAGATTCTCCGGTGTGCTGAAACAGATACAGTCCGGCTATATTTACCACTATGCCTTTGCCATGTTGATCGGTGTGTTTGTGCTGCTGACCATTCGCTTCTGGCTGGATTAAAGTACACGCAGGATAAACTAAGGAAGACGTATGATTTTTGCATCCCACTTGCTAAGCCTTGCCATCTGGCTGCCCATACTGTTTGGTGTGCTGGTGCTGGCTACCGGTAACGACCGTAATGCGCCCATGGCCAGAATGATTGCCATGGTTGGCGCGGTACTCGGGTTTCTGGTGACGCTGCCGCTATATGCAGGCTTCGACAAGATGACCAGCGCAATGCAATTCGTCGAGAACTATGGCTGGATTGCGCGCTTCAACGTCAATTATCACCTGGGCATAGATGGCATCTCCATGCTATTTATCCTGCTCAACAGTTTCTTTACCCCGCTGGTGGTGCTGGCCGGGTGGAAGGTAATCGAGAAGCGTGTCGCACAATACATGGCCGCTTTCCTGATCATGTCGGGGATAGTGAACGGCGTGTTTGCCTCCCTGGATGCCATGCTGTTCTATGTGTTCTGGGAAGCCATGCTGATCCCCATGTTCCTGATCATCGGCGTGTGGGGCGGCCCCAACCGCGTGTATGCGGCAGTCAAGTTTTTCCTGTACACCCTGCTAGGCTCCTTGCTGATGCTGGTTGCCTTGATTTATCTGTACCAGCACTCCGGTGGCAGTTTTGAAATACTGAAATACCACACGATGGGCATCCCGATGACCGCGCAGATTCTGGTGTTCATCGCATTCCTCACCGCATTCTCGGTCAAGGTGCCCATGTTCCCGGTGCATACCTGGTTGCCCGATGCCCACGTGGAAGCGCCCACCGGTGGCTCCGTGATACTTGCGGCCATCATGCTGAAGGTGGGCGCCTACGGCTTCCTGCGCTTCTCCCTGCCGATTGCGCCGGATGCCAGCCACAAGCTGGCGGGCGTGATGATTGCCCTGTCGCTGATTGCCGTGGTTTACATCGGCCTGGTTGCGTTGATGCAGTCCGACATGAAGAAGCTGGTGGCGTACTCCTCGATCTCGCATATGGGTTTCGTTACCCTGGGCATCTTCATTTTCAATGCCTATGGCATGGAAGGTGCGCTGTTGCAAATGGTGTCGCACGGTTTTGTTTCCGGCGCGCTGTTCCTGGCCATAGGCGTGCTGTATGACCGTGTGCACTCGCGTCAAATTGCCGATTACGGCGGCGTGGCAAACAAGATGCCGGTGTTCGCCGCCTTCTTCATGCTGTTTGCCATGGCCAACAGCGGCCTGCCGGGCACCAGCGGTTTTGTGGGCGAATTCCTGGTGATCGTGGGGGCGGAAAAGGCCAACTTCTGGTTTGCCTTCCTGGCTGCCACCACGCTGATCTTCGGTGCGGCCTACACCCTGTGGATGTACAAGCGCGTCATTTTTGGCGCGGTGGCCAATGATCATGTGGCCCACCTCAGCGACATCACCTTGCGCGAGAAGGTCATCTTCAGCATCCTCGCCCTGACTGTGCTGGGCATGGGCGTATATCCATTGCCATTCAGCGAAATCATGCATGTGACGGTGAACGACCTGCTGGTACACGTTGCGCGTACCAAATTCTAAGCACCATCGAATCGAGGAAGATATGAGTTTCTTGTCCACCCTGTACCCAGCCTACGCAGAAATATTCCTGCTGGTGATGACGTGCGCCATTCTGATTGTGGATCTGTTTGTCACCCATAAAGATCGCACGCTGACCTACCTGTTGGTGCAGTTTACCCTGCTGGGCTGTGCGATGATCACCGTGGCAACCCACCAGCCCGGCGTGATGCATCTGTTCCACAACATGTTCGTGGATGACCTGATGTCGGATGTGCTCAAGTTGCTGAGCTATTTGTCCGTCTCCATGGCGCTGGTATATTCGCGCAGCTATCTGCTGACGCGCGGCTTGTTCAGCGGAGAATACATGGTGCTGACCCTGTTCTCGTTGCTCGGCATGATGGTGATGATTTCTGCCAGCCATTTCCTGACCCTGTATCTGGGGCTGGAGCTGCTGTCGCTGTGCCTGTATGCGATGGTTGCCCTGGAGCGTGACTCAACCGCCGCCACTGAGGCCGCGATGAAATATTTCATTCTGGGCGCCCTGGCTTCGGGTCTGCTGTTGTACGGCATGTCCATGCTTTACGGCGCAACCGGTTCCCTTGATGTGTCCACGGTATCGGATGCCATCAAGCGCGGCGTGCCCAACAAGGAGCTGCTGGTGTTCGGCCTGGTTTTCGTGGTGGCCGGCCTGTCTTTCAAGCTGGGTGCGGTGCCGTTCCATATGTGGGTTCCCGACGTGTATCACGGCGCACCCACTGCCGTGGCCATGCTGATAGGCTCGGCGCCCAAGCTTGCGGTGTTCGCCTTTGTCATGCGCATCCTGGTGGATGGCCTGCAACCTTTGATGGAACACTGGTCGGCCATGCTGATGATCATGGCGGTGCTGTCCATGGCGGTGGGCAACATCGCCGCGATAGCGCAGACCAATATCAAGCGCATGCTGGCCTACTCGACCATTTCGCACATGGGCTTCATGTTGCTGGGCATACTCAGCGGCAATATCGAGGGTTACGGTGCAGCCATGTTTTATAACGTGGTTTATGTGCTGATGAACCTAGGCGCGTTCGGCATCATCATGCTGCTGTCGCGTGAAGGATTCGAGGCTGACACCCTGGAAGACTTCAAGGGCCTGAACCAGCGCAGCCCCTGGCTTGCATTCATGATGCTGCTGCTGATGTTCTCGATGGCTGGCATTCCACCCACCGTTGGTTTCTTTGCCAAGTTTGCCGTGCTGCAAGCGGTTATCGCTGCAGGCTACATGTGGATTGCCGTGGTTGCGGTGCTGTTCTCGCTGATAGGCGCTTACTACTACTTGCGTATCGTGAAGCTGATGTATTTCGACGCACCGGAAAGTTACGAACCGATCAAGATGCAGCCCGACACCGGCCTTCTGATTTCCATCAACAGCCTCTCCTTGCTGGCCTTGGTGCTGATACCCGGCACCCTGCAGACACTGATGTCTGTGTGTGCCGTATCGGTGGGGCAATCGCTGCTGTTGCATTAAATATGTAGTGTGAATTTATTGTTAACACTCCCGCTGCGGCGGGAGTTTTAGTTTGTAACTCAAATAAGCAGAAAAATATGGAACTGAAAGAAACGCAGATAGATAGCGCACTGGTGTACGAGGGCAACTTTATCAAAGTGAGCAAAGACAAGGCGCGCATGCCGGATGGCAGCGTCAGCAGCCGTGAATACATCAAACACCCGGGAGCCGTGACGGTGCTGGCCTTGCTCGACAATGGCAAGCTGATCATGGAGCGCCAGTTCCGCTATGCGCCGCAGCAGGAATTCGTCGAATTGCCTGCGGGCAAAATTGACCACGGCGAGGATATTCTGCTGACGGCCAAGCGTGAGCTGCTGGAAGAAACTGGCTACGTCGCCAGCGAATGGACACATGTCACCACCGTCTGGCCGTGCATAGGCTACTCGGATGAACGCATCGAATACTTCCTGGCACGTGGCCTTGTCCACCAAGGCTCGCAACTGGATGAAGGAGAGTTTCTTGAAGTTTTCGAGTTGTCAGTGGCGGATGCAATCGACTGGGTTCGACTGGGGAAAATTACCGACAGCAAAACCATCGTCGGCCTGTTCTGGCTGGAAAAATTGCAGCAGGGCTGGAAAAAATAAATGCACCATTGTGGACGGCCGTGCAGCAATAATGCACCAACTTGGTGAATCCTCCATTCTGAAAAACCCTGAAAATAATAAAATATTCAACAAAATCAATATTGGTATTATTTGGTATGGAAATTGCTAGAGGTTAGCAAGTTTGCACTTAATTGGGATTTGAAATGGAAAATTTGAAAGTCAGCAGTGATGCATTGTTTATCTTGCTGGGCGCCATCATGGTGCTGGCGATGCATGCGGGATTTGCATTTCTGGAGCTGGGTACGGTGCGCAAGAAAAACCAGGTGAATGCCCTGGTAAAAATCCTTACCGATTTTGCCATTTCGACCTTGGCGTATTTCTTTATCGGTTACAGCATTGCCTATGGCGTGAACTTCTTTACCGGCGCCGAGCAACTGGCCGACAAGAATGGCTACGAGCTGGTCAAGTTCTTCTTCCTGCTTACCTTTGCGGCGGCCATACCCGCCATTATTTCCGGCGGCATGGCCGAGCGTGCGCGCTTCAATCCGCAACTGGTAGCCACTTTCATGCTGGTTGGTTTTGTTTACCCCTTCTTCGAGGGGATTGCGTGGAACCACAGATTCGGCATGCAGGAATGGTTGAACGCCACATTCGGCGCGGAGTTTCACGACTTTGCCGGCTCCGTCGTGGTGCATGCCGTTGGTGGCTGGATCGCACTGGCTGCGGTGCTGTTGCTGGGGGCGCGGCGCGGCCGCTACACCAAGGAAGGCCGCATCTCGGCGCACCCGCCTTCAAGCATTCCTTTCCTGGCATTGGGCGCGTGGATACTCACCGTCGGCTGGTTTGGCTTTAACGTCATGTCGGCACAGGAAATCAGCAAGATCAGCGGCCTGGTTGCCGTCAACTCGCTGATGGCCATGGTGGGCGGCACGCTGGTGGCGTTGTGGGTGGGCAAGAACGACCCGGGCTTTGTGCATAACGGCCCGCTGGCAGGCCTGGTTGCAGTCTGCGCAGGCTCAGACCTGATGCACCCCTTGGGCGCTCTGGTGGTGGGCGGTGTGGCAGGCGGCCTGTTCGTGTGGATGTTTACCCTGACACAAAATCGCTGGAAGATAGATGACGTGCTAGGTGTATGGCCGCTGCACGGATTGTGCGGTGCCTGGGGCGGAATTGCAGCCGGCATCTTCGGCATGAAAGCGCTGGGTGGCCTGGGGGGCGTGAGCTTCATGTCGCAACTGGCGGGAACCGTGCTGGGGATCGTGATTGCTTTTGTTGGTGGCTATGTGGTGTATGCCGTGCTGAAAAAGGCTGGGGGTATCCGCCTTGATGCCGAGGAAGAGTTTAACGGCGCCGACCTGAGCATCCACAAGATAACCGCAACACCTGAGCGCGAATCTGGCTGGTAATGTACTGCTGATACAGAAGGTAAAGTCTGTAACAATTTAATGTAACTTGCTGGAATTAAAGTGCCTTGAAAAAGCGGCGCTCCAATGTTGGAGCGCCGCTTTTTTTTGCTGATTGAGCATCTCATACTTCTGATTCACAGCCCGGCTGATCCCCCACTTTGCAAAAGGGGCGAGGGGGGAATTCTTTTGGTTGCATTTTGCTAATGAGGAGACTGTGCATTCGATTGCATAATATTGCAATATGCAATATCATGCGTACCCATGAGAGTAATTACCAACCGCCGCTTGCTGGAATTTTCTGTTACTTATCCAGATGCAGGTGATCCTTTGCAAAGTTGGCGCGGGATTATGGAAGGCACTGTTTACCAGAATTTCTCAGAATTGCGTTTGTCTTTTCGTGGTGTTGATAAGGTGAACGATTTGTATGTTTTTCATATCGGCGGCAACAAATACAGATTGATAGCGTTTCTGCACTTTGAGCGGCAGCTTTGCTATATCAAACACCTCTTAACTCATGTTGAGTATGACAAAGGAGCATGGAAGAAATGAATCTAAACGACCTGCAACACGCATGGCAGCAAGTGAGCCAAACGGCTCACATCGCGCCAATTCGGGATGAGGCGCATTACAACAAGATGGTGAAATTGGCAGATCAACTTGTGGATGCAATTGGGGCCGCGAAGAAACATCCGCTGCTAGACTTATTGGACATCGTCTCTGAGTTGATTCGGGCTTACGATGCCGAGCATTTCGATGTGCCTAAAGCAAGCCCCAGGAAAGTACTGCGTTTCTTAATGGAGCAACACGGGCTGTCTCAAGCGGATCTGCCAGAGGTTGGAAATCAAAGCGTTATTTCCATGATCTTATCGGGCAATCGTCAGCTTAATGTGAGGCAAATACAAGCGCTATCTGAGCGCTTTCATGTTTCGCCCAGCCTCTTTATAGAACAAGTCAAGGTTATTCATTAGAACGGCTGTTCGGTGTCGAGCTATCAAGTTCGATGCGCATCTCGCTTGTGTTACAGACTTTATTTTTTCTAACATCTACACATAAACATTTGTAGCGGATAAAAAAGCCAAGTCTGAACGACTTGGCTTTTTTGCTTAAAGATGGCGTTTTGCGGGCAATTCTTTACCCGTTTCGCATAGCAACGGCTAATGCATATCTGCCGCCGGATTTTGTGTATTTGAGCTAAACTTGCCGCAGGATATTGCTGACGGTGGTGAGAGCCCATGGTGGAACAAAAAACATTTGATCAGGAGCTGGAACATGTTTTGCTCGACTTGGGCATACCGCCTTGTCCAAGAATATTGCTGGATCTGGCTGCCGAAGCGAGGAAAGATGAGCCGGACTTGCAAAGGATAGAGAAGCTCATCAGTGCGGACGTGGGTTTGTCTGCGGCACTGATCAAGACTGTCAACTCTCCATTCTACGGCTTGCGCACTAAGGTCAATTCGATCATGCAGGCCATACACATGCTCGGCTTGGGGCATTTGTGGCTGATGCTGATGGGGATGGTGTTGCGGGATACCCTGAAGGGCATGAATAACGTGGACATGGGGCGCTTCTGGGATGCGTCTGCCAAAGTGGCCATAATCTCCTCGTATATAGCCTGCCGCCTTCCCTACATGCCATCGTCTGCACAGGGAGTATTGCGAATCGACAAGGATGAAGCGTACACCTATGGTCTGTTTCAGGATTGCGGCATTTCCATCATGCTGAACCACTATCCCGCTTACAAAGAAACCCTGAGCAATGCCAACAATTCGGTGGACAGGAAGTTTACCGACATTGAAGAAGTGGCGCATACCACCAACCATGCGCTGGTCGGCTATTTGCTTTCAAAAAGCTGGGGTTTGCCGGAAACAATGACCCAGGCCATACGTTTCCACCATGAGCATGAAACTCTCAGCGATGATCCGGAGTTTCTCACTACGGAAAGCAGGAACTTTATTGCCCTGTCACTGCTGGCGGAGCGGGCCATACAGATCGTCACGGGGCTGAGCCGGTCGTGCGAATGGGGCAAGGGCGAGAGCTGGGTAATGCGCCACTTCGGTTTTTCACACGATGACTTCAATGAAATTATCGAGGGGATACGCATCTTGAACGATGAGGGCAACCTGAACAGTTAGCTTGGTCGCGGCCGGAAAGTATGGCATCCGCGCAGGATGGGCGGCGCTAAAACAGTGCAAGACATGCCCGCTGGTGTAGCGCTACAATGTAAGCGCAGCGGTGACCTAAAGTACTACCTCGCCGCTGCTCAGGTTCGTACTACTAGGAGAATGCCATGCAAATCCCATTGCAAATTACCGTACGCGACATCGCACCTTCAGAGGCACTGGAAACCCACATTCGCGAGAAAGCCAAAAAGCTGGATGAGTTTTTTGAGCACGTTATTTCATGCCGTGTGGTTGTTGAAATGCCGCACAAGCATCATCATCAGGGCAAGGAGTACAACGTGCGCATCAACCTCGGCGTCCCCGGGCGCGAGATTGTGGTCAACCGCGACCGTGATGAAGATGTCTATGTTGCCTTGCGCAATGCATTTGATGCGGCCAAACGCCAGCTTGAAGATTATGTGCGCCAGCTACGTGGCGATGTGAAAACGCATGAGCCAAAACAGGCGGCAGAAAACAACGATTAATCTGTCTGATCAAGCAGCATTACGCGAAACAAGAAGGGCAAGCCACAGGCTTGCCCTTCTTGCTTTGGAGCCGCAGAAAAAGTTAGTCCTTGTATGCCTCGATTTCAAATACCAGCTTGATGTCATCACCAATAGCCGGCAGGCCATATTTCATGCCGAAGTCCGAGCGTTTGATCTGTGCGCTGGCAGCTGCGCCACAGAGCTCCTTTTTGTTCATGGGATTGGTGCCGCATTTGAAGGCATCAATGGCCAGTGTTACCGGTTTGCTTACGCCCAGCATGGTGAGGTTGCCTTCCACGCTGGCCGGCATATCCCCCTTGAATTTGATGCTGCTCGACTTGAAGGTGATTTTCGGATTTTCGGCCACATTGAAAAAATCGGGTGACCTCAGGTGGTCATCGCGCTTGGCATGGCCGGTGGTTAGAGAGGCAGCCTCGATGCTGATATCCACCGTGCCATTCTTTGCCGCGCGATCCAGGGTTACCTTGCCGCTGCTTTGATCGAAGCGCCCCTGCATGGTGGAAAAGCCCAGGTGGCTGATGCTGAAATGCGGGTAAGTATGATTGGGATCGACGGTGTAAGAATCACTGGCGTGTGCAGCCAGTGGCAGGGTGGTGATAAGCAGCAGTGCGGCTAACGAGCTTTGTTTCATCATGGCGTTTCTCCTGTAAGTTACAACGTAAGGAACTAAAACGGTGGCGTGCCGTTGACACGCCAGCTCAGATACACGGCACCTGCTGCAAATACCAGAGCGGCAGCAGACAGCAGCATGGATTGTACCCATACCCCCAGTTTTTCCGACACCGGGATTTTTGCAGCCAGTGGAATGGCCGCCAGTGCGGGCAGGGCATACCAGGGCAGGCGTGCCGTGAGCACGGCCAGGCAAGCCAGCAGGCCGCTAATAAGCGCCAGTGGCAGGGTAAAGGTGCGGCCGCACGGCAGCAGGCTGTTGCTGATGAACATGATCAGCAGGTAAGCCATGCTTGCCGCACCCAGCGCCAGGCCAAACTGCCCGAGCAGGGCGGAAGCACCCACCAATACCGTCAGCCCGGTGCCCAGCCCCAATGCCATGCCAGCACTGGCAGCGCGGACTGGTGATTCATGCAGGGTATCCATCCAGAACACCAGCCAGCCCACATACAGTGCGCAAGCTGTCCCCCATTCAAGTGCCGTGCCGAGAGGTTGCTGCTGCAACACGCGCACGCATACGCACACCGCTGCGGCAGCCGCCAATGTACTTAGCACAGGGCGCCACAAGGATGAATTCAACAGCATCAGCGGAATGGCGATGGCGCCCGAAGCGATACCCAGCCAGATGATTTTGCGTGTGCTGGTGAGCGGCTCGTAGCCAAAGCCGCTGACCAGATAAACCGTGATGGCGAAGCCGGCAACAATGGCCAGGCCGCTCAGGCGCAGGCGTTGCAACAGCTCGGCGGTGAGCAATGCCACCAGAAACGGAGCGATACCGGCCTGGAAGGCCGGATGGGTAAGCAGTGCGTGCAATTGGGTTCTCCCTGGAATCTGAAGTGTGCGCTAGTGTATCATCGGAAAATCCACTTTGAACCACACGCAGCCCTGCTGCTTGCAACATGAGCAACCTGATATTACTTATCCTCTGTTTTGTCGCGGGCATCCTGCTGCGCCGTTCCGGGCGCATGCCCGAACAGGCGCCGGTCACGCTTAACAGCTTCATCATTCATGTGTCCGTCCCAGCGCTGGCATTGCTGTATCTGCATGACCTCAAATTCAGCGGCGACATCATTCTGGTGGTGGCCATGGCGTGGATTTATTTCGGTATGGCCGCCGCTTTCTTCTGGTGGATGGGGCGCAGGATGAATTTGCCGCGCCCGACCGTGGGTGCGCTAATGCTTACCGGCGGCATGGGTAACACAGCCTTCTTCGGTCTGCCCATGATCGAGGCCTATTACGGCCATCAGGGCATCGCCACCGGCATCCTTATCGACCAGACCGGCTCGTTCCTGGTTCTCTCCACGCTTGGCATTATCGTGGCCGGGGTGTATTCCAGCGGCCGCCCTTCTGCCTCGGAAATTGCCCGCCGCATCGTGCAGTTCCCGCCCTTTATTTCCATGATCGTCGCCTTCCTGCTGATCCCCATGGATTACCCCGAGTGGCTCAGCGCCGTGCTCAAACGCCTGGGCGACACCCTGGCGCCGCTGGCGCTGCTCTCCGTCGGCTTGCAGCTGCGCCTGGGCCACCTGCGCGGCAATTGCTGCGGACTTGCGCTGGGCCTGTTCTTCAAGCTGCTGCTCGCGCCGCTGGTGATTTACCTGTTGTATGTGCACCTGCTGGGTGCGCACGGCACGGCGATACAAGTCACCATCTTTGAAGCCGCCATGCCGCCGATGATTACCGCTGCGATTATTGCCAGTGAGCATGATCTTGATCCGGAACTGTCCACCCTGATGGTGGCGGTGGGCTTGCCGCTTTCCTTTATCACCTTGCCGGCATGGTGGTGGGTGATGCAGGGAGTGTAGCTGGCGCAATAAAAAACCCGCACGAGGCGGGTTTTTTGTTTTTCATCCCAAGCTTTGCTTAGCCGGCAAATACCTTCTGCGCAGCCGCCACCGCCACGCCATTTTTCACCGGGGCCTTGAAGCGGCCGAGGATGTCGTCCAGCGCAGCCAGGCACAGCAGGATGTTGCGCTGGTTGCTGGCGTGGCCCATCAGGCCGATACGCCATACCTTGCCGGCCATCACGCCCAGGCCCGCGCCGATTTCCAGCTGGTATTCATTCAGCAGCGCGTTGCGCACCGCCGCATCGTCCACGCCCTCGGGTATGGTGAGCGCATTCAGCTGCGGCAGGCGCTCGCCTTCAGGCACCACGAATTTCAGTCCCATGGCTTCCAGGCCGGCGCGCAGGGCGAGGTGATTCCTGTGGTGGCGTGCCCAGGAGTTCTCCAGGCCTTCTTCCTGCAAAATCACCAGCGACTCGTGCAGGCCGTATAGTGCGTTGATCGGCGCGGTATGGTGGTAGGCGCGCTTGGTCGCGCCGCCCCAGTAGCCCATCACCAGGTTGAGGTCCATGAACCAGCTCTGCACCTTGCTCTTGCGGTTCTTGATTTTCTCCAGTGCGCGCGCGCTGAAGCTCACCGGCGACAGGCCGGGCGTGCATGACAGGCATTTCTGCGTGCCGGAGTAGATGGCGTCAATTTCCCACTCATCCACCTTGAGTGGTGAACCTGTCAGCGAGGTGACGGCGTCGACGATAGTGAGGCAGCCGTATTTGTGCGCGATGGCCACCAGCGTCTTGGCATCGGAGATGGCGCCGGTGGAAGTCTCGGCATGCACGAAGGCAACCACCTTGGTGTCGAGATTGGCCTTAAGCGCATCTTCCAGCTTTTGCGGATCAACCGCGCGGCCCCAGTCGTCCTGTACCATCACCGCGATGCCGCCGCAGCGCTCCACGTTCTCCTTCATGCGCCCGCCGAACACGCCGTTCTGGCACACGATCACCTTGTCGCCGGGCTCCACCAGATTGACGAAGCAGGTTTCCATGCCGGCCGAGCCGGGTGCGGAAATCGGCATGGTCAAATCGTTCTGGGTCTGGAAGGCGTATTTCAGCAGCTCCTTCATTTCATCCATCATGTTGACGAACAGCGGGTCGAGGTGGCCCAGGGTGGGGCGCGCCATTGCGCCAAGCACGCGCGGGCTCACATCGGAAGGGCCGGGGCCCATCAGAATGCGCTGGGGAGGATGAAATGATTTGATTGCCATGATGTTTCCTTTCGGTTTTAGAGATGTTTCAAGTTGTAATGGTCGTATTGCTTGATGCTGTGATGCAAACCCCTCCCAGCCTCCCCTTGTCAGGGGAGGAGCCGCTCTGTTCTCCCCCTGACAAGGGGGAGCTAGAGGGGGTTGGGTGTATTCTCTGTGGCAAAATCTTTTTGCTGCTCTTCATCAAATATTTCTTGCTTCAAGTAGTTCTATCCAGTGCTTCACCGGAATCTGGCTCGCGCCTTCCAGGTGCAGCTGGCAGCCAATGTTGGCGGTGACTATTACCTCGGGCTTACCCTGTGCCAGGGCCGCCAGTTTGTTGTCCAGCAGTTGCTGCGACAAGGCCGGTTGCAGCAATGTGTAAGTGCCGGCTGCGCCGCAGCACAGGTGGCTATTGGCCACCGCGGTCAGCGTGTAGCCGCAGCGCTGCAAAATATCCTCCACCACGCCGCCCAGTTTCTGCCCGTGTTGCAGGGTGCAGGAGGACTGGCAGGCAACGCGCATGCCTTTGCCGATGTCGGCAAAGCGCTCCAGATCCTCGCCGCGCAAGATCTCGCTCAAGTCGCGGGTGAGGGTGCTGATGTGCGCGGCCTTGGCGGCATAGGCCGCATCGTGCTTGAGCGCATGGCTGTAGTCTTTCACCATGGCGCCGCAGCCGCTGGCGGTCATCACGATGGCTTCAACTCCCTGCTCCACCATAGGCCACCATGCGTCGATATTGCGGCGCATTTTCTCGCGCGCCTGGTCGGCCTCGGCCAGATGCTGGTGCAGAGCGCCGCAGCAGCCGGCCTCCGCCGCGCTGAACAGGCTGATGCCGAGCCGGTCCAGCACGCGCGCGGCCGCGGCATTGGTATCGGGGGCGGAGAGCGATTGCACGCAGCCCTCGAGAACCAGCATGCGGCGTGCGTGGCGTGGCTGCGGG
Source organism: Nitrosomonadales bacterium (assembly GCA_023259065.1). GTDB lineage: Bacteria > Pseudomonadota > Gammaproteobacteria > Burkholderiales > Gallionellaceae > 39-52-133. The sequence goes on from JAHFQY010000007.1 coordinate 23,096, forward strand.
CGCGGGCCGGCCTTGAGCGCGCGCGGCAACTTGCGGCGCAGTGCAGCGGGCAGGAAAGGGCGCGCCAATTGCCCCAGCTTCAGTGCGCTACGCAAGCGGGCCGGGTGGGGCAGCACTGCCAGCAAGGTGCGTCGCATGGCGGCAGCCCACCATGGGCGCGGCGCGCGCTCATCAATGATGTGGCGCCCGATGTCGACCAGGCGCCCGTATTGCACGCCGGACGGGCAGGTGGTTTCGCAGGAGCGGCAGGTCAGGCAGCGGTCCAGGTGCAAACGCGTTTTTGCACCGGAGTGTTTGCCTTCAAGCATTTCCTTGATCAGGTAGATGCGTCCGCGCGGCCCGTCCAGTTCGGAACCCAGCAGCTGGTAGGTGGGGCAGGTGGCGTTGCAGAAGCCGCAGTGCACGCAGGCGCGCAGGATGTCATTCGCTTCGGCGACATCGCTGCGTTGCAACAGGCTGGGAGGAATGGATGTTTGCATGTTCTACAAGCCCGGATACATGCGCCCGCGGTTGAAAATGGCGTGCGGGTCGAAACTGTTTTTCAGGCGCTGGTGGATGGTGAGCAGGGGGGCGCTCAGTGTTGCAAACACTTCGTCATGCGAGTCATGGCTGCGGAAGCAGGTGACATGGCCGCCCACCGCCGCCACACGCTCGCGTATCTTTGCCACAGGCTCATCGCTCACCAGCCAGCGCTGCGCACCTCCCCAGTCCAGCAGCCAGCTTCCCGCGATGGGCAGGGGCGCGCTGTCGGGCTTGACCATGACGCGATACAAGGGCGCGTCGCTGTGGAAAAACGGCAGCTGCTGTTCACGCAAGGTATGCCAGAACGGCGCGGCCTTCTCGAGCACTTCACCACCCAGATGCTCGTGCGCATGCTTCACCGCCTGCTCGCTGCCGGCCAGGCGTATGTGGCATTGCCCGGCGTGGTAGCAGGCGGCGTCCACCGGCACCGGCTGCGACAGCAACTGGCTCATGCGCTGGATGGCCTCTTGCTGCGGGCATTCGTGTATCAGGGTTAGGCTGGCTGCCGGGCGTGGCAATACTTTCATGCTGATTTCCAGCAGCACGCCCAGCGTGCCGTAAGCGCCCGCCATCAGGCGCGACACATCGTAGCCGGCGACGTTTTTCATTACCTGGCCCCCGAACTGCAACAGCTCGGCACGGCCATTGATGATCTTGCAGCCCAGCACCGCGTCGCGCGCAGCACCGGCATAAGGGCGGCGCGGGCCGGACAGGCCGCAGGCGATGGTGCCGCCCAGCGTGGCGTTCTCGCCGAAATGCGGCGGCTCGAAGGTGAGCATCTGCCCGGCATCGGAGAGCGCAGTTTCAATCTCGGCGAGCGGTGTGCCGGCACGTGCGCTCAGCACCAGTTCGCGCGGGTCGTATTCAACGATGCCGCGGTGCGCCGACACGGGCAGCGCCTTCCCCTCGGGATGACGCCCCAGAAAAGTCTTGCTGTTGCCGCCGCAGATGTTCAACGGCGTGCGGGTGTTGATGGCGTCCTGTACCTGCTGTTGCAGTGCTGCGCTTGAATCCAGATCAGCCATCAGTAGCGCTCCAGCTCGGGGTGGGACAGCTGGCCATGATGCACATGCATGGCGCCGAATTCGGCACAGCGTTGCAGCGTGGGCACGGCCTTGCCCGGATTGAGCAGGCCAGCGGGGTCAAACGCGGCTTTCACCGCGTGGAACTGGCTAAGCTCGGCGCTCCTGAACTGGCTGCACATCTGGTCGATCTTCTCCATGCCCACGCCGTGCTCGCCGGTGATGGTGCCGCCAACTTCCACGCATAGCTGCAGGATGCGCCGGCCAAATTCCTCGGTGCGCGCCAGCTCGCCCGGCTTGTTGGCGTCAAACAGAATCAGCGGGTGCAGGTTGCCGTCGCCGGCATGAAACACATTGGCCACGGCCAGTCCATATTCCTGCGACCACTGGCTGATCTGGCGCAACACCTGCGGCAGTTGGCGGCGCGGGATGGTGCCGTCCATGCAGTAGTAATCCGGCGAAATGCGCCCCACTGCGGGGAAAGCCGATTTGCGCCCCTTCCAGAACAGCTGGCGTTCGGCTTCGTCCACCGCGGTGCGCACCTCGGTGGCGCCGCTTTGCGTGAGCACGCGGCGCACTGCCATGATGTATTCGGAAACCTCGGCGTTGCTGCCATCCAGCTCGCACAGCAGGATGGCCTCGGCATCGCGCGGGTAGCCGGCGTGGGCAAAGTCTTCCGCCGCCTGTATCGCCAGCCTGTCCATCATCTCCAGCCCGGCGGGAATGATGCCGGCGGCGATGATGGCGCCCACCGCCTCGCCCGCTTTCACCACATCGTCAAACGCGGCCAGCACCACCTGTGCGCGTTCCGGCCGCGCCAACAGCTTGACGGTCACCTCGACGATAATGCCCAGCATGCCCTCGGAGCCGGTCAGCAACGCGAGCAGGTCGTAGCCGGGAGAATCGAGCGTCTCGCTGCCGATGCTGAGCAGCTCACCTTCCATGGTCACCAGCTTGAGCATCAGGATGTTGTGCACGGTGAGGCCGTACTTGAGGCAATGCACGCCGCCGGAATTCTCCGCCACATTGCCGCCTATGCTGCAGGCGATCTGCGAGGAGGGGTCGGGTGCGTAATACATGCCATGCGCTGCGGCCGCTTCCGAGATGGCCAGGTTGCGCACGCCGGGCTGCAGCGTGGCCATGGCGTTGTGCGGGTCGATGTGCAGGATGCGCGTGAAGCGCGCCAGGCTGAGCAGCACGCCATCGGCCAGCGGCAGGGCGCCGCCGGACAAGCCCGTGCCCGCGCCGCGCGCCACCACCGGCACCCGCAGCGTGTGGCACAAGCGCATGATGGCCTGTACCTGGGCTATCGTTTCCGGCAACACCACCACCAGCGGCAGGCGGCGATACACCGATAGCGCATCGCATTCGAACGGGCGCAGATCCTCGGGGTCGGTCAAGACGGCGCTGCCTGGCAATAATGCAAGAAGCCCGTTGATCAGGGCTTCTTGAGAGAGTGTGCGGTTGGCAATGGCTGGTGCTGCAACAGTCATGCTGAAAGATTGAGTAATTTAGTCAAGATTGAATTTCAACAGACTTTGCCACTAAAAGCAACCCTTGCCGCGCCTTGCTTGCAGGAGCCTGGAAAAAGCAGTTTTATCCGCAGATTACGAAGATTAACGTCGATTAAACATTGTCCTATCTTCACCGCGCAGCTCACCCAATAGGCGATCAAGGTTTTTGAAATTTCTGCTTTTTAATCAATTTAATCTGTGTACCCGCAGGGCACAAGAACCTCTTCGAGGTAATCTGCGGACAACTGCAGTTTTCAGGATGAGCGTGTATCTGCTATCGTCGCGTCTCTCCAAACTCAAGGAACACGACATGGCTGCAAATATCTGGGACGAGCGTTACGCGGGTGATGACTATCATTTTGGCACCGAGCCGAATGCCTTCCTGAAGTCGCAGCACAAGCTGCTCAAGCCCGGCATGCGTTGCCTGGCCGTGGCGGATGGGGAAGGGCGCAACGGCGTGTGGCTGGCCGAGCAGGGCTTGCAGGTGGTGTCGCTGGATAGCTCGCCGGTGGCCGTGGCCAAGGCCGTGAAGCTGGCGCAGGAACGCGGTGTGCAGCTCAAGTTTGAAGTGGCGGATTTGCTTAGCCGGGATTGCGGCGAGAGTTGCTACGATGTGGTGGTGGCGATCTTCATCCAGTTTGCCAGCCCGGAGCAGCGCACGCAGTTGTTTGCCCATCTCAAACGCGCACTCAAGCCGGGCGGCCTGTTCCTGTTGCAGGGCTATACTCCGCGCCAGCTGGACTTCCGCACTGGCGGCCCGTCGCAGGCCGACAATCTGTACAGTGAGCCCATGCTACGCGCTGCCTTTGCCGACATGGATATCCTGCACTTGTCCGGGCATGTCAGTTTTATCAGTGAGGGGTCAGGCCACTACGGTGTGTCGGCGCTGCTTGATGTGGTGGCGCGCAAGCGCTGACGGCTCGAAGGATGTCTGCTTATTCACAACAAAAGGGTTCCGTTTTTGACGGAACCCTTTTGTTGTGATGCAAAATACTGGAGAAATGTTGAATGGAAGGGGCTGATATCCCCTTTTTTCTACACGGCTCCAGTTAGCCTGATCAGGTCGACATTTCGGTCAGGATATTCTTGATCCAGCTCTCGGCATAAATCCCTTCCAGTTCAGACAAGTCAGGCGATACGCCAACGGAGTTCGGCACGGCAATGATCTTGCCTTCTGCCACCTTATAGATGCCGGTCACACTGACTGCTTCCTTGTCGGTAATGTAGCTGTAGCAGGTATTGATGCCGGAAAGCTCCTGGGTTTCCCTGCCATTCATAAGAGCGACCACGTTGACGGCACAGACCTTGGCCTCCGAGTTGGCAGAGTAACCAGATTTGGGCATGGCGCCTGCAGAGGATGCATCGCCGATAACATGAATATCCTTGTGTATCGTGGACTCGAAGGTGGTGGGGTTAACCGGGCACCAATTTTTGTCCGGACCGACGAGGCCAGTCTTGACAGCGATTGCCCCGGCGCGCTGCGGCGGAATTAAGTTAATCACGTCGCCCTTGATGTCCTCAATGCCCTCGACTGTTACTGTCATGTTCTTGGCGTTTACCTGGGTAACCTTCTTGGCTGAGCGATAGTCAATGATTTCACTGTAATGCTTGGCCCAGCCTTTTTTGAACAAGGCGCCCTTGGAAGTTACGTCCGGGTTGGCGTCCAGGATGATGAGCTTGGACTTCGGTTTATTGTTCTTGAGGTACATGGCAATCATGTTGCTGCGCTCATAAGGGCCGGGAGGGCAGCGGTAAGGCGCCAGCGGCACGGTCATTACTACAGTGCCACCGTTCGGCATCGCCTGCAGTTGCTTGCGCAGCAGCAGGGTTTGTTCGCCAGCCTTCCATGCATGTGGAATCACCTTGGGCGTTTCCACCGCATCGTACCCCTCGATTTCCTCGAAACGGAAATCGATGCCCGGGGAAACAATCAGGCGGTCATAGCTGATGCTGCCAGTGCTGACGGTCACTGTTTTTCCGGCCGGGTCGATGGCGCTAACCTCATCGTAAACCATCTTGATGCCGTGGTTAGCGGCAAGCTTGTCGTAGCTGATGGTAAGGCTTGACATGTCCTTCAACACGCCGCCAATTACCAGGTTGCTGAACGGGCAGGAAATAAACTGCTTGTTGCGTTCGATCATTACAACTTCAATGGTCGGGTCATTCATGCGGATGTATTTGGCAGCAATGGTGCCGCCGTACCCCCCTCCGATCACCACAACGCGGCGAGCTTTATTGGGCATGATTTCCGCTGCGTGGGATATCATCGGAAGTCCCGCTGCTGCACCAGCACCGGCGCCTGCCCCCAGCAATTTCAAAAAATTTCTGCGATTGATAGTCATTATTTCTTCCCCCTGGTTATTTTACACTGGCATAGTAATAAGCGATGGCATCCAAGTCATCCTTGGACAGAGGCTTCATCTTTTCGGCCTTCCGGTCAAACATTTTGCGCTTGTCGGAAGAATAGTCATCCATTTGTATCTGGAGATATTTCAGCCACTGACCGGCAACAATCGGGGAGTTATCCTTGATTTCCTTGCCATCTTCGATGTGGCAGCGGGCGCAGTTCTTTTCATGAAGCTTCTGTCCCTTGGCTATCTTGGCTTTGTTCAGTGCCTGTTTGTACGCAATCGGTTTTTGTTTCTCGAAAAATTCCCCCATCGCTTCGTAATCGGCATCGGAATAACCCTTGGCCAAGCGCCCCATCACTGTTGCAGGACGTTCGCCGCTCTTGAAGCCTTTCATTGCCTCAACAATGGCAACCTTCGATTGTCCGCTAAGGCTGGGCATGCTCGGGCCAGCACTGGCCCCGTTGGTGCCATGGCAGCCTGCACAGGCATTTGCCAGCATTTCCGGTGAAGGGGGTAACGCAAAAGATGTTGCTGACATCGTCAGAAAGCCTGCGGCCAAAACCCATCTGCTCCATATTATTTTCATTTGTTATCTTCTCCTCTATTGATGTGAAAAGAACCACCTAAGCCTATGCACCATGTATAAATTTATGCTTTTGCTTAAGCTGACCCGCTACAACTACTACTTATTGTTTTACTACGTTGATAAAATTCTTCACGTCCGGCATTGCCTTGTCGAGGCCAAAGGTATAGCCGAGAGAAACGTAATGATGCCGTGCCTCAGAGTGGGCTTCATGAATGGCGAAGCCAAAATTGTAGAGCTTGCCATCGGCGATGGTGTGATCACCGGTGCCAGTGCCAGCGAGATTGCGCTCGAATGTCACCACCCATTTGTTGCCCTTCTTGTTACCTTCAGCCTTGACCAGACTCTTGCCACCGCTCATATGACGTGAATCGAGTACGTAGCCGTCTACAGGCTTTTCACCCTTGCCGCTTTTAAACTGCATCAGGTCCATGAACTTGCCTTCCTTGAGGGCAGCTTCAATTTCGGCATCAGTCTTGAGTTTGTCCCATCCACCACGGGGCTTGCCCTTCATGTCAAGGCCGGTGCGCGACTCTGCGAGATATTTTGTCACACCGTCACTCCAACCCAGAGCCTTGGCCTTTGGGTGTCCCTTGGCGTCAGCGGCGTCGGGCATGCTGCGCAGATCCATGTGGCAAGTGCCCCAGCAACCATTCAGATTGGCGCCATCGACAGTGCTGGCATCGAACATCATGGTCAGCTTGACCTCGTTCTTGGGATCATGCTTCTTGTCACCGCCTGGCTTGGGTGCTTCCCACTCGAAGCGGAAGTAGATTTTCTTGCCATCATGTGCCGCTTGAATGGATACCGGCACATAACCCGCTTTGGCTTTTGCCGGGTTGGGCTCCAGAACTGTTTTGGAACTGCCTACAGGTTTGCCGGCAACAATCTTGTCACCAATTTCTGCAGCGTCCCCCTCGTGGCACTTGGCGCAGGCGCGCTTTTTGTCCAGGATGTCCGGAACTGCAGAATGATCGGCCTTGTTCAATACCCATTCCAGCCCCGCCGCTCCTGGGTAAAACAGGGTTACCTTGCGTGCCGGAACCTTGCCCCAGTCAGGCGCGGCCAACGCCGCTCCAGAACAAAGAATACCTATCACTGCAGCTGCAATTGCCTTTCTTTTCATTATCACTTCCTCCCTGAAATACGAACAAAATCAATATAAGCACAACAAATCCTGGCAGCCCGTGCAATCATCAACCGCCGGCCTTTTCCGCCTCGGCTTCCAGGAGCTGATGTACGGATTTATGGGCAATGCCTTTATGGCAATCAATGCAGGTCATATTATCCTCGACCGCTCCTTCGTGTTTGACCACGGAACGATCTTTCTGCTTTGCATGATCCATTGTTTCGAATTTGTGGCAATTGCGACACTCTTTGGAGTCGGCTGCCTTCATACGTGCCCACTCCCGTTTTGCCATGACCAGGCGATGTTCATCAAATTTTTCCGGTGTATCGATAGTCCCAAGAACATGGCCAACGAGATCGCGAGATGCTTCCACTTTACGGAACAGCTTGCGGCCATAGTCATAGGGGTATTTGCTGCTGGGTACGTGACAGTCAGCGCAGCCGACGGTGGTGCCGGTACGGTTGCTGTAGTGGACTGTCTTCTTGTATTCCTCAAAGGGGATGGTCATCTCATGGCAGGAGATGCAAAACTCAGTGCGGTTGGTTACCTCCAGCACTGTATTGAGCCCCCCCCAGAGAATGATGCCAAGGGTGATGCCGATGATTGATATAAACAACAGCGAACAACGTGGGGGAATCAATAATCTTTTCCTCCATCCTGTGTTTTCGGCGTTATTGTTGTTATCGCATGAGGGGGGGGTATTCGGAGCCATTATTTGATATAAACCCTATTCTTTAATTTAAAGTAATCTTCATCAATCTTTTGATAATCCGTGAGAGAGATTTTGCTGCCGTCTTAACCGTAGGCGAAACTACGCTGCAAATATAAGCAATAGATATGCCGGATATTTAACATTTTGATAAATATGGATAAGTAAAAAATGTTGTTGGGCATATGGAAATAGTGTCATGACATTTTGACTGCTCCGCATTAGTGGTGGCTGATATGTCATGACAAATTGACATGTGCTGCAAAGGGTTAATGATTCAATGCCCAAAGCTATCGAAATTAAATGCAGGGAAATTTCAGGATCGTCAGAAGTTCAGCGGATTCTTATGTGGCTGCAAGCCGCGTTTATCCATGACAGGCTGCTGATTTAGTTGCTAGAATGCGGCAAAGACCACAAGAGTGATATGGATACACTACTCGTTGAAGATGACCCGATAATGCGCGAGTTGCTGCAAGGCACTCTCGAAGGGCGTGGCCATAAAGTGTCTGCTTTTGAAGATGCCGAAAGTGCCTGGCAAGCCTGTCAGGGTAGGCATTACTCGCTGTTTCTGGTGGACTGGATGTTGCCCGGCATGGACGGTCTGGAGCTGTGCCGCAGAATTCGCGGCAGCCAGGCCGATGCCGACAATCTGATACTGGTGATTACGGCGCGTACCCAGGCGGGCGATCTGGAGCAGGTGCTGGCAGCCGGCGCGGATGATTACCTGGCCAAACCCGTCGATTTGCAGTTGCTCAATGTCAGGCTGACCATCGCCGAACAACGCGTCAAGCTGCTGCAGAAACAGGCGGCGACCACCGCCGCACTGCGCACCAGCCAGGCACATTTTGGCGAAGCGCAGCGCATTGCCCATCTCGGCATCTGGCATCTGGATATTGCCAGCAACAAACTCATCTGGTCGGACGAAATATTCCGCATCTTCGAGCTGGAGCCATCGTCATTCGGCGCCAATTACGAATCCTTCATGAAACTGATACATCCTGCAGATCGTGAGCTGGTCAACGATGCCTATCTGACTTCGGTTGCCCGGCGTACGCCATACGCAATTTCGCACCGCCTGCTGATGGCGGACGGGCGTGTCAAATGGGTGAGCGAACGTGGTGAGAGCGTCTACGCGGCCGATGGCAAACCGTTGCTTTCCACCGGCACGGTGCAGGACATTACCGAGAACAAACGTATCGAAGACGCGCTGCTGCTGCAAAGGGACATTATCGAAAACGGTACGGAGGGGATCGTGCTGGTCAAGGCCGCTGATGCAACCATACACTATTGCAACCGCCGCTTTGAAGTGTTGTTTGGCTACGAGCCGGGTGAATTGATCGGCAAGCATATATCCGTCATCAACGCATCCCATGAACAAACGCCACAAGAAGTCGCGGGTGAGATCAACCGGCAACTTGAAGAAAACTGGGTGTGGAACGGGGAAAATCTGAACTGCAAAAAGGATGGTACAACGCTGTGGACCTACATCAGTGCTTCTACCTTCAAGCATCCTGAACTCGGCACCCTGTGGATTGCCTACCAGAAGGACATCTCCGAGCGCAAGCAGGCAGATGCTGCGCTGCTTGATCATGCGGCGCTTTATCGTGTGGCAGTTGAAACATCGGTGGACGGATTCTGGGCGGTGGATGCGCGCGGCCGCCTGTGCGAAGTCAACAATGCCTACGTGGCCATGTCCGGCTATAGCCGCGATGAGCTGCTCAATATGTCCATCCCGGATATGGAAGCGCTGGAGCGTCCCGAAGAAACTGCGAAGCGTATCGAAAAGATCATGCGCGAGGGAGGAGAGCAATTCGAGAGCATGCACAGGAAAAAGGACGGCAGTCTGTGGCCGGTAAAAATTTCCACAAGCTACTCCCCCCTGTTAGGCGGTCGCTTCTTTGCATTTATAAACGACCTCACAGAAAAGCAGCACAAGGATTTTTTGCTGCAACAGCAATCCCGCCTGGCCAGCATGGGTGAAATGATAGGCAACATCGCGCATCAGTGGCGGCAACCCATCAATGCGCTGGGCATGATCCTGTATGACCTGGAAGACGCCATTACCCATGGGCAATGCGACCGGGAATATCTTCACAGCAGTGTGGAGAAGTCTCATGCCGTCATTAAACGCATGTCGGAAACGATAGACGATTTCAGGAACTTTTTCCGCATTGACAACAAGGTGGCGGAGTTTGATTTGCAGCAACTGGTGCAGAACAGCCTGAAGCTTATGGAAGCGGTGCTGCAACACCAGCAAATCGCGGTTACGACAAAATATGCGAGGGGTGTCATGGTGTCGGGGCGGACGGGTGATTTTTCACAGGGTTTGCTGAATGTGCTGGCCAATGCCAAGGATGCCATTGCCGCAAAAAATGTTGCGCACGGCCAGATAGACATTGAAATTACGGAAGATGAGAGTAACGGCATTGTCATTATTTCCGACAATGGCGGCGGCATTGCATCCGACATCATTCCGAAAATTTTTGATCCCTATTTCACCACCAAGCCGGACGGAATCGGCATCGGCTTGTACATGACGCGCATGGCCATTGAAAAGAACATGCGCGGACAAATCGAGGTTGACAATTCCGGGCCGGGTGCGCGTTTCACCATCAGGCTACCCAAGAGCGAGTCAGGAGAGTTGGCATGCCGGAAGTAATTGCTGCTGCAGAGATTAATATCGACAATCTAAGCGTGCTTTGCGTGGAAGATGAAGTGGATGCGCTGGACGCCATGGAGCGCTATCTGGTGCGGCAGGGAATCAAGGTGCTCAAGGCCAACAATGGCGCCATGGGGCTGGACATGTTTTTGCAACACAGGCCGCAGTTGATCATCTCCGATATTCGCATGCCGGAAATGGATGGCATTTCCATGTGCCGCGCCATTCGTGAAGTGGACAAGGACATTCCCATCATCATTGTTTCCGCACACAACGAGGCCAAATTGCTGCAGGACTCTATCGACTTCGGCGTGACCAAATACGTCGTCAAGCCTATCGCCCTGCTCAGCTTGAAACAGGCCATCGTGTCGGTTGCGGGCATGCTGGAGAAGAAGGCGATTCTTGACGCAAAACTGACGGTGTTGAGCGCCTCTCTGCAGGAGGCGGAGAATGAGAGCGAGAAACTGCAGTCTTATGTGAGCCGCTACATGGATGCGGGTCAACAGGAGCAATTTCCTGGGGTGCGCCATTTATACCTGCCCAAGGGTGAGGTGAGCGGCGACTTCTACTGCATGGAACGTTTTGGCGACACCCTGTATGCCATGGTTGCCGACGGCACGGGCCATGGCCTGGCGGCCATCTTGCCGGTGCTGCAGGTGCCACGCATTTTCCGCGAGCAGGCCCAGCGTGGTTTTTCCCTGCTGACCATCGCCGATGCAATCAATCGCACCCTGCACGAGCAACGCCTGAGCGAGCATTTTCTCGCTGCCACGCTGATACGCATGAACCGGAGCGAGGGCTTTATCGAGGTGCTGAACTGCGGCAACCCGCCCGCCGTGCTGCTCAGCGAGCAGGGGGCGGTGTTGCAGGAATTCCGCTCCCGCTCCCTGGCGCTGGGCATGGTCGACATGGAAGATTTTGATGCGGATATACAGCGCTTCGAATGCAGCCAGAAAGCCAGCCTGTACGCCTTTACCGACGGCCTGCCGGATATGCTGGATAGCCGCAGCGGCCCGGCTTTCAAGCTGAGCCATCTGGTGCAGCAGGGGGACGCATCAACCCTGTTTGATCACATCGTTACACTGGTCAGGACAGTGAGTTCAAGCAGCAAGCCGGATGATGTCACCTTGCTGGAAATCAATTTTGATGCGGCAACGGCACTGTCCGGGCCCATCAGCAGCACGCCGGCAGGCGCGGGGGAATTGACTCAGCCCGGGGATGCACTGTGTGACATGCCGGCGCGGCTCAGGAATGTCAGCGTGCTGTTTGTCGAGGATGATGCAGAGACGCTCGAATACATGTCACGTTATCTTAATCGCCGTGTTGGAATTTTGCACACTGCCAGAAATGGCGAGGAAGGGCTGCGTTTGTTCAACAAGTATCACCCGCAACTGGTCATTGCCGATATCCATCTGCCCACGATGTCCGGCATTGCGATGATAGAAGCCATTCGGGAAGTGGATAAAGCTGCGCAAATAATCCTGGTCAGCGGTTCTCTGGGTGGCCAGCATGCAGAGGACATGATGGGCCTGAATGTGGGCGGGTTTCTACAAAAGCCATTCGATGTCGAGAAATTGCTCAAGCTCATCCATGATTGTGTGAAGCAGTTTGACTCGATATTCGGCATGCAGCTTTCCGCCTCGGTGTTCATGACTTCATCCCTGGCGATCAGTATCACAGGAAAGAACCGCGAGATTATTGCCGTCAACCCCGCTTTTTGCCACATTTCCGGCTATTCGCGCGAGGAAGTGCTTGGGCACAACCCAAGGCTGCTCAGCTCAGGCAAACATGATGCGGCTTTTTATCGGAAGATGTGGCACAGCATTAATGAAACCGGCGCGTGGTCAGGCGAGATATGGAACCGGCGCAAAAATGGCGAACTCTATCTGGAATGGCTCACCATCAATGTGGTGAAAAACGATAACAATGAGGTGACGCATTATATCGCGGTGTTCTCGGATATCACCGAACGCAACACCGCCGAGGCCAAGATGCGCCACCTGGCGCAGCATGACGGCCTGACTGACTTGCCCAACCGCGTTCTCTTCATGGACAGGGCAAGCCGGGCGCTGATCAACGCGCAGCGCGAGAAGGAGGCCCTGGCCGTCATGATGGTGGACATTGACCACTTCAAGACCATCAATGATTCCCTGGGGCATAGCGCGGGCGATGCGCTGTTATGCCAGCTGGCCGCCAGCCTGGTGGATTGTGTGCGTGATAGCGATACGGTGTGCCGCCTGGGCGGAGATGAATTTGCCATCCTGCTGCCCAACGCGGGCTCGCGTGAAATGATAGCCAGGCTGGCCGGGAAAATCATCGGCGCCACCAATCGCTCCCGCTGCGTCGCTGGAAAAGAGCTGCAAGTAGGCTGCAGCCTGGGCATCAGTTTCTATCCCAAAGACGGCGCGGATGCCGAAGAGTTGCTGAAACATGCCGACAGCGCCATGTATTTTTCGAAAAAATCCGGGCGCAATCATTACCAGTTTTTTGAAAGCCAGCACGAGAGCCTGGATCAGCGCAATCTTGCCATTCAGCAGGGGATGCGCTCCGGGCTGAAGGGTGAGGAATTCTCGATGGTTTACCAGCCGCAATATTCGCTGTCTCAGCAGCGTATTGTCGGTGTGGAGGCGTTGATACGCTGGAATAGCCCGCTGCTCGGCGCCATATCGCCGGAGGAGTTCATCCCGGTTGCGGAAGAGACCGGATTTATCGTGGAGATAGGCGAGTGGGTGATTGCAACGGTGTGCCGGCAAATCGCGCTGTGGAAACAGTCACAAGTACCCGTGGTGCCGGTTTCCATCAATATTTCCCCGCTGCATTTCAAGCGCGGCAATGTCATTCCGGCCTTGTTGCACGCGCTTGAATCCAACCAGCTGGATGCCGGCTCGCTCCAGATCGAGCTGACCGAAGGCATAGTGATGAATGATTCGGAAGCCACACTGAATAACCTGCGCGAACTGAAAGCACACGGGTTCAAGGTGTCGATTGATGATTTCGGCACCGGCTACTCAAGCCTGAGTTATCTGCGCCGGCTTCCCATCGACGAACTGAAGATCGACCGCTCTTTCATTATGGAAATTACCGATGCCCGCCAGGCGGAAGATGTGGCGGTTACTGCCGTTCCCCTGGCCATTATCCAGCTCGCCAAGAGCCTGAAATTTACCGTGGTGGCAGAAGGTGTGGAAACCGAGGCGCAAAAGACATTCCTGCAAGACCATGGCTGCGACGTGATCCAGGGCTACCTCTACTCCAAACCCGTCTCGGCGGAAAAGCTGGTGACTTTGCTGGCTGCCCAGTAGGCCGGCAGCCCTGTGGCCGTTCAGGCCGTGGTGTTGACGATGCTGCCGGTAACTTGTCCCTGGGTGTTCACCGTGGGCGGCTTGCGGTTTTGTTCGGCCTGTTTTGCCTGCTCGGTCTGGCGCGCCTGGTCAGCCTGGAGTTGCGCTTGATCGGCCTGTCTCTTGCTCGCCTGTTCCGCCTGACCCGCTTGGCGATTGGCTGTGCTGGCCTGTTGTGCTGCCTGGGTGGCATTACCGCCGGAATTTACGTTGCTTACCATGACATCCTCCTTGTTGGTGCTGCGCTAATTCGACCGATTCGGCTGTTTACGCCGTGGTGTTGACCACCGTGCCTATGGTTTGCCCCTGAGTGTTTACCACGGTTGGTGTCGTTGCTGCGGCTACGGGCGGGGCCGGCGCCGGCTTGGGTATGGATTTCTCAATCACCTTGCTGACCTGTGTTCCAATCTGGCTGAACGAATTGGCGGTTTGCAACTGCAGACTTGCCTGCTGGGCTGCGGATTGAGCCTGGGAGGCTGCGCTGGCGATCAAGTCGGCCTGGGCCTGGGCGCTATCCGCCGCAGCCTGAGCGCTGCTGGCCTGGGCCTGCAGCGAGCTTGCGTTTTGTCTGGCTCGTTCAACCCCCCTTTGTGCCTGCTGCAACTGGATTTGTTGCACAAAGGGTTGAAGAGTCGAATTGAGGGCACTAACGGGCATGGGAACAGGATTTCCTCATAACGTCATGCGCTTAACGTACTCCTGGCAGATGAAAAAATCAAGGCGCCAGTAATACAACTGAAACCTGAGACAGTGCTTGCCGGCAGGTGGTTCAATCAGAAAAACACATCATCCACGTCGCCGACATTATTCTCGCGCAATGCTTCCAGCACTTTGTTGAAATCCTGCTCGGTTTCCCCGGCCACGGCCAGCACATTGAGTATGCGTTGCACGGATTCGTCCATGGTGCCGCTGATGGCCTTTTCCTGGGCGTGCGTGGTGTCCAGCCAGGAATAGGTTTTTTCCACGTTGGTGATCAATTCCTGCAGCAGCAAGCGCGTGTCCATCAGCATCTGGCGGTTTTTTCCGCGCAGCCTTTCTATGGCGGCGCTGGCATTGCCGAGCGCAATCTGCATTTTCTCGGCTCGCGCCATCGATTCCTGGCGCATGTCGACATTCTCGCTCAGAGCCTCGGCGGTTTCGGCGAGTATGGTGATGTTGTCACGTATGCGCCCGGCTTTTGCCTCGTCGTCGGGCAGGTTGCTGATCATGACAGAGACCCGCTCATAGTTCACTACCAGCCTGTTCTTGAACTGGAACACCTTGCCCATGGTGGACGATTTCTCCAGTATGGACTGCTCAAGTGAAGTTGCTTCGCCATGGGAAATCAGTATGGTGGTTTCCGCGCCGTTGCGGATCAGCACGCTGCATTCCACGCCAAATTCTTGCGCTGCCGCGATCAACTTTTCAGCCAGTGCGACATAGGTGCGGCAGCCCAGGCTGGCACGCATGAAATTGAGCAGGATGCCGCTTTCCCCCATGGTGGAAAGAAAGCCCATGGCCATGCCGTGCAGCTCGGCTTTTTCCTGGGCCAGTTTTTGCTGCTGCCGGTGATTGCTGATGGCGCTGCTTACCTTGTGCAGAAGAATCTGGATGTCGATGGGCTTGGTGATGATGTCATTGCCACCGGCTTTGTAGGCGTTGAGGTGCTCATCCACAGACTGGTGGGCAGTGACGAAAATAATGGGTACGGCCGAGCTTTCACGCACGCGCTTGCAGACCTCATAGCCGCTGAGTACGGGCATTTCGATATCCAGCAGTATCAAGTCCGGCATGCCTTGTCGGCATGTTTTCAGCGCCTCCTCTCCCGATGCGGCAGAGAGCACGTCAAACTGCCCTGCAAGTATCGTTTCATACAGGGTGCGCATCATCGGGTCATCATCAACAATGAGCACCTGCCCCGAAACCTCGGCTTCGTTATACTGCGTTGCGACCTATGGATGCCTGCTAGGCTGTCGCTTGTTTTTGTTGTGCCTGTTTTTCCTGCAACATCTTTTTCAGCTGTTCTTCTTCATATTGGCGCTTGTGCTCTTTCTCTTTTTCCTGCTTGTCTTTTTTGATGGCTTCCTCTTCCTCGGGTGTGGGCATGTGATCGAGAGTCAGCGACATGCTGGAAGCTGAAGCCGGTTCGCCGCGTGTACTGCGCAGCTTGATGTTCAGGCGCAGCTCGTTGGCCGAGTCGGCATTGCGGATGGCTTCCTCGTAGGCGATATGGCCCTCGTTGTACAGGTCAAACAATGCCCAGTCGAAGGTGCGCATGCCCAGCTCACGTGATTTTTCCATCAGGCCCTTGATCTCGTGAAACTCGCCCTTGAAGATGCGCTCGGCGATGGTAGGCGTGTTGAGCAGGATTTCAATGGCGGCCTTGCGCCCCTTGCCGTCGATGGTGCGCACCAGGCGCTGCGACACGATGGCGCGCAAGTTTGCAGAAAGGTCCATCAAGAGCTGGTTGCGCCGCTCCTCGGGGAAGAAGTTGATGATGCGGTCTATGGTCTGGTTGGTGCTGTTGGCGTGCAGCGTACCCAGGCACAGGTGGCCGGTCTCGGCAAAGGCGATGGCATGTTCCATGGTCTCGGCATCGCGGATCTCGCCGATCAGGATCACGTCAGGCGCTTGGCGCAGGGTGTTTTTCAGGGCGTGATGCCAGCTGTGCGTGTCCACGCCCACTTCGCGGTGGGTGATCAGCGACTGCTTGGACTGGTGCACATACTCCACCGGGTCTTCCACCGTGATGATGTGCCCCTTGGAAGTACGGTTGCGGTGGTCGATCAGGGCTGCCAGCGAGGTTGACTTGCCCGAGCCCGTGCCGCCCACCACCAGTACCAGCCCGCGCTTGTTCATGATGACCTCTTTCAGTACCTCGGGCAGCGCCAGTTTCTCGAAGCTGGGGATTTCGGCGGCAATGGTGCGGATCACCATGCCCACATGCTGCTGCTGCACAAACACATTCACGCGGAAACGCGAAACACCGGGCACCGAAATGGCGAAGTTGCACTCCATCTCCTTGGCAAAATCGGCACGTTGGTCTTCGTTCATCAGGGAGTGGGCCAGCTTGCGCGTGATCTCGCCGCTGAGTTTCTGCGTGGTCATCGGCTGCATCTCGCCATGCGCTTTCATGCTGGGAGGGAAGTCATGGGCGATGAACAGGTCAGACCCTCCCGCCTGGCTCATGGCGGTGAGCAGCTTGATCATGTAGGCGTGGGCTTGTTCATCCGTAAAAGTCGACATGGTCTTTAAATCTTGTGCAGTTGAGGAATGGCAAGACTATCCAATTAACACGCAACATTCAATGTTGACAGCGCGGACAAGTGCAGGCACTTCCAAAACTGCTGATTTCGCCTATCATCCGGCTTGCACGGTTAAACTCATGGGCTACATAAGGTGGTTAATATGCAAACAGGTCAGGTCAACTCACGAATTGTCTACGACTCTTGCCCGTTGTGCAGGGCGAGAGAAATTCAAATGATCCTGAGCGCCGACTGTTCCCAACACCCCCTGTATAAACCGGCGATTCCTCCGAAAATGACATGGATGAAATGCTCGCCATGCGGGCATGTTTTTACGGAGGGCTACTTTACGCAGGAAGCGCTGGCGCTCATATTCAGCGATGCCAATGAGAATCAAAAAGCTGGCTTTGATATTGAGAACCAGCGCTTTGTTTCTGCGCGCATGATTGAGAAAGTGCTGCCTTATGCACATGATGGTTACTGGCTTGATATTGGATTTGGAAATGGCTCCTTGTTATTTACCGCTGATGAGTTCGGGTTCAAAGCTGTCGGTGTTGACCTGCGCAAGGAAAATGTGGATCTGATGAAAAGCATAGGATTTGAAGCTTACTGTGCAGACGTTAACGTACTGGAAGGAAGCAACCGCTTTAGCGTGGTGAGCATGGCGGATGTTCTGGAACATATGCCATACCCCGGCTCAAGCCTCGAATCTGTTTATCGGCTACTGCGCAGTGATGGCGTCTTGCTGTTATCCATGCCCAATATGGACAGCACGCTGTGGAAGGCGCTGGATAACAATAACGCCAATCCCTATTGGGGTGAGTTGGAGCATTATCATAATTTTGGCAGAACGAGATTGTTTGGCTTGCTGCGAGAAAAGGGGTTCGAACCTGTTCGCTTTGGCATTAGTGAACGCTATCGTGCATGCATGGAAATTGTGGCAAGGAAAGCTGGCTAAGGCTGCTTGCCTGGATCGAAGAAATACGCCCTGCCCAAGAGCATCTGCCAAGGAGCGGCAGGGCTGCAGCTGATTGCAAACCGTCAAGCCATAAACGGATAATCCGTATACCCCTTGTCGTTGCCGCCGTAGAAAGTGGCCTGATCCGCCGTGTTGAGCGCTGCACCTGTTTCCAGACGTGCGGGCAAATCGGGATTCGCAATAAAAGGTACGCCGAACGCCACCATGTCGGCATCTCCCCGGCCCAGCACAGCATTGGCGCGAGCAAGATCGTAGCCGCTGTTGGTCATGTACACGCCTTTCCAGATCTTGCGCAGCTTGAACAGGTCAAACGCGGGCCCGGCGGCGCCGGGATTTTCTGCGCCCATCTCGGTGATGTGCAGGTAGGCCAGGTTGAAGCGGTTGAGCTCGCGCACCGCGTGGCTGAAGGTTTCTTCCGGGTTGGAATCGCGGATGTCGTTGAAGGGGTTCAGCGGCGACAGGCGCATGCCCACGCGGTTGCCGCCCCATACGCCGCACACGGCCTCGGTGACTTCCAGCAGCAGGCGTGCACGGCGCGCGATGGTGCCGCCATAGGCATCGTCGCGGGTGTTGCTGCCGTCGCGCAGGAACTGATCCAGCAGGTAACCGTTGGCGCCGTGAATCTCCACCCCGTCAAACCCTGCGTCCAGCGCGTTTTTTGCCGCGCTGCGGAACTGCTCGATAATGGCGGGAATTTCATTGAGGCTCAGTGCGTGCGGGGTGACGTAATCCTGCATGCCCTCGAAGGTAAACACCTTGCCCGCCGGCTTGATGGCCGAAGGGGCAAGCGGCTTGAAGCCACCGGGCTGCAGCGAGGGATGCGAGATGCGCCCCACATGCCACAGTTGCAAAAAGATGTGGCCACCTTTGGCATGCACCGCATCGGTAATCTTCTTCCAGCCGGCCACCTGCTCGGCGTTGTAGCAGCCCGGTGTGCCGGGGTAGCCTATGCCCTGCGGCGATACTTGCGAGCCCTCGGAAATAATCAGCCCGGCGCTGACCCGCTGCTCGTAGTAGGTGACGTTCAGCGCCTGCGGCACATTGCCGGCGCCCGCACGATTGCGCGTCATCGGCGCCATCGCGATGCGGTTGGGCAGGCTGCAGGGGCCGAGTTTGATGGGGCTGAACAGGGTGATGTTGGCGGTCATGGTGCGGTCCTTGTGAAAGTTGGGCGGTGTAAGGGTTCGGGGTGTAATGTTTTATTCTGTTGCGGGATCATTCTTCTGGAGTTGATCCTTCTGGAGTTGATCGCGTTCTTTCTTGTAGCTGTCATAGCCTGGTGCGGGGGTGGTCATGACGCGCTCATTGGGCGTCATCATGCTTTCGTTGCGGCTTTTGATGCCTTCGTAGATACCCTGGTAGGGGTCACTGGTGCAGCCGGACAGTGTCAGGGTTAACAGCATCATTGTTTTGCAAGATAACTGCATCATGCGCGCTCCTTTTTTGCGCCAACCCTGGCATCAAATTTTTCCTTGTGAATCACGAATCGTTCATGCCGTCCACGGGATATCAGCTCGACACTGTCGCGAGCTTCCACGGCAAAAACAAGCTTTCTTCCCTCGACTGCGATCAGCTCCACCGTGGCGGTGACCTCAAGGCCGGGGGGAGTTGCTGCCTCGTGGCTGACATCGATATGTGTTCCCACCGATTGCTCCTGCGGCCAGTCCAGATGCGGCTTGATGGCCATGATGCAGGCCCATTCCAGAAATCCCACCAGAAATCCGGTGGCAAAAACTTCCGGCATGGCTAGAAACTCCGCAGACTCCGGATAGAGTGACGGAACGGTTTTCGATGGCGGCACGATGAATTTGTGCTCGTATCGGATGCCGGGCTTGAGCGTGTCCTTCATTGGTTTCTCCTGTTGCCTGTAACGCAGAGCGATCATACTGCCCGGTGCTGCTTATGGCATCACTCAGAAGGTGATTTTATGCTTTTGATCTTGCCCAGGCCACTATCCCGCCCACGTCCATGGCGCCGGCCTGGCGCGCCACCTCGCGGCCGCCCTTGAACAGCGCCAGGGTGGGGATGCTGCGGATGTTGTAGCGCGCGCCCAGTGCCTGGGCTTCTTCGGTATTCAGCTTGGCCAGGCGCATGCCCGGCTCCAGCCTGGCGGCGGCTTGCACAAAATTGGGCGCCATCATGCGGCAGGGGCCGCACCAGGGCGCCCAGAAATCCACCAGCACGGGAATATCGTTGCGGTTGATGTGCTGCTCGAAGTTGTTCGCGTTCAGTTCAACCGGGTGTGCAGTGAACAGCGGCTGCTTGCACTTGCCGCAATTGGGCTGGTTGCCCAGTTTGTCCATGGGGATGCGATTGACAGCATCGCAATGCGGACACACGATATGCAGGGAGTCGCTCATGTTTTGCCTTTCAAATGGAAGTGCGAGCTATATGGTGGCGCAGCTTGGGATTTCAAGCGCAAACCTTGTTGCATGTCCTGAATTTACAGGTGATGTCTAGTATCATTGCATGTCTTATGATGCTGGCACACTGCACCCCGGCAGGTTGGCGCTTGTTGCATCTCGATCAAGTATTAGCAAGGATAAGCCGCAAATGTTTAAAGCCGCATTCACGTTTCACCAAGCACGCAGCACCAGAATAACCGCTGTGATTGCCATGCTGGCGGCAGGGATGCCTGCCACCCCCGCCACCAGTGCGGCCGAGCCCCAGCCAGTGCCAGCCGTGTCCCGCGCCGCGCTGACAGTGCGCACCACCACGCTGCGCGAGGAAAAATGGTCGCGTTCCCTGGCGGCAAACGGCAGCATCATTCCCTGGCAGGAAGCCATTATCAGCGCGCAAGTTCAGGGGTTGCGCATTGCCGAGGTGCTGGTCAGCGTCGGCGATTATGTGAAGCAGGGTGATGTGCTGGTGACGCTGGATAACCTGGCGCGCAGCAGCGATGCGGTGGAGGGGGGCCGTGTCATGCAGGGGCGCATCGTGGCGCCGGATTCCGGCATTATCTCTGTGGCCAATGCCAATGTGGGTTCCTCGTCGCAACCGGGCGCGGAGCTGTTTCGCCTGATTCGCAAGGGGCGCCTGGAATGGCGCGCCGACCTGACGGCCGAAGAGCTGATGCTGATCCGCAAGGGCATGGCAGCCGAAATCGCAGTGGGCGAGGGGCGTGTCGTCAAAGGCACGGTGCGCGCAATTTCTCCCGCAGTAAACATGCAGACGCGTTATGGCTTCGCCCTGGTCTCCCTGCCCGACAGCAGCGGAATCATCGCCGGCGCTTTTGCGCGCGGCACGTTTGATATCAGCGCCGGCAAGCGGGCATTGCAGTCACTGCCCCAGGCCGCAGTGATGCAGCGCGCCAGCCAGACCTATGTGCTGACAGTCGATGCGGACAACCACGTGCACGAACGCAAGGTGGCAGTGGGGCAGCGCAATGGCGACCGCATCGAAATCAAGCAGGGCCTGAAGGCCAGTGAAGCGGTGGTTGAAAATGGCGGTGCATTTCTGACCGAGGGTGATGTGGTGCGGGTGCTGCAGCCATGAACGTTTCAGCCTGGTCCATACGTAACCCCATACCCTCGGTTCTAGCCTTTGTCATGCTCACCTTTGTGGGCGTGATGGCTTTCAAGGCCATGAAGATACAGCTCTTCCCCGATATCGACCTGCCCATGATCACGGTGACGGCCACGCTGCCGGGCGCCTCACCTGAGCAGATGGAAGCCGAGGTGGCGCGCAAGATCGAGAATGCGCTGGCCAGCTCGCAGGGGCTGAAGCATCTGTACACCCAGGTCAAGGACGGCACCGCCATTGTGTCTGCCGAGTTCCGTCTGGAGCGCGATTCGCGCCTGGCGCTGGAAGACGTGCGCTCTGCCGTGTCGCGCATACGCGGCGACCTGCCGCGCGAGATGCTTGATCCCGTCGTCAACAAGGTGGAGATGAGCAGCAAGCCCATCCTGACCTACACCATAGCCGCGCCCGGCATGAGCGAGGAGGAACTGTCCTGGTTTGTGGACAACAACATGACCCGTTTGCTGCTCGGCGTGAAAGGCGTGGGGGCGGTCAACCGCGTGGGCGGGGTGACGCGGCAGGTGCGCGTGGAGCTCGACCCGGTCAAGCTGCTGGCACTGAATATCACCGCGTCCGAGCTCTCCAGCCAGTTGCGCCAGATCCAGCAGGAAGCGCCGGGCGGGCGCGCCGACCTGGGCAGCATGGAGCAGTCGGTGCGCACCGTGGCCACGGTGAAAACTGCCACGCAGCTGGCGCAGATCGAGCTCAGCCTGCGCGACGGGCGGCGCGTGCGCCTGGATCAGGTGGCCAATGTTGCCGACACCATAGCCGAGCGGCGCTCTGCCGCGCTGCTGGACGGCAAGCAGGTGGTGGGCTTCGAGATCATGCGCTCGCTGGGCGCCAGCGATGTCGAGGTGGCGCAGGGGGTGAGCAGCGCGCTGGAGTCACTGAAAGAGCTGCACCCGCAGATTGCGATTGCGAAAGCGTTCAATACCGTGGATCAGGTTTACGAGACCTACAAGGGCTCGATGGAAATGATTTTCGAAGGCTCGCTGCTGGCGGTGATCGTGGTGATATTCTTCCTGCGCAATACGCGCGCCACCATCGTTGCGGCCACGGCCTTGCCGCTGGCAGTCATCCCCACCTTTGCAGTCATGTACCTGCTCGGCTTCACCATCAATATCGTCACCCTGCTGGCCTTGTCGCTGGTGGTCGGCGTGCTGGTGGACGATGCGATCGTCGAGATCGAGAACATCATGCGCCACATCGAGATGGGCAAGACACCCTACCAGGCGGCGATGGAAGCCGCCGACGAGATCGGCATGGCGGTGATCGCCACCACCTTCACCTTGGTGGCCGTGTTTTTGCCCACCGCCTTCATGAGCGGCATACCCGGGCGCTTCTTTGTGCAGTTTGGCTGGACGGCGGCGGTCGCCGTGCTGTTCTCGCTGATGGTGGCGCGTATGCTGACGCCGATGATGTCGGCGTATTTCCTCAAGCCGCATGCAGAGTCACCCACGCCCGGGTGGATCAGGTTCTATCTGAAATGGGCCGGCTGGTGCCTGAGTTATCGCAAGACCACGCTGCTGCTTGCCGCAGTGTTTTTTGTCGGCGCGATCAGCCTGGCTAAAACCCTGCCGACCGCGTTCCAGCCCAAGGACAACCAGTCGCAAACCCAGGTGACGCTGACCCTGCCGCCCGGCAGCAAGTTTGAGCAGACCTATGCGCTGGCCGAGCAGGCGCGCACCATCATGATGCAAAACCCGAATGTGACCCTGGTGTACACCGCCATTGGCGGCGGCTCCAGCGGCGGCAACGCGTTTGAGCCCAGCGGCGCCCCGGAGGCGCGCAAGGCCACGCTGTCCATCCAGCTGTTGCCGCGCGCCGAACGCAAGCTCAAGAAGCAGCAAATCGAAGACCAGCTGCGCGAAGCGATGACCGCCCTGCCCGGTGTGCTGGTGAAGGTGGGCATGGGATCTTCCGCCGACAAATACCAGCTGGTGCTCACCAGCGAGAATGGTGCGTTGCTGAACGAGCAGGCCTTGAAGGTGGGGCAGGAGCTGCGCACCATACCCGGCATCGGCAACGTCATTTCCAATTCCAGCGTGCTGCGCCCGGAAGTGGTGGTGCGCCCTGATTTTGCGCGCGCCGCCGACCTGGGCGTCACTTCCAGCGCAATTGCCGACACCCTGCGCGTCGCCACCACGGGCGATTACGACCAGTCACTGGCCAAGCTCAACCTGCCTGACCGGCAAATTCCCATCGTGGTGAAGCTGCGCGACGATGCGCGCCAGGATGTGCAGCTGCTGTCGCGCCTGGTGGTGCAGGGTGCACGCGGCCCGGTGATGCTGGGCAATGTCGCGACCCTCAGCCTGGAGAGCGGCCCGGCGCAGATCGACCGCTACGACAGGCAGCGCAACATCACCTTCGATATCGAGCTGGCCGGCCAGCCCCTGGGCAAGGTGCAGGCAGCAGTTGCCGCGTTACCATCAATCAAGGGGCTGCCTGCCGGTGTGGAAATGGCGCCTATCGGTGACGCCGAAGCGATGAAGGAATTGTTCGCCAGCTTTGGCCTGGCCATGTTCACCGGCGTACTGTGCATCTACATCGTGCTGGTGTTGCTGTTCAAGGACTTCATGCAGCCGGCCACCATACTGGTGGCACTGGTGCTGTCCATCCCCGGCGCCTTCCTTGCCCTGTTCATCACCCACACGGCGATCTCCATGCCCTCCATGATAGGCCTCATCATGCTGATGGGCATTGCCACCAAGAACTCCATCCTGCTGGTGGAATACGCCATCGTGTCGCGCCGTGAGCGCGGCATGAACCGTGCCGATGCCCTGCTGGATGCGTGCAAGAAACGCGTGCGCCCCATCGTGATGACCACCATGGCCATGGGCGCCGGCATGCTGCCGGTGGCACTGGACATAGGCATGGGCGACGGCAGCTTCCGCGCGCCGATGTCCATCGTGGTGATCGGCGGTTTGATTACCTCAACCTTCCTCAGCCTGCTGGTGATACCGGTGGTGTTTACCTATGTGGATGACGTAGTGCAGGCGCTGGACAGGTGGTTCAGGAAACGTTATGTGCATGCGTGAGTTAGTGCAAGGCAGTGCAGATAAAGTACAGGATTTTGCTCTTGGGGAAACCAATCAAGCGGCTGCCAGCGCTTTATGGTTTCATGGTTTGTAGTGATGCAGGTGCAATAACGAAACGATCACGCCCCGCCTCCTTGCCTTGGTAAAGCGCCTGGTCGGCATTGTGTATGATCGTGTCCATCGGCACGCCATCAACTGCCAGTGCAACGCCTATCGTCACGGTGAGTTTTACTACAACCCCGTCCGGCAAGGCAACAGATAACGCACGTATGGCAGCCAGCATACGCTGTGCCGCAATTTTAGCACCATCTGCAGTGGGCAATTCAAGCAGCACCAGAAATTCTTCACCGCCATAACGGTATGCCTGGTCAGTTTCTCTTAGCACATCTTTCAGGCATGCCGCCAACTCGGCCAGAACGGCATCTCCAGCCGCATGTCCATATTGATCATTGATTGATTTGAAGTGGTCAATATCGATCATCAATATTGCAATCACCTCAGAGTGGCGTTTGGCTCGCTTGGAAAGGATGCTGAAATTCTGCTCAAGGCGATGACGCAGCGGCAGCTTGGTGAGGGGGTCAATCTCCGAGCCGAGTTGAGTAGACAAGGTCTTGAATTGGGAAAGATACTCAATCAGCAGGGTTTGCGTGGTTTCAAAGGTGCTCAGGCTTGCGGCACTCCCGGGCTGGTTTTCCAGTACATCGCTGCAAATATGCCGGATGGCGTTATGCATGGATTGGTGGTTAATGTCGAGTGCACGCGCCTTTTCTGCATCCAGCTCATCAAAAATGAAGCGGTTTTTTATGAACCAGACCCCGAAACGGCACAATATATGTGCATCGGTTTTCAGGACATCCGGGCCAGGAGTTGTTCGCAATACGGCGCAACGCAATATGCGACGTGACCATTCCAGATGTGACTGAATTGCAGCATCCAGTTCGGTGGAAAATTGTTCGTACAGGATTTCTGACATGGTGAATATCTCCTGTTGCATACAGTCAAGTTGTTTTGATTATAACTGTAGCCCTCTTGGTGACGCGAATAAAATATCAATGCTACAGCGGAAAGTGCAGGGTAGTCGCCGCCTCAGAGCATTTCAGGTTTATATAGCGATTGGCGCGCGAATATGAATCAGCCCGTGTTTAGCTGAGCATCATCCTGCGCACCTCATCAGCCATGCTGGCTCCCCTTTAATAATCACAGTTCCAGCGTCAGGCATTTGCACGAGCCGCCGGACTTCATGAATTCAGACACGTCCACTTCGATCACCTTGTACCCCCATGTTTGCAGGGCAACCTTGAGTGACGCGCTGGCGCGGTACAGGATGATGTCGTGGCCGATGTTTACCGCGTTACAGGCGAAATTTTCCGCGTCCGCGTCGGATACCCAGATGATGCGCTCGCCGAATTCTTTTTCCATGGTGCGTATGCTGTCAGCGGAGAATGCCTTGCGGTAGGCGATTGCCTCGCCGTTGCGCAGCGGGCAGAAGGCGGTGTCGAGGTGGTACCAGCGCGGGTCGAGCAGGGTCAGTTGTTGCACCTGCATGCCCAGCGCCTGTGCCACTGCTGCCGGTGCACTGCTGGCGCTGCGGATGCCGCAGCCCATCCACAACCGCCCTGCTGTATCGAATAGCGCATCGCCGGCGCCTTCAAACACGATGCCGGGTTGCAGGGTGATTTCGCGGTACTGGTGCGCCAGGAAGAAGCGCTGGTAATGGGCGGACTCACCCTGGCGCTCGGCATGCAGGAAGGTGGACACGATGACTTCATGCCGGCGGTTGACCAGGCCGGCATTGGCGGTGAATACCATGTCGGGCAGGCCGGGTTGCGGGGCGATCAGCTGGATGTTGGCGCGTGCGGCGATGGTGTCGTGCAGCTGCTGCCATTGTGCGGCGGCGCGTTGCTTGTCCACCTTGCCCTGGTTGCCGGCCATCCACAGGTTGATGACGTAGCTCACCTCGAAGTAATCGGGCTGGCACATCAGGTAGTTTTGCATGGACTGGGGCTTATTCCGGTTGCAGTTCAAACGAATTGTTTCGTAGGCCAATGCTGCGCTAATCCGGTCTACATGTTTTCGGGAGCGCCGACGTCCTCGTCGGCACACCATCTACCAAAGTGCCGACGGGGACGTCGGCGCTCCCACTTTCGACTTCAAAGCCCGCCCTCAAATCTCATCGATAAATCCAGCGCCTGCACGTCCTTGGTCAGCGCGCCTACCGAGATGCGGTCCACGCCGGTTTCGGCGATGGCGCGCACGCTGTCCAGGTTCACTCCGCCCGAGGCTTCCAGCGCTGCGCGGCCGGCGGTGAGCTGGACGGCGGCGCGCATGTTGGCGAGGTCAAAGTTGTCCAGCAGGATCAGTTTTGCGCCGGCATCCAGCGCCTCGCGCAATTGCTCCAGCGTCTCCACTTCAATCTGGATGCTCACATCCGCCGGGGCGATGCGCATGGCTTCGGCCAACGCGGGACGTATGCCGCCAGCCGCCATGATGTGGTTTTCCTTGATCAGGATGCCGTCAAACAGGCCGATGCGCTGGTTGTGGCCGCCACCGGCGGTGACGGCGTATTTTTGTGCGGTGCGCAGGCCGGGCAGGGTCTTGCGTGTGTCCAGTATCTGCGCGCGGGTGCCGGCCACCAGTTCGACATAGCGGCGGGTGAGGGTGGCGGTGGCGGAAAGCGTTTGCAGGAAATTCAGCGCGCAACGCTCGGCGCTGAGCATGGCGCGTGCGTTGCCGTGTATCTCGCACAATTTCTGCTTGGCGCTGATGACGTCGCCATCTTTTGCAAACCAGGTAATAGCGCAGTTTTCATCCAGTGTCTGGAAGGATGCCTCAACCCAGGCCGCACCGCACAGCACGCCATCCTGGCGCGTGATGATGCTGGCGCGGCCCTGCTTGTCGGCGGGGATAAGCTGGGCGGTGAGGTCGGACGACTGGAACTTGGCGGCTTTCTCGCCATGGCGTTTGAGCCGCAATGGGCGCAGGTCTTCCAGCAGGGCGGCGGCCACATCGGCCTGAACGTGGGGGGAGAGCGATTGATCCAGCGGCATGCTTACTCCTGATCCAGCCAGCGCACCAGATAGAACAGGCGGAAGCCCTCTGACGAACGCGAGGGGCCGAT
>JAHFQY010000007.1:50810-88096 GCA_023259065.1 Nitrosomonadales bacterium
CACGATGTTGTCCGCGACATTGGCACCGGCGCGCGCTTCCTCTTCGCTGCCGACAACGGCGACCACGCCCTCGGGGAAGCGCTTGCGCTTGAGGCTGGGGGTGGTGATCAGCGCGTAGCATTCATGGGCGATGCCGGCAACAGGGTCGATCAGGTGGGGTTTCATGGCGTTATGTGTGCTGCAGAATGTGCGTGCCTCACAGTTTACCAGCACGTTGCTCGAACGCGGATACCCAGGGCAGAAAATCTGCCAGCGGCATGGGTTTGGCGATGCCATAGCCCTGCACCACGTCGCAGTGGTTGTGCTGCAGCCAGTCCAGCTCTGCCGCCGTTTCCGCGCCTTCGGCAACCACTGACAAACCCAACTCGTGGCACAGCAGGATGGTGGAGCGGACGATGGCGGCGTTCTTGGGCAGCTCGGAAACCGATGTCACAAATTCGCGGTCTATTTTCAATTCATTTACGGGCAGCTTTTTAAGATAGGCAAGCGAGGCCTGGCCGGAACCGTAGTCATCTATGGAAAGCTTGAGCCCCAGCGCCGACATTTGATTGAGATGCCTGAGCGCGATTTCCGGATCTTCCATCAGGGCGCTCTCGGTGATCTCCAGACATAACTGCCCCGCCGCCAGGCCGTGCTTCTGCAACAAGCCGCTGATGTGTTCAACCAGCCACGGGTCTATCAGGTCGAGCGTGGACAGGTTTACCGACGGTATTATGTCCCACCCCTGGCGCCGCCATTCTGCGGCATGTGCTATGACCTGCTCCAGCAGCCAGGGGGTGATCTCGCGGATAAACCCGGTCTGCTCGGCAAAGGGAATGAAGCGCATGGGCGGCACCAGTCCGCGCGTGGGATGGTTCCAGCGCAACAATGCTTCCGTGCCGCTGATTTTTTCTGTGTTGAAGCTGAATTTTGGCTGGTAATAAATGGCAAATTCGTTGCGCTCCAGGGCCTCGCGCATCTCGCCTATCAGCGACAGGTGCTCGTGCACCGGCTCGTCGCCGATATCTGCGGCATAGGCAAAATCGACATGATGCTGCTTGGCAAAGTTGATCGCCATCTCGGCGCGCCGCAACAGGGTGGACGGGTCTTCCCCATCTTGCGGATACAGCGCAATACCCAGGTTGCCGCCGATATCCAGGCGCTGGTTGTCCAGCGTGATCGGGTTTTGCAAGGTGGCCAGAATCGCATCCGCAAACGCCCTGGCGGTTTCCTTGTTGGCATCGGCCAACAGGAAGGCAAACTTGTCTCCCCACAGGCGGGCAATCAGCCTGGGGGATGGGGACAGTTCATTCAGGCGCTTACCCACTACGCGCAGGATAAGGTCGCCGACCGGGTAACCCAGCGCGTTATTGATCAGGGCAAAGCGGTTGATGTCCAGCATCAACACAGCACCTGTGCTGTCCGCCGCCAATCGGGAAAATTCTTCCAGGAAAAGGGTGCGATTGGGCAAGTCAGTCAAGGTATCTCTATAGGCCAGCTTGAGTATCTTTTCCTCGCGGCTGGAAATGCTGTCGCGCATCACACCCAGGGATTGCAGCAGCTGCCCCATTTCATCGGCGTGTCCTGCGGGTATGGGTTGCGTCAGGTCACCATGCGCAATGGTGTCGGCAACCCGCACCGCCTCGCGCACCGGCTTGACGATGCTGCGCGCAATGATCCAGGCCAGCAGGCTGCCTACCAGCAGGGCGCCCAGGGAAATCAGGATGACCAGTGTGCGTGCGCCCGCTTCCGCCTGGCGCAGTTGTTCCAGGCCGGCATGCATGCCGCGTTGCTGCCGCTCCGACAATGCCGATGTTTCTTTCAGCAAGGCATTCAGCGCGGATTGCGTTTTGGTCACAAAATGCTTGTGCGCCCTGGCGGGGCCTTCCAGCTCTATGGTTTCCACGGTGATGCGGAACAGATCGTCATAGCTGCTGCGCAACTCATTCAGGTGATCTAGTTGTGCATTTTCACTGGCTGAGCGCATGTTCAGGTCGTTTTCGGCCAGGGTGCCAATTTCGGCAATGGCCGCATCCAGATCGGAAATATCGGCATCCATTGCGGTATAAAGCGGAATGCGCTGCTCGCGCTCGCTGGTTTGCAACAGGCGCAGAAGACAGTTGGCGGCCGACAGGGCGCGCTTGTCGGCCGTGTGTGCCAGGGCAACGCGCTGTGCCTGCACATCGACGATGGTCTGGGTGACTGCAGTCAGTTTGCCGAAATGGCTCAGGGATACAACAGCAACGAGAAACAGCAGCCCCAGCAGAACTGCAAAAGAAATGACGAGGCGGGAGCCGATGCGCATGGAATGAAGCATAAAGATTGTTTATTCCAAGTTCGAGGGCATCAGGTTAGCATATCTCCGGTTTTATCCGCTGTTGCAAATAATCATTATTGCCGATGTAACCATTTTCTCCGGTTTTGCGAATCAATGTGCGGAGAAGCAATTTTCGCTTCTTTCAATTTTATAAAGGGAACAAGACATGAACAAAACTCAAAGCATTCTCGCGGCCGCTGTTGGCAGCCTTCTGGTAATGGGTATGGGCAGCGCCAGCGCAGCCTCGGCAGACATGAAAATGCCCGAGATACAGGCCACAGAGATGAAAATGGAAAAATGTTTTGGCGTTAACAAGGCGGGCAGGAATGATTGCGGCAGCAGGGCTTCCGGGCACTCTTGTGCAGGCCAGTCCAGCAGAAACAATGATCCGGCTGATTTTATCGCGGTACCCAAGGGGACTTGCGACAAGATTGTGAACGGCACCACCATGGCACCTAAAAAAATGTAGGCTGGGCAAAGCTGTAACCTTTTTTTTCCGAACACCGAATCAACACACGGGGACGTACTCTCCGCTCACATAACTTAAAGGGAAACGATCATGAGCAAAATACAAGGCGTAATTTCTGCAGCAATCGGCGGTTTGTTGGCAATGGGGCTGGTTGGCAATGCAGCCGCGGCAGATGTGAAAATGGAAAAGTGCTATGGCATCGCCAAGGCCGGCAAGAATGATTGCGGCAGCAAGGCGGCGGGCCATTCCTGCGCCGGCCAGTCCAGCAAGAGCGGTGATGCCAATGACTTTATAGCTGTCCCCGCAGGCACTTGCGACAAGATCGCCAATGGCTCGACCAGCGCCGCCCAAGGCATGATGAAAAAATGATGATTGGGCCCGCGAGTGCAGCACTGCCTTGTATTGCCGGCATAGGCTTGCGGGCGCCACATCAGCAGGAAGTAGTGGAACAGCGACCCGCCCTAGGCTGGGTTGAGGTTCACAGCGAGAATTTTTTTGGCGGCGGTGCGCCTTTGCACACGCTGCTGGAGGTGGCGCAACATTATCCGGTCAGCCTGCACGGTGTGGGCATGGGCTTGGCCTCGCCCGGCCCGCTGGATGGCGGGCATTTGCGCGAACTGCGCAAGCTGTGCGATGCGGTACAGCCCGCCAGCGTTTCCGAGCACCTGTGCTGGAACAGCGTGGCCGGCACGGCCATCAACGACCTGCTGCCGTTTCCCTACACGCGGGATGCACTGGCCCATGTGGCGGATCGCGTGGGGCGGGTGCAAGACATCCTGGGGCGCAGGATCTTGATCGAAAATCTCTCCTATTACCTTGCGTTCAACAGCAGCGAGATGCGCGAGGAAGAGTTCCTGTCCGAGCTGGTCGCGCGCAGCGGTTGCGGCATCCTGTTCGACGTGAACAATCTCTACGTCAACGCGGTGAATCTGGGTGTGGATGCGCAAGCGTTTATCCAGGGCATCCCGGCTGGGGCGGTGGGTGAGTATCACTTGGCCGGGGCGAGCATGATAGACGGGTGCCTGGTGGATACCCACAGCGCGCAGGTCTTTGACGAGGTGTGGACGCTGTATGAATCTGCGTTGCGGCAGATCGGCAAACGCCCGACCCTGATCGAGTGGGATATGGATATTCCCGCGCTTTCGGTGTTGCAGGGTGAGGCGCAGAAGGCGCAAATGAGGATGGATGCGCTATGAGCAACTGGGCCGACACGCTGGCGCAGTTTGCCGCCGTCATCCGCACGGGCGCCGGGTTTGCGCCCGGCGTGGTGAGCTGCCCGCGTTATTCTCAAGAGCGCGGCGCCGAGGTATACCGCAACAATTATCGCGGCACATTGCACGACACCCTGGCCGGTGCTTATCCGGTGATACGCCAGCTGGTCGGGGAGGATTTCTTTCGCCTGCTGGCGAAGCGTTTTATCGAGCAGCACCCTTCGCGCAGCGGCAACCTGCATCGCTATGGCAGCGAACTGGCGCAGTTCCTGTTGCAGTTTGAGCCGGCGTGGCAGCTCGTGTATCTGCCCGATATGGCGCGGCTGGAGTGGGCATATCACCATGCGTATTTTGCGGATGACGTGCCGCCGCTGGAACTTACCCGCCTGGCGACAGTGGCTGCCAGGTCGTATGAGAAACTGCGCTGGCGCTTGCACCCCAGCTGCGCGCTGCTGAGCTCTGCCTATCCTGTTGCCGCCATCTGGCAGGCGCACCAGGAGGGAGCCGCTGATCTTGATGCCATTGATCTTGGGCAGGGGGGTGACACGCTGCTGGTGCATCGCCAGGGCTTGAGAGTGGAGATTTTCAGCATCGCAGCGGCCAGCCATCATTGGCTGGCGCAACTACAGCAGGGCGTCGCAATGGGCGCTGCGACCGATGCCACGCTGGAGGCGCACCCTGATTTCGATCTGCCCGCCACACTGCGCCACTGGATCGCGCAAGGCGTGTTGTGCAACTTTGACATTGATGCAATAGAATAATGATGAAACGGCTAATCAGCAGCATGAAGGTGTATTACCGCGGCAGCCGTTTATTGGAGCATGCAGCCCCTGCGCTTGATCTGGTTTTGCGGCTGTTCCTGGCAAACGTGTTTTTCAAGTCCGGCCTGACCAAGATACAGACCTGGGACAGCACCCTGTACCTGTTCCGCGAGGAGTACATGGTGCCGTTGTTGCCCCCTGAATTTGCCGCTTATCTGGCTACCAGTGTGGAGCTGGGATTGCCGGTATTGCTGGTGCTGGGGCTGCTCGGGCGTTTTGCGGCACTGGGGCTGTTCATACTGAATGCGGTTGCGGCCTGGTCCTACTACGAGCAGTTGAGCGAAGCGGGGTTGAATCAGCACATCTACTGGGGGCTGTTGTTGGCGGTGTTGCTGTTGCACGGGATGGGCAAGTGGTCGCTGGATGAGTGGCTGGAAAAACGCTGCCTGTAGAGTGTGCTGTGTATGTCACAGATGATGGTTTACTATGCACCCGTGCACATCTCCGAAGGAAAACGGGTGGCTGATAGCGGTGACAACTTTGCAGCACTGATGCAGCAGGCGCAGCATGGCGACGGCCAGGCATATGCCACGCTGCTCAAGGAAACCGCGCGCCTGCTGCGCCCCTATCTGTCCAAGCGCCTTTACTCCGGCAGCGAAGTGGATGACGTGCTGCAGGAAATACTCATCTCCATCCACAAGGCGCGCCACACTTATGACGGCGAGCGCCCGTACATGCCCTGGGTGTATGCCATCGCCAAGTACCGCCTGCAGGATCATCTGCGCGCGCACTACGCCGACCAGCTGCATGACGCGGTGGAATTGTCCGAACTGGAAAATGTTTTGCCGGAAGATGTAACCGAAACCGGCTTCAGCTACGAAGCCATCAGTGGCGAGGTCAACCAGCTGCCGGAGAAGCAGGCGACCATACTGCGGCTGATGCATCAGGATGGCTACACCGCCAAAGAAGTTGCCGCAAAGATGGGCATGAACGAATCAGCAGTGAAAGTCGCGGCACACCGTGCTTACAAGATATTGCGAGGGAGGCTGGAGCGCTAATGGAAAAAATAGACCAACTCGTAGAGTCGCTGAGCAAGGATGCCGCGGTGCTGCAACCCGCGCCGCATCCTTTGCTGCTCAGCCTGAAATGGCTGGCAGTGGCCATGGCTTATCTGGGCGTGGCGCTGGCAATTTCCGGTGTGCGCGCGGACCTGCTGCAAAAATTTCACCAGCCCTGGTTTGCCGCCGAGCTTGGCCTGCTGTTTGCCATCCTGGTTACCAGTGCGCTAAGTGCGGCCGTGCTGGCATTCCCCGATATGCACCAGAAGCGCCGCACCGCATTGGCTCCGCTGTGGCTGGCGGGGCTGTTTATGCTGGTGCTGTTGAACGCCTGGAGTGCCGACGAGCCACCCGCACCCATGCCCATGCACGGGTTTGAATGCACGCTCAGCATCCTGCTGTTATCCCTGTTGCCGGTCGCCGGCATCTTTTATGCCCTGCGCCAGTTTGCCAGCACGCACCAGCGCTGGAGCGGCAGCATCGCCGTGCTGTTCGCCTTCAGCATCGGCGCCTTGTGGCTGCGCCTGTACGAGCCGACCGACTCCATCATCCACCTCATCGAGTGGCATTACCTGCCGCTGCTGGGGTTCAGTGTGGCGGGTTGGTGGTTGGGCAAGACATTGTTGAAGTGGTAAGGCCTGGCCTTGCCGCTGGATCACGGCGATTGGAATATCCAGTACTTGATTAGAACCTGACTTATCTTGTAAGGCTTCCTGATGAAAGCGCCGGATGTTCCCGGTACTTGAATTTCCTTTTTTATCCCCCATCTTCCTGGCAGACCGATAGTTATTCGAGGAGCCATCATGCGTTTCGACAAATTCACCACCAAACTGCAGCAGGCGCTGTCTGATGCACAG
Organism: Nitrosomonadales bacterium; assembly: GCA_023259065.1. Lineage (GTDB taxonomy): Bacteria > Pseudomonadota > Gammaproteobacteria > Burkholderiales > Gallionellaceae > 39-52-133. Next base: position 57,463 of record JAHFQY010000007.1, read on the forward strand.
AGCTTGGCCGTGGGCCAGGACAACCAGTTCATCGAGCCGGTGCATCTGCTGCTGGCCTTGCTTAACGATGCCGACAGCGGGGCGGGGTCGTTGCTGTCGCGCGCCGGGGGCAATGTAGGCGGGTTGAAACCCGCCCTACAAGAGGCGGTGCAGCGCTTGCCTAAAGTTGAAGGGCACGGCGGCGAGGTGCAGGTGGGGCGCGACCTTTCCAACCTGTTCAACCTGACCGACAAGGAAGCGCAGAAGCGCGGCGACCAGTTTATCGCCACGGAGATGTTTTTGCTGGCGCTGAGCGGCGACAAGGGCGAGGCCGGACGCTTGCTGAAAACCCATGGCGTATCGCGTGCGCCGCTGGAGCAGGCCATCAATGCCGTGCGCGGTGGCGCTTCGGTGGAGAACGCAGAGTCCGAAGGCCAGCGCGAGGCGCTGAAGAAGTACACCATAGACCTCACCGAACGCGCCCGCCAGGGCAAGCTGGATCCGGTGATAGGGCGCGATGACGAGATCCGCCGCGCCATCCAGGTGCTGCAGCGCCGCACCAAGAACAACCCGGTGCTGATAGGCGAACCCGGCGTAGGCAAGACCGCCATCGTTGAAGGCCTGGCGCAGCGCATCGTGAACGATGAAGTGCCGGAAACGCTGAAGGGCAAGCGCGTGTTGTCGCTCGACATGGCCCTGTTGATTGCCGGCGCCAAGTATCGCGGCGAATTCGAGGAGCGCCTGAAAGCCGTGCTGAAAGAGCTGGCACAGGACGAGGGCAGGAATATCGTGTTTATCGACGAGATCCACACCATGGTGGGCGCGGGCAAGACCGAGGGCTCCATGGACGCCGGCAATATGCTGAAGCCGGCACTGGCGCGCGGCGAGCTGCACTGCATAGGCGCGACCACGCTGGACGAATACCGCAAGTACGTGGAGAAGGATGCCGCGCTGGAGCGCCGCTTCCAGAAGGTGCTGGTGGACGAGCCTTCCGTTGAGTCGACCATCGCCATCCTGCGCGGCCTGCAGGAAAAATACGAGCTGCACCACGGCGTGGATATTACCGACCCGGCCATCGTGGCTGCGGCCGAGCTGTCGCACCGCTACATCACCGACCGCTTCCTGCCGGACAAGGCCATCGACCTGATCGACGAGGCCGCCGCGCGCATCAAGATGGAAATCGACTCCAAGCCCGAGGTGATGGACAAGCTGGATCGCCGCTTGATCCAGCTCAAGATCGAGCGCGAAGCGGTGAAGAAGGAAAAGGACGAGGCCTCGAAGAAGCGCATGCAGCTGATCGAGGACGAGATCAAGAAACTGGAGCGCGAGTACGCCGACCTGGAAGAGGTGTGGAAAGCGGAGAAGGGCGCTGCCCATGGCACAGCGCAGGTGAAAGAAGAGATAGACCAGATCAAGGCTGAGATTGCCAGATTGCAGCGTGAAGGCAAGCTGGACAAGGTGGCTGAGCTGCAATACGGAAAATTGCCGCAACTGGAAGCCAAGCTGAAGGAAGCCGCGCAGGCGGAGACAACAGACAAGCCCAAGAACCGCTTGCTGCGTACCCAGGTGGGCGCGGAGGAAATCGCCGAGGTGGTGAGCCGCGCCACCGGCATCCCCGTATCCAAGATGATGCAGGGCGAGCGTGACAAGCTGCTTACGATGGAGGGCAAGATACACGAGCGCGTAGTGGGGCAGGACGAGGCGGTGCGCCTGGTGTCGGATGCGATACGCCGCTCGCGTTCCGGTTTGAGCGATCCCGATCGCCCTTATGGTTCTTTCCTGTTCCTCGGGCCTACCGGCGTGGGCAAGACCGAGCTGTGCAAGGGGCTGGCCAACTTCCTGTTCGATTCGGAAGAACACCTCATCCGCATCGACATGAGCGAATACATGGAGAAGCACTCCGTGTCGCGCCTGATCGGCGCGCCGCCCGGCTATGTCGGCTATGAAGAGGGCGGCGGGTTGACCGAGGCGGTGCGGCGCAAGCCTTACAGCGTGATCCTGCTGGATGAGGTGGAAAAGGCGCACCCGGACGTGTTCAACGTGCTGCTGCAAGTGCTGGACGACGGCCGCATGACGGACGGGCAGGGGCGCACGGTGGACTTCAAGAACACCGTGATCGTGATGACCTCCAATCTCGGTTCGCAGATGATCCAGCAGATGCAGGGCGACGATTACCAGGTGATCAAGCTGGCGGTGATGGCCGAAGTGAAAGGCTATTTCCGCCCCGAGTTCATCAACCGTATCGACGAGGTGGTGGTGTTCCATGCGCTGGACGAGAAGAACATCAAGTCCATCGCGCGCATCCAGCTGCAGTATCTGGAAAAACGCCTGGCCGCGCTGGAAATGAAGCTGAATGTCAGCGAGGCAGCCCTGTCCGAGATTGCCAACGCAGGCTTCGACCCGGTGTATGGTGCGCGTCCATTGAAGCGGGCCATCCAGTCGCAACTGGAGAACCCTCTGGCCAAGCTGATCCTGGAAGGGCGTTATGCACCCAAGGATACGGTGAAGGTGGATTGCGTCGGTGGGGTGATGAAGTTCGACAAGGCTTAAGGATGCGCTGAATAAGTCGTCATCCCCGCGAAGGCGGGGATCCAGTTGATTGATTTGACTGGGTTCCCGCCTTCGCGGGAACGACAAATCGGACTTATTCAGCGCATCCTTAAGTAGCTGCTTGATGTGAAAGCCCGACAGCGCCGGGCTTCTTTCTGTCTGCCATTGTGTTTATTGTAAAGACCAGTTAAGAGTGCTATTGTTGGCTCGTTTTAAAGATACTGTGAGGCAAACATGGCACATGCAATTCTGGCATCCACAACGGCCAGCATCTCCGAGCTGAAAAAGAACCCGATGGCAACGGTCGCGGCCGGTGAAGGTTTTCCTGTGGCGATCCTCAACCGCAATGAACCCACTTTCTACTGCGTTCCTGCCAAGGCATATGAAGCGCTGATGGACAAGCTGGAGGATGTCGAACTGAATGCGCTTGCCGACAAACGCCTGAAAGACGGCAAACGCCTGGTCAAGGTCAAGCTGGATGAGCTATGAGCTGAGTTTTCACCCCGAAGCATTGCAAGAGTGGAAAAAGCTCGACGGCTCGGTGCGTGAGGTGTTCAAGAAGAAGCTCGCCGAACGCCTGCATAATCCCCGTGTGCCAGCTTCGCGGCTCTCCGGCCACAAGGATAGATACAAGATCAAGCTGCGTGATGCTGGCTACCGCCTTGTGTATGAAGTGCGCGACAAGGTATTGATGGTCGTGGTCGTCGCTGTTGGCAAGCGCGAGCGCAACATGGCGTATAAATCTGCGGCAAAACGATAGGCACCAGATATGGAAGAACGATAGATCATCGTGTGGATACAAAAAGAAATAAACCTGAAGCCCAGACCCCGTGGCTTTCATCTGATCACGGAAGAGTTGCTGCGTGAGCTGCCCGAGCTGTGCAATTTCAACATCGGCATGATGAATGTTTTCATCATGCACACCTCTGCCTCGCTAACCATTAACGAGAATGCCGATCCCACGGTGCGCCAGGATTTTGAAAGCTACTTCAACCGCGCCGTGCCCGAGAATGAACCCTACTACCGGCATCAGGATGAAGGCCCGGACGACCTGCCTGCGCACCTTAAATCCAGCCTGCTCGGCAGCAGCCTCAACATCCCGATCGGCAATGGCCAGCCCAGGCTGGGAACATGGCAGGGGATATACTTGTGCGAGCATCGCAACCACGGCGGCAGCCGCCGGGTGGTGGTGACGGTTCAGGGAGAATAAGCGTGCCTGTGGTTACAATGGAAAGAGATGCTTGGCCCAGTTTTTATTGTTTTTAAAAAATACTACCGGAGGAAGTGAAATTATGAATATTGTTTCTGCACTGCTTAAGTGCTTTTTCAGGCAAAGCACCAAGAAGACCCTGGAAAGTTCGCTGGATATTGACGCAAAACTGTTCAATAAGCGCAATGATATTGTCGTCGTTGCCACCTCCTCGATACCACATAGAGACGTTGCGCGGGTAATAGGGAATGTCACAGGAACGTCCGATACCCAGGTGTGTTCAAAAGAGTTGTTTGAACTTGCCGAAAAAGAAGCCAGGCTTGATCTCATTGAAAAAGCCCAGCTTCTAGGCGCAAATGCTGTGGTGGATTTGAAGCTCATCAGCGGTTCTTACGAGCAGGAAGGTTCCATCTGGCACCTGACTCAAACTGTCTATAGCGGGACCGCAGTAGTGGTGTCCTGAGTTGCGTAGTTTGGTAGGAATACCCTAAGGGCGGCCTCCATGGTTCTGCCTGTTCAGGCGAGGAGCGGTGATGGCCAGACTTGAAGGGGGCTTCCCAATTTGTATTGATTGAACAAACTAAACAGTTCTTTTATAGTGTTCCCGTGGCATAAAACACTTTGCACGAAAAACACGCAATTCTACTTAACAGCCGAACCGGCAAGGTGATAAACATGATTAACTCGCGTATCACACTTGACTCCAGCAAACGTGGAGGTCGCCCTTGCGTACGCAATTTGCGCATCAGCGTTTACGATGTGCTGGAAATGCTTGCCGAGGGAATGAGCGAAGCGGAAATCATCGAAGATTTTCCCGAACTGGATTCGGCCGATATTCGTGCTTGCCTCGCCTTCGCGGCAGACCGTGAGCACAACCTCTATACCGTGACTGTGTAATGAAGCTGTTACTCGACGAAAACCTGTCGAGACGCATCGTCCCCTTTCTACAAACCGCCTTTCCCGGTTCATCGCAAGTCGTCTTGCTTGGTTTGGAGAGCAAGAGTGATTCTGAAATCTGGCAATATGCCAAAGACAATGGTTTTGTTATTGTCAGCCGCGATTCGGATTTTCAGGAACGCTCGCTGGTTGCAGGGCATCCGCCGCAAGTTATCTGGCTGAAAATCCCGAATCACTCCAAAACGATCATGCTCAACATCCTGCTGGATCACCATAAAGAAATCGAGCATGCATTGATTGAGCAGAGTCTTGCTTGCGTAGAGCTTAACCGCGGTAATAAATAGTCAAGCTGGCCGGGTTGGGGGAGCGTCTCGTCCCCGAATGTGGGGCCCAACAATTTGCTATGTTTTCACCGCCCGTGCGCGCAACTGCCCGCATGCCCCCTCAATTTCCTGTCCCGCCGAATCGCGCAGCTTGGCAAGGATGCCGTGTTGCTTGAGGGTGTGCACCATATAGGCTGCGCGTTCGGCTGAGGGACGGCGATAGGGGAGACCGTCGACGTCGTTGAAGGGGATGAAGTTCATGATGGCATATTTTCCCGCGAGCAGTCGGGCGATGCGTTCCAGCTCGGCATCGCTGTCGTTGATGCCCTCAAGCAAGGTCCATTGATATTGCACCGGATAGTTGGTGGCGCGCGCATAGGCCTCGGCGCGGTCAACCAGCTCTGCAACCGGTATCTGTGGTGCATGGGGAAGCAATCTTGCGCGCAGAGCCGCGTCGGTGCTGTGCAGTGACAGGGCGAGCGCAGGTTTGACGGTCTCCCGGGGCAGGCGCTCAAACACGCGCAAATCTCCCACTGTGGAGAACACCAGATTCTTGTGGCCGATGTTGCCCTGTGTACCCAGCAGCTGTATTGCTTCCAGCACATTGTCGAGGTTGTGCGCCGGCTCGCCCATGCCCATGAACACCACCTTGTCCACCTTGCGGCGGCGGCGCGCGAGTACCACCTGGGCCACGATCTCGGCGCTGCCAAGCTGGCGCAGCAAGCCGTCGCGACCGCTCATGCAGAACACGCAGCCCACGGCACAGCCCACCTGCGTCGAGATGCACAGGCCGCCGCGCGGCAGCAGCACGCTCTCCACCATCTGGCCATCACGCAACTCCAGCAGCAGCCGTGCCACGCCTTCAGCGGAGGGGTGTTCGCTGCGCAGGCGCGCCAGCGCGCTTAAATCCGCTTCAATGGCGGGCAACTTATTGCGCAGGGCCAGCGGAAAAAAAGTCTCGGCGGGGCTGCCGGACCGGTCATATGAGCATACCTGACTCCAGCCGCGTAGCAGGCGGTCTTCGTGGCAGGGCTTGGCGCCGAGGTCACGCAGTTGCAGTCTTAGTTGGGCGATGCGCATTGGAGGGTGGGAAGCCAGGATCAAAGTGAGCGCGGATTTTAACAGGAGCGGCTGTTAAAGAAATGCAACGCTTGCATATTGCCCGGTCGGGTTACGCTCTGCAGCCTGAGCTGGCGGGCTAGATTGGGGATGCATGACCTGTGCAATTCATCACATTCCGCCTGCTGGTTTTTATATATAATCGGCAGAGTTTTGCATACACATATTGGCTTTTCACATATACCCCCTTCTCATGGCACAGGCTGGACATTTACCCGCACAGAGCAGCGTGATCATGTTGCGGATACAGGATTATCCGCGCCGCCCCGTGGCTGAACAGGCTCGCCTGCGTGCACAGCTGGATACCCTGCTGGCCTTGTTATTGCCTGATATCTCCGACGATTCGCGTATCGTGCTGAGCGGCAACGGCAGTGCGGCGCTGGCCGTACTGGACAATCCCGCCGCCGCGCTGGCGTTTGCCGAACGCGCGCTATATGCGAGCCAGGCCGGCCTCAACCTGAGCATAGGCATAGACCACGGGCCGGTGGAGGTGGTAAAGGGCAATGATCCGGATAGCGCCTCTGCCGACGACGCATTGGCTGGCGACGGCCTGGCCACGGCTTCCGTCATGGCAGCGGCTGCAAGCGAAGCGGGTTTGCTGGTCTCGCAGAACTTTCGCACGGCCCTCTCACAAGCCCAGCCGGGCGCGGAATATGCCCTGGTGCCGGCGGATAATTTCAGCGATGCCGGTTTGCGCACCTATCAGGTTTACTGTCTGGACCGGCTTGCCTTGCGCAAGCGCCGCCGCCTTTATGTCATTGTCGCCATCTCGATATTCCTGCTGCTCGTGACTGCATCCTGGGTCTTGCGCATCAGCTTTGAAGACAGGCCGCGCCTTCTGGCTCCCTACTTCACCATGGATGCCGATTCACCGCCCCCCAAACATACAGGCAAGTCACCGTATGGCAAACGATAAACTCAGGCAGCTGGGCCGTTACCAGATTGAATCGGAACTGGGGCGCGGCGCCATGGGCGTGGTGTACAAGGCGCTGGATCCGGTGCTTGACCGCACCGTGGCCCTGAAAATCATTGTGCTGGATGACGATGCGCAGGAGCGCGCGGAATATCATTCGCGCTTCTATCAGGAAGCCAAGGCGGCCGCGCGCTTGAACCATCCCTCACTGATTACCATCTACGACTTTGGCGAAGAAGGCTCGCTGGCCTATATGGCGATGGAGCTGCTCAAGGGCACGGAGCTTTCCGAGCGCATGGCAAAAGGCGCCATGCCCGTCCAGGAAGCCCTCGCCATTGCCGAACAGGTGGCCGAGGGCCTGGCCTATGCGCATGACAATGAAGTCATCCACCGCGACATCAAGCCCGGCAACATTGTCCTGTTGCCGCGCAGACGCGTAAAGGTGATGGATTTCGGCATTGCCCGGTTGAAATCGTCGGAGCTGAAAACCCAGCTCGGCACGCGCCTGGGCACGCCCAAATACATGTCGCCCGAACAAAGCACCGGCAGCACGATAGATCATCGTACGGATATCTTCTCGCTGGGTATCGTGCTGTATGAAATGCTGACCGGCGCCAAACTCTTTACCGGTCAAAGCCTGGCCGAGGTGCTGAACAATGTGGCCACCTTTGATCCGCCGCCGCCCAGCCGCATCCGCCCCGAGGTCTCCCAGCTGCTTGATCTGGTAGTCAAACGCGCGATTGCCAAGAAGAAGGAAGACCGCTACGCCAGCGCGTGGGAAATGGTCAACGACCTGCAACTCTGTCTGCAGGAGCTGGCGCCTGCACGCTATTCGGCAGAGCTCGAGAATGAAGTGCCGGAGCAGGTGCTGGCGCCCCAAACTGCCGGGGCGGATGAAAAGACCGTGATATTGAAATCACCCAGTGATAGCGGCTCTTTCAATGCGCGCCGCATTTCTGCCGATGTTGAAACCAGCAACCGCCTGATCCTTGCCCCGCGTATCGATTCCAGCAAAGCACTGGCGCGGCTGCAAGCCCCGAGCCCGGGCGATCTGAAGCGGCTGTCGCGCATGCCAAAATCGCCCGGATTCCTGCACCGCCTGCTGCGTGACCGTGACCTGGCCTGGCTTTCCATGTCACTCGTCACGAGTTTGCTGCTTGCGGCTTTACTGGTATTGACCTGACACAAACCTGGGCCGGCATTCCGGTACCCAGGTATCTTAGTGCAGGTCGATTTCAGATCCCAGAATTGCGCTCGCAAATTCCAGATTGCCCATGATCTTTTGCCAATCGCTGCCCAGATGGGTGCCGATATAGTCAAGGAAGGAGGCATCCGGATCATTCATGAGAATGGCCACAGCGTATCCATTTACATTGTCCCTGAGTTTCATTATCACATCGTATTTGGTGCCGCTCGCCAGGGCATCCTCAATCACAACAGGAGCCGGCTCGAAGTACACCCTGGCGATTTCGTTGCGCAGGCTCAGGGTAAAGTCGGAATGGATGGCTGACTTTGCTTCAGCAAAGCTGCGAAAATCGGCGAAATGCCCGTAGGGACGAATCTCGAAATATTGCTGCAAGGGAGGCGCTTTATCCTGCTCATGCGCCTCTTCAAAGGCGGCCTCGACTTCCGCGCGACTGCCTTTTTTCAGGTGTATCTGAATGATGAGCGCTTCCGTTATGTTGGCAAATCCCTGAGCTTGAAAGTGTCGCACGATACGCTCGGCTGCAACATCGGCCTTGGCGTCTGTGCCATCAGCAATAAGGGGAGAAGTATTTGTCATCGGAACTTGCCTTTAAAAAAAGTGTAGTTTACATAAACTGACACGGGCGCGCCAAGACTATAAAAGGCAGGCTTGATGTTGCCTCTGTGTAAGCCGTTACAGGCGTGTGATGCAATTGACCCGGGTGCAGTGGCCAAGGATAATTCCGGCGGAGAGCCCGAATGACAGACCTAGCAAAATTCCCAAGCGGTGAAATCATAATCAATACCATCCAAGGCTATGCAGCCCAGCCCTTAATGCTGTTCGCCATCTTCATCGCGGCTAACCTGGTAATGATCTGGCGCCTGCATGCCATGGAGGGCAAGGGCTTTGAAGGGACGGTGCTGGGCACGCTCATCATGCCCTACTGTTCAGGCTTCGCGAATCTTGTTTTTGCTTTTGTCATGAGCAAATCGGCCAGCAATGGCGGGGCGGTGATTGAAAATGCCCTCGTCAACAATACCACCAACCTGACGCTGATACTCGGCCTGTCCGCGGTTTTGGGCTCGGCGGCGGTGCTCCCCAAGGCCAAGGGCAAGCAAAAAAAACATGCCGAATTTTCCCGCATCAACCGCTTGAATTTGCTGTTTACCCTGATCGCCCTGTTCCTGTTTACCGGAACGCTGTGGGCTTTGTCCAAGGATGGGGAACTTAACCTTTACGACGGCCTGATATTGGTTGGCCTGTTCCTGTTCTGGCAGATATTGCACGTATTCGAAGTGCTGAAAGACAACATCAGGAAAAACAAGTCATTTCACTGGACGATTGCAATCGACCTGGTGCTTATCGCAGCCAGCGCTTACTGCATTTATTTTTCCGTGGACCATCTGGTGGAATGGTTCTCCACCACAAAAAACCCGCTATTCAGCTTCGCAAAAATCGGCTGGTTCAGCGGCTTTCTCATGGTGTTGCCGAATGCCTTCCTTGCGCTGTATTACTCTCACATAGGCAGGCAGGATATTGTCCTGAGTTCCCAGATTGGCGACGGACATATCTGCATCCCGATGTGTATCGGCCTGTTTTCAGTGTTTAACACGATCCAGCTTCCCGATTCTTTCCAGATGGGCGCCTACATCATCCTGGGAGCAGCAGCGGTCATCTTCCTGTCGATTGCCGCCATTGGACGCATCCCCCGCTTTGTCGGCGTTGGGCTGATAGGGGCATACGGGTTTTTCCTGTACAACGGGCTGATACAGTAAGGTAAATATTTTCGGGGAGGCAAGAAAGCCGCTAAGAATGTGGTTTGTAGGCCTTATATTTGACCGTTATGAATTCACTGCCAGAGCCTAATGATTGTGGCTCAAGCTCGAGTTGTTTCTCTCGCCTTATGCAAAGACTACCGACACATGCCCCTCAGTGCGCGAGCGTGGCGTTGCTTTAACCACGATCTGGATATCGCGCCCCAGGCGGGTCAGGCATTCCAGCATTTTTGACTCGGAAATGCCGCGAAATTGGCCGCGCAACAGACCGGATAGCTTGGGCTGGGAGATACCCAGCAACTCGGCAGCTTGAACCTGGGTCAACTTGCGCCGCTTGATGATGTCGCCGATTTTGGTCGCCAGTTGTGCCTTGACCAGCATTTCATCGGCATTCTCCAGGCCGAGGTCGGCATATACATTGGTGCTACCACGTTCGATGTTGCTCATTTTTTTACTCCTTCTGCGTGCTGTTGCGCCAGCTTCAGTCTGTCACGAATCAAGTCCAGGTCCTGCTTGGGTGTTGCGATGCCTTTGTGGGATTTTTTCTGGAAACAATGCAGCACGTAAATCGCATTGCTGAATCGCACGGTGTACACAGCACGGTATGTATTGCCATCATCGTCCTCTACCACCTCAATCACACCCGCGGAGCCGAATCCTTTTAGCGGCTTGGCCTGCACATGTTTCCCGCCGTTCTGCGCCAGATGCAGCGCGTATCCAAAGGTATCGACAACATCGGAGGGCATGGACTGCAAATCCTTCTTTGCTGAAGCAACCCATTCCAGCGGTTTGACTGGCGATTTGTTCATGTCCGGATTATACCCATATTGGAATAATAATCAATTTTGGGTCACATCAATAAATTAAAGGGGGCTGCTTTGGTGTTGTTTTCGACTCCCATATTGCCAAGATTTGGCTCGAAGCTGGCCCTGTTAGTTGCGCGCACTTCAATGTGTGGAACCGTACGCCCTTGTGCTATGGCTGAACGAACAATTCCGGATCAACCATGGCCCCGTTCAGTATCACGCTCCAGTGCAGATGCGGCCCGGTGGCGCGCCCGGTTTGGCCGGAAAGCCCGAGTTGCTGGCCTTTGCTGACCGCCTGGCCGGTTTGCACGTCGAAGCGGTCAAGGTGGCAATACATGGTGATGAGGCCATTGCCATGGTCGATAAAGACCGTCTTGCCGTTGAAAAAATAATCATCCACCGCGATCACCACACCGGGTGCGCTGGCCTGGATGGGGGTGCCGCGTGCCACCGCCACATCGAGACCGGCATGGGGTGAACGTGGCTCGCCGTTGAAGAAGCGGCGCAAGCCAAAGCGGCTTGCCAGCTGGCCTTTAACGGGCGTAATAAAAGCCAGGTCGTTGTCTTCTGCAGCACGCCAGCGGCGTTTTAATTCCTTGATGACAGCTATTTCACGTTCGGCGCGAGCCAGGTCGGCGGGAGAGAGCTCTACCTTGCTCTTGTCTTTAAGCGTGAGGCGCTGCTCGGGATAATTCTTGGGGTTGACGGTGAACTGCTGGGTTTTTGTTTCGTCACCGATTTTGACGCGCAGCTCGTGTGAACCCGGCGCTGTATCCAGCGACAACCCGACCACAGCGACCCATAGATTGTTGTCGGCTGTAACCAGTACAGGCTGCTCTCCCAACCAGGTTTGCGGCTTGCTGCTTGAGGTGCTGGCCAGCGGCACCAGCGCAACCCCGCCCGGTACATTGGAGGATGCAGGGAGGCCATAGGCAGCCAGAGGGAATGCAAAAATGAACAGGCCAAGTCGGCTACACAGGCGGAAGGTGTGGGTGATTAGCGTGTTCATCTCTGTTTCTTTGGTGATTCAAGCCAGTCAATAATATACGCAGCAACCTCCTGCCAGTGTGGCTCTGCCATGAGCCAGTGGGAGTGGTTTGCAAATTCTTTGTAGTTTGACACCGCCTGATATTTTTTTGCAATACGGCGCACGATGGACGCGGGGGCGCCGCGGTCTTTGCCACCGGCGATGACCAGCATCGGGCAGGTGACGCGGGATTCATCGACCCTGGCAGCACCGCGCGAGTCGAAAAACCAGTAGAAGATTTCGCATGCGGCCTTGCCGGATTCATATACAAATTTGTTGTACAGTTCTCTGCGCTCGTTCTGTGGCAGTTGGTGCAGCATGGCGTAAGACGCCTCTGCAAAAGTCAGCCGCATCGGCTTTCTCCAGAACCCCCAGGTGGAATGGATGCTCAGGGAGCTGCGAATCACGGAGGGGGTGATGGACAGAATGCCGGCGGGAGCGACGGGGGCGAGCAACACCAGTTGTGTTGCCAGCCCGCGCGCGCCGAGTATCTGCGCCAGCAGTCCTCCCATCGAGTGGCCGAGAATGATGGGTTTTTCTCCCAGTTGGCGAATTTCATTTTCCAGAACCTCTGCATAGTCCAGCAGGCTGGTTGTGCCCAGACGCGGGTCGGGTGTGTCTCGCGGATTCATGTCATGGTAGGGCAGCGTGGGCACGATGCAGTGGTAGCCCTCGGCTTCGAAGGTTTGCCGGAAATTCTCCCAGTACCAGGGCGAGCCCCACATTCCGTGAATCATGAAGATCGTTTTGCCCAAGCGCTACCTCCCAGAATGGCGATAAATGAATTTCAATAGTTACGAAGTGGCCCGTTCGAATCCTGAACGGTTTCTCAATGGTGAATGATAGCGGGAATTTATTTGATGGGTATGGGCGAGCCCGTGTTTAACCATAAGCGATAGTTAATGTGACGGGTGTTTTTGGGTGTGGATGGCTTTACTTTTCATGCCGGCAACTCCAGATCGAAAATTCTTTCGCATTCGGCCATTATCGATTTGCCGATTTCGGATTGGTAGCGGGGATCCAGGGACTCCTGCATTTCGTGGCTGATATAAAACCCGGCTTCGCGCGAGGTGCTTGCCGCGATCTGCCGCGCCAGTTGATCACTCAAGTCAGACAAATGCCGGCGCTGCGCCAGAGGCATGTTGCGTTTGGAGCGTGACAGCCAGTCTGCGGCGAGTGTTGCGCCCTGGGCCTGGGTGAGCCACTGGCCGTGTTCGTAGTAAACGGACAGGCGCTCGGCCACGAGGGCGAAGATCAACGCGATGATTACGCCGCGTTCTGTTGCTGGCGAGGAAGGTGTTTCCTGCTCATTCAATTGCCAGATTCCTATTTGAGTTTACCGAACGAGGCTAGAGTAATTTCGACGAGCCATTAGTTGATGCGTTATGGATATAGCCGTGACTGATGGATGACCCTGACGATTCTGATTTTGCTGCTGGTAACACGGTAAATCAGGTTGTATGGAAATTTGGTAAAAATCAGTTCGCGCGGCGCACCAGATTTGGGAATTCGTCCAGCCAATGGAAAGCGGGTAAGCAGTTCGGCTTGGCTGATGATGTAGTCCACCACTTGTTCTGCAGCAACGGGGTTGTCAGTAGCAATGTAGGCATCTATTGCCAACAAGTCGCTCGCTGAGCGAGCCGACCATTCAAGCTGCTTTTTTGCTTTTCGCTGCACGTTGTGCCCGTTGCTTGGTGAGAGATGCGCGGATCTGTTCCGTGGTGACCACCCTGCCGATATTCAGATCAGCCTGTCCTGCCGCTATGGCATTTTCTTTCCACTCCAGATAATCCAGGCGATCTTTGAGCGCTGTTTTGATGATGGCTTCTGGATTGATATGTGCAGAGGCTGCTGCTTTTTCCAGGCGTTTGACTAGTGTTTTGGGTAGCTTAAGTTCACCAAGCATGATGTTTCTCCATTAAATATGTGCGCTGATTTTACGCTCGAACTGGCTACAAGGTAAGGCAGGGCTAAGTGTGAGCTGCCTACAACGCGCGCACTTTGACCGTCTTGCCCTTCACCTTGCCTGCGGATAATTTCTTCACCGCCTCAATGGCGATGTCACGCGCCACGGCAACGTAGGTGGAGGCATCGGTGACGCTGATCTTGCCGACCTGTTCGCGAGTAAAGCCCGCATCACCGGTGAGCGCGCCCAGCACGTCGCCGGGGCGGATTTTTTCCTTGCGCCCGCCGAGTATTTGCAGGGTGACCATGGGCGGTATCAAGGGTGACTGGTCGTCATCTTCCAACTCGTCCAGCTCATGCCACTCCGGCTCTATGGCCAGCGTCTTGGCGATGTTGATGATGCGGTTGCGCTCGGACGGCGCGCACAGGTTCAAGGCCCAGCCGTTCTGGTCGGCGCGCCCGGTGCGGCCGATGCGGTGCACGTGGATTTCCGGGTCGGGGGTGACATCGACGTTGATGACCATTTCCAGCTTGTCGATATCCAGGCCGCGTGCGGCCACGTCGGTGGCTACCAGCACCGAGCAGCTGCGGTTGGCAAACTGGATCAGCACCTGGTCGCGTTCGCGTTGTTCCATGTCGCCATTCAGGGTGAGGGCCTTGATGCCGTGGGCGTGCAGCGTTTCCAGCAGCGAGCGGCATTGCTGCTTGGTGTTGCAAAAGGCCAGCGTGCTGACCGGGCGGTAGTGCAGCAGCAGGGCGGCGACCGCCTGCAGGCGCTGGCCATCTTCCACCTTGTAGAAGCGCTGGCGTATCTTGCTTTCCTCGTGTTGCTCCAGCAGCTTCACTTCCTGCGGCTCGCGCATGAACTGGCGCGCCAGGCGCATGACGCCGTCGGGATAGGTGGCGGAGAACAGCAGGGTCTGGCGATCTTGCGGGCAATGCCTGGAAACGTAAGCGATGTCGTCATAAAAGCCCATGTCCAGCATGCGATCGGCTTCGTCCAGCACCAGGGTGTTGAGCGCTTCCAGATTGAGGGTTTCGCGCTGCAGGTGATCCATGATGCGCCCGGGCGTGCCGACGACGATGTGCGCGCCGTGTTCCAGGCTGGAGATTTGCGGGCGCATGGTGGAGCCGCCGACCAGCGTCAGTATCTTGATGTTGTCGGCGGAGCGTGCCAGCCGGCGCAATTCCTGGGTGACCTGATCGGCCAGTTCGCGCGTGGGGCATAACACCATGGCCTGCACGGCAAAGCGGCGCGGGTTGAGGCGGGTGAGCAGGGGCAGGCCGAATGATGCAGTCTTGCCGCTGCCTGTCTTGGCCTGCGCTATAAGGTCGCGCCCGGCCAGGGTGATGGGCAGGCTGGCGGCCTGTATCGGTGTCATCGTCAGGTAGCCCAGCTGCTGCAAGTTGGCCAGCATGGCGGGGGCCAGCGGCAGTGTGTTGAAGGAGCGGGCGCTGTGTTCTTGAGTAGTCATACTTTTGATCCAAAATTTTTAGTGGGAACGCCGACGAGGATGTCGACGCTCCAGCCTGTTCAAGGCTTACGGCGTTTGGAAGGGGGAAGGTGCTGTTTGCCCTGAACCAGTTCCTTGGTGGGTATCCACACCGGCTTGGGCTTGGGTTTGGATACCAGCAGATTCTTGCCTGCGCTATTCCTCACCGTCTTGTACGCCTGAATCGCATCCAGCAGCTGCTCCTGGCTGACCCAAGTAGCCGGGTGCTTGCCCTTGGGCTGGTAGGCCGCGAGGTGTTCCTTGAGGCGTGCGATATTTTTTGCACTGTCATCTTTGGTGCGCTGGCTGGCCATCATGGCCTGTGCATCGGCGGTGAGGGTATAGCCGCCGTCAATTCCGACTAGCAAGCCGCAAGAGGACAGCCGGGTGAATGCATCGGATAGTCTGGTCTTGTTGGGAAGCTCATCCTGAGACAATGCAATTGCCGTGATGATCTCGGCCAGGTCGGCAGGCCGCCGCTTTGCTGCAACGGTGAGGGACAGTAATAGTACGGCGTCAATATCGTGAACTGGGTGCATGGTGAACTTTTGAGAAATTAGAGCAAGTAATGGGCTTAGCCATGGTTTTCAGGCGCAAGTATACCGCTACGGGCTGTGTGTAGCCGCAGGCATGTGCTGGCCTGCTTGCCGGGGGCAAAGTCGATAGCGACAGGGCGTGCATTTTTCCCTGTTGGTGTCCGTGCGCTTGGTGTAAATTGAACGAGTTAAACCCGTCATTACCCATGGAGGAAAATCTCATGAAAAAATTCATCATCATGTTGAGCGTTGCGCTGTTGCTGGCAGCATGTGCTTCAGAGCCGCAAACCAGAACGGAAAGCACGGATGCCAAGCCGGCCGGGCAAGGCGCGGGCGCCGCCCAGGGGGCGGAGTTGGCTGCGCCCGCCGCTGGCGGGGTGAGTACTGCAGGCATAACGGAATCTGCGAAGGTGGCAGAGCAGCAGGGGCTGCAGGACAAGAGCATCTACTTTGATTTCGACATGTTTGTAATCAAGCCCGAGTATCGTGATTTGCTGCGCCAGCATGCCGATATTTTACGCGCACACCACGGTGATTCAGTCACCTTGGAAGGCAATGCGGATGAACGCGGCAGTCCGGAATACAACCTTGCCCTCGGTAGCAAGCGTGCGCGCACCGTGCGCTCCCAGCTCATTTTGCTGGGAATTGCCGGGGCGCGAGTGCAAGAGGTCAGCTTTGGTGAAGAGAGGCCGCGTGCCAGCTGCCATGAGGAAAGGTGCTGGCAGCAGAATCGCCGGGTTGATTTTGCATACCGTTCAAACCAGTAAGGCCAATTCCCCAGCCGGAAAAATGGTGATTCAGGGGGTATGTAAACTGTCGAATTAGGGGTATACAATTACCGTCAAGGAGAGGGGGTTCTTTACCTTGCCCTTGTTTGTTACCAACCTGAGGAGATCATCATGAGCATGGCAGATATGTTGATTCATGTGCATCCGGAGTTGGATGTACTGGCAAGAACCAATCTGGAAAGAAGACTGATGGAGTGCATGGGCGTTGATTGCGCGGAATTCAATCATCACGCTCGCCCGCATGCCCTGATTGTCAAATACGATCCGGACACCGTTGAGGGCATGGAAATACTGGGCATGGTGCGCAATGTAGACCCGGTGGCGACCCGAGTGGGCCTGTGATAGTGCAAGGTCAGGTCGTTTGTTGAGATTAGCCAAAGGCGACCTGCTGGTCGCCTTTTGTTTTTTCGATGGGCTGGTGGATGTCCGCCGTTGAAGTGAATGCTATAAGAACTTAAAAAGAAGATTGCTTCTGTGCTGCACGGCAAACCCCGCTTGGGCTATCATATGCTTGCTGGGTAGCTAATATCGAAGGGGAGAAACATGATCAAGGTCGTTATTGCTGTTGTGCTGATCTTTTCTGCAGGGGGTGCCTGGTTGTATATGGATTGCCTGAACAGGCATGAGCAGGGCGTTACCGAGCAAATGCATCAGGGAGTGGATCAGGCGCGTGCCGAGGCGAAGAGGCGAGCAGAGGCCAAGGCCATTATGGAGTACCAGATCCAGGCCACACTGACCAGTTGCATGGCGGCTGCGGAAAAAGCCAAGAGCGATTACATGCTCCTGATCCAGAAAGCCATCCCCCCGGCCAAGCGCGGTTCGACAGTCATTCCCCAGGCTGTAGTGGATGAGGCGGAAATGTTACTCACCACGGCCAAGGCTGAATGCCAGCAGGCTCACGACAGCCGTCTTAAAAACGGCCAGTAAAGCTGCACTCCCTTCAAGCCGCGAGTTCTGTGTGAACTAGCGTTACTCTTCGGGTGGCAGGCTGCTCGTTCGTTTTTCCACCATCCCTGCATCCAGATCAAAACCTGCTTCATAGCCGGGAAAATTCTTTGCAAATTCCTTGCGCCGCCCCGGGCAGCGAGCACTTCCAGTGCATGCGGCAGTTATCCTTCCGGCTCGTTCCGGGGGATGCTGGTGTGAGTATTGCTCGCGTTTCCAACTCGGGATGGGCTTTACTGCTGGGGCGGATATTCCCCGCTCTGTTTGTCGATGTTCTGCTGCTGCTCTTGCGCCTGTTTCAGTACAGTCTTTTCCACAGCCTTGGCTTTTTCCAGAGCGGCACGCTGCTCTTCAAACAGCTTGGCCTTGGCCGCGCTGTCATCGGGAGTGCATGCCACCAGCAACAAACAACAAAACAGGAACAAACAATTCGATGGTTTCATGAGGTCAACTCCTGGATGATTGCCTGATGACAGTTCCCTCAGGTTTTTTTGTCAGCGGGCGAGCGGGGGACAGAGCGGCGTTCATGGCCATCGTATTGATCATGGCCGTGTCGCTTGTAGAGCAGGCCCATGATGCCGGAAAGCAGCAGGCCGAATACCGTGATGATGAAATAGATGCTGAAGTCTTGCCACTCCAGCAGGGTATACAAACCCAGCATGGCAAAAATGCTCAGGTTCTCGTTGAAATTCTGCACGGCAATTGAGCTGCCGGCGCCCATCAGCAAATGGCCGCGATGTTGCAGCAAGGCGTTCATCGGCACGACAAAGTAGCCGCCCATGGCGCCGATGGCAATCAGCAGCCAGATGGCGAGAGTGGAATTGGTCACCGGGATCATCACCAGTACCACCAGGCCCATGGCAATGCCAACGGGCAGCACTCTGACGGCGCTGGATATCTTCACGAACTTGGCCGCGATTACGGCGCCGATGGCAATGCCGAGCGCGACGTAAACAGTCAGCATGATGGCCTTGCTGTGGCTGTAGTTCAGCGCGACAGCTGCCCACGCCAGCACGATCAGACGCAGCGTGGCGCCAGACCCCCAGAACAACGTGGTAACGGCCAGGGAAACACGGCCCAGCGGGTCTTTCCACAGCAGCCAGAAGCAGTGGGTAAACTCCTTGAGCAGGAACACCGGATTGCGGCTCAACGGCTTGTGGTCGATGGCAATGCGCGGAATGTACAGGTTGAACAGGGCGGCAACAATGTAGAGCAGGCTGATAAGCGCAATGGCAAGCTCGGGCGCGGTGTCGATGCCGGTTTCAATAAAGGGCACATCCCACCATTGCAACATGTTGAGCGCAACGTTGGGATTGGTAATAACTGCGCTGACAGCGCCGCCAAGAACGATGGCTGCCACGGTCAGACCCTCCATCCAGCCATTGGCCAGCACCAGTTTTTCAGGTGGCAGGTATTCGGTGAGGATGCCGTATTTGGCCGGTGAGTAAGCCGCCGCACCGAACCCGACCAGGCCGTATGCAAGCAATGGATTAACGCCAAGCAGCATGGCCGCGCATCCGGCGAGCTTGATGGTATTGCTGATGAACATCACGCGCCCCTTGGGCAGTGAGTCGGCAAAAGCGCCAACGAAGGGTGCGAGAACGATGTAGGAAAACACAAAGAACTCCTGTAGTACCGGGGTATGCCAGGAGGGGGAATGGAGATCTTTCAGCAGCGCAATTGCGGCAAACAGCAGCGCATTGTCCGCCAGCGCAGAAAAGAACTGCGCCGCAAGGATGGTGTAAAAGCCTCTATTCATGTTCTTTCGGTGCAGGCTAATGCGCGTAGCGCGTTAAAGACGGTTGCATCGTCTGGCCGTAGCCAAAAGAACTGCGCCGCAAGTATGGTGTAAAAGCCTCTATTCATGTTCTTTCGGTGCAGGCTAATGCGCGTAGCGCGTTAAAGACGGACTCATCGTCTGGCCGTAGCCAAAAGAACTGCGCCGCAAGTATGGTGTAAAAGCCTCTATTCATGTTCTTTCGGTGCAGGCTAATGCGCGTAGCGCGTTAAAGACGGACTCATCGTCTGGCCGGAGCCAAAAGAACTGCGCCGCAAGGATGGTGTAAAAGCCTCTGTTCATCTGATAAGCGCTGTTTTCAGGAGCCCGTTTTATATCACGAAAACTGGAGGCCTGCTATGATTCGCATCACTTAAAGACCATCCTGTAATGCTTTGCCCATGCCGCGTCCGATACAAGCCCACATCGACCTCTCCGCCCTGGAACACAACCTGAATGTGGTACGCCGCATGAGCAGCGCGCGCATTATGGCGGTGATCAAGGCTGCAGCTTACGGGCATGGTTTGCTGCGTGCCGCCGAGGCGCTGAACGCGGCCGAGGGCTTTGCCCTGCTGGATATACAGGAGGCGGTGCGCTTGCGCGAGGCGGGATTTCGCCAGCAGATATTGTTGCTGGAGGGATTCTTTAGTTCTGACGATTTGCCCCTGCTGGCCGAGTATGACCTGGCCAGTGTTATCCACAGCCCGCACCAGATTGCCATGCTGGACGCCTATCCGCGCCGGGGCGGTTTGTCGCTGTGGCTCAAGATCAACAGCGGCATGAACCGTCTGGGATTTCCCCCGCGGGAAGTGCCTGCAGTGATGGAAAAGCTCAAGAACCATGCGGCGGTAAAAGACGTGACACTGATGACGCACTTTTCCCATGCCGACGAAGCCGAAGGGGTGGCGCAGCAACTTGAACGCTTCAACACTCTGGCCGCACCCTACCGTGCGCCGCGTTCACTGGCCAATTCGGCCGCCCTGTTGCGCTACCCAGCCACCCACGCCGACTGGGTGCGCCCCGGCATCATGCTGTACGGCGCGTCGCCATTTGCGGGCACGGAAGCCGGGCAGTTCGGCCTGCGCCCTGCCATGACGCTGAGCAGTGAAATTATTTCCGTGCGCGAAATCGGGGCTGGCGAGCAGGTTGGCTACGGCGGCCTGTTCCGAGCCGAGTCGACAACGCGTGTTGGTGTGGTGGCCTGCGGCTATGCCGACGGCTACCCCCGCCATGCGCCTACCGGCACGCCGGTATTGGTGCAGGGGCGGCGCACGCGCACCCTGGGGCGTGTATCGATGGACATGCTGAGCGTGGATTTGAGCGCCTTGCCTGAGACTGCCGTTGGTAGCAAGGTGACGCTATGGGGGCAGGGCTTGCCGGTGGAGGAAGTGGCGCACGCCGCCGGCACGATCAGCTATGAGCTGCTGTGTGCGCTGACGGCACGTGTGCCTGTGGTGGCATGATGCGTGTGCCTGGCTTTGCTATCGGCCAGCCGCCTGGCTCTCATACAGGCCGGTTACCTTGTCCATGATTTCAAGGATGTGTTCGCTGGCAAAGGCGGAAAGAACTGTCGCTCCGGTGTCGGCGCCATTGCTTTGATGTTCATGCAGCGCCAACAGGAAATGTTCCCACTGCGTGCGCGCTAGCGCCAATGTTTGGGTGATTTGCTGAGTGTTTTGTGGTGATGACTCCAGCACGGCCATTGCGCTGATGAATTCTTTTTTGGTTTGTTCTATGCCTTTTTCTATGTCTGGCTGTTTGAAGCCCCACTTGCTTAACATGTAGAACTTGGCCAAACGTTGCGACAACATGCGTTGGCGTCCGGCGATATTGACGAGTTGCCCGGTTTTGCCACTGGAGGTGGCCTCGATCAGTTTGGTTGCCTGATCTGCGGCCTGCAGCAACTCTTCACTTAAGCCGATCAAGCGCTTGGCGCCGTCAATACTCACCGGCGCGCCAGTGATAAGCTTGACCTGCCCCCATATCTGTTCTTCTTTAGCCAAGGCTTCCCTGATCTCGGCATTGTCGGAGTACTGCTTGAGTTCCGATAATTGTGCGTCGAACTGGCTGCTAGAGTGTTCCAGGATGCCTTTGGATTTTCCTGCGGCAACATTCAGGCCGATTTGGCAGTAGGCCTTGACGACACGTTGTGACAACATACGCTGGCGCCCCGCCTTGTTGATGGCAGCGGCGGCAGAGAGCGGCTCTGCCTGGGCGGCTGGTGCGGACTCAAAAACAAGCGCAAGGGCCAGCAGCAAGCCGGGCAGGCAGCGATTCAATAATTTCCGTTTACTTTGTTCAGGCAGGTGCATGGCTATTCCACTCCGTGCTTGTTTTCAGGTTAAGCGATTAAGGTATATTGGCGATATTACTTTAGTTTTGTTGCTTGTGGAGTGGAATTTCACATGCTGATATTGACTAAAGGTGTGCAGCCATGCCAAGGTGAGCCCCATGAATCCCAATATTGCTGAACTTGTTCAGGGTGTCCAGGGGCTGGTTACGCTGCCCGATGTTTTCATCCGCATCAACCAGCTGGTTGAAAGCCCTGACAGCAGCATGAACGACATCGCTGCTGCGGTGGCACGCGACCCTTCATTTACCGTGCGTCTGTTGCGTGTGGCTAACAGCCCGTTTTACGGCTTTTCCTCTTCCATAGATACCGTGCCCAAGGCTGTCTCTGTCATAGGCACCAGCCAGGTGCGCAATCTGGCCTTGTCTACCGCCATTGCCAGCAGCTTTGCCGGCCTTCCCAATTCCCTGGTCTCCATGGAAAACTTCTGGCGCCACAGCCTCTACTGTGCGCTTGCCGCACGCCTGTTGGCGCGGCAGGCGCACAAGTGTGATGCAGAAGCGGTGTTTACTGCGGGTTTGCTGCACGACATCGGTGAGCTGGTGATTTTCAACCGCCTGCCGGAGCGGGCCAAGGAAGCATTGCAGCTGGTATTGGATGATGCTGAAGGATTGACAGTGCATCAGGCTGAGCGCCAGGTGCTGGGGTTTGACCATGCGCAGGTGGGGGGCGAGCTGGCGCGGCAATGGAAGCTGCCCAGCTTGTTGGAAGAGTGCATAGGCTGCCACCACAATCCCGGCGAGGCCACGCGCCATCCGCGCGAGGCGGCCATAGTGCACATTGCCAATGCGCTTGCGGTAATGGCAGAGCTGGACACGCTTGCTCACGAAGATGTTTCGCCCATCGATCCGCTTGCCTGGGAAGCCATCGGCCTGCAGGGGGATGACGTGATTGAATCTACCGTACACGAGGTGCAGGCAGAAATTGCCGAGGCCGAAAAATTGTTTCTGGGTAAATAAGCAACCATGGCACTTTCACCAACTTCACGTCCACCATTGGCTTTGCCCGGGTTTGAACATATCAAGAGAGGCTGGAACGATACCTACGAGGCCTTTTCCGCGCGTTTGATGCCCGGTGAGTATTACGTGACTCTGCACGATGAAGGTGTGTATACGACACTGGGCTCGTGCATCTCTGCCTGCATCAGGGATCGCGTCAGGGGGATAGGCGGCATGAACCACTTCATGCTTCCCGCATCCGGGGGCAAGGATGGCTGGAAATCATCCGGGCTCAGCGCGGCTACACGCTATGGCAACTTTGCCATGGAGCACCTGATCAACGATATCCTGAAAAATGGCGGCAAGCGCGAGAACCTTGAGGTCAAGTTATTTGGAGGCGGGCGCATCATTGCCAACATGACCGATGTCGGCATGCGCAATATTGCCTTTGCTCATGACTATATCGAAACGGAAGGCCTGCAGGTGACCGCTGAGGATGTAGGCGATGTGTTCCCGCGCATGGTGGTGTACTTTCCGAAAACAGGAAGAGTCCGGGTCAAGCGCCTGCGTTCATTGCACAACAACACCATCGCCGAGCAGGAAATCAGATACCTGACCACGATCGAAGACAAGCCAGTCAGTGGCGATATCGAGCTTTTTTAAAATGAAAGAAATTATTTACGACTGGGGTGGCATTAACGTCACGCTGTTTCATGCCATCAATGACATTCATTCCGGCTTTATCGACAGCTTTATGCTGCTCGGCACCGCCTTGGGCGACCACAATAACTTCCCGCTGTACCTTGCCTTGCTGGTTTTGACCACCTTGGTAATGCTCGTGCGCATGCCTGTACATGACGCTGCAACCGTGCAACAACAGATACTGCGCTGGATGAGCGTAGTGGCGGTGTTCAGTGTGGGGTATGTGGTGGATGGCTGGCTGATCGGCGCGCTCAAACCCATGCTGGACTTTCCGCGGCCGCCCCTGGCCTTGCCTGAGGGAACGCTGCACATTGTCGGCCGCGCAGAGTTACATCACAGCCTGCCCAGCGGCCATGCCTCGTTTGCCATGCTGCTGGTTGCCAGCCTGTGGCCCTTGTTCAGCCGCGGCTGGCAAGTGGCAGGAGTATTTTTTGTGCTGTGGGTGGGCGTGTCACGCATTAGCCTGGGGGCGCATTTTCCGGCAGATGTCATGGCTGGGTTTTTGCTGAGCCTGAGCGTGGTGACGCTGGTTTCTCTTGCAGTGAAAAACCTGCTCCGCTGGCTGGGCAGAAGAAACTGACGCCACAAAATATTTAGTAGTTATCAATGATTGGAGAGTGACATGGCTGAAGAGAAGAAAGAAACCTGGCTTAATTATCTGGCGCTGACGACAGTGATATTTGCGGTGTGCGCCACGCTATCGACCTTCAAGGGCGGCGGATTTTCCACGCGCTCGGTGATGAGCCAGTCGCAGGCCTCCGATCAATGGGCCTACTTTCAGGCCAAGGGCATCAAGGCCTATATGTACCAGATGCAGGCCGAGAAGATGGAAATGGAATTGCTGGGATTGCCCAAGTCCACTTCCAAAGAGGTGTTGAAGGTATACAAGGACAAAGTTGCCGATTACCGGAAGCGCGTAGAAAAATACGAAAAAGAAAAGGCCGAGATTGAAGCAACAGCAAAGAAACTGGAGAGCGTGCGCGATGAATCGCAGCTGCACTCCAAGGCATTCGGTGTCGCGGTGATCTACCTGCAAATCGCCATTCTCCTGTCATCCATTGCCGGTCTGTTGAAAAAGAAAGTGGTCTGGTATGGCGGCCTGGCTACCGGTGTTGTAGGGCTGGTGTATTTTGCGGACGGTTTCCTGGTGTTTCTCTAAGGCCTGGATACCTGGTGTTCCACTCACAGGAATAGGTGCTCGGATATGGCGGATGATTCCAAGCTCATAGCGCTGGATCAAGTGAAGGTCGGCATGTTTATCAAGCTCGACCTGGGCTGGTTTGAGCATTCGTTTGCGACCAGCGCATTCAAGATCACCAACCAGCAGCAGATTCAGGAGCTGCTGGCGCTGAACCTCAAACACATTCGATATATTCCCTCAAAATCCGACCTCGCCATGATCCAGGCGGCAAGCAAACCTGCCGCTGCCCCGCCGCCTAATCCGCAGATGAAGGTTTATGGCAGCATAGTCGAGGCCAAGCGCGCCCGCCTGGAGAAGCTGAAACAGCAGCGTGAAGAAATTGCCCGCTGCGAAGAAAAATTCGTGCATGCGGCGTCGGTGGTCAGGAATGTAGGCAAGACCATATTCCACAGCCCTGCCGAAACCCTGAAAGAAGCCGGAAAACTGATCGACAGCATCGCCGAAGTGTTCTTGAACGATAACGACATGGTGATGCATTTGATCCAGCAAGCGGCGGGGAATGAAGAGGTGTATTTTCATGCGCTGAACGTGTCGGTGCTGGCGATGATGATCGCGCACGAAATGAAGTGCAGCGAGGAACAGGTCAAGGCGGTAGGCATGGCCGGATTGTTCCACGATCTGGGCAAGGTGGAGATACCCGACAGCATCATCAAGAAAACCGAAAAACTCAGCAAACCAGAGCAGCATTTGTTTGAGATGCACCCCCAATACGGCAAAGACATTGCCCTGAAGGCAGGCATGTCAGAGGTGGTGCTGGAGGTGATTGCCAACCACCATGAGCTGATGGACGGCAGCGGTTATCCGCAGAAACTCAAGGGTGATGCGATCAGCCTGCCGACCCGCATCGTGACCATAGCCAATGTCTACGACAATCTGTGCAATCACCTTGACCCCGGCATGTCGCTGACGCCGCACGAGGCATTGTCCACCATGTACGCGCACCGGCGTGCCCAGTTTGATCCCGCCATCCTGGCAACCATGATCAAGAGCCTGGGCGTCTATCCTCCCGGCACCCTGGTCAGGCTGTCGAACGAGGCCATAGGTCTGGTGGTGAATGTCAATGTTGGCAAGCCCCTGCGCCCCTGCGTGCTGGTCTACGACGAGGAAATTCCCAAGGAAGACGCAATGATTATCGACCTGTCCGAGGAGAGTGCAGACTTGGCGGTCAGCTCCAGCATACGTGCAGGATCGTTGCCGCGAGTGATCCTTGAGTATCTGAACCCGCGCAAGAGGGTCAACTACTACTTCGATTCCAGCAGCAACAAGAAACAGGCCGGCCCGGCCCAGGGCAGGGGTTGAATGGTGAGTAACCACAGCATGCCTCCTGTCTCGGAACAAGCATCTGGCACCGGTTTGCTGCGGCACATCATGGACTGTTCGCGGGAAGCGGTATTGGTGGTGGCGCCTGCGGATATGTCGCTGCTGGATGCCAATCAATCAGCCTGTCAGATGATAGGTTGCGCGCGCGAAGAGCTGATCGGGCAGGGCTTGGCCAGCGTCGAGTGCTCATTGCTGGATTTGTTCTTCTGGGAAGAGCTGCAACAGCAGCCGCTGTTTGAGGGCAGCCGTGTTGCCGAGAGTGAATGGCTGACGCGCGACGGGCGCTCACTGCCGGTGGAGAAGCGGGTAAGCAGTTATGTCGAGGATGGAAAAATCTATTGGGTCATCCAGGTCGAGGACATAACCCGCAGGCACCAGATCATGGAGGAACAGGTGCGCCTGGCATCGCAGTTGCAAAGCTCCCTGGATGCAACGGCTGAGGGCATACTTTCCACCGACCCGCATGGCAAGGTGATTAACCTTAATCAGCGATTTTCTTCCATGTTGAATGTGCCGGACGAGCTGATTGTCGCCCGTAGCACCTCACAGATCATGGATTACGTGCAATCCTGTTTGCTGGATGCCAGCGCATTTGCGGCGAGTTTGCTCAGCTTGCAACGGGAACCTGAAATAGAAACTGAAGATACCCTGGCCCTCTCCGACGGGCGTTACCTGATCTGTATCTCCAAACCGGAGTTCCTGCGTGACCGCCTGGTAGGGCGGGTATTCAGCATCAGGGATATTACCGCGCTGAAGCGCGTTGAAATTGACCTGATCGCGGCACGCGACGTGGCCGAAGAAGCCAGCCTGGACAAATCACGCATGCTGGATGCCCTGCGTGTCAGTGAATCACATTTGCGCCGCCTGGTTAACTCCAGCCTGATCGGCATTTTTCAGGGGGACATGACGGGACGCTTGCTGGAAGCCAATGACGTACTGCTGAAGCTGGCGGGAATAGCGCGTGCAGAGCTTGGCGGCAACAACCTGAACTGGTTGGAGATGATCTCGCCTGCTTCTCTTCCGGCGCACAAGGCTGCCTTGGCAGAGCTGCAGCAAAACGGGCAGGCTGCGCCATTCGAGGCTGAACTGATATGCAAGGATGGTGCGCAGGTGCCCGTAATGGTGGGCCTGTCGAGGCTGGAGGGTTCCAGTCATGACCTGGTGGGATTTGTGATGGATCTTACCGAGCAGCGCAGGGCAGACCGGATCAAGTCCGAATTCATCTCCGTGGTCAGCCATGAATTGCGCACGCCGCTTACCGCTATTCGCGGCGCCCTGGGCCTGCTTGAGGGCGGCGTTGCCGGCGAGCTGTCTCCCAACGTCATGCAGCTGATTAAAATCGCACACAAGAACAGCCAGCGCCTGGGCGCTTTGGTCAACGACATTCTCGACATGGAGAAACTCATGTCGGGCAAGATGCCCATCAATATGGAGCGTGTCGAACTGGTGTCGCTGGCAAGGCAGGCGATGGAAGCGAACGCTGCCTATGCCGGTGCACTGAATGTTTCATACCGGCTGGGAGCGCACCCAGAGCAGGCCTGGGCGATGGGCGATGCCGATCGCATCATGCAGGTGTTTGCCAACTTGCTGTCGAACGCGGCCAAGTATGCGCCTGGCGGCGATTACGTCGAGATCCGGATAGTGGAGGCGGAAGCAGCGTTCAGGGTGGAAGTGCAGGATCGCGGCCCGGGCATCCCGCTGGCTTTCCGCGACCGGGTGTTCAGCAAATTTGCCCAGGCAGACGGCACCAATACCCGGAAGCAGGGTGGCACCGGACTGGGCCTGAATATCACCAAAACATTTGTCGAGAAAATGGGCGGCGAAATCGGCTTTGAAAGTGAAGAAGGGCGTGGCAGCACTTTCTGGTTCACCTTGCTGGCCGTGGCCTGCAGGCGAGAAGATAGCAAGAATTAGATGCTTATTTCCAAAGTGGAATGAATGTGATGTTGGGGGAGTGTCGTGAAATCTGGTGCCCCGAAGACGAATCGAACGTCCGACCTACCCCTTAGGAGGGGGTCGCTCTATCCACTGAGCTACCGAGGCGCGACGCGCATTCTAGCGTAATTCGCGCTTTCAAATAACTTCGTGTAACAAATTCACCCGTCCCAATTCCCTTGCGCATGCCTGATAGCCGGTATGCGCACCTATCCTGTGCCATCTTTCCCGGGTTGGCGTTGCTGCGACAGCAAGCTGGGAACAGCCCGTGGCTGGTATCATTGCAATCTTTGCGGGATGGTCTGTTGCATCTGATCCAAGGGCGGGAGGCGATATGAAGTGGTTGATGTTGATTGGCTTGCTGGGTGCGCTGGCCTTGCTAGTCAGCCGCTTGGCTTTGGCCGGCGAGGTTCCCAAGGCGGGCCAGGCTGCACCCGGTTTCAGCTTGCCTGACCAGAATGGCCAAGTGCACAGTTTGCATGAATATGCGGGCAAGTGGCTGGTGCTGTATTTCTACCCCAAGGACGACACGCCCGGCTGCACCCAGGAGGCCTGCGCCTTTCGCGATGACCTGCACCGATTGACGGATCTTGGCGCGCAGGTGGTGGGTATCAGCGTGGATGACAGCAGCAGCCATGCCGAGTTTGCCAAAAAATATCATCTGCCGTTTCCGCTGCTGGCAGACAGCTCGGCCAAGGTGGCGGAGAGTTACGGTGTGTTGCTCAATCTCGGGGTGATGAAGATGGCCAAACGCTACACCTTTCTGATCGACCCGCAGGGCAGGATCAGCAAGGTGTATGACAAGGTGGAAACGTCGCGCCACTCCAGGGAAATTATTGAAGACTTGAAACTGCTGGGTGTAAACAAGAAATGAAATTTGCAAATATCAATCTGTTTGTTGCATGGTTTTTGATTCCGCAAACTCTGGCAATGGGCTGGGTGGCTTTTGTCGGGCGCATGGTGCTGGAAATTTTCGGCGTGAGCACCGAGGAAGAGGGCATACCCGGGCGCGTCGTGGGTGCCGTGCTGTTGCTGGGTGCCGTGTTGCTGGTGCAAGTCTGGCGTGGTGCTTTGGCGCCAGTCGGTAAACCTGAAGGCAAGGGCTACAGCTTCGGTCATCGTCTGGTATTGATTGCCAATATTTTGGCTGCACTACTGTTTGTATTTCCCTTTGTCTGGCATTTTATTCCACAGCGCGATGTGGTGATGGTGCTGTCAAAATTTGCTGTTGCCTTCGGCTATTGGGTCATGGCCCTGTGGGCGGTCGGTTTTTCCTTTATCTACCAATCTACCTTACCTGTAAAAGTTAACAATTAATTAAATGCCTTATATCACTCTGGATAAAGCCGCACTGGCTTACGGTCACGTCGCCCTGCTGGACGCTGTGGATTTTCAACTCGACGAGGGCGAGCGTGTCGGCCTGATCGGGCGCAATGGCGGCGGCAAGTCCAGCCTGCTCAAGATACTCGCCGGGCAGGCCGTGCTGGACGACGGCATCGTGTGGCGCGCGCCTTCTGTGCGCATCTGCTATGTCAGCCAGGAGCCGCAGCTGCACGCCGAGGCCACGGTGTTTGACGAGGTCGCGCGCGGCCTGGGCGACTTGTACAAAATCATCAGCGAGTACCACCATCTGTCGCACCAGCTGGGCGAGCCGGATGCCGATTACGACGCCCTGCTGGAGGCGATGCAGCCTCTGCAAACGGCGCTGGAGGCGCAAAATGGCTGGGCGGTACAAGCGCGCATAGAGACTGCCATTCAGCGCCTGGAGCTGAACCCGGAAGCCATCGTCGGCTCACTATCCGGCGGCGTGCGCAAGCGCGTGGCGCTGGCGCAGGCACTGGTGGCCGAGCCGGATGTGCTGATACTGGACGAGCCCACCAACCACCTGGATTTCTCCTCCATCGAATGGCTGGAAGGCCTGCTCAACAATTTCCGCGGCAGCGTGTTGCTGGTGACGCACGACAGGCGCTTCCTGGATAACGTCTCCACGCGCATCATCGAGCTGGATCGCGGCAAGCTGGCCAGCTTCCCCGGCAACTTCGCCGCCTACCAGAAGCTGAAGGAGCAGATGCTGAGCGACGAGGCGGTGACTGCTGCCAAGTTTGACAAAGTGCTGGCGCAGGAAGAGGTGTGGATACGCCAGGGCATCAAGGCGCGCGGGGTGCGCAACGAAGGCCGCGTGCGCCGCCTGGAGCAGCTGCGGCTCGAACGTGCGGCACGGCGCGAGACCGTGGGCAAGGTGGAGCTGAATGTCGATACCGGCGATCGCTCGGGCAAGCTGGTGGCCGAGCTTGAGCATGTGTGCAAAAACTTCGGCAGCCGCAAGATCATCGACGACTTCTCCTGCCGCATTCAGCGCGGCGACAAGATCGGCCTGCTCGGGCCGAATGGCGCGGGCAAGAGCACCTTGCTGAAAATCATTCTGGGCGAGATGGAAGCGGACAGCGGCACGGTAAAGCTGGGCACCAAATTGTCAGTTGCCTATTTCGACCAGCTGCGCGCGCAGTTGAACGACGAGGCCACGCTGATCGACACCATCAGCCAGGGCGCCGACTTCATCGAGATTGGCGGCGCACGCAAGCACGTGATCAGCTACCTGGGCGACTTCCTGTTTGCGCCGGAACGCGCGCGCTCTCCGGTGAAAAGCCTGTCCGGCGGCGAGCGCAACCGCTTGCTGCTGGCGCGATTGTTCACCCGCCCGGCCAACGTGCTGGTGCTGGACGAGCCCACCAACGATCTCGACATCGAAACCCTGGAGCTGCTGGAAGAATTGCTCACCGAATACGATGGCACGCTGTTCCTGGTAAGCCATGACCGCGCCTTCCTGGATAACGTGGTGACCCAGGTGATCGCCTTCGAGGGCGATGGCAAACTGAAGGAATATGTGGGCGGCTATGAAGACTGGGTGCGCGTGCAGAAATTTCAGGCTGCGAAAGGCGGCAGCAATGCGCCTGCAGCA
>JAHFQY010000062.1 GCA_023259065.1 Nitrosomonadales bacterium
ACCTTGTCTGCAGCATCCACCAGAAGCCAGTCGTGCTGGACTTCGTGGGGTTTAGCGGAAAATGTTTTCATGGCACTTCCTAAAACAATTGAATTTAGTAAATCTCGAAGGGCGCGAATTCTATGCCAGATAATAACTCCCTGTCAAACCGTATGTTAGTGCCACGAGTTGTCGTTAGCAGCAACGCTTGATAGTACTCCACTTTTGTTGCTGTTCGTGCTGGAAAAATTCCTTGCGCGACAGCGGTGTGGTAGCGGTGTGATGGGCAAGATAGCGTTCATAAGCATCGTCGCCGCTGAGTTGGCGAATGGCGCACCAAAATTTTCTCCAATGGGCATAAAACCACTGAAGAACCGTAGCGAACAGGTCATTTAGTCTCTTTGCCATGCTTCCTCCAGCTGCGTGACAAGATGCGGCGCTTCGGACAGCGGCGGCACGGGTTTGCCGTTGAGGTGGCGGGCGCAGATACGCAGCATGTCGAACACGATCAGCCACAGCAGGCAAACGAAAAACAAGGTCAGTGCCGCATCGAGCCGCTGGTTGAAGATCAGCGTAGGCGCTACAGCGGCTTTCTCCGGCGGCAAGACACCGCTTGCGAGCTTGCCGGCAAGATCATCGGCGGCGGCGAAAAAGCCGATGCGCACATCGGGACTGGTGATTTTTTCCCATGCCGCACTGCTGGTGATGATGACCAGCCAAGTGAGCGGCAGGCCGGTGATCCAAGCGTGTTTCAATTTATCCGACTTGACCAGGATGCCGGTGGCGACACATAGCGCAATCGCTGCGAGGATCTGGTTGGAGATGCCGAACAGCGGCCACAGGATGTTGACGCCGCCGTTGGGGTCAATCACGCCGATGTACAGGAAATAACCCCACGCCGCGACCACGATGCCGCTGGACAGCAGCACCGAGGGATACCACGAGGTGCGTCCCAGCGGCTGCCAGATATTGCCCAGCATGTCCTGCAGCATGAAGCGCCCGACGCGCGTGCCCGCGTCCAGCGTGGTGAGAATGAAAATCGCCTCGAACATGATGGCAAAGTGGTACCACAGCGCGAGCATGCCCTGGCCGAAGGCGCTGCCAAAAATGCTGGCCATACCCACCGCCAGCGAGGGTGCGCCCCCGGTGCGGGCGAACAGCGTAGCTTCGCCCATCTGCTGCGCCAACAAAGACATTTGCTCCACGGTGACCGGAAAGCCCCATGAGGAAATTTTGGCCACGGCCGCAGCAGCTTCATTGCCCACCACACCGGCGGGCGAGTTGATGGCGAAAAACACACCGGGGTCGAGCACGCTGGCGGCGACCATCGCCATGATCGCAACGAAGGATTCCAGCGCCATACCGCCGTAGCCGATCATGCGGATATCGCGCTCGTTGGACAATAGCTTGGGTGTGGTACCGGAAGCGATCAGCGCATGAAAGCCGGAAATTGCGCCGCAAGCGATGGTGATAAACACGAAGGGAAATAATTTTCCGCCGAAGATCGGGCCTGTGCCGTCCACGAATTGGGTGAGCGCGGGCATTTTCACACTCGGCTGCAGCAGCACGATGGCGAATGCCAGCAGGATCACGGTGCCGAGTTTGACAAAGGTGGAAAGATAATCGCGCGGCGCCAGCAGCAGCCATACCGGCAGGATGGCTGCTGCGAAACCGTAGGCGATCACTGCCCAAGCCAGCGTCAGGCCGGGGTGGTCGAACAGTTCGCGCAAACCCGGCTGGTGATCCAGCCAGCCGCCGCCCGCTACGGCCAGCAACAGCAGGATGACGCCGAGCAGCGAGCCTTCCAGCACGCGGCCGGGGCGGATGTTGCGCATATACAGGCCGACCAACATGGCGATGGGAATGGTGGCCGCCACGGTGGAGGTCGCCCACGGGCTGTGTTTCATGGCGTTCACCACCACCAGGCCGAGTACCGCGATGAGGATAATCATGATCAGCAGTGTGGCGATCAATGCTGCTACACCACCCATCGCACCCAACTCATCGCGCGCCATTTGCCCTAAACTTCTGCCATTGCGCCGCGTGGAAAAGAACAGCGTAACCATATCCTGTACGCAACCACCCAGCACCGCACCGATGAGTATCCACAGCGTGCCGGGCAGGTAGCCAAACTGCGCAGCCAGCGTCGGGCCAACCAACGGGCCTGGACCGGCGATGGCGGCGAAGTGGTGGCCGAACACGATCCAGCGGTTGGTGGGGATATAGTCGCGCCCGTTATCCAGCCGCTCTGCGGGCGTAGCGCGACTGGGGTCGATGACCAGCACCCTGGCCGCGATCCAGGCCGCATAGAAGCGATAGGCGATGGCATGCACGCATAGCGCGGCGGTGATGAACCACAGTGCATTGATGGATTCGCCCCGGTTGAGGGCGATACCGCCCAGCGCAACGGCGCCAAGCAGGGCGACGGCAATCCAGGGGGCCGTGGAGGAAATTTTATTATTCATTTAGGCCAAAATTTTAAGCGAGAATTTTTATGCGACAATGCTACCCGAAATTTCGTTTGCCGTTGTGTTTGACACCGTATCCACATAGTTCATAACATCGTCACCTTTTTCGGGAACCATCGTGTCGTTTGAAGCCATCAAACAATTGCTCGCA
>JAHFQY010000055.1 GCA_023259065.1 Nitrosomonadales bacterium
TGATCATTGTCACGCACCGGGCCTCGCTGCTATCACTCGTAAATCGCCTGATCGTCATGGACAACGGTCGCATCATTGCAGATGGTCCGAAGGAGCAGGTTTTAGAAGCCTTGTCTGGAGGTCGCTTAAATGCAGCCAAATAGCAACGACAATTTACCTCCGCCCGAGCGGACGAATACAGCTTTGGCACGCTTTCGCAACTACCTGCTGCCGCCATCCGATACGCCCGGGGAACCTCCTCGCGAAGATACCGATTTTATGCCGCATACGCTGGCAGCACTGTTTCAGCGTCCGCCGCCACCGGCCTTTCTGGTTATAAGGGGCACTCTGCTGCTGGTTGGTATCAGCATTATCTGGGCCGCATTCTCAAAGCTTGATGAGATCACCATCGGCGAAGGCAAGATCATCCCATCCAGTCAGATACAAGTAATCCAAAACATGGAGGGCGGCATCGTTTCAAAAATCCTGGTGAAAGTGGGTGACCTGGTACAAAAAGATCAAGTTCTCATCCAACTCGATGAAACGCGCTTTGCCTCTTCTTCCGGTGAATCGAAAGCCAAGAATAATGCACTCCTCGCCAAGGTTGCCCGGTTGGCGGCAGAATCCTCCGGTGCCCCCTTCGTGCCGCCCGCCGAACTGCTCAAGGAAGCGCCGAAAATTGCGGAAGACGAAAAGGCTCTGTATGCCAACCGCCAACACGAACTGGATGCGTCGCTCGGTGTGCTGCGCCAGCAGATCAACCAACGTAACCAGGAGATTTCTGAGAAGCGCGCCAAACTGCAACAACTACAGGAAAGCCATAGCTTGGTCGCCAAGGAACTCAAGATTTCCAAGCCTCTGCTGGCGCAGGGAGTCCTGTCTGAAGTCGAAATTCTGCGTCTGGAGCGCCAGGTGAGTGACACCCGAGGTGAAATGGATGCAACGCAGCTATCTATTCCCCGGCTCGAAGCGCAGCTTGCTGAAGCACGCAATAAGCTTGACGGCGCCTTGGCCAAATTCCGTTCCGATGCTTCCACCGAGCTTGCGCAAGCCAAGGCTGACCTTGCCGGAACAAGCGCCTCCAGCCTTGCCGTTGAGGATCGTCTCGCGCGCACCGCCATACGCTCCCCTCTCACCGGCATCGTCAAACAGCTTAAAGTCAACACTGTCGGTGGTGTCATCCAGCCGGGCAGTGATGTCATGGAAATTGTGCCGCTGGAAGATAAACTGCTGATCGAAGCAAAAGTCCGCCCTGCGGATGTGGGCTTCCTGCGGCCTGGGCTACCGACGCTGGTAAAGATTTCCGCCTACGATTTTTCCATCTACGGCGGGCTGGAAGGTACCGTCGAAAACATCACTGCCGACTCGATCACCAATGAAAAAGGAGAGAGTTTCTATCTGGTGCGCGTCCGCACCACACGCAGCTCCCTTATACACGCAGGCAAGTCGCTGCCCATTATCCCCGGCATGCTCGCCACCGTTCATATTCGAACCGGCAACAAATCTGTGCTGAGCTACCTTCTCAAACCACTCATCAAAGCCAAGTACGACGCGCTGCGCGAGCGGTAAAATTTTCGCCTTGCAATCCCCTGCTGGCAACTATTCCTAACTGCAGTGCATAGGTTGGGTAAAACGTAGCGTGCCCAATCTACGAAAATGCAACTTCTCAATTTCGGTTCCGGCTAGCTCGACTCAGGGTCATATTTTCGTACTGCAACCCCTATTGGCGGCCACCCCCATGTAGTACCTTAGTCCAATTGGAACTCTGAAATTAATTACTATAATGGTTTACAACTATTCGAGATAACTTAACTTCATCATCACTTCATTATTAAAAGAGGCAAAAATCATGGCAACCATAAAAACCAGTGGAAAAGAAAGCGCAATTGGTATCGTTCAGGCATCGTCTGGTGATGTAACCGTCATCAATGCGAGTGGGGTCATCTGCCACCTGAAACCGGGCGATAAGGTTTTTGCTCATGACGTCATCCAGACGAGTGAGAAGGGCGCTGTTCAGGTTAAGCTTGTGGACGGGCAAGTTGCCGCCCTCGGACGCCAGTCGAGCGTAGTGCTGGATGAGTCTGTTGTCGATGCCAGCAAAATCTCACCCGAAGTCGCTGCTGCAAAAATTGCTGCTGATGCCGCTGCTGCAAAAACTGCTGTTGCTGCACAGGTTGCAGCTGCTGCCGCCACCGATGCTCAGGCTGCCGCCGAAGCTGCTGCAAAAATTGCTGCTGAAGCTGCTGCAAAAGGCGCTCCTGATGCTGCCGCTGCTCAAGCGGCTGCTCAAGCCGCCGCCGCTGCCGCTGCTCATGCTGCTACCAGTGCGGCTGCCAGTGCGGCTGCCGCTGCTGCTGCCAGTACTGCCGCTACTGCCCCTGCCAACGACATCAAAAGCATCCAAGATATGATAGCTGCTGGTGCCGACCCAACGCAGGTAGCTCAAGCCTCTGCCTCCGGCAAACCCTCTGAAAAGGAACCGGAAACAGATTCCCATAAAGTAGCGGACAACGGAGCCGCCGAACAGGCGACCCGGCTTGCCGAAGCGGCTGCCAGAGCCGCTGCCGAAGCGGCTGCCAGAGCCGCTGCCGATGCTGCCAGAGCCGATGCGAGGGCTGCTGCTGATGCTGCCGCAAAGGCTGCTGCCGTTGATACTGCAAAGGCTGCTGCCGAGGCTACCAAAGCTGCTGATGCTGCTGCTGTCAAAGCTAATATTGCTGCGATAAAGGCTGCTGCCGAGGCTGCTGCCACCAATGCTACAAAAGCTGCTAATGCTGCAAAAACCGCTCATGCCGCCGCGGATGCTGCTGCAAATACTGCTGCCCATGAGCATGCTGCCCAAGCCTCCGCCGATGCTGCAAAAGCTGCTGCTGAAAAAGCAGAGCATGATGCCGCCACCGCCCAAACTGCCGCCCAGGCCGCTGCCACCGCTCAAACAGTCGCCGCCGCCCAGGCCGCTGCCGCCACTGCTGCTGCTGCCGCCCAAGCCGCTGTCGCTGATGCACATGATGCCCAAACCGCATCCGCCCAAGCATCAGCCGATGCTGCTGCTCAAGCCTCTTTGAATGCACAAGCTGCTTCTGACGCTGCCCAAGCCTCAGCCAACGCCGCTCAGGCCGCTGCTGCCGCCGCCGCCGAGGCTCAAAGAGTCGCTAATGAAAAAGCCGCCGCCGACAAAACTGCTGCTGCCGATGCTGAAAAAGCTGCTGCCGATGAGGCTGCAAGAGCTACTGCCCGGGCTTCTGACGACGCCCAAAAAGCTGCCGATGATGCTGCCGCTGCCAACGCACAAGCTATTCTTGATGCAGCGGCTTCACAAGCCCAAGCCGACGCTACCGCAGCTGCACAAGCTGCTGCTGCAGCTGCACAAGCCGCTGCTGACGCTGCTGCTGCACAAGCTGCCGCCGATGCCGCCGCCGCCCAGGCTGCGGCGGCTGCCGCTCACGCAGCAGCATTAACCGTCACGATCAACGCCATCGCCGCCGATGACGTCATCAATGCCAAAGAATCGGGCAATGATGTCATCATCACCGGCACAGTGGGGGGTGGCAAGGAAGGCGATATCGTTACTCTCACCATTAGTGATGCGGGCAACCCCACTAGTGGAACCACCATCACAGGGACGGTGGGTGCAGACGGCACGTACAGCATCCCCGTTCCATTTAGCAATCTGGAGAATGGAGTTTACGTTGTTGCCCACGTTACTGATACCGATGCGGTGGGCAACATCGCAACCTCGGGGGCATCTCACAGCTACGGCGTGGACACCACCCTCCCAACCGCATCCATCACGGTCAACGCCATCACCGCCGATAACGTGATTAATGCTGCTGAAGCGAGCGGCACCATTGCCGTCACCGGCGCTGTGGGTGGTGACGCCAAGAATGATGATACTGTCACGCTCACTGTGGGTAGCAACACCTACACCGGCACGGTTGAAGAAAACGGAAGCTACAGCATCAACATTCCGGGCTCAGTTCTCGCAGCCAACTCGAATATAAGCGCCAGCGTCACTGTGAGCGATGTAGCAGGCAACACTGCAACGATAAGTGCGACCCAGAATTACGATAACGCGCCAATCGTAATCGTACAGACCGCCTTCGCTACTGAGGGCGACAACACTGTATCTGTCAACGCGCTCACCGGCGCAGCCGATGTGGATGCGGGCACCACCTTGACCGTGGATGTGCCGAACAACTTGCCATCTGGTGTCTCTTTTGATGCCACAACCAACAGCTTCGTCCTCGACCCAGCTAACGCCACATTCAACTCGCTGGCCGCAGGCGCAACCGCTACCGTCGTGGTTAATTACGGCGTATCCGATGGCATCGCGTCCACACCCAACACCGTCACCTTCACCGTCACCGGCACCAATGATGCGCCGACCGTGACCGCACTGGCGGCACCGGCAACCGAAGGCGGCGCTGCGGTATCCGTCAATGCACTCACTGGCGCAGCCGATGTGGATGCGGGTACCACCTTGACCGTGGATGTGCCGAACAACTTGCCATCTGGTGTCTCTTTTGATGCCACAACCAACAGCTTCGTCCTCGACCCAACTAACGCCACATTCAACTCGCTGGCCGCAGGCGCAACCGCTACCGTCGTGGTTAATTACGGCGTATCCGATGGCATCGCGTCCACACCCAACACCGTCACCTTCACCGTCACCGGCACCAATGATGCGCCGACTGTCGTCGCGCAGACCGCATCCGCCGCCGAGGGTGGCAACACGATCTCCGTCAACGCGCTCACCGGCGCAGCCGATGTGGATGCGAGCACCACCTTGACCGTGGATGTGCCGAACAACTTGCCTGCCGGAGTTTCCTTTGATAGCACAACCAACAGCTTCGTCCTCGACCCAGCTAACGCCACATTCAACTCGCTGGCCGCAGGCGCGACCGCTACCCTTGTGGTTAATTACGGCGTGTCCGATGGCATCGCGTCCACACCCAACACCGTCACCTTCACCGTCACCGGCACCAATGATGCGCCGACTGTCGTCGCACTGACCGCCTCTGTATCTACAGGCGGCAGCACGTCGGGTTCCAATGCCCAGCTAAGTGACATGCAAGTAGACCTTGCTGGCAACGCTACAACGGTAGG
Organism: Nitrosomonadales bacterium; assembly: GCA_023259065.1. Lineage (GTDB taxonomy): Bacteria > Pseudomonadota > Gammaproteobacteria > Burkholderiales > Gallionellaceae > 39-52-133. Next base: position 5,086 of record JAHFQY010000055.1, read on the forward strand.
TCAACTTCAAGTGGGGACGTATGCAACAGGTCAGATGGGTACTATAGGCGATCATGATCAGTACCGCATAGAGTTGGTTGCTGGACAGCAATACGTTATCCAGCTGGATGGAGTGGATGTAGCCGGAACCCCAATGGGTCGCCTGCCAGATGCCTACTTAAGAGTCTATGACGCTGATGGACGCCAAGTAGCATACAACGATGACAGCGGCGGCAATATGAATTCTATAGTGTTCTACACACCCGCTGTGGCTGGCACTTATTATCTGGACGCAGGCGCTTACGCTAATGCCTACCAAGGTGAGTATAAACTCACGGCACGCACCATAGACCAATACAACAACGGATACACGGCATCGCCTGCAGCGCAGGATACCGCGGCTCTAGCTACTGCTCTAGCTGCTCAAGCCGCTCAAGCCGCAACTGCTGCCCATGCTGTCGCTGATGCGGCTGCTGCTCAGGCAGCCGCCGCTCATACTGCCGTCGCACAGGGGTCAACCATTACCCAAAGTGACCTGCAAACGGATCTGCCTGGCAACACTACAACGATGGGTCAGATACAAGTGGGAACTTATGCAACAGGTCAGGTGGGTACTTTAGGTGACCATGATTGGCATCGCATAGATTTGGTTGCAGGGCAACACTATGTTTTCAATCTGAATGGGGTGGACGTACCCGGAACACCAGCGGGAGCCTTGTTCGATACTTACCTGTATCTCCATAACGCCAACGGTACTCTTCTGGCACAAGATGATGATAGTGGCGGAAATTATAATTCCATGCTGCACTTCACCCCCACTGTAACGGGCACGTATTATCTGGACGCGGGTGCTTACGCTGAATACAGGACAGGCGAATATCAACTCACAGCACGTACCATAGAGCAATATAACAATGGATATGCTGCAGTACCTGCAGCAGAGGATTCCGCCGCTTTGGTCGCTGCATTGGATGCCTTTGCTCTCCAAACTGCCCAAGCTGCCACTGCCGCTGATGTTGCTGCCGCCGCAGCAGCAGCAGCTGCAACTGCTGCTACCTCTGCGGGCGGCAGCCCTGTGTCCGTCAATGCACTCACTGGTGCAGCCGATGTCGATGCCGGGACCACATTGTCTGTAGTAGATGTTCCGACTAATTTGCCGGCCGGGGTCTCTTACAATGCCGCATCCCACAGTTTCACCCTCGACCCGAGCAACGCCGCATACAACTCGCTGGCAGCGGGTGCGTTCACTCAAGTGGTAGTCGCCTACGGTGTATCTGATGGCATAGCCACTACACCCAACACCGTCACTTTCACCGTCAGCGGCACCAACGATGCGCCGACCGTGACCGCGCTGTCTGCACCGGTAATAGAGGGCGGTGCTACGGTATCCGTCAACGCGCTCACTGGTGCAGCTGATGCCGATGCCGGTACTACATTGTCCGTGGTTACTCCGGCCTCACTGCCTGCTGGCGTGACCTACAATTCCGACACCCACAGCTTCGTTCTCGACCCGGCCAATGCCGTATTTAATGCACTGGCAGCGGGTGTGTCCACCCAAGTGGTAGTCAGCTACGGGGTGTCCGATGGCATCGCCACTACACCCAACACCGTCACCTTCACCGTCACCGGCACCAACGATGCACCGACCGTGACCGCACTGGCGGCACCGGCAACCGAAGGCGGCGCTGTGGTGTCCGTCAATGCGCTCACTGGTGCAGCCGATGTCGATGCCGGCAATGTGCTGTCCGTAGTCGCCCCGACCTCGCTGCCGGCTGGCGTGACCTACGACACGGCATCACACAGCTTCGTGCTCGACCCGAGCAACGCCGCATACAACACGCTGGCCGCGGGCGCGACTTCGACCGTGGTGGTGAGCTACGGCGTGTCCGATGGCATCGCCACTACACCCAACACCGTCACCTTCACCGTCACCGGCACCAACGATGCACCGACCGTGACCGCACTGGCGGCACCGGCAACCGAAGGCGGCGCTGTGGTGTCCG
>JAHFQY010000008.1 GCA_023259065.1 Nitrosomonadales bacterium
ACATCTGCGTCATCATCACCGCCACCAACAGCTTCGTCACCGCACCCATCGCCCGCGCCTTTGGTGTGGAGCATCTGATCGTCACCGAGCCCGAGCAAAAAAACGGCGTGTTCACCGGCGGCGTGGCCGATGTGCCGTGCTTCCGCGAGGGCAAGATCACCCGCCTGCAAGCCTGGATGGCACAGCGCGGCTGGGACTGGAACAGCTTCGCCGACACCACCTTCTACAGCGACTCGCTCAACGATTTGCCCCTGCTGGCGCTGGTGAAGAAGCCGGTGGCGGTTGATCCGGATGCCACCTTGCGCAGCCATGCGGAGAAGCATGGTTGGCGGATCATCAGCTTGCGTTAGCTTAAAGAGATTGCGTTTCAGGTCGAATGCTGTAATGTTTGCCCCTGATTTTCTCATGGGTTTAATCGAACAATTTGAGGGCGAGGCTGAGTGGTATTTTTATCGGACAAATTAGGGGGTGCCATAATTTTATCCTCAATAAATTCATGGCATTGCGCCAAGGCTTCCAGATCATACACTTCAAAGGTGCCTTTCCAAGCGTTTTTTAGTGTGTCTATTTTACGTTAGCCGGAAATAATATGTCCAAGTCGCTTTTTCCCACATTGATTCTTGGCTTTGCCCTACCAGTCAGTGTTGCCCTTGCTGCAACAGATCAGTTTGAAGGCTATTACAAGAAGCCCGTCTCAAATTGCTGGACAACACCGAACCCTCCTGACTATCAAGAATGCGCGGCTCCGGTCGAAGATGGTGTCGAAATTATGCGTCGTAATAAGTCAAGTTACTACATGAAGGTTAATATTAAAGGTGCCAATCAGCACTTTTGTTCCTTCCAAGGTATTGCACATTTACGAGAAGGTCGATTGGTGTCCAATAGTTATAAATGCGAAGTATCGGTGGAGATAGTCGGTGATTCTGCTGACATCAATAGTGCGGGAGAGGGGTGTAGCAACTATTGCGGGGCACGAGCAGTGCTCAAGAGCGAGGGTCTAACTCGGAAAGTTCGGCTAACCCGTCATTCCACCGGACCTGCGCAAAAAAACCGCGCAGCCCGGTGAATTCAAACGTTAGGCTATTATGGTCAACGAGCCTGCTACTCATGTAATGCTGCCACCGAAGGAACTCGCTAGCTTCCTCATTATCGCTGGCCTCTTAGCTCCAATATGGCTTCCCATTTTAAGATTCGCAATTTCATTACTTCGGAAAAGAAAGAGTAAATCACAAGCGTTTATTTGGTGCTACGCTGTTTCGTTTGCGTGGGCTTCTGGGTGGGTTTCGTATCAGTGGGCAATACAGGTTCCAAGCGGCATTGGGTATGGCCTTGCCCTGCTTACTGCTTGGCCCGGAATACTAATCGGAATGGCAGTCGACCCTCTATTTCGGCGAGAATGGGAATGATGTATTTATAACCAATTTAAAGGGTCAGCTTCGCTTTTCATTTTCAATTAACATCTCCTGTTATTGAGTCAGGCTTGCCAGGCAAGCAGAATCAAATCCTTTAACCTCCAGCACGATTGAGCAGCATGAACCCAGCAGCCATGTCACAACGTTTTTTCAAGCACACCCTGTGGATGGCCGGCTTCAGACCGCTATTCCTGTTGGGTTTCATTGCCGGCGCGGTGCTGCCGCTGCTGTGGTATCTGCTGTACAGCGACCAACTGGCATTCAATTCAAACATCACTCCGCTGCAGTGGCACGCGCATGAAATGCTGTTCGGTTTTGGCTGGGCCGTGCTGGGCGGTTTTTTGCTGACGGCCAGCAAGAACTGGGCGGGGGTGCGCGGGTTTCATGGTGCGACCTTGTTTCTGGTGTGCCTGTTTTGGCTGCTGGATCGCCTGGCTTTCTGGCTGCCCGCAGGTGTTCCGGCTATCGCGCTGGTGTTGATGCACAACGCCTTTCTGTTGCTGATCGTGCCGCTGATTCTGTGGACGCTGGTCACCAACTTGCAGAAGATTGCGCCGGATAACTGGTACTTCATCATTGGCCTGCCAATTTTTGTGCTCGGCAAGAATCTGATACTGACTGCTGATAATTTCGAGCTGGGCTGGACGCTGTCGCTGGGGCTGTTCCGCATGGCCATCGCGATGATGCTAGAGCGCACCCTGTTTCAGTTTATGAAGCTCACCTACCAGATCGAGATCCCGACCTACAAGCCACTGGATGCGCTGATTCGCCTGGGCATTTTTGTCGCGGTGTTCGAATCGCTGTTGCCCGTTCCGGCAGCCATCGCCGTGCTGGGGCTGACGGCAACGTTGCTGCTTATTCGTTTTGTGATGTGGAGCCCGATGAAAGGCTTGAGCCAGGTCGACACCGGCGTGTCATATGCGGGGTATCTGAGTCTGGTGATCAGCCTGTACCTGGAGTGTTTCCGCTTGGCAGGGATGTTGCATAGCGTGGGCGATGTGGCGACGCACACCTTTACGCTGCTCAGCATGGGGCTGGTGATGTCGGGGATGATGATACGCATCGCGCAGGGCCACACTGCGCGCAGCATCGTGTTTACCCGCAGCGACAAGCTGGCCATCTGGGTGGCAGGGCTGGGCGGGCTGGTGCGCCTGGTTTGTCCGCAAATCTGGCCTGAACACTACACCCTGTTTGTGCTGATTGCTGCAGTGGCCTGGGCCATCTGTTTCGGCCTGCTCGGCTGGCGATTGATTCCTTTTCTGCTCAAGCCCAGGCTGGACGGCAAGGAAGGCTGATTTTGAGTACATGTCATCTTTACTTCATAACTTTAAGATGCGTACACAACACCGAGCATGGTCAGGATACATTTAAGGGTAAAAGTGGTAATTAGGTTAGAATTGGGGGCATTAATCTAGGTTGGTGTGCCACTTATGAACATACAAGTAAAAATGAGTGAGGTTGTCCTGCTGGCAATCGTAGTGTGTCTGAGCGTTGCCGCAAATTTGCCAGATCAGATACTGGGCGGATTGGTTGACAGGAACTGGCTACTTATAGCGCTGACAGCAGTGATTGTTATTTCCCTGTTCCGTTATCTTCGCTTGTTGCTTTTTCTGACAGTGGCCGCACTGGCTGTTGGCGCCAATCTTCCGGAGCAGTTATCCACCTCTCTCGGCATTAGCCCGGTGGTGATGCTGGCCTTCCTGATTCTGCTGGTTTTGATTTCGGTGCTGAACTATGCCTTCAAGCTGCTGCCCTCCGAGAGTGACAAGCATATGCACGACAGCGCGGAATCGCGCCAGGCCGTGCTGGCAGCCATTACCAAGGGCGACCTAACCAAGCTGCACTGGTTAATGAGCAAGAATGTCGAGATCAATTTTTCGCATGACGGGGTGTCCCCGGTTATTCTCGCTGCCGAGAAGGGGTATACGGACATCATGCAAGTGCTGATTAATCATGGCGTGGATTTTCATGTGATGAATGCGGCTGGCAAAACGCCCATGGAGATTGCGTTGGCAAACGGCTTTAACCGTACTGCAGAAATGCTTCATCTGGCTGAGGAAAGCTACAAGGAAAAGGCTGGCTGGAGCAAATAGGACTGCGTTTGCAAATCTGGCATTGGTGCATTAACGCCCGTGGTTTTTGTAATCGCTACTCACTTCTCAAATGTTAATCCAGCTGAAATTACCTAGATAATGACTAGATATTCGCCGACAAGAATAGGCATTTTGCATAATTGTGCAGCAGCCGATAGCAAAGGCATAATTCTATTTATGGAGCTAGTCTGGTAGCTCGATTGAATTGGGGAGTGTCATGCTGGTAATTGCAGTAGTAAAAGTCATATCCAATTTGCTTAAACTGGTTGCGATGGGTTTTTTTGCTTATTACGCCTATGAAGGCACCTTCAGGTCTGGTGGCTCCATGAGCGTATTTATTGGTGTGACCATACTGGCTGCGGTGATTGTGGTGAGCCAGGTTATTGATGAATTAACCAACAATTAGTGCGCTTCAGTGTCCGATGTAGTCACGCTGCCAAGTAGGTGTTCAGTTGGCATGCCCGCAACAGCAAGCCCTGTTTGGCTTGATCAACCCGGTTTAACCCCAGTAGAGTTTGCCAATTGAGAATATCCTGCAGCTGGGTGATAATTCAGGCATACGAATGTGGAATGTGGAGAGTGTAACGATGGACAATTTGGTGCCACAATCGCTTAGCCTGGTAGGAATAGGCTTCTTTCTTTTTTTTGCTTTTGATGGCGTATTCCGCGGTGGTGGATCTGATAGTGTGTTTATCGGAGTGGCCATATTGGCAAGCGTCCTTGTAGCTAGCAAAATTTTCGAAAAACTGTTGCGCGGTTAAGCGCAAGCTTGCCTGGTTCTCCCTGGCCAGGCGTTCCTCAACATGGCCAGCCTGTTGGCCAGTTGCCAATTTCTGAATCCAACCTATTTCCGACTCTACTCTGAGAGTGCCTGTCTTGCCCCTGCCGGCTGTGCGGGAACCTGTGCTATTCGTTGCAATATATTCATGGCCCGTGCCGGGGCGGCGCTATAATTCAGCAACTTCTAATCAAGCAAAGATAACACTGTTCCATGAATCAACCTCATCACATAATCATCGTGGGCGGCGGTGCTGCAGGCCTCGAGTTGGCGACCAAACTGGGCAACAAGCTGGGCAAGAAAAAGCACGCCGATGTCACCCTGATTGATTTCAGCCGCACCCATATCTGGAAGCCGCTGCTGCATGAAGTTGCCGCAGGCACACTGGACTCATCCGAAGACGAGCTGGAATACCTGGCGCAGGCGCGCTGGAACCATTTTCGCTACCGTCTCGGCAAGGTGGTCGGCCTCGACCGCGAACGCAGGGAGGTGCTGCTGGCGCCTACCTTCAACGATGAGGGCGATGAGATCATCCCCGAACGCCGCTTCAGCTATGACACGCTGGTAATTGCCGTGGGCAGCCTGAGCAATGATTTCGGCATACCCGGGGTGCAGGAACATTGCCTGTTTCTGGACAGCACCGAACAGGCCGAGCGCTTCCAGAAAAATCTCCTCAACAGCATGCTCAAGGCGCACACCCAGGGCAAGCCCATCAAACAGGGGCAGTTGGATGTGGCCATTGTGGGCGCGGGTGCCACCGGGGTTGAGTTGGCAGCCCAGTTGCATCATGTGACACGCTTGGTGTCCGCTTATGGCCTGGACACCATCGACCCCGCCGAGGATATCAAGCTGCATGTGATCGAGGCCGGGCCACGCATTCTGCCAGCCTTGCCGCCGCGCCTGTCGGATGCGGCCATGCGCGAGCTGCACAGCCTGGGTGTAACGGTGCACGTCAATCAGCGCGTGGTAGAGATTAACGAGCAGGGCATAGTCACCGCCGCCGGCGAGACCATTCCTGCCGCGATCAAGGTGTGGGCAGCCGGCATCAAGGCCCCGGAGTTTCTCAAGGACATCGCCGGGCTGGAGACCAATCGCATCAACCAGCTGGTGGTGAAGCGCAACCTGCAAAGCACGCGCGATGAGAATATTTTCGCCATCGGCGATTGTGCCGCCTGCCCCATGGATGAGCAGGGCAACAATGTCCCGCCGCGCGCCCAGGCCGCGCACCAGCAGGCATCCACCATGTACAGGACCATCTTGCACCGCCTCAAGGGTATGCCGCCGCTGGACTACACCTACAAGGACTACGGTTCGCTGGTGGCCATGGGCAGGTACAGCACCGTCGGCAACCTGATGGGCGGGCTGGCGGGCACCATGATGATCTCGGGTTTTATCGCGCGCTTTGTCTACCTCACCCTGTACAAGGTGCACCAGGCCACACTGTACGGCTGGCCGCGCGCACTGCTGATTACTCTGCTGCACTTCCTGCGCAAGGGTATCGATCCTCAGGTCAAGCTGCACTAAATTCAAAACACAGTTTGATCCGCAGATTACCTCGCAGAGGTTCTTGTGCCCTGTGGGTACGCTGATTACACAAGATTCAACCCATACCCTATGAGGGCATCGAGCCACTTGCAAACTACAGAGATGTTGATTGCAATTGCCTGAATCTGCGTGAATCTGTGTAATCTGCGAATGACTGCTTTTCCTTTGTCATTGCTTTGCCGTAGTACTAGAATCAGCCATGGCCCTGCTCGAAATCAGGAATGTCACCCGCCGCTTCGGCGATTTCGTTGCGGTGGACAATGTCAGCCTCAATATCGAGGCGGGCGAGTTTTTTACCCTGCTGGGGCCGTCCGGCTGCGGCAAGACCACCATACTGCGCATGATTGCCGGTTTCGACCTGCCTGATGCCGGGCAAATCTTCCTCGACGGCCGCGATCTCGCCGATACCCCGCCGGAAAAACGCCCGCTGCACACCGTGTTCCAGAGTTATGCGCTGTTCCCGCACATGAGCGTGGCGCAGAACATCGCCTTTCCGCTCAAGATGGCGCGCCGCCCGCAGGCCGAGGCGCAAAAAATGTTGCACGAGGTGCTGGAGCAGGTGCATCTGGCCGACAAAGCGGATGCCTATCCGCACGAACTGTCCGGCGGGCAGAAGCAGCGCGTGGCACTGGCGCGCGGACTGGTCAACCGGCCGCGTTTGCTGCTGCTGGATGAGCCGCTGGGGGCGCTGGATGCCAAGCTGCGCGAGGAAATGCAGATTGAGCTGATCAACCTGCAAAAGGATGTAGGCGTCACCTTTGTGTTTGTCACCCATGCACAGGTCGAGGCGCTGGCCCTGTCGCACCGCATCGCGGTGATGGAGGCGGGGCGCGTGGCGCAGGTGGACGAGCCGTCCAAGCTGTATGGCTTTCCGCAGAGTCGTTTTGTAGCCGACTTCATTGGTCACATCAACATGCTGCAAGCGCAGGTAGTGGAGTCTGCCCATGGCCACACGCGCCTGGCCATTGCCGGTCTCGGTGAAGTCATTGCGTCGCTGCACAGCGGTGTGACAGCAGGCGCCAAGTGTACCTTCGCCATTCGCCCGGAGCAGGTGCGCATCGGCACTCATGGCGAAGTGTCGGAATTGAAAAACCACTTTCCCGGCACCGTGCACAATTTCCTCTATCGCGGTGATGTCACCGTGTACAAGGTGCAGATGGAAAATGGCCTGCTGATCGAAGCCCTGCTGCCCAACGCTGCACCGGGGCGCGCCGAGCTGTACGAGGTGGGCGATGCCGTGCGTGTGGGGTGGCGTCACGATGCGGGAGTGCTCCTGCATGAATGAGCAGGAAAAAATCCGCCTCACCCCGGCGGCCCGTCTCGGCAAATGGCTGGTGAGCGGCCCGCCGTTCCTGTTTCTGCTGTTGTTCTTCGTGGCGCCCAGCATCATCATGGTACTGGCTTCATTCCGCTACCCCGGCGAATTCGGCGCGCTGGCTCCCATCGCTTCAGCAGACTCCGACACCCTGCACGGCCTCACCCTGGAAACCTACGAGTTTTTTTTCAGCGACATCATCTACAGCTACGTTTTCTTCAAATCCTTTCTGGTCGCGCTCGCCACCACGCTGATCTGCCTGACCCTGGCCTATCCGCTGGCGCTGCTGATCGCGCGCAGCCCGAAGAAAAGCCGCGACCTGATGGTGCTACTGGTGGTGCTGCCGTTCGCCAGCAGCTTCCTGATCCGTGTGTATGCCTGGATGATATTGCTCGGCCCGCAGGCGGCGCTCAGCCAGGTCATCAACGGCATGCTCGGCGTGTTCGGCATTGCCCAGGTGTACCTGCTGTTTTCTCCTTTTGCGGTGCTGGTGGCCATGGTGTATGTGCATCTGCCGTTCATGGTGCTGCCGCTGTATACCAATCTGGAAAAACATGACCCCAGCCTGCTCGATGCCGCGCAGGATCTGGGGGCAAATGCCTGGCAGCGTTTCTGGCAGGTCACCTTCCCGTTGTCGCTGCCGGGCATCTTCTCCGGCTCGGCGCTGGTGTTCATTCCGGTGCTGGGCATGTTCGCCATTCCCGACATTCTCGGCGGCACTGGCGACATGCTCATCGGCAACCTGATCAAGGAGCAGTTTCTCGCCACGCGCGACTGGCCGTTCGGCTCCACCCTGTCCATCATGCTCACCATCGTGGTGCTGCTGTTGGTGTGGCTGGCCGTGCGCCTGGGCCGAACCCGGGGGAGATATGCATAAGAGGAGCCGCAGATATGCATAGGGACCGTCGCTATGCGTAGGGGGCCGTGGCTGTGGGCGGCAGCGTTGGCGGTGTACGCCTTCCTGTACCTGCCGCTGGTGATCGTCATCGTCTATTCCTTCAACGACTCGCGCCTCAATGCCGAGTGGGTGGGCTTTACCTGGCACTGGTACGAGGTGTTGTTGCACGACGAGGACATGCTGCTGGCGGCGGGTAATTCGCTGTTCATCGCTCTGGTGTCGAGCAGCATCGCCACCGTGCTCGGCACCATGGCCGGCATCGCCATGCAGCGCTACAACCTGCGTCTGTTAAGTTTCATGGTGCTGACGCCGGTGGCCATGCCCGAGGTGCTGCTGGGCGTGTCGCTGCTATTGTTCTTCATCCAGGTGCTCAACCTTACCCTTGGCATGATCTCCATCATCCTCGCCCACATCACCTTTTCCATCGGCTTCGTGGCGGTGATCGTGCGCGCGCGCCTGGCCGGCATGGACGACAGCATCTTTGAAGCCGCGCGCGACCTCGGCGCCACGCCGTGGCAGACTTTCCGCCACGTCACCTTCCCGCTCATCCTGCCCGGTGTGGTGGCCGGCTGGTTGATGGCATTCACCCTGTCCATCGACGACTTTGTCATCACCTTCTTCACCGCCGGCGTCGGTGTCTCCACCCTGCCGCTGCGTATCTACTCGATGATCAAGATCGCGGTGACGCCGGAGGTGAATGCGGTGTCCACCATCCTGATGCTGTTGACCCTGACGATGATCCTGTTGGCGACAAGATTTGCGCCGGATGTGCTGAAGGGGAAGGCATGAGGCGCATCTGTTTGCTGCTGTCGTTGCTGTCCGGAGCGGCGCTGGCTGCCGACGAACTCCACCTCTACAACTGGAACAACTACATCTCCGCGCAGACGATAGAGCGCTTCGAGACCGAGTGCGCTTGCAAGGTAGTGCAGGACTATTACTCCGACAACGAGGAGATGCTGGCCAAGCTGGCCGCAGGCGCCAGCGGTTACGACATCATCGTGCCCACCGGCAACGCGGTCGAGTCGCTGATCCGCCAGCACGCCCTGCGGCCGCTCGACAAGAATCACCTTCCGCATTTGAAGAACATCAACCCGGCTTACCTGGATACTGCTTTCGATCTCGGCAATGTGTACTCGGTGCCGTATGCCTACACGATTACGTTGCTGGGCTACAACTCGCAGAAAATCGCCGAGCTTGGCCTGCCCAGCGACACCTGGGCGGTGATCTTCGAGCCGCGCTATCTGGAAAAGCTTAAGGGTCGCGTTACCGTGCTCGACAGCCAGCGCGAGCTGATCGCCGCCGCACTCAAATACCTGGGCTATTCCGCCAACGATGTGATTGAGGCGCACTGGCAGCAGGCGCGCGACCTGATCATTCGCGCCAAGCCGTATTGGGCCGCGTTCAACGCATCCAGTTACATCAAGGAGCTCACCGTCGGCGATATCTGGCTGGTGCACGGCTACTCCAACGACATTTTCCAGGCCAACCTGGATGCGCAGAAGGCCGGCCGTCCGTTCAGCGTCGTGGCCAGCCTGCCCAAGGAGGGAGCGGTGCTGTCGCTGGATTCCATGGTGCTGCACAACAGCGGCCCGCGTCCCGATCTTGCGCATCGCTTTATCGACTTCATGCTCGACGGCAAAAATTCGGCCGAGCTCACCAACCTGATAGGCTCGGGCAATCCCAATCTGGATGCGCTGCAATATGTAAGGGCGGAAATTGTCAGGGACAAGTCGGTGTTCCCGGATAGCGTGCAGCTGCGGCATCTGGAGATGCTGCGCGACCTGGATCGCAAACAGCGGCGGGTGCTTTCGCGCATCTGGACCGAGATCAAGCTGAAGTAGTTGCAGGAATTATCTGGGTATACTATGGCAACTCTGCAAAGGTGCGAAAGTTTCGGTCACTGATGTTTATTAGTGTTAACACGGCCTAAAATAATCTTGCTTTTTTGCTCCTGATTTCAGGTCGGAGGGATGAGGTAGATGATGCACTCACAAGAACGCAAGGCCAGCGAGGGAATACTGCGTTTGGCCATTCAAAGAATGGCCGCGCATCCCGCCGCTTTTATTCCCTGCACCTATGCGGTCTGGTACGAGTACATCCTGGGCGTCAACCCGGGCCTGAACGCGGAAATGAATCAGTTGCTGCAGAGCAGGAAGCAAATCGATGACGAGACGATTATGCGCCTGTATCAAAGCCATGTTCCCGACTCCAAGGGGGAATCCAGCCGCAAAATCCGCGAGGGCATGAAGATTATGCTGGGCAAGCTGCTTGACGTAACCGAGGAATCCAACAAACACGCCCAGGCGTTCGGTGATAGCTTGCTGACCTTCAGCAGCAAGTTGCAGGCAAATCCGGATCCCGCCGCCCTGGAAAACCTGACCACAAAAATGGCGAGCGACACCGAATTTATGCGTGGTTCGGTGAGCAGCCTGTACTCGGAGCTGAAGATCAGCAAAGAAGAGGTGGCCAGGTTGCAGACAGAACTGCAGTCGGCGCGTCAGGAGGCGCTGATAGACCCGCTGACAGGAGTGTATAACCGGCGCGGTTTCGAAATTCAGGTGAAGAGCTTGCTTGCGGATAGCGCCAGGGTCAGTGCTGGCGCGTGCCTGTTGTTACTGGACATCGACCGCTTTAAAACGATCAATGATACTTACGGGCATATTTTTGGCGACAAAGTCATCCGCACCCTGGCCAGCACGCTCAAGTCTATCGTCAAGGGACAGGATTCTGTGTGCAGAATGGGCGGTGAGGAATTCGCGATTCTGCTTCCAGAAACGGGGCTGTCAGGCGCAAGCAAAGTTGCAGAGCACATCCGCAAAAGCATAGAAACCGGCAAGATCAAAAGCCCGACATCTGACGTCCAGATAGACTCCGTTACCGTATCCATAGGCATTGCTGCATATGTCGCCGGCGACAACATGATCAAATGGCTGGACCAGGCCGACAAGGCGCTCTACATTTCCAAGGAGAGCGGGCGTAACAAAGTGACTGAATACGAAGAACCCGGATCGTGTTAGTGCGTGCACTAATGGCTGTCGTCTGGCCCGACTTCACGCAACAAGCGCATGCCCAGCAGCGTATAGCGCGTTTCCGGCGTGTTCCAGTTGCGGTATGAGGATCTGACATAGAACGACCAGGTGTGCCATGAACCGCCGCGCCGCACCCGCACCTTGCCGCTTGCAGGGCCACGGGGATCGTCGAGCGGGGAGTTTGCATAGTAATTTTCGTCGTGCCAGTCGGCAACCCACTCCCACACATTGCCGTGCATGTCGTATAGCCCCAGCGCATTGGGCGCGAAACTTCCCACCGGCGCGGTAAACTCAAAACCATCGCGCCCGGCCAGCGCGTATGCCTGCCACTGCGGCCAGTTTTTCACCGTATCGGCGTCGAAGGTGTTGGCGACAGCTGTCAGGGATTGCGGGGCGTTGCCGCTGTGATAGCGCGTTTGCGTGCCGGCACGGGCGGCATATTCCCATTCGGCCTCGCTGGGCAGGCGATATGTTTTCCCCTCATGTGCGCTGAGCCACTGGCACATTGCCACGGCATCGTTCCAGGTGACGTTTACCACGGGATGATTGTCATCCTGTTTGAAGCCCGGGTTGCGCCAGGAATATTTCGGGTTCCTCCCATCGAAGGCATCACCACGCGCTGATTTTTCGGGATCGTAGTGCTGATCGTAGCCATAGCCGCCGGTGCCATCGGCCTCCGCTTCCGGGGTGTATCCGGATAACTGCAGGAAGCGCCTGAACTGGGCGATGGTGACCTCATGTTGCCCCATGTAAAAAGGGCGGGTGATACGCACCCTGTGCACAGGCGCTTCGTCACTGATCAGCAGGAACCTGTCTCGATCGTATTGCGGATAATCCCTGGCCAGCGCCTCGGGAGATTCGTCACTGCCCATCATGAATTCACCGGCGGGTACAAGAACAAGCCTCATGCCCAGGGAATTTTCTATCGCCTTATGCGGGGTGTTTTCCGTCTCGGCAGAGAATGCGGGCGAGCTTGCCAGCAAGGCCAGAATAAGAAACGTCGCACCTGTCTGCATATGGGCTCCAGGGGGAACAGGCAATAAATCCGGTCACATGGGCCAAGCCGCTGCGGCGCCTAATGCAGCGGGCCGCTGTGCAGCTTGGCTTTTTCCTGCTCGTACCAGTTGCCGGTCAGTGCCATGGCCTGCCCGATAAACATGTCGAAGTAGGGCAGCAACTCGCCCACATCCGGTGTTTCGCTGCCGAAGCTGAATTCGAAGATGGCGATATCTTCCGGCGTCTTGCCCTGGAACACCACGGAGCAGGTAATGGGAGTGCCGAGTTTATGCGGATGGTCGTAGACATCGGCGTGCGGAAAAACTTTTTCGTCGAGCAGGTCGATCAGCGTGTTGAACACGCTGCCGTCGGTCTGCCCCATCACGGCAATGGTGTCGGGTGGCAGCATGCCGTTGCCCTGGCGGCCCAGCGTGCCGTCACGGCTGACCAGCATGGAGAGCGCGCTGACTTCGTTGCTGACGATGTCGATGCGGAGTTTCTGGATATCGGCTTTGTTCATGAATGCTTGCTGGATAAAGTATTACTTGCCGGAATGCTGCGCAATGCGCTCCTGGAACAGCGCACGTTGTTCGCTGCCTGCGGGCATTTTTCCCAGGTAGCTTTTCCAGATTTTCAATGCCTGGGCAGTGTCGCCCAGCTTGACCTGAATTTCACCCTGGTACAAACGCGCCATGGGAGCAACCTCGGATTTTTGCTGCGTGGCATCTTCCAGTAATTGATAGGCTTCCTGCAGCTCCTGTTGGTCGGCGCCCGCCATCAGCAGGGTGGCCAGGGAGATGTTGACATCCATGTTCTTGTCCAGGCGCTGGTGCAGCGAGCGCAGCAATTTCAGGCCCTTGTTGCGCTCGCCCAGCTCCTGATAAGTGCGCGCCAGCAACAATTGCTGGTCGATATTCCCGGGGTTGGCGGCGACCTTCTTTTCCAGGCCGGCTACCAGGCCGCCCAGGCTACCCACCTGGGTGCCTTGTGCTGCCATTCCGCCCATGGCGCCCTGGCCTCCCTCGGGGGCAACGGGCTTGTTGCCGAAAGCGCCGCGCATATCGGAAGGTGAAATGCCGGCTGGTGTTTCGGTTGGAACTTTTGTGCTCTTGCTACCCAGCAGGTAACCCAGAGCGAAGGCCGCAATTACCAGTGCAGATACGCCGGTAATCAGCCAGGTGCGTTGCGAAATTCCAGTCATTGAAAGCCCTTTCTACAATTCGGTATAAATGTTGCTGCAAGCGCGCAATAATAACCCGAGCCACCCGCAAAATGGCGCTGCAAGAACCGATTTAGTTGCTGAAACAGCAGAAAAAATCCGCTGTGGGCGCGCTGCCTGTGATGTTTTCTTTGTGATTTCAATGAGTAGCCATCTTTGAATTTAAAGGCTGAAGGTCGGTGGTAAAATTCCCGCTGAAATCATCACCACGCCGCCATGTCACCACCCACTTTTGTTCATCTGCGCCTGCACAGCGAGTATTCCATAGCCGACGGCATCGTCCGCGTCAGCGAGGCGGTAGAGGCCGCCAAGCGCGATGCCATGCCGGCGCTGGCGCTGACCGACCTGAACAACACTTTCGGCCTGGTCAAATTCTATCTGGCGGCGCGTTCCAAGGGCCTTAAACCCATCATGGGCGCCGATGTCTTTATCAGCAACGAGGCCGATCGCGACCAGCCCTTCCGCCTGTTGCTGCTGTGCCAGTCCAATGCCGGTTATCTGCGCCTGTGCGAGCTGCTCACCCGCGCCTTTCTGGAAAACCAGTATCACGGACGTCCCGAGATCCGCAAGGAATGGCTGCAGGGCGGCACCGATGGTCTGATCGCCTTGTCCGGCGCGCATCTGGGCGAGGTGGGTGCCGCGCTGCTCAATGGCAACCATGCCACGGCGCGCCAGCTGGCGCTGGAATATGCCGGCCTGTTTCCCGGCCGTTACTATCTTGAGGTGCAACGCAGCGGCTTTGCGCGCGAAGAGCTGCACCTGCGTGAAACCGTCAAGCTCGCCATGGAGCGCGCCTTGCCGGTGGTGGCCACGCACCCGGTACAGTTTCTCACGGTGGACGACTACAAGGCGCACGAAGCGCGCGTGTGCATCGCCGAAGGCTATGTGCTCAACGACAAGCGCCGCGTGCGCTCGTTTACCGCGCAGCAATATTTCAAGACCCAGGCCGAAATGGCCGGGCTGTTTGCCGACCTGCCCGAGGCGCTGGCCAACAGCGTGGAGATCGCCAAGCGCTGCAACCTCACGCTCAAGCTGGGCAAGCCGCACCTGCCCGATTTTCCCACGCCCAATGGCGTCAGCCTGGACGACTTCCTGCGCAGCGAATCCGAGCTGGGCTTGCAGCAGCGCATGCTGCAGCTGTATCCCGATGAGGCTGAGCGCGCGGCCAGGATGCCAGAGTATGCCGAAAGGCTGGAGTTCGAGGTCAACACCATCGTCAACATGAAGTTTCCCGGCTACTTCCTGATCGTGGCCGACTTTATCCGCTGGGCCAAGGCCAACGGCGTGCCGGTGGGGCCGGGCCGCGGCTCCGGTGCGGGTTCGCTGGTGGCTTACAGTCTGAGCATTACCGATCTTGATCCGCTGCGTTACGAGTTGCTGTTCGAGCGCTTCCTCAACCCCGAGCGCGTATCCATGCCCGACTTCGACGTGGACTTCTGCCAGGACGGGCGCGAGCGCGTGATCGAATACGTGCGGCAAAAATACGGCGCGCAAAGCGTGTCGCAGATCGCCACCTTCGGCACCATGGCCTCCAAGGCGGTGATCCGCGACGTCGGCCGCGTGATGGACTTTCCCTACGGCCTGTGCGACCGGCTCTCAAAATTAGTGCCGCTGGAAGGCGTGAAGCCGGTGTCGCTGACCAAGGCGCGCGAGATGGAGCCGGAGTTCAACGCCATCGTCAACAGTGAGGAGGGCGTGGAAGAGCTGCTGGAACTGTGCGTGCGCCTGGAAGACCTGACCCGCAACGTCGGCATGCATGCGGGTGGTGTGCTGATTGCGCCGGGCAAGCTCACCGACTTCTGCCCGCTGTATTGCGCCGAGGGTAGCGCCAGCACAGTGAGTCAGTTCGACAAGGACGACGTGGAAAAAGTCGGCCTGGTGAAGTTTGACTTTCTCGGCCTGCGCACGCTCACCACGATTGATTGGGCGGTGCGCTATGTGCAGCGGATGCAAGAGCGAGGACTGGGGACTGAGGACTCAGCAAACCCTCTGCAATCCACAAGCGGCACTCAGTCCTCGGCACTCAGTCCTCAGCACTTCTCGATAGAGACTATCCCCCTCGACGACAAGGCTACCTACAACCTGCTGAAGAAAGCCAACACCACCGCGGTGTTCCAGCTGGAATCGCCGGGCATGAAAAAGCTTATCGTCAAGCTGGAGCCGGACACCTTCGAGGACATCGTGGCGCTGGTGGCGCTGTATCGCCCCGGCCCGCTGGAATCGGGCATGGTGGAAGACTTTATCAACCGCAAGCACGGCCGCGCCAAGGCGGAATATTTCCATCCCGACCTGGAAAAAATGCTCACGCCGACTTACGGCGTTATCGTGTACCAGGAGCAGGTGATGCAGATCGCACAGATCATCGGCGGCTACTCGCTGGGTGCTGCGGACCTGCTGCGTCGCGCCATGGGTAAAAAGAATGCCGACGAAATGGCGCAGCAGCGCAACATCTTCGTCGAGGGCGCGATCAAGCGCGAGATCAAGGAAGAACTGGCCACGCACCTGTTCGACCTGATGGAAAAGTTCGCCGGCTACGGCTTCAACAAGTCGCACTCGGCCGCCTATGCGCTGGTGTCCTACCAGACTGCCTACCTCAAGGCGCACTACCCGGCGGCGTTCATGGCGGCCACGCTGTCATCCGATATGGACAACACCGACAAGGTGCATAGCAACTACATCGACACGGTGGAGCAGAATCTGCTGGTGCTGCCGCCTGACATCAACTCCTCCGACTACCGCTTTGCACCGGTGGATGAAAAGACCGTGGCCTATGGCCTGGGGGCGATCAAGGGCACGGGCGAGGCCGCTGTCGTCAACATCGTCGAGGCGCGCAAGTCCGGCGGCCCGTTCCGCGATTTGTTCGATTTCTGCCGCCGCGTCGACAAGCGCCTGGTGAACCGCCGCTCAATCGAGGCGCTGATCCGCGGTGGCGCCTTCGACACGATCTCCGATCATCGCCACCAATTCATGGCTTCGCTCGACGACGCACTCGGCAGCGCCGAGCAGCTGGCGCGTTCCGCCAACCAGAATAGCCTGTTCGGCGATGACGAAAGCGTATCCATGCCGGTGATACTGGCCGACGTGCCGTACTGGTCGTTGCGCGAAAAACTGCAGCAGGAAAAATCCGCCTTGGGCTACTACTTCAGCGGCCATCCCTATCAGGAATTTTCCGAAGAGCTCGCGCCCTTCATCAAGCAGAAACTTTCCGACATCACCCCGCAGGCCCTGCCGCAAAACGGTGCGCAGAAACGCGCCGGCCTGCAGGTGCTGCTCGCCGGCATGGTCGCCGACGTGCGCATCCAGCAAACGCGGCGCGGGCGCATGGCCATCGTGAAGATTGAAGACGGCAGCGCGCAGCTGGAAGTCACCGCCTTCAATGAACTGTATGAAGCCAGCCGCACCTGGATACGCGATGGCGAGCTGCTGGTGGTGCGCGGCAAGGCCACGCTGGACGACTACTCAGGCAACATGCGCGTCACCGCCGACGAGATCATGGATTTTGCTTCCGCCCGCGCCGCCTTCGCCAAGCGCCTGGACCTCAACTGCGCCGAGCAGGACGCTTCCATCGTGGTCAAGCTCAAGGAACTGTTTATGCCCTATCGCGGCGGCAAATGCCCGGTGGTGATTCATTACCGCAACCAGACCGGCAGCGCGCAGCTGCGCCTGGGCGAAGCCTGGTGCGTGACCCTGCCGGATGGCATGCTGGGTGATCTGCGCGGCTTGCTGGGGGAGAGGAACGTAAGGGTGGTGTATGGGTAAGGTGCGTGCGTGTCAAAAAAACAGTCAGCTATGTTGAAAGCAGATTCTATTCTGCAGCTGAATTAATCTCTGTGGGTGCGCCCGAAGAGATAAGTCTGGGCATGGGGGGCGGTCGTATTGCCACCCCTTGACTTTCTATAGAGTCAGGACAATTTGCACGTGAATCCGCTCGCATAGAGATTGTCGAAATGTGTACGGATTCATGTGTTTCGACAGGGGTAATGATGCCCGGGCGATTTGCTTACGAATCTGGTTTAACAGATCAGTCTTTCTCGTATGAGGGTGAGCGTGGCCCGTAAGGCAATCCATTGGGATGGGCAGCCAGCAGCCTGTTGCTGGCAATGCGAGAAATCGGGTGACCCTTGTCGCCTATGCTGCCCACAACCTGATTTACCAGTGCACTGATAAGCATGCCCGTGAGGCCGCCGCTGTTATTGTTGTTGCCTTCTGAATTGGAAGCCGAAGCCTCACCTTCCCAAAGCAACTGTCCATTGCGGTTGTCTACAAGTCTTGCAGAGGCGGTAACTCGTACCTCGCTGCTCACCACCTGGTAACTGGCGCCATATTTGGTCACGGTGATATAGAGCGTAGCATCAGCGCCAAAAATCTCCCTGATTTTTGACAGGGGGGCCTGGTGCATCTCACCCGGATTAAGAAGTCCATTTTCCCTGAATGTTTGATCTACCAATGCAACTGGGTAAACGTAGTAGCCGGACTCTGCCAGAGGTTGCGTGACGGTAGACAGGAAACTATACGTGGCTCGTACATCAGGGGAATTGTTTAGCGGTGGTAAAACCAGAATTGAATGGGGCTTGCTTTGACGGAAGGCTGTGTAGTCATAACTCTTGGGTGCGGCACAGGCCGTTAGCAGCAGGATAGAGAGGAGGCTAATCCACTTGTATGAGTTGAACATTTGATCCGTCCTTTTAAGATTTAATCCGCTTGATCAAGCGATTCATATAAACCGTTGATTCAGGGAATAGTGTTTTTTCTGTAACGAATGATTGCAGCGCCTGATCGGTTTTGCCCAACTGAAAGTACAGGTAACCCAAGTGAGCATGATAACCTGGAGGCACAGGCTGATTGGTTGATCTGGCTACCTGATAATCTTTCTCGAGATTGATTACCTGTTCTTCAATAGGCACCTTGCCGGTATCGCTGTACATCGCGTAGACCTGCTCTTCGTAGCTTCCCCACTGATAAAGTCCAGCCTTGCTGGCGCAGCCAGTCATAATCGTTGTGCCCAGCAGGGCCAGGAATAAATAGTTTGTATTTTTCATGATTTAGTTAGCACTCAGTTTTGGTTTCCAGTTGCCCTTGTCTATGCCCTCGGCCAGCCGATTAACCGCTTCGCGGATGGCCAGATCCAGCACTTTCCCGTTTAGTGTCGAGTCATAGCTTGCCGTGCCACCGAAACCGATGATCTCCCGATTGGAGAGCGCATACTCGCCAGCCCCTTGCACCGAGAAAATGACTTCCGAAGTTTGTGCGTTGACTACATTAAGGCTGACTTTTGAATAAGCCACCTGCGTCTTGCCGCGGCCAAGGATGCCAAATAATTGCTGATCACCGGTTTCCTTGCGTCCAAACTCTGTTACATCTCCGGTAATGACGAAATCGGCGCCCTTGAGCTTTTGTGCTTTCCCGGTCAAATTGGACTCAAATTCGATTTCTTTCATATTGTCCCTGTCCATCACCAGGAAGCGGTTTGCTTGTTGCAGGTGTGTGATCAGAATAGTCTTGGCCTGCCCTCCCAGGCGATCAACTCCATCGGAAAAAAGGCCGCGCATGAAGCTTGATCTGTTATCGAATTTGCCAACCACAAGAGTGGATTTTTGTCCGTTATAAGTAGAGTTGGCCGTGTTTACCTGTGGTGTACTGAGAGCCTGGGAGCTTTCAGAAGCGCAGCCACCAAGGAGTGATGACAAGAAAATATATGTTAATAACAACAAGGTTAAGCGGAACATGCAGATATCCTCAATTTGTAAATTATTCTGAATCACTACCATAGTCGAGAGCTAGGCGGTGCACATTACGTGCAATCGGGGCAGGGTTTGTATATGCAATATTGCTCCGGCTTTAACGCCTTGATCATGTACTCGTGGGGGACATAAATACAGCGGGCCGAAATTTATCAGCAAACTCATTTTTGACATAGCAATAAAACTATCTAGGCCATTTGTGAAATTATCTAGGCCTTTATGCATGTCGCATATTTTCATATGTGCGCTGGTTGTTACATGGCTTACATCTAGGAAAATTATTATCCAGGCAGTTATGTCGGATGTGGGCATGGGATGATAAGTCGCTGGACTCGGAATGATGGCGTGCGACGAGGATATTGAGACTGTAGAGGGTGCTCTGCGCACAATTTTCTGTGCGTAAAAAAGCCCCGAGGGGATCGGGGCTGTGATTTTCTGCATGCCAGAATTTAGCAGGCTGCTATTTCCCCACGTTGATAATGCCCCTGAAGTCATACGGCACCACAACCGATTGCACCTTGCCTTCTTTCACGCCCTCGGCAATATCCTGCAGGGCCTTGGCTTCCATATAGCGCACGTTTTGCGAGTTGCTGCTCAGCAGGCTCAGGCGTTCGGCTTCCTTCCTGGCAATGTCCACTTCCACCTGCTTGGCCTTGAGGTTGTTTTGCGCGGTGATGACAGCGTTGGCTGAGGCGACAATGTTCTTGGCGGGCTGGATATTGCGCACTTGCACCTTGGTGATGGACAGCGATGTTTCCAGCTTTTCATCTTTCAATGCATCAGTGATGAATTTCGCCGTATCAGCTTCAATTTCAGCGCGGGCGGAGATGGTCTTGAGCGCATCATGTTTGGCTGCAGCCTTGTATGTGGCACTTCTGGCGACAGTGGTCAGGTAGTTGTACATCAGCAGGATGTCGTGCTGGTCATCGCGCGCATGGAAGGCGCGGCTCTTGGTGGTGTAAATCTCGCCCACGGCAGCCGGGTTGATGCTGTAGATCACGGTGATGTCCATGTCATCCAGCGTCGAGTTGTCTGCGGTCTGCGGGTGCATGTCATCCAGGCTCAGTGCAATGTCACGCACGGGAAAGGTCAGCACGCTGCCGATCAGGGTCTGGTTGAATGTTCCCGGTAGCAGTTCGGTGGTGTTCACCTGCTTGTCAAAGCCGACACGCAAACCGACCTCGCCGGTTTCTATGCGCTCACACCCGCTTAACAATGCGGCAGCCAATACCAGTATCAATGCTTTCATTTGAATTCTTCCCCTTAGAATAAATACACAATGACCAAAATTATGCCCAATGCGACCGTGGCGGTAAGCAGACCGTACACAATACTGCGAACCACCGTCATTTTTTCGCGCCTGCTTAAATGGTTGTAGCCGTAAAAACCTGCGGACACGACAGCCCACACCAGCAAATAATACAAAATCCCGCGAACCATGTTCCTCCCCCATAAGTTAATATCTCGCCTGAATGCGCAGGCGGCCATATTATCCCAGCCTGGCCGGGCAGGCATTCTGCAAGATTATTTCTACTTTCTGTCACGCGCTATATATGACCTGGCAAAATTCACAAACTGGTCTGCAGTCAGGGGTTTGCTGTAGGCATACCCTTGTGCGATGTCACATCCTGCCTGTCTCAAATATTCCGCGGCTTCGAAATTTTCTATGCCTTCGGCCACCACTTTGAGGCCGAGGTTGTGCGCAAGCTGTATGGTGGATATCACGATCGCTTCACTTCTTTGGTCGCTTAACAGTTCCCGAATGAAACTTTGATCGATCTTGAGTTCATTCACCTTCAGGCTCTTGAGATAAGTCAGTGACGAGTATCCGGTGCCGAAGTCGTCAATGGACAGTTTGAAGCCGATCTGGCTCAGGCGGGCAATTGTTTCCATCGCGATATCCGGAAAGTCGGTGAACGAGCTTTCGGTAATCTCGAGCACAACCGAAGCGGCATGGATGTGATACTCGTGCAGCAGATTTTGCAGTTCGGCTGCGATACCCGGATCAAGCAGGTTTCTGGTTGAGAGGTTGATGGATATTTCAATCTCCAGGCCGGCGGCGTGCCAAACAGACAGTTGTTTAAAGGATTCGCGGATCACCCAACTGGTAAATGGTTTTATCAGGCCGGAATTTTCCGCGACCGGAATGAATTCAGCTGGTGAGATGAAGACGCCTTCTGCATCTATCCAGCGGGCGAGCGCTTCGGCCCCCGAAATTTTTCCGCTGCGCAGATCTATCTGTGCCTGAAAGTGCAGTGATAAGCCGGTGCCCGACAATGCCTGCTTGAGCTTGCCGAACAACAGGTGGCGCTGGATGAAGACCTCATCCAGTTTGCTGTCGTAGATGGAGAAGTCCGCCTTTGCCGATTTTGCCTGCAGCATTGCCTGTTCCGCCTTGCGCAACAGATCCTCAGCATCGGATGAGTGGCTGGGGTAAATTGCGATCCCGATGGTGTGCTCGATATGAATGGGGAAGCCGTCTATCAGGTAGGTTAATTGCAGTTTGCCGAAGTGTTTCTTGATCAGCTCCGGGGTGATGTTCAATTCGCCGGATTGATACAGGTAGACGAATTCATCCCTGCGCGTGCGTGCCAGCTCCCCCATTGCACCCAGTTGTTCGCTCATGGAAGCGGAGATCGACTTGATCAAGTCATCACTTCCGTGCACCCCCAGAATGTTGGAAATCTCGAACATGCGTTCCAGGCGGATGATGACGACCACGATGGAGCGGTCTGGTTGATTGACGCTGTTGATCGACGTCGACAACAGTCCAATGATCTTCACCTTGTTGGGCAGGCCTGTTACCTGGTCATGGAGCGCCAGGAATTGCAATCTGTCGAGGTATTCCTGGGCCTTGGCCGTGTTCTCCTGGACTTTGGCATGCAGCCTTTCCTCGAAGCGGGAACGCACCAGATTGAAAGCCGCAGCGATCACGGAATAAAAGGTGAGCGCCGCGATAAGCTGGTTGCCGTACTCCTCGCTGAAAACATGCGAGCCGGGTATATGGGGGGCCATTTTGAGCGCCAATGTCATGGCTGCAATCCATGCCATGCAAATGAGCCATCCTATCCTTTGGCCCTTGATCAGGAAGGCAAGGAAGGGAAAGGTATAGACCCAGAGCACGCCGCTGCCTTCACGGCCGCCAAAAACTGCAAGCGCAAGCGTGATGGCAAAACCGTAGGCCATTACCAGCGTTTCGGTTAGCAATATCCAGCGTTCATGCATGGACAACCAGAGAGCAGGAAGCAGAAACAGCAGTGAAACGGACAACTCGATCAACGCCAGCTGGTTGTAGCCATAAGCATAGTAGTTGAGGCCGGCAAACAGAATGGAAACAGGCAGTGCAATCTTGGCCGAGATGATGGCAAAGCCCTGGCGCTCGCGTACTGAGGCCACCTCCCGGATGTTGTACCCGATCAGTTTAAGGAAAAAATTCATTCCCCAGTGTTTCCATAGGGACGGTTTGGAACGTCTTTCCATTGCTACCCCTGTTTTTGGCTTTGAGGCGCTATTGCCCGGACTGCAACGATTTGCTTTGCCAGACAACCTGCAGTTTACTTTGGCCGTTTGCAATGTCATAGATGTCGGACGGCGTAATGGTATTGCGGCGCAAGAAGTACTTCAGGAAGGCATGTTTCCTGGGCTCCAGGCCGAGATAGCAGTGGATGCTCTTGTAACAGTAGTAGACGAATTCAGAGCAGCTGAAGCGGTGGGCGGTCTTGATGTCGTTGAACTGGAAGTCGTAGCACGAGCCTATCTTGCCCAGGGCCGAGTTATGGCTGGCTTTGACGACCTCGTCCCTGCTGATGGTCGCACCTTGCATCAGCCGTCCATGTATTGCCTCCGCATCTGCGGGTAGATCCTTGATGAGCGAGTTGTCCTTTTCCAGGGTGTCCAGCTTCATGCTTTCATGCAGGCGCAGGACGATAAGGTAATCACAGCGCAGGAAGGTCAGGATGTCCTCAACAAACACTCCCCTGGTCATGGCATGCACAACCATCTGCCGTCCCTTCTGGAAATACTCCCGGTTATTGCGAATCGCCTCCTGGTCTGCTGCAGAAGCGGGAATCCACTGCCCCTTGCCATTCTGGACTTGCAACCTGCGGGCGGCGATCTCCCTGTCCTGCTTGTCGTCCAGCTCGCCCAGGTAGAGGGCTGCATGGGAGAAGTATGCGCCCAGGTTCTGCCCGCCGCCGGAGAGGCGGATCATGACGCCATCGAGGTAGCCGTCATAACCCCGCAGCAGGATATCCCCGGCTTGCAGCTGCTTGTCGATAAGATCGCGAATCTCCGGCCCCTTGATCTTGTATGAACCGGGATCCGCCACCAGGCAGAGCGGTGACATGAAGTATTTCAGCGTGCCTATCCATGCAATGAATTCGTCGATGCGCGCATCCAGCCTGCCCCTCAGGCCCGGATACTGGCGGTGGGGGTTGTCCTGCGCGGCGCCCGGCCTGGCGATGGCATAAACCAGCACGAGCAGGATGAAGAGCAGCGGGTACACCCAGATATTGCGCAGGGACGCAGGGTTGCAATACAGGTAGGCGGGCAGGCCTAACAGCAGCGCGGCGACCAGGAATACGGCAAGCAGCGCAAGCAGCCATGTGTATAGAATGAAGGCCATCCTGACCATCAATCCGAAGACGGCCATCACCAGGGTTTTTATTGCGCTCATGCTTGCCTCCCCTGCATCTATTGGCTGATTTTTATCATGCGTACGCTATGGGACAAAGTGTCGAGGTCAATAATGCGGTAGCGCAATCGGTCATGATCGTTATCCGTGTCGGTGGTGGAGCCGCCATCGAGTGCAACGCGGATGCCGTATTTCCTGCTTTCACTGCTGCAGTCCATTCCTTCGTGCATATGTCCGAATAACAATACCTGCACGCGGTCGCGAATGATCTGGCACAGCGAGTAGGCATCCTTCATACGCCGGAAGGGCCGCGTCAACCAGGCCAGCATGTGCTTGAAGGGGTGGCTGTCGCCGACATCAGGCATCACGCTGTAGCCGTAGTAGAACGGGTGATGATGCAAATACAGGATGATTTTTTTCCCGCGCAGCGCATCGCTATCCAGCAGGAGATTCAATTTTTCCAGTTGCGCTGCGCCCAGATAGCCTTCGGCAAACAGCCCCTCCCACCATCTCAGCTCGGCGGCATTGGAGTCCAGTCCGATCAGGGCGCAATCGTCGCCGATCAGGTGCAGGACGGGAAATTCCCGCGGCTCATGGTGAAAGAGGTAAGACGCAAATTCGTTCTTGAAGGCATTGGCGGCCTGGTTGTTTACCGCGTATTTGTCGCCGTAATCGTGATTGCCCGGGCACAGGATGACGCGGTAGCCGTTTTCCTGCAAACGATGCAGTGCAGCTTTGGCGGTTTGGCGGCGCTCCGCCGAGGCCGAGTCGATGATGTCGCCGGTATGCAGAATCACGCAATTCTGGATTGCGTCCGGCGCATTCTTCAGCAGGTCATCTACTACCAGATACAGGCGTTGCGTGTTTTCACCAGAGCCAATGTGCGTATCACTTAAATGAATGATCTTCATGGTCTATTGCGCCCTTGCCGATAGCAAGCCGCCACACTATATAGGTCAGCATGTCCTGTCAACGCCGCTGGCAGCAAGGTAATCCGTCAGCGGGTGTTGACGCTGCATCAATCACAACCAGTCCGTACGTTTGAAGCGCAGGTAAAGAAATCCGCACACGGCAACAAGGATAAGCAGCGCCACCGGATAGCCATAAGTCCATTGCAGTTCCGGCATGTGCTGGAAGTTCATGCCCCAGATGCCGGTAAACACTGTGGCGATGGCGAAGATTGCGGCCCAGGCGGCCAGTTGTTTGTTGATAACGTTTTGCTCGATGGCCACGGTGGATTGGCACACCATAATGGCAGTGCCTATGGTCTCGCGCATGGCGTCTATGCCGGTGTTAAGGCGGGTGAGGTGGTCATGCACGTCGCGGAAATAATCCTGGGTGTTGGCGCAAACGGGCGGCACGCGCCCACCGTGCAGTTTTCCGGTGGCTTCCATCAGCGGGGTCACTGCATGCTTGAGGATCACGAGCTTGCGCTTGAGCTCATACAATTGTTCAATGTTTCCGAGAGCAGCGCCCTTGTCGAAGATATGCTCTTCGATGGATTCCAGTTGTGTCTCCAGATCATCCATTACCGGGAAGTAGCGGTCGACCACCGCATCCATCAATGCGTACAGCACGAAGCCAGAGCCCAGCCGCAGCAGCTCGGGTTCGCGTTCGCAGCGCTCGCGCACCGCACGGAAATTATGCTTGCTGCGGTTGCGTATGGAGAGGATGAAATTGCGCCCCACAAACACATGCACCTCGCCGATCTCGATACTTGAATCGACCGCATCGAGCATGTGCATCACGACAAACAGCGACTCGTCATATTCTTCGATCTTGGGACGTTGATGCCCGTGTTGCGCGTCCTCGACCACCAGGTCATGCAGGCCGAATTCCTCCTGCATTTTTTCAAGCTCGGCTGTGTCAGCCTCGAACAAGGCGACCCAGATGAAACATTCCGGCCTTTGCAGATAGTCACTGATGTCATCAATGGGAAGGTCGGCAAGCTTGATGCCGTTCTGGTAGGCAACGCAGTTGATCAGCATGGTGTTTTCTGGTCAGTAATTGAGTGCATGAAGTATAAACGCGTGAACGTATTGCATGCCAGGGATGCCCTGCGTTCAGTAAAGAATCTCAAATTTACTATGCGTGCCTTCAGCGGGCTCTACTTCTACCCGCTCCACCCGCGCCCGCTCGGGGCCATGGTGTGCCCAGCGCACGATGGAGTCGACGGCATCGCTGCGGCCTTGCACCAGCGCTTCCACCGTGCCATCGCTGCGGTTGCGCACCCAGCCCGCGACACCCAGCCCTTGTGCCTCACGGCGCATCGAATCGCGGAAGAACACACCCTGCACGCGGCCGTGGATGACGAGGTGCAGCGTTTGTGTTGCTTGAGTTGAAGATGAGCTCATATGAATTGCTCCTGCTTAAAATGGCAGCAACTTGAAGTTGAACACCCGCTCCAGCAGCCACACCGAGGCCAGCAACGCGATCAGGACGGAGCCGCCGCTGAGCACCGCGTGGCGGTAAAAGCGTGTTTCATGCAGGTAATAGGCGACGGGCAGGAAAACGCTGACGATGGCGAGCTGGCCGCCTTCCACGCCGAGGTTGAAGCCCACCAGCGCCAGCAGCAATGCATTTTGCGGCAGCCCCAGATCGGCCAGCACACTGGCAAAACCGAAGCCGTGGATCAGGCCGAAGGCGAAGGCCACCATCCAGCGCTTGCCCTCGAACAGGGGGAAAATATTGTTCAGCGCCGCCAGCACCACCGAGGCGGCAATCGCCGATTCCACCAGGCGCGAGGGCAGGCTCACCACGCCCAGCGTGGCCAGGCTCAGGGTGATGGAGTGCGCCACGGTGAAGGCGGTGACCACCTGCAGCACGTTCCAGAATGCCGGGCGAAAGCCGTGCGCAACCCACTGTTTGCGTTCCCGGTGCACTACGGCAGGCAGCAGCAGCGCCAGCAAAAACATGATGTGGTCAAAGCCTATCCAGATATGCCACACACCCTCTTTGGCGTAGTCGAGAAACTGGCGCAGCAGGGTCACCTCGCGCAGGTCGAAATGCTGCGCTGCCTTGTCCGGGCTGAAGATGGCGGTGGTGGTGACGCCCTGATGTTCCAGTCGCAGCAAGCCGCGGTGCTGCGGGTCGACATCGAACAGCAGGCTGTAAGCCAGCTCCAGCGTGGCCGGGGGCTGCGCGCAGTCAGCCACGAAGTGCAGCACGGCATAGGCCCCGTCAGTGTGGTTGTCCACCTGGTTGCCGCTGACGTGAACGGGGCAGGCAGCGTCGTCTGCGCGGATGTTGAAACGCGGCAGCACATAGGCGGCGATGGCATCATGGCGCGCACGCAGCTCACCCCAAGTGATTTCGCCGTTGCCATTGCCATCCAGGCCGATGGCGAAATCCAG
The DNA here is from genome assembly GCA_023259065.1 of Nitrosomonadales bacterium. GTDB lineage: Bacteria > Pseudomonadota > Gammaproteobacteria > Burkholderiales > Gallionellaceae > 39-52-133. The sequence continues at coordinate 27,013 of JAHFQY010000008.1, forward strand.
GTCACGCAGCGCGATGTCCCATTGCCCCTGGATGGTTGCGCCTTGTGTTTTTAATATCAGGTAGCTGTCGCTGGGCTTGTGGGCGTGGGCATTGCCGCACAGCACGGTGCTCAGCAGCAGGAGTGTGGTGAGCAGGCGCTTCATGGCTGCACTCCCATTTGCCCAATCTGCAATGCCAGCCGCTGCAGGTGGCGATCTTCAATGTGTGACTGTGCCAGCCACTCCAGCGCAGGCTTGGCCGCTGCCGCGTCTTTGGCTGCCAGTGCGGCTTCCAGCAACATGCGCGCGTCGCTGGGTTCGTGCTGGCTGAGCCAGTTTTCGCGGGCGAGGCGCAAGGCTTCCTGCGTGTCGTTGAGGAAATACAAATGGAAGCGCGCCTCGTCCTGGATATGCAGCTTGTCGCCACGCAGGCGCGCCGCGTCAAAGCGTGCGCGTATGGCCTGCTCGTGCTGTTTGGCCTGGGGCGCGCCCAGCGCCTTCTCCGCCAGCGCCAGGCGCACCAGCAGCACATCGGAACGCTCCTTGCCTTTCAGCAATGTCATCACTTCGCGGTAGCGCTGTTCGTCCAGCAGGAACTCCGCGTACACCGCCTGCAAATAGGCATCGGCGATATCCAGCTGCAGCGCGGCCTTGAACCAGGCATCCGCTTCGCGCACCAGCCCCAGCCGGTCGGCCATTTCAGCCAGGCGTGTGGTCACCCACAGGCGCGCGGCAGGAGAGGCGTCGGGGCTGGATGCGTAGGCCTTGCGCAACTCGCCATAGGCCTGTTGTGCCGGCCCGGACAGACTGCCTACGGTTGCGCTGCAAGCCAGCACGATCAACTCGCTGGCCAGGCCGTGCAGGTTTGCGCAATCTTTTCTGGCGGCCGAATAGTCCGCCTGCACCATGTGCACTGCCGCCAGCAGCGACCAGGCTGGGCCGTTGCGCGGCTCGCGCCGGGTTGCCTGCTCAAGATCGCTCAGGGCCTTGATGAAGTCGTGGTTGTACTGGCGCAGGCTGGCGCGCATCACCAGGGCCGGCACCGGCGGCTCGGCCAGCTCCCACCACGGCGCCAGCGCGGCCTGCGCATAGCCGATAAAGCGCGGGTCGCCCTCGGCCATGGCCAACTGGAAATAGCGCTGCGACAGGGCAACCGCCTTGTCCAGATTGCGCGGGTCGGCCGATAGCTCGTCGCGCAACTGGCGCAGTTCGCGGCTGGCAGGGTCGTTGGCCTTGAACGGCAGGCGCTCCAGCACCGTTGCGTCATTGGCCGGGGTGTAAGGTGCTGGCAGGGCGCTGGCGCAGTAGAGCAGCAAGGCTGAAAGCAGGAGAGTGGGGCAAGGCTTCAATTTCATGTGTAATGGGTGAAATTGCATACTGGGGGTTGGAAGTGTAGCCCAGTTGAACCGCTATTGATGAATAATTTTCATCTAAAACAGATAGCTACGACATGTTATATATTTGCTGGTCGCGTCAACCAATACTCCAGACGGTGCGTTTATGGCATGGACACAACCGGTGTCTTAGCTGTTTCCACTACTGAGGAGAAATTCATGAGCAAACTTCTGTCCATCCTGATCGCTACTGCATTTGCAGCTACCCTGAGCTTTAACGCCGTTGCCGCCAAGCACATGGGCGCAGCTCCTGCCGAAGCGCCCAAGGCTGAAGCAGCTGCCAAGCCAGCCGAAGCAGCCAAGCCAGCACCAAAAGCCAAGAAAGCTGCAAAAGCCAAAAAAGCCAAGAAGGCCAAAAAAGCAGCCGGCGCTCAGTAATACTGGCTATAACAGTGGGCTGATAACTGGCCCATGTAGTAAAAAAGGCAGGGTAACCTGCCTTTTTTTCGTCCTCAGTTTGCTTGAGTGTTATTTAACGCGCATGCCGGCTTGCGCACCATCATCCGGGCTGAGGATGAACAGCCCGGGCGCCTCGCCAGACGCGGCAAGCACCATGCCCTCGGACATGCCAAACTTCATCTTGCGCGGCGCCAGATTGGCCACCATTACCGTCATACGGCCTTTGAGCTTCTCCGGATCATAGGCAGACTTGATGCCGGCAAACACCGTGCGCGGCTTCTCCTCGCCGATATCCAGCGTCAGCTTCAGCAATTTCTCTGCGCCTTCCACATGTTCGGCGTTGACGATCTTGGCCACGCGCAGATCGATCTTGCTGAAGTCATCGATGCTGATGGTTTCGGCGATGGGGGCAATGGCATGTTGTTGCGCTTCGGCGTGGCGTGCGGGTGAATGGCTTTGCGGCGCGGCCTGCAGGCTTTCCTGATTGGCGGCCACCATGCCTTCGATCAGCTTGGGATCGAGGCGGGTCATCAGATGCTGATATGTATTGATGGTATGGCCGAGCACCAGATTTTCCGCGCTTGCCCAAGTCAGCGGGTCAATGTTGAAGAAGCTTTCCACTTCTTTGGCCAGCATCGGCAAAATCGGCTTCAGGTACAGGGAAAGCAGGCGGAACAGGTTCAGGCTGACGGTGCAGGCTTCCTGCAGCGCAGCTTCCTGCCCTTCCTGTTTGGCCAGCACCCACGGTGCCTTGTCATTGACGTATTCGTTGGCCTGGTCGGCCAGGCGCATGATTTCGCGTATGGCTTTGCCAAAGTCACGATCTTCATAACAGCTGGCGATGACCGGGCTGGCTGCAATGAAACTCGACATCAAGGCATTGCCTGCTGCGCTGACCTGTTCTTTGCCTGCCAGCTTGCCGTCAAATTTCTTGCTGATGAAACCGGCGGTGCGGCTGGCGATGTTGATGAACTTGCCGATCAGGTCGCTGTTTACCTTGGCCACGAAGTCATCCAGGCTGAGGTCTAGATCCTCCATGCTGCCGTTGAGTTTGGCGGCGTAGTAGTAGCGCAGGTACTCCGTGTTCTTGATGTGTTCGACATAGCTGCGCGCGGTGATGAAGGTGCCGCGCGACTTGGACATTTTTTCGCCATTGACGGTGAGGAAGCCGTGCGCGAATAGTTTGGTTGGCGTGCGGTAGCCGGCGTGCTGCAGCATGGCGGGCCAGAACAGGGCGTGGAAGTAGAGAATGTCCTTGCCGATGAAGTGGTACAGCTCGGCGTCCGAATCCTGCTTCCAGTACTCGTCGAAAGCGATGCCTTTTTTCTCGCACAGTTGCTTGAAACTGCCCATGTAGCCTACAGGGGCATCCAGCCACACGTAGAAATACTTGCCCGGCGCATCGGGAATCTCGAAGCCGAAGTAGGGCGCATCGCGCGAGATGTCCCAGTCGGAAAGCTTGTTTTCATCCGCGCTGCCCAGCCATTCCTGCATCTTGTTGGAAGCCTCGGCTTGCAACGTGTCGCTGCGCGTCCACTGGCGCAGGAAATCCTGGCAGCGCTGGTCGGAGAGCTTGAAGAAGTAGTGATCGGAGTTGCGCAGCTCGGGCTTGGCGCCGGATACGGCGGAGAAAGGATTGATCAGCTCGGTGGGTGCGTAGGCCGCGCCGCAGGCCTCGCAGTTGTCGCCGTACTGGTCCTTGGCATGGCACTTGGGGCACTCGCCCTTGATGAAGCGGTCCGGCAGGAACATGTTCTTCACCGGGTCGTAGAATTGCTCGATGGAGCGCACCTCGATGAGGTTTTCGGCCTTGAGCTTTTTGTAGATACCCTGGGCGAATTCGCGGGTTTCATTCGAGTTAGTGGAGCCGTAATTGTCAAAATTGACATGAAATGCGCTGAAATCGTCGAAATGTTCCTGCCACACGCGGGCTATCAGCTGCTCCGGGGTGATGCCTTCCTTCTCGGCGCGCAGCATGATGGGCGTGCCATGGGTGTCGTCGGCGCAAACATAATGGCAGCTGTGCCCTTGCATTTTCTGGAAGCGCACCCATATGTCTGTCTGGATGTACTCCACCAGATGACCTAAATGTATGCTTCCATTGGCATAAGGCAGGGCGGAGGTAACCAGGATTTTTCTTTGTTTGGCAGGAATTGTGCGGGTCATGGTTGCTTGTTGTTGCTAAGTGACTGGAAGAATTTGCTGATTGTAGCAAAACCAACGCAAGCTAATGGAATTGGGTAAAATTACGGTTTACCAAATTTATACAGGGTGCCTCTAAAAATTCAGAGTTCGCCCAAATGCAAGGCGTGGAAAAAATTGCGCCGCGCGCATATGAATAATATGTAAGCAAGCAATTTTTTCTGCAACGCAGCAGTTGGGATGAAATCTGATTTTTTAGGGGTGCCTACACACTCACGGAATACCAGGAGAATCAAATGGCTTTTACAGATGCAGATGTGCAAGGTGCGATGAAGCAGTTGATCGACCCCAACACGAAGAAGGATTTTGTGGCGGGCAAGTCAATCAAGAATATCAAGGTGAGTGGCAATGATGTTGCGCTGGACGTCACGCTGGGCTATCCCGCCAAGAGCGTGTGGGCAGAAATCAAGGCCATGGTGGAAGCGCATCTGACCAAGACCTTGCCGGGTGTAGGCAAGGTGGAAGCCACTGTCAGCAGCAAGGTGGTGTCGCACGCCGTGCAGCGCGGCGTGAAGCTGGTTGACGGTGTGAAGAATATTATTGCGGTGGCCAGCGGCAAGGGCGGTGTGGGCAAGTCCACCACCGCCATCAACCTGGCGCTGGGTCTGGCTGCCGAAGGCGCACGCGTGGGTATCCTGGACGCGGACATCTACGGCCCGTCGCAGCCCACCATGCTGGGCGTGAAGGGCACGCCGTCTTCGAAAGACGGCAAGTTCATGGAGCCGATGATAGGCCACGGCATCCAGGCCATGTCCATCGGCTTCATGATCCCCGGCGATGACCAGGCCATGGTGTGGCGCGGCCCCATGGTGACCCAGGCGCTGGAGCAACTGCTTAACCAGACGCGCTGGGACAACCTCGACTACCTGGTGGTGGACATGCCTCCCGGCACCGGCGACATCCAGCTGACACTGGCGCAAAAAGTGCCGGTCACCGGCGCCGTGATTGTGACCACACCGCAGGACATCGCACTGCTGGACGCCCGCAAGGGCCTCAAGATGTTCGAGAAAGTGGACATCAAGATTCTGGGCATCATCGAAAACATGAGCACGCATATCTGCTCCAAGTGCGGCCACGAAGAGCATATCTTCGGCGCGGGTGGTGGCGAGAAAATGTGTGCGGATTACAATGCGGAATTCCTGGGCTCCTTGCCGCTGGACATCCAGATTCGCCAGCAGGCTGACTCCGGCAACCCGACCGTCATTGCCGAGCCGGACGGCAAGATCGCAAAGGAATACAAGCAAATGGCACGCCGCGTGGCGGTCAAGATCGCCGAGATGGCGCAGGACCACAGCGCAGTGTTCCCCAAGATCGTGGTTAAGAGTACATAATTGAGAAGCGTGAAAGGTGAAATGTGAAAGGTGAAACGTAGAGGCCGGTTTGGCTTTACACATTTCACGTTTCACCGCTTGAGCAGAGTACATTAAGGAGGAGCGTGAAAGGTGACGTGAAAGGTGAAACGTAGAGGCCGGTTTGGCTTTACGCATTTCACGTTTCACGTTTCACATTTCACCGCTTGAGCAGAGTACATTAAGGAGGAGCGTGAAAGGTGACGTGAAAGGTGAAACGTAGAGGCCGGTTTGGCTTTACGCATTTCACGTTTCACGTTTCACGTTTCACCGCTTGGGCAGAATACATAAGGAGGAGCGTGAAAGGTGAAATGTGAAAGGTGAAACGTAGAGGCCGGTTTGGCTTTAAACATTTCACATTTCACGTTTCACATTTCACCGATTGAGCATGAGCATTAAATCGGACAAGTGGATACGCCGCATGGCGGAGCAGCACGGTATGATAGAGCCGTTCGAGCCGGGGCAAGTCAAAGAGGTAAACGGCAAGCGCATCGTGTCCTATGGCACGTCGAGCTACGGTTACGATATACGCTGTTCCACCGAATTCAAGCTGTTCACCAACATCAACAGCACCATCGTGGACCCGAAGAATTTCGACCCGAGTTCGTTTGTGGAGGTGAACAATGATTTCTGCATCATCCCTCCCAACTCATTTGCCCTGGCGCGCACAGTGGAATATTTCCGCATCCCGCGCAACGTGCTCACCATCTGCCTGGGCAAGAGCACCTACGCGCGCTGCGGCATCATCGTCAACGTCACGCCGTTCGAGCCGGAGTGGGAAGGTTATGTGACGCTGGAGTTCTCCAACACCACGCCCTTGCCGGCGAAGATTTACGCCAATGAGGGCGTGGCGCAAGTGCTGTTCTTCGAGTCCGACGAAGTGTGCGAAACCTCGTACAAGGACAGGGGCGGCAAGTATCAGGGGCAGCATGGTGTGACGCTGCCCAAGATGTGATGCATTAGCTTTTTGGGTGAAACGGGAAAAGTGAAAGGTGAAACGTAAAAGCCCAAGCGGGCTCCACGTTTCACCTTTCCCATTTCACCTTTCACTTCTCACATTTTTCCCGTAAATCTGCGACAATCCGCGCAAACTTTGATCCCACTGGGAGTAGGCCATGAAATTCAATTTTAGTTACGGCATCACATTGTCCTTCGGCCAATATGAGCCTGCACTGAAATTTTCCCGCCGCAGCACGTTGCATGTCTGCCAAGATTTGAGCAGCGCTTTCAATCAGGAGTAGCCATGAAGTTTAATTTTCCCATCATCATCATCGACGAAGATTTTCGCTCGGAAAACTCCAGCGGCTTGACCGGTTACGGCGACCTGACTTCGTTTGCGCAGCAGCAAAGCCGCGCTTCGGCCTTCCTGCTGTCGATTGACGATGAGGAATTCGGTTCGGGCAGCGAGGAGGACACCGAGCTGGCATTGAAGAGCCTGCGTGCTTTTGTCGAAGAGATACGCCACAAGAATGCGGACATTCCGATTTACCTGCACGGCGAAACCCGCACCTCGCGCCATATTCCCAACGACATCCTGCGCGAGCTGCACGGCTTCATTCACATGCACGAGGACACGCCGGAATTCGTGGCGCGCCACATTATCCGCGAGGCACGTTCCTATCTGGATTCGCTGGCGCCGCCGTTTTTCCGCGCGCTGGTGGGTTATGCGCAGGACGGTTCCTACTCCTGGCACTGCCCCGGCCACTCCGGCGGCGTGGCTTTTCTGAAGTCGCCGGTGGGGCGCATGTTCCACCAGTTCTTCGGCGAGAACATGCTGCGCGCCGACGTGTGCAACGCGGTGGACGAGCTGGGTCAGCTGCTCGACCACACCGGCCCGGTGGCAGCTTCCGAGCGCAACGCGGCGCGCATCTTTAACGCCGATCATCTGTTCTTCGTGACCAACGGCACCTCGACTTCCAACAAGGTCGTGTGGCACTCCACCGTGGCGCCGGACGACATCGTGGTGGTGGATCGCAACTGCCACAAATCCATCCTGCATGCGATCATGATGACCGGCGCGGTGCCGGTGTTCCTGACGCCAACGCGCAACAACTTCGGCATTATCGGGCCGATCCCGAAATCCGAATTCGAGCCGGAAAGCATCCAGAAAAAAATCGATGCCAACCCGTTCATCAAGGACAAAACCAAGAAGCCGCGCATCCTCACCATCACGCAGAGCACTTACGACGGTGTGCTGTACAACGTGGAGATGCTGAAGGAAATGCTGGACGGCAAGATCGATGCACTGCATTTCGACGAGGCCTGGCTGCCGCATGCGGCCTTCCACGAGTTTTACCAGGACATGCACGCCATCGGGCCGAAGCGCCCGCGCACCAGGGAGTCCATGGTGTTCTCCACCCAGTCCACGCACAAGCTGCTGGCCGGTTTGTCGCAGGCCTCGCAAATCCTGGTGCAGGACAGCGAGCAACGCAAGCTGGACCGCGATTGCTTCAACGAAGCCTATCTGATGCACACCTCCACCAGCCCGCAATACGCGATTATCGCCTCGTGCGATATTGCCGCCGCAATGATGGAGCCGCCCGGCGGCACTGCCCTGGTGGAAGAATCCATCGCCGAGGCGCTGGACTTCCGCCGCGCCATGCGCAAGGTGGATGCCGAGTTTGGCGCTGACTGGTGGTTCAAGGTGTGGGGGCCGGAGTATCTGGTCGAGGAGGGCATGGCTGCGCGCGACGACTGGGTGTTGCGCACCGATGACCGCTGGCATGGTTTCGGCAAGCTCGCCGAGGGCTTCAACATGCTCGATCCGATCAAGGCCACCGTCATCACGCCGGGGCTGGATGTGGATGGCGACTTTGCCGACAGCGGCATCCCCGCCAGTATCGTCACCAAATATCTTTCCGAGCACGGCGTGGTGGTGGAGAAGTGCGGCCTGTATTCCTTCTTCATCATGTTCACTATCGGCATCACCAAGGGGCGCTGGAACACCATGGTGACTGAGCTGCAGCAGTTCAAGGACGATTACGACAGGAACCAGCCGCTGTGGCGCGTGCTACCGGAATTCATTGCCAAACATCCGCGTTACGAGAAGATCGGCCTGCGCGACCTGTGCGACGAGATCCACGGCATCTACAAGGCCAACGATGTGGCGCGCCTGACCACCGAGATGTATCTCTCCAGCATGGTGCCGGCGATGAAACCCTCCGACGCTTTCGCCAAAATGGCGCACGGCGAGATCGAACGTGTATCCATCGACGAACTGGAAGGCCGCGTCACTGCGGTGTTGCTCACGCCCTATCCGCCGGGCATTCCGCTGCTGATCCCGGGCGAGCGCTTCAACAAGACCATCGTGGATTACCTCAAATTTGCGCGCGCCTTCAACCAGAAATTCCCCGGCTTCGAGACCGATATACACGGCCTGGTGGCGGAGAAGGTGAACGGCGAAAAGGTGTACTACGTGGACTGCGTGCGCCAGGCGTAAACTTTGCGTGGCTGAATAAAAAAAGCGGATGCATGCATCCGCTTTTTTTTGTGTCCGGCCGGCTGAATTATTGGCGACCGCCAGGCCCCATACCCCCGCCCATTCCGCCACCTGGCCCCATTCCGCCGCCGGGGCCCATACCCCCACCCGGCCCCCTCATCATGCCACCCCGCGCAGGCGGCTCATCCGGGAGTGTTATACCCTTGGCCTTGGCGCGTTCCTGCATCAGCTTGTGATGTTCCAGCCGGTAGGCTTCACGCTCCTCGGCGGTCTTGAGGCTGCGCATTTTGTTGCGATGCTCGGTACGTTCCTGCGGGGTCATTAACTGGCTGCCGTAAATTTGGGCCTGATCGCGTGTCTGTGTTTGATCCCTGGTTTGATCTTTGCTCTGTTCCTTATCAGCTGCTATTGCAAGACCGGCGCAAAGTATTAATGAGCCTGCCAGTGCTGACAAGGTTGCTGTGCGAAATGTCATAATTGCCTCCGAATGCACGGGGTCACAAGAAACAGTGTGGCAGCTAACCCCGGTCTGCAGCCACACCAAATGGACAAATGATAATGTCCGGAAGTTTCATTAATCCTGAAAAAAGCAGTTCGATCCGCAGATTAGATTGATTATCAGGAGGATACAAGGTAAATCTTGTTCATCCCATTGGGTGAGGTTGGTAATTTAAAATAATTATTTCAGCTTCTCATCCAGATTGACCATTGCAGTGCGTATTGCTTCCTGCGAAATATCAATCAACTTCGGCTGTAGCGCGTTGGTATTGCCTATACCCATGATTTTTCCGACGCTGTCCTTGGAAGTCACCTCGACCATGTCGCGCCAGATGACTTCATTGGCATTGTTGACTGCGACAATCGCAAACACAATGTGCCCGCTGGATGTTCCGGCCGAGAGCGGGATGGGAATCGGTGCAATGCCGGAAAGGGTGAATCCGCCGCTCTTGACAGAATAGTAGGCTGATACCTGAATGACTCCGGTCAGCTTCAGCTCGCTCATCAATTTCTTCAGGTTGGGCGCTTCGCTCTCGCTGGTAATGTCGAATTTCTTGTAGCCCTGGGCAGCCTTGCCGGTAAATATGCCGTCAGTCGAGTCTCCCTTGATGGCTGCATAGCTACGGCTCTGCTTGACTTGTGAAGAGCTGGAAAGCCTGAAGCTTTTGGCCTGATTCAGCTCCTTGGAAACGATTTCATCAACCCTGCTTAACAAAGCGACTTCTTCGTTTTCAGACATGCCCAATCCGGTTGTCGATCCAATCACGCTGACGATGGCGAAGCGGTTGGGCTTCTTCATTTCAGCGGTTTTGACGACCTGATTGGAGCAGCCGGATAAAAGCACCAGTGCAAAGATCAGCATGGCAAGCAATCTTGTGAAGCTCATTGAATCTCCCTGATAGTAATTGTATTGGTAGGCCGGATTGGCGCACGCAGACTACACTGGCGCGAACTGCAGCGTCAAGGAATTAGCGCTCTCTGCATGCCGGAGAAGGCCGTAAAATATGCCTTCCGGGTAAGGTGGGTTTATTTTGCGGGGCTGTTTTTGTGAAAAACCAGCGGCGCCACCGCGGGTGGCGCGCTGCCCAGGATGTGCTTCTTCATCTTGCCGACGACGTGCATCTCGCATGCCCTGCAATCAAATTTCAGTGTCAGCTTTTCGCTGCCGTTGACCAGCGTCATCGGCTCGGCGCGTACCTGGCCCTGCACTCCGATTACACCCTTGGCCTGCTTGGGGCACAGGCTCAAACTGTAGCGGATGCAATGGCGCGTGATCATCAGCGAGACATCGCCTGCCTCTTCGTGCTGCTCGTAGGCGGCGGCAATCAGCTTTACGCCGTGTCTGGCATAGAAGGACTGCGCCGCCGAGTTGTACACATTGGCGAGGTAGGAAAGGGTTTCTTCCGGATACTGCGCCGGCGGCTCCACGGCAGCCTTGCGCGCGGGGCGGGCGTAGGCCGTGGTTCGTGCAGCCTGCAAAGCTTCCACGGCGTCGCGGCGCAGCTTGTTGAGTAATGAGCCGGGCACGAACCAGGGTTGCGACCAGTGTATGGCCAAATCGTGCAACTCGAAATCAGTATTGCCGAAACGGTTGAGCTGCTGGTGCAAATTATTTTCTGCCTCTGCCGGATGTTGTGCGGCTTGCTTGTCGAAATTGACACTTGCTGTGGCGGAGATGCCATCTTCATCGCGCAAGGTGAGAGCAAAGCCATTGGCAGTTTCAGCAAACACGCCACTGATGCCCATGCGCCGCTCGGCGGATTTTCTGGTAAGCGCGAGCTCCCAGTCATGGTCGCTGTTGCGGCTGATCTCCAGGCCAAGGCGCAAGCCCTGCAGCTCGGCGATCTTCTCGTTGGGCCACACGCGCCACACGCCGCCTGATTGCTTCACACTATTGGCGCGCAAGCCACGCACCTCGCGCTTGTGCAGGTAGTTGAGGCCGTCGCCGTTGGCCAGTGTTGCATTGGTTTCTATCTCCAACCAGTCCGGGCCTATCTTGCTGATCGTGCCCAGCAGGGTGCCGGTGAAGGTGGGCGTGTCAAAGGCGCCGATGTCGGCTTTGCGCCCGTGGGAAAAGTAATCCGTGGCACCGCGATGGAAAGTCTTGTCCGGGTCGGGGGTGAACAGCAGTCGGGTTGTGCCGCTGGAGGCGCGCGCAAGCTCGGGGCGCTCGCCGAGGATTTCATCCAGCAGCTGGCGATAGTAGCCGGTAATGTTTTTCACATAGGGCGCATCCTTGTAGCGCCCCTCGATCTTGAAGCTGCGGATGCCGGCATCGATGAGCGCGCGCAGGTTGGCGCTCTGGTTGTTGTCCTTCACCGACAGCAGGTGTTTTTCAAAGGCGACCACGCGCCCCTGCTTGTCCTGCAGGGTGTAGGGCAGGCGGCAGGCCTGCGAGCAGTCGCCGCGATTGGCGCTGCGTCCGGTGTGTGCGTGGCTTATGTAGCACTGGCCGGAATAGGCCACGCACAGGGCGCCGTGGATAAAGTGTTCGAGCACGGTATCCTGCGGCACGGCGGCGCGCACTTCAGCGATCTCATTGATAGTGAGCTCGCGCGCCAGCACCATCTGTGAGAAGCCTGCCTCGCTCAGAAAGCGCGCCTTCTCCGGCGTGCGGATGTCGCACTGGGTGGAAGCGTGCAACGCGATGGGCGGCAGGTCCAGTTGCAGCAGGCCCATGTCCTGCACGATCAGCGCATCCACGCCCGCGTCGTAGCAGTCGTAAACCAGCTTGCGCGCGGCTTCCAGTTCGCTATCGTGCAGGATGGTGTTGAGCGCAACAAAGATGCGCGCATGAAAGCGGTGGGCAAACTCCGCCAGTGCGGCGATATCGCTGATGGCATTGCCCGCCTTGTCGCGCGCACCAAACGAGGGGCCGCCGATATACACCGCATCGGCGCCGTGCAGTATGGCTTCGCGGCCTATGGATGCGGTCTTGGCGGGGGCAAGCAGTTCCAATGTTTGCGTGGAAGTGGAAGTCATGATGCGTAAAATATATCGGGTGTAGGAGCGGGCCATGCCCGCGAATGGTGTTTGATCGCGGGCATGGCCCGCTCCTACCTGCGGCGATAGGTGACGAAATGATAATCCAGTGGCTGCGGCTCGCTTTGGCTGCGTTGTTCGCGCGCAACCTCTTTCCAGTCTGTTTTGTTGAACGCGGGAAAGTGTGCATCGCCAGCCACGTCCTGCTGGATTTCGGTAATGTACAAGGCGTCTACCCTGGGCAAGGCTTGTGCATAAAGCTCCGCGCCACCTACGATGAAAATCTCGTCATCTTTTGCGCAGGCAACGATGGCCTCATCCAGCGAGTACGCCATGACGCAGCCGTCGATCTTCAGTACGCGGTTGCGTGTCACCACCACCGTGGTGCGGCCCGGCAGTGGCTTGCCGATGGAGTCAAAGGTCTTGCGCCCCATGATCATGTGATGCCCCATGGTAAGCGCCTTGAAATGCTTGAGGTCTTCCGGACAGCGCCAGGGCAGGGTGTTGTTGATGCCGATGGTGCGATTTTTTGCCATGGCGACAATGATGGAAATTTTTTGCTGTGACATGAATGTTCCGTTTCAAATTACCAGTGCAGGGTGCGCATCTGCGCGGTTTTTTTGGTCTGGTGCGACTGCATGCGCGCGACCAGGTGGTCGAGCACGTCGATGGCGTCGAGCACGAAGGGGCCCTTGTTGAGCATGATGCATTCGGCGCGCTCGGCCATGGCGGCATCGGTCACCTCGGCGCGGGTGGGGATGTTCTGTTTAACCAGGCTTTCCAGCACCTGCGTCGCCCACACCACCGGCACGTGCGCCGATTCGCACAGCCACATGATTTCCTCCTGGGTTTCGGCCAGCTGCTCATAGCCGATCTCCACGGCCAGGTCGCCGCGCGCAATCATCACGCCAAAGGGATGGCTGCCCGCGCCGCGAATGATGATTTCTGGCAGGTTGTTGAGTGCAAGGCGGGTTTCGATCTTGGCGATGATGCCGGTCTTGCGCGCGCCATTCCCGGCCAGTGCGGCAAGCAGTTGTTCCATGTCATCGGCTGATTGCACAAAGGAGTATCCGACGATGTCGGCATGCTGCACGATGCTGGCCAGGTCGGTGCGATCCTTCTCGGTGAGCGCGGGCAGGTGCAGGTCAGTATCGGGAAAATTCAGCCCTTTCTCCGCCCCCAGTTTTGCGCCTTGTTCGCGCGCATGGGTGATCCGCAGCAGCGCGCCATCTTCGTTCAGCGCTTCCACCACGGCGCCGATATGGCCGTCGTCGATCAGCACGCGCTGGCCTGTTTTCAGGCAATCAAAAACGGCGGGGTGGGCGCAGGCGATATGTGCCGGAATGATGCTGTTGTCGGCCTCGTCTATCTCGGCGGGTTCGCCCGGAATGCCGGCGCGGGTAAGCTGCAGCGCATCGCCCGGATTCAGCATGATGGGCTGCGGCACCGGCAATATGGCGCCCAGCGCCGCTGCAAATACCGGATGGCGGTGTTTGGGGTGGGGGAAGTGGTGCAGCTCGATGCCCTCTTCCAGATAGGCGCTGCTGTCGCACGCGGCCAGCGCTTCGGTGGAGGAAAGAATTTTTTCCACGATCAGTGCGCCAGCCTTGCCGCGCAGGTCGGTAAATTCTATGCGGTCGCCGCGACCGATGCGGCGAAACCAGCCTGGATCAACACCGAGGCGGGCGGGAATGCGGCGCCCGAGGCCGTCCTTGGCGGCGGCGCATCCGGCTTGCCCGCTGCCGTCGAGTATGACCCTGCACGGCTCCAGCAGCGCCCCGCGTTCGTCGCGCCTGGGCTTCAGGTGAATGATGCCATGGCCTGCCGCCAGCGCCCCGGTGCGCAGCTTGGGGCCGGCAAGGTCCATCAGGATTTTGCACGAGCGCCCGGTTTCCGCTACGGCCTGGCGCACGTAAGCCGACATCTGTTGCCAGTCTTGTGCAGTGTCGTGCGCGCAATTGATGCGGGCGCAGTCCATGCCGCGTTCCACCAGCGCTTTTACAAACGCATAGTCGGTTGCGGCTTCGCTGGGCAGGGTCACCATGATGCGCACCGAGCGATGCGCCGGCGGCGGCCCAAACAGGTGGCGGGTTTGCTGGTGCAGTTGCTGGCTGTTGTCGCTGAATGCTTGTGCGGTGCGGCTGATGGCGGCAGGCTCCGCAGGCGTGCCGGTGAGCGCTCCCAGTGCGTGGATAACCGCATCCAGATTGGCCAGCACATGGCCTTCGGTACGCCCCAGGGAAGAAAGCCCCAGTGCCGCCAGCTGTTCCTGAAAATGGCGCAGATCATGGCGGCGCAAGCCGATATACGCCCCCATGTTTTTTGCCGAGTCGAGAAAATCGCGCTTGTGTATGTGCGGCTTCCACTCCTCGGCGCACAGCTTCTGGGTTTTCAGCGTTTCCTCGCGCACCTGCTGCAGGTCGGCCAGCAACTGCCTGAGCTGGCGCTGGTCGGTCTTGCTGGCAGGGGTGGGGCGTGAGGAGGGCATGGTGTGCCGCGCTTGCGGGAACTAGACGGCCACCGCCGCCTTGATGGCCGGATGCGGGTCGTAGCCTTCCAGAGTGAAATCCTCGAATTTGAAGCCGAACATGTCCTTCACATCGGGATTGATGCGCATGGTTGGCAAGGGGCGCGGCTCGCGTGACAGTTGCAGCTGTGTCTGTTCCATGTGGTTCGAATACAGATGCGCATCGCCCAGCGTGTGCACAAAGTCCCCCGGCTTCAGCCCGCACACCTGCGCCATCATCAGGGTGAGCAGGGCGTAGGAAGCGATGTTGAAAGGCACGCCGAGGAAGATGTCGGCGCTGCGCTGGTACAACTGGCACGACAGCTTGCCGTCCGCCACGTAAAACTGGAAGAAGGCGTGGCAGGGCGCCAGCGCCATCTGGTCCAGCTCGCCCACATTCCAGGCGGAAACAATCAGGCGCCGCGAGTCCGGGTTTTTCTTGATCTGGTCGATCACCTCGCGCATCTGGTCTATGGTGCGGCCATCTGGCGTGGCCCACGAGCGCCACTGCTTGCCATACACCGGCCCGAGGTTGCCGTTCTCGTCCGCCCATTCATCCCAGATGGATACGCCGTTTTCCTTGAGATACTGGATGTTGGTATCACCCTGCAAGAACCACAGCAGCTCATGGACGATGGATTTCAAATGGCACTTCTTGGTGGTGACCAGCGGAAAGCCTTGCGCCAGATCGAAGCGCATCTGGTAGCCGAACACGCTGACGGTACCGGTGCCGGTGCGGTCGGATTTTTGGGTGCCGTGGTCCAGCACGTGTTGCATCAGGTCGAGGTACTGTCGCATGGTGATTTCAGGCCGCCGGGATGATGAATTTTGGGGAATAACAGGGGCATAATCGTACCACATTGGGCCTGTGCCGGCCTGCTGGACGAGGCGGCTGCTATCAACATTGACACTCCCCGCCCACTCCCATAAAGTCTGAGCTCTTGCATATCTGCCGGAGGCACATTGCGCCACATGTATGGCGCAGGACTAAAGGCTGCATCCCCGTTCTGGAGGCGGCGCAAGCAAAGAACCCGCACAGCGGGTACCGCCGCTACAGGAATGAAAGGGGAACGTGTGGCCGTATCAGTCGCCCAGATCGAATCGAAGATGTTCCTCATCCGGGGACAGAAAGTCATGCTCAGCCAGCACCTGGCGGAATTGTACGAAGTTGAGCCACGAGTCTTGAACCAGGCAGTCAAACGCAACATCGAGCGTTTCCCCGAAGACTTCATGTTCCAGCTGGATCCGGAAGAATTTGCAAACTTGAAATCACAATTTGTGACTTCAAGTTGGGGAGGCATTCGCACCGCACCCTACGACTTCACCGAACAAGGCGTCGCCATGCTTTCCAGCGTCCTGCGCAGTGAGCGCGCCATCCAGGTCAACATTGAAATCATGCGTGCCTTTGTGCGATTGCGGCAAATGCTCGCTACCAATGCCGAGCTTTCACGCAAACTCGTTGCCCTCGAAAAGAAATACGATGCACGCTTCAAAGCCGTATTTGAAGCCATCTATGAGCTGATGAGCCCGGCTGAAAACAAAAAGAAACGCCCCATCGGCTTTGCGCCTTGGGAAAAGAAATGACCCCAGAAGAAATCGCGATGGCATGGCTGGAAGAGACGCTGCCTGCGCTGAAGATGCCGCTGACTTTGGATGCGTGGTTGGGGAAAAATGTTTAACCCTCAGTGTTTTATTAAACGATACGGGTTGACGTGCTGTATCCCAAAGAATACACTGCACTCATGAAGTCCATCCTGACCACGGAAGTCTTCGATAACTGGTTTGCGAGCCTGAAAGACAAGCAGGCATCGCGCCGTATCCAGGTGCGCATTGACCGGGCCGAGGATGGCAACTTCGGCGATTGCAAACCCGTGGGCGAAGGTGTCTCGGAAATGCGCATCCACCATGGGCCGGGCTATCGCGTGTACTTCATGCAGCGGGAAATGGAAATCGTCATCCTGTTGGCTGGTGGTAACAAATCCACCCAAACAAAAGACATCAAGACCGCGCTGGAAATCGCGCGACAAATTTAGGAGGTCATCATGGCAAAAATCAAACTGAAAAAATGGGACAGTGCCGAACACCTGAAAACTGATGAGGACATGGTGCTCTATCTCGAAGCCTGTCTCGAAGAAGCAGGCGATGATGCCTCCTTCATCGCCAAGGCGCTCGGCAACATCGCCCGCGCCAAGGGCATGTCCCAACTGGCGAAAGAAACCGGACTGGGGCGAGAAAGCTTGTACAAGGCACTATCTGGAGAGGGCAACCCGAGCTTCGCAACCATCCTGAAAGTGACGAATGCGCTGGGGATCAAATTGCATGCGCAGAGTGCCCATGTGGTATGACAAGAACAATTGCGATGCTGACCAGGAGAATGAATATTGCTATGATGAAGGTGCCAAACAGTTTGAGGAGAACAAGATGAACGCAATAGCCCCAACGCTGATTCAAAAACTGCAAGAACTACCACCGCAACGGCTGGCAGAGGTGGAGGATTTCGTCGAGTTTCTGGCAACACGGGAAATGCGTAGTACAGCCGGGACAAGGCTGGGCGCATCGCTCGCCAAACTGGATGCCCTGAACCTGCCCGCGCTTTCTGATGAGGAGATCAATGCCGAAATTCAGGCCGCGCGCCAATCACGCGCAGCGTAGCCAGCCTGATCGTGCGGATAGTGCTCGATACCAACACGCTGGTCTCCGGCATAATCTCGGCTGGCGGCCCGCCGCGCCGTCTGCTTGATGGCGCAAGAACTCAGGCATTCGAGATATGCAGCAGTACCGTACTCCTGGCAGAATTGCTTGATGTACTTACGCGCGAAAAATTCACCGCGCGTCTCGCTCAAGCCGGACTGACACCATTGAACATCGTCAGCGAATTGCGAAGAATGGCCAACATAGTCGCACCCGACAATGTGCCGCGCGTCATCGCAGATGACCCGGATGATGACCATGTCATCGCCTGCGCCGTGGCCGCGCAAGCTGACTTGATCGTTTCGGGCGACAAGCATCTGCATAGCCTTGGCGGGCAATACAAAAACATCCGCATCGTTAGCGCAATTGATGCGCTGGAATACATCAAGGCAGCGGGATGAGCGTCAACCTTGATGTGTTAATGCAAGACCTGCCAGCGGATTTGCAAAAACAATTGCGATGCTGACCCCATATCGCCCATATCGCCGCGAGCAACGTGAATGCGTTGAGCCACCATCCCATCTCCCTATGGCCCGAGAAGGAAAAGATCGTGCTGGCCTGGCTGGAACAGACACTACCTGCGCTGAAAGGGCTGCTGACTTCGGATACGTGGTTGGGGGTGGGGGTGAAATTTTTTCAGTAATAAAACCTTCGTAGAGCAAAACACTTATGACTCGAAAAATCATATTTGTTGGGGGCATTCATGGTGTGGGTAAATCAACACTATGCGATTCCATTTGTTTGCACAGTAATGCCGCACATCACTCCGCCAGCGACTTAATTTCGAAGTTCGGGAAAATAAGTCATTCAACAAATAAGTTCGTTGCGGACGTAAACAAGAATCAAGACGTATTAATTTCCGCAGTAAATGAATACCTGCATGACGGAATGTATCTGTTAGATGGACACTTTTGTTTGTTGAGCAAAGAAGGAAAAGTCATAGAGGTGCCTATTAGCACATTCGAATCTTTATCCCCTGTTGCAATCATTGTTCTTCTTGATGATCCGGCCAGTATTTACTCTCGCTTAAAGGAAAGAGATAAAGGAAAGTACGATATTGAATCCCTATCTTCCTTTCAGAACAAAGAACTTTCTTACTCAGAAAATATTGCCCAAAGGTTACGCATTCCCTACCTGAGGGCGAATCCATTTACAGACGCTGAAAATATCACCAAATTTGTTCAGCATTTCTTTAAAGGAGACACATTTTGAAAGCTTTGCTTGACACAAATATTCTGATACATCGCGAAGCCAGCAAGGTTGTAAATGAAGAAATCGGTCATCTATTTCATTGGCTCGATCGGCTTCATTATGAAAAATGCATTCATCCTCTATCTATCTCAGAACTAGAAAAACATTTCGACGAGAAAGTTGTAAAGACTTTTCGTACAAAACTTCAAAGTTACATTGCGATAAAAACCGAAGCTCCGGAAACTACAGAAATTGCTGCTATTCGGAAGAAATATGATCACAGCAACAACGATCACAATGACACATCCATATTAAAGGAGGTATTTTGTCAGCGCGTAGATTGCCTAATTACAGAAGATAGAAAAATTCATGCAAAGGCAAATGAACTTGGTATTGGAAATTCGGTATATACAATTGACAGCTTTCTGGAGAAAGTTACGACCGAGAATCCTGGTTTATCTGAATACAAGGTTTTGTCCGTACGAAAAGAGTATTTCGGGAACATAAATATTAACGACCCCTTCTTTGATTCATTCAAGGCTGACTACCCGGAATTTGCGGAGTGGTTTAACAGAAAAGCTGACGAAACTGCATATGTTTGCTTCTCGGATACTCAACAAGTACTAGCGTTTCTGTATGTCAAAACAGAAAGTAAGGACGAAAATTATGGCGATATTGCCCCTCTCTTTGCGTCCAAGAAACGCCTGAAAATCGGCACGTTGAAGGTCGCCTCGAATGGATTCAAGCTTGGCGAAAGATTTTTAAAAATTGCTTTTGACAATGCATTGAGGAACAAAGTTGATGAGATATATGTGACCTTATTCCACAACAGCGAGGAGCACGACCGCCTCATTGGCCTGCTAGAGGATTGGGGGTTTGAATATCATGGTAAAAAGTCAAATACACCGATAAATGAATTGGTATATGTAAAGAATTTTCACCCGACACCCAATATAAGCTCCCCAAAAAAGACGTACCCATTTATTTCGCGTGATCGGAGATGTTTTATTGTTCCGATATACCCGGAATATCATACGGATCTATTGCCTGATTCAATTTTGAATAACGAATCTCCGCAAAATTTTGTGGAGAATGAGCCACATCGAAATGCAATTCAAAAGGTCTACATATCTAGATCATTTCGCCGAGACCTTTTGGCCGGAGATATTATTCTCTTCTACAGAACTGGTGGCTTGTATAAAAGTGTAATTACAACCATCGGCGTCGTTGAAAGCATTACGGACAACTTGCCCAATGAAATTGAGTTCGTCAGACAATGCCGGAAGAGAAGTGTATTCTCCAACGAGAAACTAAAAGAATATTGGAACCACAAAGCATCTAATGGGAAATGGTATAAGCCATTTATAATCAATTTCCTGTACGTGTATTCCTTTCCTAAACGCTTAAACATGCAAGCGTTAATTGAACTTGGAGTAATATCGGACGTGGACAGCGCCCCTCGAGGTTTTGAGCCATTAACTGCAAAACAATTTGAAACTACCTTAAAAGCCTCTGAGACTGATGAAAGTTTTATTATCAATTAAGCCGGAATTCGCAGAAAAAATTCTTTTGGGGCAAAAGAAATATGAGTTTCGTAGAACTATTTTCAAATTGCCTGAGGTTAAGAAAGTGGTGATCTATGCTTCTAGTCCAGTGAAAAAAATAATTGGTGAATTTGAAATAGAGCACATACTGACCCTGAAATTGAGTGAGTTATGGAAGATAACAAAGCATGACTCTGGGATTGATAAGGAATTTTACGATAGCTATTTTGTGGGTAAGGAGATCGGTCATGCTATTAGGGTTAAGAAAGTAAAACGATATTCAAGCTATCTTGACTTGAAAGATATTCAAGTAAAACAAGCCCCCCAATCTTTTATCTATTTAGATGGTCAGAAAACTTTGTTCTGACTGTCCGAGAGTAAGTGGGAAAGAGAAAGCCCGGCATCGCCGGGCTTTCTCTTTCGTGCTGCAACAGCTTTGATCTGTTCGCCTAGTGCTTCTTCTTCGGCGCGTACAAATCGGTGATGGTGCCTTCCGCCATCTCCGCTGCGAAGCACAGCGTCTCCGACAGGGTGGGGTGCGGGTGGATGGTGAGGCCGAGGTCTTCCATGTCCGCGCCCATTTCCAGTGCCAGCACGCCCTCGGCGATCAGCTCGCCGGCGTTGGTGCCGACGATGCCCATGCCGAGGATGCGGCGGGTTTCCGGATCGAGCAGCACTTTGGTGGCGCCTTCTTCGCGGGCGATGGAGAGCGCGCGGCCGGAAGCGGCCCAGGGGAAGCTGGCTTTCTCGTAAGCGATGCCCTGCGCCTTGGCCTGGGTTTCGGTGAGGCCCATCCAGGCGATTTCAGGGTCGGTGTAAGCCACGGAAGGAATGGTGAGGGGCTCGAAGTAGGCCTTGTGTCCGGCGATGTTCTCGGCAGCCACCTTGCCTTCGTGCACGGCCTTGTGCGCCAGCATGGGGTCGCCCACGATGTCGCCGATGGCGAAGATGTGCGGTACGTTGGTGCGCATCTGTTTGTCCACGGGGATGAAGCCGCGCTCATTTACAACGAGGTCGGCCGCTTCGGCGGCGATCTCGCGGCCGTTGGGGCGGCGACCCACGGCCATCAGCACCTTGTCATATACCTGTGGTTCGGCGGGCGCCTGTTCGCCTTCGAAGGTGACTTTCAAACCAGCTTTGGTGGCTTCGACCTTGGTGACCTTGGTCTTCAGCATGATGGCTTCGTAGCGCTTGCCGATGCGGTTGTGCAGCGGCTTGACCATGTCCTTGTCGGCGCCGGGCATGAGCTGGTCCATCAGCTCGACCACGCTGATCTTCGCACCCAGTGCTTCGTATACGGTGGCCATTTCCAGGCCGATGATGCCGCCGCCGATGACCAGCATGCGCTTGGGCACATCGGCCAGCGCCAGTGCGCCGGTGGAGTCGATGATGCGCGGATCGTCATAGGGGAAGCCGGGGATGCGCGCCACGCTGGAGCCGGCGGCCACGATGCAGTTGTCGAAGGTGACGGTTTTTTTGCCGTCCTTGGTTTCCACCACCAGGCTGTTGGCCGAGGCGAACTTGGCCACGCCCTGCACCACCTGCACCTTGCGCTGCTTGGCCAGACCGGCGAGGCCGCCGGTGAGCTTGCCGATCACGCTTTCTTTCCAGCTGCGTATCTTGTTGATGTCGATCTTGGGTTTGCCGAAGGAAACACCGTGATGTTCCACTTCTTCCGCCTCATTGATCACCTTGGCCACATGCAGCAAGGCCTTGGACGGAATGCAGCCCACGTTGAGGCACACGCCGCCGAGCGAAGCATGCTTCTCGATCAGCACCACCTGCTTGCCCAGGTCGGCCGCGCGGAAGGCGGCGGTGTATCCGCCGGGGCCGGCGCCTAGCACTACTACTTCGGCGTGGATGTCGCCTTTCTCGAATGAGCGAGGTGCTGGTGAGGCTTGGGGGGCAGGGGATTTAGGACTGAGGACTGAGGACTGAGGTGAAATCGGAGCAGCGGTTTTCGCTTGTTCCTCAGCACTCAGTCCTCGATCCTCAGCACTCGCCTCCAGCATCAAAATCACGCTGCCCTCGGAAACCTTGTCGCCCACCTTGATCTTGAGCTCCTTCACCACGCCCGCAACCGGGGATGGCACATCCATGGTGGCCTTGTCGGTTTCCAGGGTGATCAGCGATTGCTCTGCAGTGACAGTGTCGCCCGCCTTCACCATCACTTCGATGACGGGGATGTCCTTGAAATTGCCGATGTCCGGTACGTTGACTGCGATGATTTTGCTCATGTGTTCTCCGTAAATGTTCCGCTTACTGTTCCCTCCCCCTTGACGGGGGAGGGCTAGGGAGAGGGTGATATTTCGTCACGCCCCCTCTGATAAAACTACTAGCCATTCAACTAAGCCCGCAAGCGGGCAAGTCGCTGGTTATCCCCAACCCTCTCCCGCGAGGGGAGAGGGAGTGTATTTTTTTAGCTGTTGCTGCCCAGCATTGCTTTCAAATCCTTGAGCAACAAGAACAGATGAAATGGATCTGTTGCACTAGGCTCAAACTCCCAGTTGAGATACCACTGGCGAGCCCTGTCATCTTTGGCATGAACCAGCAAAGCGCGGATGCCGGCGATATCAGCCGCCTGGGTTGTGCGCAACAAGGCATCCCTGAGCAAGGCGCAGCCCAGTCCCGCGCCCTGATGGTCCAGGCCTACCGCCAATCGCGCGAGTATCATCACGGGAACCGGGTGGCGGGCCAATCCCTGGAGGACTCTGGGCGATGCATTCCCCGGCTCTACACTCCCAACCGCGAGGCTGTAATAAGCCGCAATCGCCCCGTCTTTGCAGCACACATAGGTCTGCGCACTATTCGCCTTCTGGTTGGCCAGCGCAAAGCGTTGCAGAAACTGGTTGAGCGCCGCTTGTCCGCAATCAAAGGCATCGGTGTTGTCGCTGGCGGCAAGCTTGCGTAGCGGCTCGTAAGACTTTGTCGTCACCCAAGCAGCCCAGGCTCGCCAAGCAATTTCTTGAGTTTGGGCTTGGCCTGGACGGGGCGATCAAGAGCAGCCTGAAACTCATCCCATTTTTCTGGTGGGAGCTCAAAACGCAAGCGATCAGCCAGCGTCTGGTTGGCCGCCACGATGCCCGCTTCCAGCAAAAACTCACTCACATTCTTGTGTGCAGCGCGTGCCGCCTCCTGCAGCAACTGCTTCACCGGAGTGCTGGCGCGCACATCAATGCGCTCGGATTTGGAATGAGTGACGGTAGACATGGCGGGCTCCTTTTTTCCAGGTCAGTATAATAGCGTCCGTACAACGTCCTGACAACCTGTGTTTGCGCAACTGCCTTTTACTTCCGTATCTGTCCGCTGCCCAGCACGATGTATTTCTGCGAAGTCAGCCCTTCCAGCCCTACCGGGCCGCGCGCGTGTATCTTGTCGGTGGAAATGCCGATCTCCGCGCCCAGGCCGTATTCAAAGCCGTCGGCAAAGCGTGTCGAGGCATTTACCATGACCGAGCTGGAATCCACCTCGCGCAAAAAGCGCATGGCCTTGCTGTAGTTTTCCGTCACGATGCTGTCGGTGTGCTGCGAGCCGTAGCTGTGGATGTGCTCCATCGCCGCATCCAGCCCCGCCACCACGCGTATGCTCAGGATGGGCGCGAGGTATTCGGTGTGCCAGTCTTCTTCGGTGGCAACCTTCATCTGCGCCACCAGCTTGCGTGCGGCGTCGTCGCCGCGCAGCTCCACGCCTTTTTCCAGATAAATCTTGCCCAGGCGCGGCAGCACTTCGGCAGCCACGCTTTGCGCCACCAGCAGGGTTTCCATGGCATTGCACACGCCGTAACGGTGGGTCTTGGCGTTGTCGGCGATGTGGATGGCCTTGTTCAGATCCGCTTCGTCATCTATATATACATGGCAAACGCCGTGCAGATGCTTGATCACCGGCACCCGGGCCTCCGCCGAGACGCGCTCGATCAAGCCCTTGCCGCCGCGCGGTACGATCACGTCCACATACTCCTTCATGGTGATCAGCTCGCCCACGGCAGCGCGGTCGGCGGTGTTCACCACCTGCACTGCTGTCTCCGGCAAGCCTGCTGCGCGCAGGCCGGCATGCACACAGGCGGCTATCGCCTGGTTGGAGTGCAAGGCCTCGGAGCCGCCGCGCAGGATGGACGCGTTACCCGACTTCAGGCACAGCCCGGCGGCATCGGCGGTCACGTTGGGGCGCGATTCGTAGATGATGCCGATCACGCCCAGCGGCACGCGCATCTTGCCCACCTGGATGCCGGAAGGGCGGAATTTAAGGTCGCTGATCTCGCCGATCAGGTCGGGCAAAGCGGCGATCTGGCGCAGGCCTTCGGCCATGCCGTGCACGGTTTTCTCGGTCAGGGTAAGGCGGTCGATAGAGGCTGCGTCCAGTCCGTTGCTGCGCGCACTGGCCACATCCTTGGCGTTGGCGGCGATCAGTTCGGCGCTGCTGTCCACGATAGCCTTGGCAATTGCTTCCAGCGCGCGATTCTTGGCTGCGGTTTCGGCCTGCGCCATGACGCGCGAAGCGGCACGCGCCTGCTTGCCTACTTGCTGCATGTATGTCTTGATGTTATCCATTGAGGATATCTATCCTTTGTGCGATTGGGTTTGGGTAAGTCGCACATTTTACCGCAAGCGAGGTGATAAAATGCGCGCCTTGTTAATAACCAACCCATTAACGGTGAGTGATTTTCGTTCATGCCTTGCTCTGCGTGGCACTCAGCATGAGTCAGGGCTGTTCATTAGAGTTAAAGAGCCCCTGTAGGAGCACGCCTTGCGTGCGAATCGCGGCTAAGAGCCGCTCCTACAAGGGTGTTTAGGCTCTATGGATTTTTCTGGATGAATGAAAAATGTATCGAACCGCACCCTCATACCATGTCCGACATCCTCAATAAAATCCTCGCCGTGAAGGCGCAAGAAGTGGCCGCCGCCAAACTGGCCAAGCCCCTGGCAGTCGTCCGCGCCGAGGCCGAGCAGGCCGCACCCGCGCGTGACTTTGTCGGCGCCATCCGCGGCAAGATTGCCGCAGGCAAACCGGCCGTCATCGCCGAGATCAAGAAAGCCAGCCCCAGCAAGGGTGTGCTGCGCGCGGGTTTTCGCCCGGCTGAAATCGCGGCCAGCTACGCGCAGCATGGCGCGGCCTGCCTGTCGGTGCTGACCGACGCGCAGTTTTTCCAAGGTAGTGCGGCCTACCTGCAGCAGGCGCGCGCGGCTTGTGCCATTCCGGTGCTGCGCAAAGACTTTATGGTGGATGCCTACCAGATATATGAAGCACGCGCGATGGGAGCGGATGCCATTCTTTTGATTGCCGCTGCGCTAAGCCTGGCCGAGATGCGCGAATTTGAAGCGCTGGCGCACAGCCTGGGCATGGGCGTGCTGGTAGAAGTGCACGATGGCGCCGAGCTGGATGTGGCGCTGCAACTCACTACGCCATTGATGGGCGTCAACAACCGCAACCTGCGCACCTTTGAAGTGAGCCTGCAAAATACCCTGGATTTACTGGAGCGAATTCCCCATGAGCGCATCGTGGTCACCGAAAGCGGCATCCTCAAGCCGGAAGATGTCGCCCTGATGCGTAGCCATGATGTGCATGCCTTTCTAGTGGGCGAGGCGTTTATGCGGGCGGATGAGCCGGGGGTGGAGTTGGCGCGATTGTTTGCGTAATGCTTGTGTCAGGGTGTGTTGAGTTGGCAACTTCTCACGAAAAATGGATTTGTTATTTAGTAGCTTTTAAGCTACAATAAACCTTCATGATTTGAAGTCTCCCGATACCAAGCCGAGGATGGTTATGAGCCATTGACAGCCTGGCTCCATTCTCTACGCGACAAGCAGGCTCAAGCCAAGATTCGTGTGCGACTCAAACGTCTGGAAGCGGGAAATTTTGGTGACTGTGAGCCTGTGAGTGAAGGAGTTCAAGAATTGCGCATCTTGGTGCGGGTTATCGGGTGTATTTTGGTCGCCATGGCAAGACGGTGGTGATTCTGCTATGCGGCGGATCCAAAAAATCGCAAATTGCCGACATTAAAATGGCAAAGGAATATTGGGAAGATTGGAAGCGGAGGCAGATATGAGCAAAAAATTGAAAGCTGCTGTATCTCATCATGAGCGCGAAGTGGCCGAGCTGCGAGCAGATCGTGAGCTGGCAGTCGAATACCTGAAGGCGGCCATGGAGTCACTCGATAACCCCGATGACCGTGCGGCAGGCCTGCTTGCCTTGCGTACAGTTGCTGAAGCATACGGCGGTCTTGGAGCTGTAGCAGCTGAAGCTGGCATTAGCCGCGAATCACTGTATCGAACACTCTCCCCCAAGGGAAATCCAACACTGAAAACGCTACTGGCCGTGTTGAAGGCTGTTGGCATGAAGCTTTCCGTTGAGCCGGAACAGCACGTTGCCGCTTAGACAAGCTCTTATTCTAAAACAGCACCTCAAGCCGGAAGATGTGGCCCTGATGCGCCGCCATGCGGTGCATGTCTTTCTGGTGGGCGAGGCGTTTATGCGGGCGGATGAGCCGGGGGTGGAATTGGCGCGTTTGTTCGCCTAGGCCTGTATTTATTGATCTGGATCAAAGGCTGATCAGCTGTTTGTTGCAAAAAAGACACGGTTTCGTGAATCTTTTGTTAAAAAAGCATACCAGCCCTTGTGTCAGCCTTTGCGCTTATGCACAATCATCCCTGAATTTCCAGCTATAGGGAATTTGCTGAAACACGGCGGACGTCCGCCTTAAATTCAAAACTACTCGAGGAGTTTACCAAGATGCAAAAGAAAATTATCGCTCTGGCAATCGCTGCTGCTTTTTCCGCACCTGCATTCGCTGACACAACCGTGTACGGCATCGTTGACGCTGCGGTTGTAAACATTTCTGCTAATGGCGTTAAAGGCGGCACAGCTGTTGCAGCCGGTGGCCTGGCTGGTTCGCGTCTCGGTGTGAAGAGCTCCGAAGACCTGGGCAACGGCATGAAAGCTTCCGTAGTTCTGGAATATTCTCTGGACAACACTGACTCTGGCGGCATCGGTAATGCTCGTCAGGAAATGCTGGCTCTGTCTGGCGGTTTCGGTACTGTTGCTGCTGGTTACCTGCAAACTACCGGCTATGACTTCAGCGGCAAGTTCGATCCAACAGCCGGTTCCCTGGTAACTCCTCTGGGCAACCTGACTGCTGGTGGCGGCTTCCTGATCGGTAACGCTGCTTTGCTGAAGCGCGCACCTAAGGCTTTGGCTTACATCTCACCGGATTTCAGCGGCCTGACTTTTGCCTTGAACTACTCTGCTGACACAGCAGGTGCCTTGGGTGACGTGAATACTGTTGAAACTTCTGCCGCTACTAAAGGCTCTGCATACCTGGCTTCTGCCGACTACAAAGCAGGCCCTCTGGCTGCAGGCTTTGTGTATGCATCTAACACATCGTCTATCAATGGCGCTGGCGTAGGTGGTGCAAAGACTACTGAGTGGGCGATTGGCGCATCTTACGACTTGGAAATGGCCAAGCTGTTTGCAACTTACCAGGTAGAAAAATTTGATGGCGTTGACAACAACGACAAAGTTTTCTCCATCAGTGCAACTATGCCTGTAACTTCTGCTGGTACAGCAGTTGTGACTTATGCCAACGCAAAGTTTGATGCATTGGGTTCAGACATCTCTGCTTCCGGCTTCACTGTTGCCTGGTTGCAAGCCATGTCCAAGACAACAACTGCATACGCAGCTGTTTCCACTATGGGCAATGGATCTACAAACAGCTTCTTCAGCGTAGCTGGCAATGCAGTAACCAACATCACAGCTGGTGAAAGCTCACGCATGATCGCTGTTGGTCTGAACAAGAAGTTCTAATAAAACTACTAGCCATTCGACTAGGCTGCAAAATACCGCAGCAAGTCGCTGGTTATAATTTAGAGCCTCAAGTGTTGCAAACCGGCTTTGCCGGTTCAGACGAAACGGCCACCTTCGGGTGGCCGTTTTTTTTGCCCAAAACTTGCCGAGGTTGAGGCTGATAGATGTAGTCAGTGCATGATGTATTTGGAATGAAATGGGGTCAGACTCTGGAATGAAATGGGGTCAGACTCCATTGGCCCTCAGAATGAAGTGGGGTCAGACTCCATTAGAAATGAAATGGCAATGAAATGGGGTCGGACTCCATTGCCCCTCATATTTTAGGTTCCATCTATTTGCTGGATAAGTCAGTGATCAGTGTTTTGCAATTCGGCTTTGCGGGCAAGGGCCACGGCGTCTTTTATATTGACCAGCAACATCGCCTGGCCACCCACATATCCGTTTAATGCGCTGGTGGCGCGCTTTTCAATGGCATCAGCGGTGGTCAGCCCCAGGCGCACCAATGCCTGAATGTCTTCCCGGTCATTATCGGCCAGCCGGGCGATCTTGCTAACCGCAAGATCAACCGGGGAAAGGACGCGAAGCTGGATATGCGCCAATCCCAAGTCTACCGGGAGAGCATCCTGATGGTAGTCTTCGTGCATTAAGGCAAACGATGAGTTGTAGTTTGTGTCCAGGAAGATGGCTTGTGACGATCCATCTTCCAGTGTTTTTTCAATCACCAGGTCGTTTGGCAGGAGAACACGGCTGCTGAATTCCGCGTCCACATCACAAGTGACACGGTTTGCCGTGTAAAGATGTACAGCCATGCCACCGGCGAGATACACCGCAAGAGGTTGGCTGAGCGCCAGGCGCTCCTCAAGTTGCTTGAACAGGTCGCGCAGCCCCTCTGCCAGTGCGGTATGTGTGTGAAATTGTTGGGGGAGCATGGCAGGCTAGCGGTGTTGAAGTTTCATGGTCAACATGTCACGCAATCGCGGCAGGCTGAATATCCAGCCGTGCCGTACAACTTCAGCAGCGTGCAGCTTGTCGCCCGGGTGGGCCAGGAAGTAATTGTCGCTTGCCCGCATCAGATTGGCTGCTGCCGGCGGGAAGCTGGATCGCATAACCATTCCCGCTACTCGAAACACATTGGCTTCCTGCTGGTCATTGGCAACCGTTGGCACGTTGCGAGCAACGGCCATGCAGCGGTTAAGCATGTGGTCTTCGATTTCTCTGGCATTCATGATCTGAATCCTTGGTCAGGGTTTTTAAAGCCGTTTTTCTGCAATGATTCCATGTCATTGTTTTTGTGCGTCTGCTACATAATATCGATTTTCTGTGGCTAATGCTGGCAATGTCGCAGCTGGAGCCGAAAGTGCCATCGCTTCCCCTTGTGAGCAGGGGATTGATTCGGTTTTACAGCCTGAAAATCAGCTACAATTAGCCGCTGATTTCAGCGACTGGGCGAACGGGAAAGGGTTATACATTTTGGCTACGATCAACAGATGTCTGGCAGTGGTTTTTCTCTTGGTTGGTGCACCGGCGTTCGCCGCTGAAGTTGCCGATCCCTTTCAGCAGGCGGCTGAGCAATACCGCGCTGCCAACCCCAAGCCGGTGATGCCGGAAGCGGCGCGCAAGTTCAAGGTGCAGGCCGAGTTTGCCGCGCAGGAGAAGCGCCTGGATCAGGCTGTTGAGCTGTATGGCAAGGCGCTGGATATTGTGCCGTGGTGGCCGGAGGGGCATTACGGGCTGGCGCTGGTGCTGGGCGAGAAGAAAAAGTATCACGATGCGATGATAGAAATGAAACGCTACCTGATGCTGGCTCCTGCGGGGGCGGATGCGCGCGCGGCGCAGGACAAGATTTACCAGTGGGAAAGCGTGGCCGGGCCGGTGGCAGGCAAGAACTTCAAGGATTGCCCGGAGTGCCCCGAGATGGTGGAGCTCCCGGCGGGCAGCTTTGCCATGGGCTCGAACAACGGTGAGGCCGATGAAAAGCCTTTGCATAACGTGACCATCGCACAGGCTTTTGCCATAGGCAAGACCGAGGTTACGCAGGCGCAATGGCGCGCGGTGATGGGCACCAACCCGAGCGGGTTTGAAACCTGCGGCGACACTTGCCCGGTGGAACAGGTGAGCTGGGACGATGTGCAGGCATTCATTCAGAAACTCAATGCCAAGACCGGCAAGCAGTATCGCCTGCCTACAGAAGCCGAATGGGAGTATGCCTGCCGTGGCGGAGATCAGCAGGAATATTGCGGTAGCGACAATGGTGACAGCGTGGCGTGGACCAGCTTCAACAGCGGCAGCTTCCTCTTCAATACACCGCACCCGGTGACTACCAAGAAAGCCAATGGCTTTGGCTTGTATGACATGAGCGGCAACGTGTGGGAGTGGGTGGAGGATACCTATCACGACAATTACAACGGTGCGCCGGAAGATGGCAGTGCCTGGGCGGGTGGTTCCATGCGCGTGCTGCGTGGAGGTTCGTGGGGCTACGATCAAAAGTTCAGCCGTGCGGCTGCGCGCTCAAAGTTTGGCTCCAACTACCGCTATTACAGCTATGGCTTCCGTCTGGCACGGACGCTGCCGTAGGCTCTGGATATAGCCTTCTGGTGTGAGTGAAGTAAAGCGGGCATCTTGGGGTGCCCGTTTTATTTTGGGGCTGCTATCCCGTGCGGTTAAACCTTTGCTTTACAAATTCTGTATCGCAGAACATAATTTCGCATGATTCATTCTTTCGCTTGTGCAGAAACTGAGGCGCTGTTTTATAGCAGGGTTGTTCCACGTTTCAGGAATATTGAGCGGGTTGCGCGTCGCAAGCTCTTACAGTTACATGCAGCAACTGAACTTGCCAGCCTCCGTGTGCCTCCCGGTAATCATTTGGAAGCACTGTCGCGCGATCGCAAGGGGCAGCACAGCATTCGCATCAATGAGCAATGGCGCGTTTGCTTTGTCTGGCGCAACGATGGGGCGCATCAAGTCGAGATTGTGGACTACCACTAGGAGAAAAGATTGTGGCTAAATTGTTAGATGAAATTCACCCCGGTGAAGTCCTGCTTGAGGATTTTATGAGGCCGATGGGTATCAGCGCGCGCAAGCTTTCGCTGGATATTAACGTGCCGCCAAGCCGAATCAGCGAGATCGTGCATGGTATGCGCCCGATTACACCTGACACGGCTTTGCGTCTGGGTTTGTTCTTTGGGATGAATCCGCGGTTCTGGATCAATCTTCAATCAGAATATGACATGCGAATGGCCGAACGTGAAATGAAAAAGCTGTCTGCTTGCATTCGGGTATTCCATCCAGTCGCAGCCTGAGAGGGTTAAAACGATAGAACCGAACTATGAAGTGACAAGAGGAAGAGGTTGTAATGTTTAATCTGGATAGTGTGATTATTGAATTCGACAAGGGCTTGCGCACCTTGTTTAGCGAGGCGCACAGCGCCCGCCCTTACCCTGATGCGGGCTTGCCCGAGGCTGGCCTGAGTGAGAGCGAAAAGAAGAAGACGGTTGCGCTGATGCGCATCAACCACTGCGGCGAGATTTGTGCGCAGGCCTTGTATCAGGGGCAGGCGCTGACGGCGCGCGATCCGCAGGTGCAGCAAAAATTGGAGCAGGCGGCGCAGGAGGAGACCGAGCACCTGGCATGGACAGCACAGCGCGTGCACGAGCTGGGCGGGCATTTAAGCGTGCTCAACCCCTTGTGGTACAGCAGCTCGCTGGCGATAGGGGCGTTTGCCGGCTTGCTGGGGGATAAATGGAACCTGGGCTTTCTGGCAGAGACAGAGCGCCAGGTGGGCGTGCACCTGCAAAGTCACTTGGCAGAACTGCCGCCACAGGACCAGAAAAGCCGTGCGGTGGTGCAGCAGATGTATGTGGATGAAACGCAGCACTCGGATATGGCGGTGCAACTGGGCGGCGCCGAGTTGCCCTTGCCGGTGAAGCTGGCGATGCAGTTCAGCGGCAAGGTGATGACGCGCACGGCGTATTGGGGTTGATGGGAAGTTTTTTGCCGATGGCCTGCTTGCCGGATTAAACAGGGATTGTTCATTCGCCTAAACGGCATTTGCGGGGACGCGCCCTGTACGCGAATCGCACTCCTACAGCACCTTCTGTCCTGATAATAATCCGAGTTTAATAGTCGCCGCGTATGAGTATATGGATATTCCCAAATTTTGGGAGTTTGGGGTGTTTTTTGACTTTTTAAAATCCTTACTATAATGTAAGGATGGTTGATAAACGGAGATATGTGATGACTACTGCAACCATGACAAGCAAGGGGCAAATAACTGTGCCGGCAGTTGTTCGGGCTGCACTCGGTGTTGAGGCGGGCGACCGAGTGGAGTTTGTGCAGGTGGAACCGGGGCGGTTCGAGTTGGTGGCAGCCACTCACTCGGTGACTGCGCTAAAAGGGCTGGTGCGTAAGCCGGCAACGCCGGTCACCATGGAGGTGATGAATGCGGCAATCGCGGCACAAGGGGCCAAAGCCAAATGATTGGGCTGGATACTAATGTGCTTGTGAGGTATGTGGCACAGGACGATCCGGAGCAGTCATCCAAGGCGACTCGATTGATTGAATCGTTGACAGTGGATGCTCCAGGGTATGTCGGTGTGGTTTCCGTGGTTGAGTTGGTTTGGGTGCTGACGAGTTGTTATTCGGCAACAAAGAGTGAGGTCTGTGAAGTGCTGGAAACCCTGCTCCGCACCAAAGAGCTCGTAGTGTCCAATGCGGAAACGGTCTGGAAGGCACTGCGTTTATTCAGGGAAAGCAAGGCCGATTTTGCCGATTGCCTGATAGAGCGCTCGGCAGATGAAGCCGGGTGCAGTTACACCGCTACGTTTGATCAGGGAGCGGCGAAAAGCTGCGGTATGCGGCTTGTTGATTGAGTTGGCAAAATACGATTTACTCCTGCACCACCTCAAAATCATGCGTCATTGCGGCGGTAGCGCCCAGCATGATGGAGGCCGAGCAGTATTTCTCCGCTGACAGCTTGATGGCTTTCTCCACTACATCGGGTTTGATGTCGCGGCCTTTGACGACAAAGTGCATGTGTATTTTGGTAAACACTTTGGGGTCGCTGTCGGCGCGTTCCGCATCTATTTCCACGTAGCAATCGGATACAGCCTGACGGCTCTTTTTCAGGATGGTGATGACGTCGAAGCTGGTGCAGCCACCGGCGCCGAGCAGCAGCATTTCCATCGGGCGCGGGCCGAGGTTGCGGCCGCCCGCAGCGGGGGCGCCGTCCATCAGTACGGCGTGGCCGCTCTCGGTTTTACCCAGAAACTCAACCTGCTCCACCCATTTGATGCGTGCTTTCATGATGATTCCTTGATTAATGTTGTGTCAGGATTTTAACCGATACCACAGCGAGCCTATCAGCTCATGCATGAAAATCTTGCTGTCACGCAGGGCTTCTGCACGTGGCACAAAGGCCAGGAGGTCGGTCTGGTAGCGCGTGGTAAATGCCGTGGGGGCGGGCACAACGTCAAAGCCGGCCTGCTGAAACACCCGCATTGCGCGCGGCATGTGCCAGGCATGGGTTACCAGATAGATGCGTTTGATACCTGACTTCTGCAGCAATTGATAGCTGTAACGGGCGTTTTCCAGAGTATTGTCGGATTCATCTTCAGTCCACTGCACGGGAATGCGGAATTCCTGTTCCAGCACCAGGCGCATTTGCTGTGCTTCGGAGAGGCTGTTGCCCAGTGGTTTGCCACCGGTGACAAGCACTGGCTTGCTGGTATCGCGGTAAAGCTTGGCGGCATAGCGCAGGCGCTGCAAGGAGGCTTCGCTGACGGTATCGTTGCCATATTCGGGAGCGTGGAAGTAGCTGCCGCCACCGAGCACAACGATCGCATCAGCTGTTTGGGTGCGGGTATCGGGTGCTTGTGCCGGGGCTTCCAGCGACTGCAGCAGGGATTCCGCGACGTAGGGGGTGGAAAGCAGCCACAGCAGGGCAACTGCCGTGGTCAGCAGCACACGCGCTACGACCGGCCGTTTGTGCCACAGCAGCAGGCCGGCCAGAGCGATGAGCAGCAGGTTGAGTGGCGGTAGCAGAAGGGTGGCGAGCAAATTGGTGGCGAACCAGGACATGAGGGGTATTCAGTATTTAAGAGCCTGCATGATACTGCATGAAAGTTTGCCATAGCCTTGGTTATATATATATGCCCCCAAGGGATGGTGCAGTTGTTTGATTTTATTGTGTATTCAATATCGGGTAGTAAGTGATTGGACAATGTGTTTGACAGGGTTGCGGGTCTCGCATACAATCCGCGCCCTTCGAAGTTTACTCATTATTGTTTTAGGAAGTGCCATGAAAACATTTTCCGCTAAGGCGCATGAAGTTCAGCATGACTGGCTCCTGGTCGATGCTACTGACAAAATTCTTGGTCGTTTGGCTAGCCAGATCGCAGCACGTCTGCGCGGCAAGCACAAGGCGATCTACACTCCGCACGTAGATACCGGCGACTTCGTCGTGGTGGTCAATGCGGACAAGCTGCGCGTGACTGGTAACAAAGCACAAGACAAGATGTACTACCGTCATACCGGTTATCCCGGCGGTATCTACGAAACCAACTTCACCAAGTTGCTGGGCCGTCACCCGCACCGCGTGCTGCAAAAAGCCGTGCGTGGCATGTTGCCCAAAGGCCCGCTGGGCTACGCAATGCTGCGCAAGCTGAAGGTGTATGCCGGTGCAACGCATCCGCACAGCGCACAGCAACCCAAACCTATTGATCTGTTGAAAGCATAATCATGAGCGTAACTTACAACTACGGCACCGGCCGTCGCAAAAGCGCAGTAGCACGCGTGTTTATCAAGCCTGGCAAGGGTGAGATCGTTGTTAACGACAAGCCGCTGGACGTGTTTTTCTCCCGCGAAACTGGCCGCATGGTAGTGCGCCAGCCGCTGGAACTGACAGAAATGATGGGCAAGTTTGACATCATGGTAAACGTGACCGGCGGTGGTGAGTCCGGCCAGGCTGGTGCGGTGCGTCATGGCATTACCCGTGCCCTGATTGACTACAACGCAGAACTCAAGCCTGTATTGAGCAAGGCGGGTCTGGTTACTCGTGATGCGCGCGAAGTTGAACGTAAAAAAGTCGGTCTGCGCAAGGCGCGTCGCCGCAAGCAATTCTCCAAGCGTTAATCGTTTGGTTGGCACTGAAAAAACCGCCTTTGGGCGGTTTTTTCATTTATTATTCGCATCGTTAAATCAAGGAGCTGCTTGTGATCAAAGTTGGCATCGTGGGGGGTACTGGGTATACCGGGGTTGAGTTGCTGCGCCTGCTGGCGACGCACCCGCAAGTCGAGTTGAAGGTGATTACCTCGCGTGCCGATGCAGGCACGCCTGTCAGCCAGATGTTCCCCAGCTTGCGCGGCCATCTGGATTTAAGCTTTACCCATCCCGATTCGGCCCATTTGGACAAATGCGATGTGGTGTTCTTTGCAACGCCTAACGGCATTGCCATGCAGCAGACGCGCGAATTGCTGGCAGCGGGCGTGAGGGTGATCGACCTGGCTGCGGATTTCCGTATTCAGGATGTGGCGGTGTGGGAGAAATGGTATGGCATGAGCCACGCCTGCCCTGACCTGATCGCCGGCGCGGTATATGGCTTGCCGGAAATCAACCGTGCCAAAATCAAGGAAGCGCAACTGGTTGCCAATCCGGGATGCTACCCGACCGCCGTGCAACTGGCGCTGATCCCTTTGCTGGAAGCAGGTTTGGTGGAAACCAGCAATCTGATCGCGGATGCCAAGTCGGGCGTGTCTGGCGCCGGGCGCAAGGCCGAGGTGGGGATACTTTTTTCTGAAGCCGGTGACAACTTCAAGGCTTACGGCGTGGCCGGGCATCGCCATTTGCCGGAAATTCGTCAGGGGCTGGCGCGTGCCGCACAGCACGAGGTCGGTCTGACCTTTGTGCCGCACCTGACCCCGATGATACGCGGCATTCACGCCACGATGTATGCGCGGATCAAGAAGGATGCAGATTGGCAGGCTTTGTTCGAGCAGCGCTATGCCAACGAGCCGTTTGTGGATGTGCTGCCAGCCGGCAGCCATCCGGAAACACGCTCCGTGCGCGGTTCCAACAAGTGCCGCATTGCCGTGCACAGACCCCAGGGAGGCGATACATTGGTGTTGCTGTCGGCAATTGATAACCTGGTCAAGGGCGCGGCCGGTCAGGCAGTGCAGAATATGAACATCATGTTTGGGCTGCCTGAAACCACCGCCCTGAATATCGTCCCCTTGTTGCCCTGACAGATGCGGAGATTCCGGAGAAAATTCAGCATCTCTGCACCGCGATTGTCGGTGCGCCCGCATATTCCGTGGTATATCCGCTGGGCGATCACCATCCCTTTTATTTTGGCCGCAGCCGCCATGGTCTGGTGGGCCTATGGTTCGGGATTGGAACTGGCTGGTTTCCATCGCGGACAAGCATCCAAAGAATTGGAGGAGCTGCGTGAGCAGGTGTCTGCCTTACAGGAAGAGAATGCCACACTAAGCAACCAGGCGGCCTCGTTTGAGCGTCAGGCGCAGATTGAACATGCTGCCAACGTGGAAACTGCAACACAGGTAAAGGCGCTGAATGAGGAGATAACACGCCTTAAGGAAAACCTGACCTTTTTCCAGAATCTGCCGCTAACCAAGGGGGATCATGAAGGGGAGCTTTCCATATTGCGCCTGAAAATCGAGAAGGATGCGCTTCCCGGTGAGTATCACTGCCGCATGATCCTGGTGCAAAGCGTCAAGCAGCGCGGCAAGGAATTTGTTGGCAATATGCAGCTGGTGATCAATGGGGAGCAGGACGGCAAGAAAACCGTGCTGCAACTGCCGCGCGAGATCGAGCCAACCGAGGTGGCTGCGTACCGGCTGAGTTTCAAGTATTATCAGGTTGTTGATCGCGCCTTCAAGCTGACGCCGGAAATGCGTATTGAAAGTGTGCAGATTCGCGTTTTTGAACGCGGAACGCGCGAACCGAAGGTTACGCAGAGCATAGATTTGTCTTAGGAGAGTGCATGTTTAGTTCAGGTCACAGCAAGCCGCAAAACCGTATTGATTCCCTGATCGGTGTGGGAACGAGGATAGAGGGTAATGTTCACTTTACCGGCGGCCTCAGGATTGATGGCGAGGTCATCGGCAATGTGATGGCTGACCCGGGCAAGCCCAGCACGCTGGTGCTGAGTGAGCATGCGCGTGTTTGCGGCGACGTTACCGTGACGCATCTGGTGGTGAATGGCGAAATAACCGGGCCGGTACATGTGGCTGAATACCTGGAACTACAAAGCAAAGCCAAGGTCACAGGCGATGTGCATTACAAAACGCTGGAAATACAGTTGGGCGCCATCGTTGAGGGTAGGCTGATTCATCTGGCGGAATCCACCGAAAAAGTGGTAGCATTCAAACTGAGCAGCGCGGAAGCCAGTAGCTAAAAACCCTTTTAAGTTATCAAGTTAAACAATATTAAAATTTTAGGAGTGAACCATGAACGCAGTTACCGATATGCAAGATCCATTGCTGTTTACCGATGGCGCAGCCAACAAAGTGCGTCTGCTGATTGAAGAAGAAGGCAATCCAGACCTGAAGTTGCGCGTATTCGTGACCGGTGGCGGCTGCTCCGGCTTTCAGTACGGTTTTACCTTTGACGAAGTAATCAACGAAGACGACACCGTAATGAACAAGAATGGCGTGCAACTGCTGGTTGACCCGATGAGCTTCCAGTACCTGGTTGGCGCTGAAATTGACTACCAGGAAGGCCTGGAAGGCGCGCAATTCGTGATCAAGAATCCGAATGCCCAGACCACCTGCGGTTGCGGTTCATCCTTCTCGGCTTAATATTCAGGCTGCGGAAGTAAAAAAGAGAGGGGGCGCAAGCCCCCTCTCTTTTTTGTGCCAGTGAATATCAGGCCGGGTAAATCGCGCCGAGGATGCAGGGGTGGCGGGCGCCGGTCACGGCTGGCAGGTTGGCGCTGCGGCCATGCAGGGTTTGCTGGGCCAGCCAGGCAAAGGCAATGGCTTCCAGCCAGTCGGCGCCTATGCCGAGTTGGTCGGTCAGGGCGATGCGACAGTTGGGCAGTTCAGTGTTGAGGCGCTGCACCAGCACATGGTTGTGAGCGCCGCCACCGCACAGGTAGATTTCTTCCGCGCCGGCACAAAATTGCTTGATCGCATTGCTGATTCCGTAAGAGGTCAGCTCCAGCAGCGTGGCTTGCACATCTGCTGGCGCCTCATTGCCACTCAGGCGTTGCTTGAGCCAGTGCATGTTGAACAGGTCGCGGCCGCTGCTCTTGGGGGGGGGAGCGTGCAGGAAAGGCTCCTGCAGCAATGCCTGCAACAAGTGCGGGATGGACTTGCCGCTGGCCGCCCAGGCGCCGTCCTTGTCGTAAGGCTGGCCCTGGTGTTCGGCTATCCAGGCATCCATCAGCAGGTTGCCGGGGCCGCAATCAAAGCCGGTGGTGGCGCGGCCGGGAGGCAGATTGGTCAGGTTGCTGATACCGCCGATATTGACGATGACGCGGTGAATGTCGGGATGACGCAACACCTGGTGGTGAAAGGCGGGAAC
The DNA here is from genome assembly GCA_023259065.1 of Nitrosomonadales bacterium. Classification (GTDB taxonomy): domain Bacteria; phylum Pseudomonadota; class Gammaproteobacteria; order Burkholderiales; family Gallionellaceae; genus 39-52-133. Next base: position 65,520 of record JAHFQY010000008.1, read on the forward strand.
CAGCGGTGCGCCCTGCCCGCCGGCCGCGATGTCGCGGCTGCGGAAATCATTTACCACGGAAATCTGGCTCAGCTCGGCCAGCAGCGCGGCGTTGCCCAGCTGGATGGTGTAGCCAGCCTCGGGGCGGTGACGCACGGTCTGGCCATGGCAGCCGATGGCGCGTACCTGGCCGGGAGAGGTGTTGGCGCTCTGTAGCAGCGCGGCCGTGGCAGTGGCGTAGCCGCGCGCCAGCTCATTGGCCAGCAGTTGCGCCTGATGTAGCTCATTGTGGGCGGGATGGTGCAGCGCCAGCAGCGCGTCTTTCAGGTCTGCAGGATAAGCCTGGTAGTGCGTGGCCAGCAGCTTTGGTGTGGTGGTGGAAAGGTCAAGCAGCGCGGCGTCTATCCCATCCAGGCTGGTGCCTGACATGAGACCGACGTAAATTTCCGGGCTGTTCACGTTGGTGACTTAGGGCACGCCCTAATCCAGCTTGGTCAGCTTGGCATCGCGCAGCATGCCCAGGCGATTGCTCATGCTCAGCGTAGCTTCCTGAAAAGCCGATTTCTGCTGCTCGGGAATGGGCTTGGCATCCGGCAAGGCTACACGCATGGGGTCTCGCTGGGTGCCGTTGATCTTGAACTCATAGTGCAGGTGCGGGCCGGTGGCCAGGCCGGTCTTGCCCACATAGCCGATGATCTCACCCTGGGCCACGCGCTGGCCGCGATGAAGGCCGCTGGCAAACTTGGACAAGTGGCCGTATACCGTGTTGTAAATACCCTGATGGCTGACCATGATGACATTGCCATAACCGCCTTGCTGGCCCACGAAAGTGATCACGCCATCGGCAGTCGATTTTACTTTGGTGCCGATCGGGGCCGCATAGTCCGTGCCCTTGTGCGAACGCCAGGTATTCAATACGGGATGCAGGCGCGACAGGCTGAAGCCAGAGCTGATGCGCGAGAACTCGATGGGGGAGCGCAGAAAGGCTTTACGCACGCTCTTGCCATCGGGGCTGAAATAGTCGCCATGGTTGGCGCTGGTTGCATAATACAAGGCGCGATATTCGTGGCCGTTGTTGACGAACTCGGCAGCAAGAATATTGCCGGTGCGCACGGGCTGGCCGTTGCTGTAAGTCATTTCATAAATAACCGAGAACTTGTCGCCCTTGCGCAGATCGCGATGGAAGTCGATGTCGCCGCCAAAGATTTCCGCCATCTGGTTGGCGGCGGGGTCGGGAATGCCGGCGGCATCGGTGGCGGCAAACAGGGTGCTGCTGATCTCGCCGGTGCGCATGAACAGGCGCTTCTCGGTTTGCAGCGGCAGCGTGCTGGTCCTGAAGCTGTTGCCGCTTTTCTCGATAACGATCTGATTGCCGTCATTGTTCAGGAAGCGCAGCGCCAGCAGGTTGCCATCGGCCGTGGTTTCGGCCTGGATATCCCTGCCCGTGCCCAGCCGGCGCAGCGGCTCGGCCGCCTTGCTGTTGCGCAGGTAATTGCTGGCTGCGGCATTGTCCACGTTCAGGCGTTGCAGCAACTCGGCAACGGTATCGCCACGCTGCACCCGCTCATTGCGCCAGAAAGCGGCGCTGCTGTCGGCAACCTGCGGCAACTCGGGCAGGGCAATTTCTTCAACTACATTAGCATTTGGCAGAACACTGATGGCGCTTTGCGGCATGATGCCAAAGGCGGTAACTACACCCAGCAAGGGCAGCGTGGACAATGTGACAAACCAGCGCAATTTCAATTTGCGCGCGTGTGTCAGGGAATTTTGGGTTACCATTTGCGGCTCCTGATGCGGCTGAATAGTGCACTTGCCAAAGCAAGCTGATATTTGCTTTGGGATTATTCCCTAGGGGTAAAGTCAAGGCGGCCGCCACTTTACCAGAGTTGAACGATTGCTCAAAACCCGTTTGCAGCGGGCTTGGCGCAAGAATTAATGGCTAACAAGCCGGTTGGCGGCTGGATAAGCGGAATTAACTGAAAATAAGCGGTTGGGCGTCATCAAGCCCAGCAATAATCAAAAGTATGTCGAACATGAATGCACAAGAAACCCTGGATTTAATCAAGCGCGGCAGCAGTGAATTGCTGCTGGAGGCGGAACTTAAGCAAAAACTTGCCCTGGGCAGGCCGTTGCGCGTCAAGGCGGGATTCGATCCCACCGCGCCCGATTTGCACCTGGGGCATACCGTGCTGCTCAACAAAATGCGCCAGCTGCAGGATCTCGGCCACCACGCACTGTTCCTGATCGGCGACTTCACCGGCATGATAGGCGACCCCACCGGCAAGAATGCCACGCGTCCGCCGCTGTCGCGCGAGCAAGTGCTGGCCAATGCGCAAAGCTACCGCGAGCAGGTGTTCAAGGTGCTCGATCCGGAGCGCACCGAGATCGTGTTCAACTCCACCTGGATGGACAAGTTCAGTGCGGTGGATTTGATCAGGCTGGCCGCCACCCACACCGTGGCGCAGATGCTGGAGCGCGACGATTTTTCCAAGCGCTACGGCAACAAGCAGCCTATCGCCATCCATGAATTCATCTACCCGCTGGTGCAGGGCTACGACTCGGTGGCGCTCAAGGCCGATATCGAGCTGGGCGGCACCGACCAGAAATTCAACCTGCTGATGGGGCGCGAGCTGCAAAAGCATCACGGCCAGCCCGCGCAGTGCGTGCTTACCATGCCCCTGCTGGAAGGGCTGGACGGCATCAACAAGATGTCCAAGTCGCTGGGCAATTATGTCGGCATCACCGATGCGCCGCAGGAAATGTTCGGCAAACTGATGTCCGCTTCCGACGTGCTGATGTGGCGCTATCTGGAGCTGCTCTCCTTCGAGAGCATGGCTACCATCAACAAGTGGCGCGAAGAGGTCGAACAGGGCCGCAATCCGCGCGATATTAAAGTGTTAATGGCTCAGGAAATGGTGACACGCTTCCATTCCCGGTCAGCGGCAGAGCAGGCGCTGGCTGAATTCGAGGCGCGCTTCCGCCAGGGCGTGCTGCCCGACGACATGCCGGAAATTTCGGTGGCGGCGACTGAAGGCGCCATCGGCATCGCACAAATGCTCAAGCAGGCCGGCCTGGTGGACAGCACCTCCGAGGCCATCCGCATGATAGGCCAGGGCGCGGTCAAGCTGGATGGCGAGCGCGCCAGCGACAAGGCGCTGCAGCTCAAGAGCGGCGCCGTGGTGGTGGCGCAAGTGGGCAAGCGCAAGTTTGCGCGCGTAAGCGTGAACTGACTCTTGGTAAAGTTTTTTGGGGAAATGCCGATAAAAATAATTCAGGAGCGTGAAAAGCTGTAACAATCAAACAGGTTGCGCAGAATGGCTGCGCAATTTATATTCAGCCGGATAATTATAAAAATAGCGGCTTGCTGGAGAGAGAGACACCGGTCACCATTTCGGGGAGCGTGTAGTGGAGCCTTACCAGATTCTCATCGTTGACGACGAGCCCTTACAGCGCCAGTTGCTGCGCGACCTGCTGGAAGAGTCAGATCTTGAATTCCAGCTGGAGGAGGCCAGCGATGGCCAGGAGGCGCTGCTCAAGGTTGCGCAACGCAACTTTGATGTGGTGCTGACAGACAAGCGCATGCCCATCATCGATGGCGATGAAGTGTGCAAGCGCATACGCAATGACCTGTCGCTGCCGTTTGTCCCCATCATCATGGTCACCGGCACCCATACCACCGAAGAGCTGGCCAAAAGTTTTGCCGCAGGCGCTTCCGACTTTGTGCGCAAACCCTACAACCCTCTCGAACTTTCTGCCCGCATCAAATCTGCCGTGCAAAACAAGCGCCTGACCGACCAGCTGGACAGCGCCGAATCACTGCTGTTTGCGCTGGCGCGCATGGTGGAAGCCAAGGACGAAACCACCGGCGACCACTGCACGCGCCTGGCCTATACCGCCGCCGTGTTCGGCCAACAACTGGGCCTGGATGAGGTGCAGATTGAAGCCCTGCGCCGTGGCGGCATACTGCACGATATCGGCAAGCTGGGCATACCCGACAGCATCCTGCTCAAGCAGGGCCCGCTCAACGATGACGAGTGGCGCATCATGCGCGAGCACACCACCATAGGGGCCAATCTTTGCCACAGCCTGGCCAGTATGAAACATGTCGTTCCCATCATCCTGCACCACCACGAGCGCTGGGATGGCAGCGGTTACCCGCACGGCCTGACCGGGGACAAGATTCCCCTGCTGGCACGTGTTTTCCAACTGCTGGATATCTACGACGCGCTTTCGTCCGAGAGGCCCTACAAAAAAGCGCTGGCCCCGGAAAAGGTCATTTCCATACTGGAAGAGGAAGCCGCCAAAGGCTGGCGCGACCCGCATCTGACCGCCACCTTTATCGGCATACTGCGCGCGCAGCCGGAAAAATTGCGCCTGCCGGAGAGCATTGTCCCCACCAGGGATGAGCATATTTTCGAGTCCATCCTCGCCACCGGCGCCCTGGATTGGGACAAAAAGAAGAGGGGTGGATGATCATGAACATTAAATTCCTGGGCAACTTCAAATGGCAGCTTGTTGCCCTGCTGGCCGGCGAGGCTGTCCTGCTGGCCTACAACGAGGCATGGCCTGCCCAGCTGGTGTTCCTCGCGGCCATTGGGCTGTGGGCGCGCTCGCATTTAAGCAGCCAGCGCAAATTTGCCGTGTCACAGTCCAACCTGTCCAATATCGCAGCCACGCGCAAGAAAAAACTGCAGGTGCTGCCCGCAAGCACCGAAGAAGTACGCAGCGAAGCATCCCGGCTGATCAACGATGTCAGCGCCGACCTGGTGCAGCAACGCAGCGTGGAGTCCGATGCCATCCAGCAACTGATTGCCAGCTTCAATGGCATAGAAAATTCCATACGCGAACAGGCGCAACTCACGCAAGGCCTGATAGCCCTCGCCACCCACGTGGATTCGGCCCAGCAAACGGCGGGTACCAGTTATGTGGATGAAATCATCAGCATCGTCCACCGCATGGCCGAGAACATTGCCAACACCGGCAAATCCAGCGTGGCCCTGGTCAACGTGCTGAGCACCATGAAAACCCAGATTGAAGCGGTGGACAAGCTGCTGGGAGAAATCGGCAGCATCAGCAAGCAAACCAATCTCCTCGCCCTCAATGCCGCCATAGAAGCGGCGCGTGCGGGAGAAGAAGGGCGCGGTTTTGCCGTGGTGGCAGACGAAGTGCGCACCCTGTCGCATCGCAGCAGCGAGTTTGCGCGGCAGATCGAAGAGCAGCACCGGGGCATGAAGCATGCCATGGCGCAGGCTGCCGGCGTGATCGGCGGCATCGCCTCGCAAGACCTGGACCTGACCCGCGGCACCCAGGCGCGCGTGCAGGAGATCATGTCCGAGGTGGAAGGCAACAATGAAAAAGTCGCGCTGCAACTCGGGCAGATTTCCACCATCTCCGACAAGATCAGCGCCGAGGTCGGCGTGGCCGTGCGTTCCCTGCAATTCGAGGACATCGTGCGCCAACTGACTGAACGGGTGGATGCGCGCGTGCGTGTACTGGATGAGGGCTTTCTGGTCGTCAGTAGCGCCGTTGGGGCCGTCGTAAACGAGGCCGATCCTGCGACAGTTGCCAGGAGTCTTGAGGGCGCCAGAGAGAGTTTGAAGAGCGCCATTGAAGCGCGTATGGTGGTGCACCAGGAAGGCATGGATGACGGTGAGATCGAGCTGTTCTGATTGATGTGGTGATGGTTTAACGGGTGCGCAAAATGAAAAAAATACTGGTAGTGGATGACGAGGCACCGATGCGTTCCATCCTGAATGATTTGCTGGGTGACGATTACGAAGTGACACTGGCTGCCAACGGCCAGGAAGCCAAAGAGCTATTGGGTACGACCTCCTTTGACCTGGTGATTACCGACCTGGTCATGCCGGAAATGAACGGCATCGATTTGATTACCTCCATCATAAACATCAGCCCGTCCACCAAGATCATCGCCATGTCTGGCGGAGGCGGCATCCAGGGGCGCTTTGACTACTTGCCGGTAGCGCAGCTGATAGGTGCAGAGAAAATTTTTCGCAAGCCGTTCGAGCTGAGCAAGATGCAAGCCACCGTCGCGCAAATGCTGGCATGACGGAGTTTTCGTCTGGCATAAACTGGATTGTCCATTAGGGCTGCAACCCCCTGTAGGAGCGTGCCCTGCGTGCGATTCGCGTGCAGGGCACGCTCCTACAAATGCCGTTTCGGCAGCTAATGGATTTTTTGGCATAAACCCTTAAGGCTGGCAGGATCAATCTATCTGGAATTCAACATGGACAAGCAAGGCGCGATTCCTGAGCAAAGCGTAGCTGAGCGCCTGCAAGCCATGCGCGTGGAGTACCTTGCCAACCTGCCTGAAAAAGCCCGTCAAATGCAGCAGGCGTGGGACACCTGGAGCGCATCACCCGCCTCCACCGAGGCGGCGGACAGCCTGTACCGCCTTGCCCACAATCTTGCCGGATCCGGCGCCACCTTCGGCTTGCCCGACATCAGCACAACCAGCCGCGCAATCATGCAGAATCTCGCCGCCTGCAGGGAGACGCAGTGCACTCCCGCAACGCAAGCCTATGCGGCGATGCAAGCCGCCTTTGCCGCATTCAGGGTGGCGCTCAACTCCAGTGCGGTGACAGCTGCGGCAGGACAAGCCGGACAGACAGGAACCGTGCCGCTTGCGCGGGGCCGGGGACTGGGCGAGAAACTGATTTACCTGGTGGACGATGACGTCGAGTTCTCCGCACGCATGCGTGCCAAGCTGCAGGACTATGGCTACTGCGTCACCGCATTTACCTGTAGCAAATCATTTGAAGATGCCATGAAACAGGTGTGGCCTGCCGTGGTGGTGATGGACATGATGCTGCCCGAGGGCGGCCTGGCGGGTGCGGAGTCATTGTGCAAAATGCTGCGCAGCGGCGTGCATGATGTTCCCTTCATCTTCCTGAGCGTGCGTGGTGACCTGGAGTCAAGGCTGTCTGCGGTGCGTGCCGGGGCGGCGCGCTATTTTACCAAGCCGGTGGACATGCTGGCCCTGCACCATGCGCTGGATCATGTCACCCACAATTTTGGCCCGGCCTTGTATCGCGTGTTGCTGGTGGACGATGACCAGGAGCTGGCAGCCATGTACCAGATGCACCTGGAAAATGCCGGCATGCAGGTGGATGTGCTGCATGACGCTGCAGGCGTTCTGGACAAGCTCGCAAGCTCATCGCCCGATCTGGTGTTGATGGACGTGAATATGCCCGGCATCAGCGGTTTTGAAATGGGCGCGGTAATACGCCAGTTTGAAGAATACTTGCACATCCCCATCGTGTTTATGACCGCGGAGCGCGGCATGGATGCGCGCCTGGCCTCGCTGCAGCTGGGCGGTGATGACTTCCTCAGCAAACCGGTGGATCCGGTATTCCTGGTGGAAGTCTTGCGTGCGCGCATCGACAAATCCAGGACGCTCAAATCAGGCGAGCAGCGCATCAAGACCGCGATTCGCGAGTTGAAAAATCACAAGCGCGCGCAGGATACGCACTCCATCATCAGCGTAGCCGATGTCAACGGCATCATCACCGAGGTCAATACCAAATTTTGTGACATCAGCGGGTACTCCAGGGAAGAGCTGCTAGGCCAGAACCATCACATCATCAAATCCGGTTTCCACCCGCAGGAATTTTACAACGAGTTGTGGAGCACCATATCCAGCGGCAATGCCTGGCATGGGCAAATCAAGAACCGCAAAAAGAATAACGGGTATTACTGGGTGGATGCCACCATCACCCCGATACTCGACGAATTTGGCGTGCCGGAACAATACATCTCGGTGCGCACCGATATCACCCAGCTGAAAGAGCTGGAGCACACCCTGAGGGAAGACCAGACGCGCCTCAACCTTGCACTCGAGGCCACCAACACCGGTTTCTGGGAGTGGAACCTGGCCAAGGACATCACCTATTACAGCGCGAAATGCCTGTCCATGATTGGTTATGCGGCAGATGCCCAGGTATCCTGGCCGCAGCTGATACACCCGGATGATTACCCCATGGCGGTAGATCTTCTGAACAAGCACCTGTTCGGGGAGACGGATATTTATTCCTCCGAACACCGCAAGAAAAATGCCGCGGGCGCTTGGGACTGGGTGTACGAATGCGGCAGGATAGTGGAGCGTGATGCCAGCGGTGAAGTCGTGCGCATGATAGGCACCCTGCAGCTCATCAACGAGCGCAAGGAACTGGAAGCCGTACACGCGAAACTGAATCAGCAACTGCTGCAAGCCTCGAAAATGGAGGCGATGGGACACTTGACCAGCGGAGTTGCGCACGACTTCAACAATATCCTGGGTGGCATACTGGGTTACACCGAGCTTTCCCTGGCCATGCTGAAACGCGAACAGCCCAAACTCGAAAGCGTGCAACGCTATCTGGCAGAAACCCAATCCGCAGGCATACGCGCCAAGGAGCTGGTTGCGCAGATGCTGGTGTTCAGCCGCATGCGCTCGGAGCAGGATGACGCGGAAACTCCGGTGATCTGGCTGCAACCGGTATTCAAGGAAGTCATCGGCCTGCTGCAGTCAACCATACCTGCCACCATCAAGCTCAATTACCACACGCCGGAGCGCGACCTGCAAGCCGCCATCCAGCCGGTGCACCTGCACCAGATACTGCTCAACCTGGGCGTCAATGCGCGCGACGCGATGGGGGAATACGGCAAGCTGGATTTCAGCATGGCGGCAGTCACGCTGGAAAATGCGCAGTGCGCTGCATGCAACCATACCTTCAGTGGGAACTTTGTTGAAATCACCGTCAAGGATACGGGCAGCGGCATAGCGCCCGACATATTGAAGAGCATTTTCGACCCCTTCTTTACCACCAAGGAAGTGGGCAAGGGCACCGGCATGGGCTTGTCCGTCGTGCATGGCGTGGTGCACACGCTGGGCGGGCATATTCTGGTGGATAGCAATCTGGGGCTGGGCAGCAGCCATATAGGCCACGGCACCGCCATACGCATCCTGCTGCCGCAGGTGGAGCGCGAGGTAACGGCGGAGAAACAGGGGACGCTGGGGGTAAGCCTGGATGCCCCGGTGCTGGCGGGAATCCGCATCATGGTAGTGGATGACGAGCACACCATGGCCTCCATGCTGACCGAGCTGTTGAGTATGCATGGTGCAGTGGTCAGCACCTTTACCGAGTCCCCCCAGGCGCTGCTCACCTTCCAGAAAAATGCCGGGGCCTATGACATCGTCATCACCGATGAAACCATGCCTGGACTTTCCGGCATGGACATGGGCAACCTGATGCTGCAGCAACGCCCCGGTCTGCCGATTATCCTGTGCACCGGTTTCAGCGAGCACGCCACGCCGGAACTGGCAGCGCATGAAGGCATCGCCGCCTTTATGCGCAAGCCGCTGAATATTCCGGTGCTGATCGAACACATCCAGAAACTGACCTCGGGTCACACGATGCAGGGGGTGGACTGATATGGTGCTGATCAATGAAGGCCGCAAGATCAACCTGATCGGTGCACTTATTCTGCTGGTACTCACTGTGGTGGCAGGCAGCGCAGTGTTTGTGGTGATGCAGCAGGAAGGCGAAACCATACTGGAAAAGAATTTCGAACTTTCGCTGAATCACGATGTGGGCTTGTTCGATACTCATATCAACAGGCAGATTGAAGATTTACAGTTGATTGCGACGAGGCCATTTGTCATCGACAACCTGATTCTGCTCAAATCAAATCGCGGCAAGGCCATGGCCGCTTTGCAACGCTTTGCCGAATCCATGCTTCCCAGCGGTTTCAGTGCGGCTGCCCTTTACGATATCCGGGGCCGGCAAGCGGCCGGCGCGGGTAAATTTTCGCGCAATCCCGAGCTGCGTGTTCCCCTGCAGTCCAGCCAGGCTGTATTTCTGCTGTGGGAGGGACAGTTCCTGTTGCATGTCAGCGCTGACGTTGTGGATCAGCAGGGACGCCCCCTCGGCACGGTTGGAGCCGAGGTGCTCATGCCGCAATTGACCCAGGTGTTCAACGATATCGCCGCGATTGGAAAGACCGGCTCACATGCGGTGTGTGGCGCGGTCGCCAATGACCCGGCAAGCATGGATTGCTTCCTGAGCGAGCCTGAAGGCAAGGTGTTCAAGCGCCTGCCGCGTGCCATGGAGGGCAAGTCGCTGCCGGCCAATTACGGGCTTGAGGGCAAAACCGGCATGGTGGTGATACAGGATTACCGGCGTCATCTGGTGTTTGCGGCGCATGCCCCGGTGGGCAGCCTTGGGCTCGGCATGGTGCATAAAATCGACAAGGCGGAATTGTTTACCCCGATAAGCAGGCAGCTTCAATACATTATTCCCCTGCTGATTACGCTGATACTCACCGGCATGCTGTTGCTGCGCTGGCTGGTCAGCCCGCTGCTGCGCAAGCTGATCAGCTCGGAGCAGGAAATGCGCGACAGCAACATCATGCTGGGCGCCATTGTTGATACCGCCATGGATGCCATTGTGCAGATGGATGCCGATGGCGTGGTGGTGGACTGGGCGGGACAATCGGAGAAAATTTTTGGCTGGTCGCGCAATGAGGCTATCGGGCGCATGGTGCACGAACTGATCATTCCGCTGTGCTATCGCGACACGCACCTGCAGGGACTGAAGCATTTCAATGCAACGGGTGAGGGCCATGTGCTGGGGCAACACCTGGAGATCTTTGCCTTGCGCCGCGACGGAATTGAATTTCCGGTCGAATTGACGCTTTCCCCGTTCAGGCGGAAAGACCGGCAATTGTTCTGCGCCTTTATTCGCGACATCACCGCGCGCCAGCAGGCGGAAGACACCCTGCTGGCGCAACAGATTGCGCTCAAGCTCAAGGCTGATGATCTGCAGCGCGCCAAGGAAGAAAGCGAGCGTTCCTATGCCGAGCTGGCCGGTTATCTGCAAGCCATAGACCAGTACGCACTGATCTCGGTGACCGATGCCGGCGGCAACATCATCCAGGTAAACGACAAATTTTGCGCAACCAGCGGCTACAGCCGCGAGGAGTTGATAGGCAGAAAACACAACATAACCAGCTCCGGCGTACACCCTGAATCTTTTTTCAAGGAGTTCTGGTCCACCATCAGCAGCGGCAATGTCCGGCGCGGCGAAATCTGCAACAAGGCCAAGGATGGAAAATTATTCTGGGTGGATGGCGCCATCGTGCCGCTGAAAGATGCGCAGGGAAAAATCGTGCGCTATATCTCGGTGCGCATAGATGTCACCGCACGCAAGCAGGCCGAGCGCGAGCTGCTCAACTTGAATGCCAGCCTGGAGAGCCGCGTGCAGGAGCGTACTCGCGAGCTGGCCATCGCCAAGGAACAGGCCGAGGCTGCCAACCAGGCCAAGAGCGAATTTCTATCCAACATGAGCCATGAAATCCGCACGCCGATGAACAGCATCATCGGCATGTCGCACC
>JAHFQY010000043.1 GCA_023259065.1 Nitrosomonadales bacterium
TTCGACCTGGTCTACAACACTCAGCTTAAAAGCCAGCGTGTAGTCCCTTTGACTCCTTCGTTCCCCTGATTCCATTTGACACTCCTTTCGTCATTGCAAAAAGTGTCAACTTATTTCAGGGCGGGTCATAGGAAATAAAAAAGCCGACTTGCGTCGGCTTTTTTACTGCTTGCGGCTAAAAATTACTTAGCAGCTGGAGCGGCAGGTGCAGCTGGAGCAGCAACAGCAGATGCTGCGTCAGCAGCTGGAGCAGCTGCAGCTGGAGCTGGAGCTGCTGCAGGAGCAGCAGCAGGAGCGGAAGCAGGCTTGTCACAAGCAGTCAAAGCCAGGGCCAACAGAGCAGCGATCAGAGCGGAACGTGTCATTATTAATTTCCTTTAGTCAGTGGTTACAATAAATACAGCAAAAAAATCAATTCGTCTTAGCAGTGCCTTCACGAAAGACGCAGTATTCTATCAATTATTTCGAATAAATCCACTGCTATCGCCGAATTTCAGGTTTTTTTTAAAGGCTGAGTGTGGTAGCCAGGGAGCTGGGGTGGGACGCAGCCCACATTTCGGCAAAGCGCGACTTGAGCAGGCGTCCGCCCTCAGCATCATTTTGGGCCAAAATGCCGCGCGTATCGTCAAAGTGAAAGCGGCGCACATAGTGGCTTTCATCAGCGACCGCAAAGGGTTCGGACAGGTGTTGCAGGTGTTTGGGGGTTTCGTGGATTGCCATGCTGTGCCCGAATTGACGCAACAACATCATCATGCGCGGGCAATATTGTGAAAGCGGGCGGGTGTTATGAGCCAATAGTTGCAGGCGGTTGTTGGGGTTGGATAACAGGAAGTGGCGCAGGGATTCAAAGCGAGCCTCGCTATTGAAGCCTATGCCGTCAAAGTCTTTCTCAAAAATGCACAGTGTGTGCTGGGGCAGCTTGCACAGGGTGTCGAGAGCAGCGACGTAGTCTGCCGCACCAAGCAATTGCGTGTGTTGCAGCGTAGTCTCGCCCATGATGTTTACCTGCGCTTGTTGGTGACAGCGATAATATAACCATCTGCGTACCACTGGTAAAGCAGTTCAGCCACTGCAGCGGGAATGGCGGGCATGGCGGCAAGTTGGCGCGAGTCGGCCAGTTCTCTCAGGATGCGGTAGCCAGCCTTTTTTACCGTGTGCGCCGTGCCATTGATGAACACTGTATCGTCATGGCATAACATTTGGGTCTTCAGGTCAAGAGATATGCCCCCCTGTTGCAATGCCTGCTCGAAACGCTCGAAAGACAAGGGCTTGGCAGGAGGATCAAAGAAAATATGGGGCTTGGGTTCGCTCAGGTAGCTGCCAAGAAAGTCGGCAATGCCGCGTTTTCCCCAAGATATCTGCTTGATTGCGTGTTCCACCTGCTTCAGCATGTCCGTGCTGATTTCAGAGGGGTGGGGCTGCACCTTCAGGTCGGGGTCGGCGTACATGCCCTTTACACATACCCGATCCTGCATGTACACGAGGAATTGTTCTGCCAGCTCCTGGTAGGAAGGCGTGCGGAAGCCGATCGAATAGGTCATGCAGTCATCTTCGGCTATGCCGTTGTGGGCGCATTGAGGGGGTAAATAAAGCATGTCGCCAGGTTCCAGAACCCACTCTTCCTCAACCACAAAGTTCTGCAAAATCCTGAGCGGTGCGCCTTCCACCAGCGTACGGTCTTTTTGCTGCGAAATTTGCCAGCGTCTATGCCCATGCCCTTGCAGCAGAAACACGTCATAGGGATCAAAGTGCGGGCCAACGCCGCCGCCCTTGGGTGCGTAGCTCACCATCAGGTCATCCAGGCGTGCATGCGGAATGAAGCTGAATTGCTTGATCAGCTCGGCAGCCTGCGGCAGGGCGTGGTTTACCCCCTGCACCAGCACTGTCCACAAATTTTTTCCCAAGTGGGAGAAGTCTTCCGGCTCGAATGGTCCCTGCTGCAGTTGCCATTGCTTGCGTTTATGCGTGATCAGGCGTGCTTGCGCATCGTCCGAACACGCCAGATCGACGAGCTGTTGCGGGCTTAACAGGCCTTTGAAACCGGGAATGGCCTGGCGTATAAGCAGGGGCTTCTTTTGCCAGTAATCGCGCAAGAATTCTTTGACGGACAAGCCGCCTAGCAGGGTGAGATGGTTTTTCATGTGCAGGATTATAGTCCTACCCGAGTTCTCGTAGAAATGGGCGGCAAAATAATTTTTCACCTAATAAAACTCGGTTAAAATGCAGTATTGCCTGCGTTATCCAAAGCGACACCAGTCAGCGGTTCCACATGGAGGAGTTGATATGCAATTGCAAACAGGAGCAGAAGCACCGCAATTTCATTTGGCAGATGCTGATATGGTGGCGTTCAGCCTTGCGGCGCAACGGGGCAAGAAAAATATCGTGCTGTATTTTTACCCCAAGGACGATACGCCCGGTTGCACAATGGAGGCAAACGAGTTCAGCGCACTGGAAGAAGAGTTTGCCGGTCTGGATACCCTGGTTGTGGGCATCAGCCGCGATGATTGTTTAAGCCATGCCTCATTCCGTGACAAATACGGCTTGTCCGTGGTATTGCTGGCAGATACGGAATCCAGCGTGTGCAAGAAGTATGGCGTGCTGTATGACAAGGAAGTGGATGGCCACAAAAAAGTTTCCATCCAGCGCTCCACCTTTGTGATCGACAAGTCGGGAAAAATTCGCCACGCCCTGTATGCGGTTCACGCCCACGGACATGCGCAGGAAGTACTCAATTTAATAAAGGAAATGAAATGAAGATTGCAAAAGACACCGTAGTTTCACTACGCTACGAACTGACCGACGTGAATGCCGGTAGCCTGCTGGAAAAGGCTGATGATCCTATCAGCTACTTGCATGGCGGTTATGACGGGATTTTCCCGGCTGTGGAAGAAGCGCTGCATGGCAAGAATGTGGGAGACACCTGCTCGGTGACAATGTCGCCGGATGATGCCTTTGGCGAATACGAGCATGATCTGGTGCGCGTAGAGCCACGTGAATTGTTTCCCATGGATATTGAAGTGGGCATGCAGCTGGAAGGCGGTGCAGAAGGTGATGATGACGAAGACTACATGCTTTTCACCGTGGTCGAGATCAACAGCAAGGAAGTAACCGTGGATGGCAACCATCCGCTGGCTGGCAAGACACTTAATTTTGCCGCAACCGTTACCGGCGTGCGCGCAGCTACCAAGGAAGAGTTGGAGCATGGTCATGTGCATGGTGAAGGCGGTCATCACCACTAAGCTTTGTGCGCACATATCCGCCGGTGCTGGTAATCTGGCAAGGCAGAACAAAAAGCCCGCATCAAGCGGGCTTTTTGTTGGGTGACACTTGGCTAACGCGCGGCTACGAAACGACGATGTTGCCGTCATTGATTGCGTAAGCCTGAGCAACATAGTGCAGCACAAGTTTGTCATTCTGGGTGATGTCCTTGAATTCAAGGCCTATGCTGTAAGCGGTAGCGGCATCAGACTTGTTGACGTAGCGAATTTGAGCATGCAGCTCAAGCTTGATCTTGTTGCCTTCAAACTCCACTTCAAGGGCCAGGCTAACTGTCTCGCCTGGGTTACCCAAGGGGGCGGGAGCATCTATCATGGCGCCGCCGATGCTCAGATCGACGACATTTACATTGAGAGGCAGGTCTTTCCCATGAGGGGATACAGTGGCCGGCAAAGATGTTTTTGCGCGCATGGACTTGCGTACAATCCTGGCTTCCACGGAGCCAGGGTAGGAAAGCATGGCATAAGGGAAGGGGGCGGTGAAAAGTTGCGTGACATGTGATGAAAACGAAAAATCATGCTGGCCGGAAAAGCCGCGGATGATGTAATCCTTGCCCGCTTCCAGCCCTGTTTTCACGCCACTTTCGCCTTTTAGCGCCACCATGACGTTCTGCCCCTTTACCGCGGCAAGCAGCTGTACTTCGCCGCTGGGGGCGCCAAGGGCGGAATGCTGAATTTTCAGAGATGAGCCGGGACGGAGCTTTAAAGACTCGAAGCTAACTTGTGATACTTCCGCAGAACCATCGGACATCTCAACCCCCCCGTTGTTGTATAAATTCTGCTTGCGACTAATTGGCCTTGAATAGCCAGATAATTATTATTGTGCGTGAGATCATACCCCAATGAGCATAAATTGAATATTTGCTTGTGGGGGCTTAGTTGAGAACCCTGTATCCCCTTCCGCGTAAACAATTTTTCACCACCTGATCCTTTTCCCGATCGGCGTGGCTGCCGCCCTTGGCGGCTCCGGAAACAGCTCCCACGCCCGCCAGGGTCTCTGCACCGCGCCTGCCACCCAGAATGGCGCCAATCGCCCCCCCGACTATTGCTCCACCGGCAGCGCTCTTGCCCACTTCTTCACCGGTAGGCACTTCTTCAGCATAAGCCTGGCATGCTGCCAAATCCTGGTCATATTTCGACATGTCCACGCCTTCCTTGTCTATGATGACCTTGTGTGATGCGCAGCCTGCCAGGAGGAATATCAGCAATAGCGAATAATGTTTGTTCATCATTTTGATTCCTTTATGTTTAATTTGTTGATGTTGCGATGGTCAGAATAATCGGGATGTAGGGTGATTGGGATGGCTTGCGTGGTGGCTGTGCCTTGGCCTCATGCCCTGATAGTCGCTGCAACATGCTATACTTTTCGGCAGGGGTAAGCAGGGTAGGTAGATTGGATAGTATAAATAATCCAGCCAAAACGATAGGAATCGCGTGTGGCTTCCACTTTGTGAATGGATCATAAGGAATTTTAGCAATGTCAGATTTGGAAAAGACAATCAAGATTCGCGCATTTTCACCTAATGCGATGAATGATATTTCACAAAACAAGCCTGCGGAAGAGTCCAAGCCCACCCTGGAATTTACCAAGCCGGGTGCGCCGGTAGAGGGCGAGCCGTCAAAGTTTATCGAATTTGCCAAGGTGATTGAACAACTCGGCAAAAGCCTGAAAGACGAGCAGGGAAAATCGGCAGAACTGGCCAAAAAACTGGCCACCCTTGAAGAAGAGCAGGCCAAGTCGGCCAAGTTGGCGCAGAGAATAAACGAGCTTGAAGAAGAGCAAAAAAAGTCACTCGAAGCCGCAAAAAAATCAGTTGAACTGGAAGCTCAGTTAAAAGCCATGGCAGAAACGCTGGATAAAATTTCACAGATGGCCGTTGATGCAATGCGCAAGAAGGCGGGTTAATCTCCGGGCTGGGTTCGTTGTGCGGACTAATATCACGCACACAGCTTTACGACATATTCTTGAACTTGCCCGTGGCGCTCAGTATGGTGGAAATCAACGTTTTCCCACTCGTGCGCACAGAAGCAAACTTCCCTGTTTTTTCAATACTGACAACCTTGTCTGAACTGTCCGCTTCCTGATTCAGCGGAACGTGGGCATGTCCATCCAGCCACCTGAAGATCGGCATCAACTCCTGCCTTTCCGCAAGCGTTGAAGTTTCCTCCATCTCGAACACTCCCAGCCCCTTTTCCACGGCGCGGATGTAATTGTCCGAGTCGCTGATCTTGGTGAGGAAAGGCAGTTTCAAAGCAGTCAGGAACCGCTCCAGCGCCACATAGCCGGGAGAAGGCTCACGCACGCGGTTGGCAACCACCGCAATCTTGGATTTTGCACTGCGCGCCCCGCCTACCAGGAGCAGCTCCTTGATAAAACCGGCAGTCGCGTGTATGTCGATGGGAGAAGGGGCAACCGGGATCACAATGAAACTTGATCTGCGCACCATGTCCTGCAGCACCAGTCCCTTGGTTCCGGCGGGCGCATCGATGATCAAGGTCTCGGTATTGTCGGGTACCCACATCTTGTGGCTGTTCAGCGGGCCTGCTCCATTGGTCGGGGCGGCATTGGCGCCATGGATGCTCTCGATGTGGTCGGGGCGCTGTCGCAGCCATTGCATGCTGGACCCCTGCGGGTCGCAGTCCAAGATCGCCGTGCGAATATTCTGGCTGGCGTAATAACTGGCAAGATTGGTGGTCAGTGTGGTTTTTCCCGACCCACCTTTGGAGTTGATGACCAATATCGTTCGCATGGCGCGTAGCTTTCTGTGGATGTCGGCCTGCGAAGCGTCGGGCCGGAAGGCAGTATTTACCGCATTTGAAGCCGGAATGCAAGCCCTGATCGCCCAAGGGCGCGGGATGGGGCAATGAGTGGCGTTTGCTGCTACAGCATTTTTTTCAACTGATACAGCTTCTCCAGAGCCGCCTTCGGGCTCATCTCATCCGGCTGCACATCGCGCAGCACCCCCAACGCCGGATGTTCTTCCGGTTCTGGTGCTTCCACCGCCGCAGCAAACAAATCCCCCTGCGGACTTTGTGCAGCACTTTGTTGCTCCAGCTTCACCAGTTGTTTCTTCGCGCTGCGGATGACGCTGCCAGGCACGCCGGCGAGTGCCGCCACCTGCAGGCCGTAGCTCTGGCTGGCCGCACCTTCGTTCACGCTGTGCAGGAACACGATGCTGTGCTGGTGCTCGATGGCGGCGAGGTGCACGTTGGCGAGCTGGGTGAATTCTTCATTCAAACGCGTCAACTCGAAGTAGTGGGTGGCAAACAGGGTGTAGCTGCGGTTAGTCTGTAGCAGGTGGCGCGCGATGGCGTAGGCGAGGGCTAAGCCATCGAAGGTGCTGGTGCCGCGGCCGATCTCGTCCACCAGCACCAGGCTCTTGTCGGTGGCGTTGTGCAGGATGTTGGCGGCCTCGGTCATCTCCACCATGAAGGTGGAGCGGCCGCTGGCCAGGTCGTCGGAGGCGCCGATGCGGGTGAAGATCTGGTCGATCTCGCCCAGCACCGCTTCATCTGCCGGCACGAAGCAGCCGCAGTGCGCCATCAGCGCGATCAGCGCCACCTGGCGCATGTAGGTGGATTTACCGCCCATGTTGGGGCCGGTGATCAGCAGCATCTGGCGTGCGCTGTGCAGATCGGTATCGTTGGCGATGAATTGTTCCACCTGTGCTTCCACCACCGGGTGGCGGCCACGGCTGATGCGCAGCACCGGCTCGTCGCTGAAGGTGGGAGCGCTGAGGTTGAGCGTGGTGGCACGCTCGGCAAAGGTGGTGAGCACGTCCAGCTCGGCAATTGCGCTAGCGGTGCGCTGCAGCGGTGCGATGTATAGCGCGAGCTGGTCCAGCAGTTGTTCGTACAGCATCTTCTCGCGCGCCAGGGCGCGGTCGTTGGCGGACAGCGCCTTGTCCTCGAAGGCCTTGAGCTCGGGCGTGATGTAGCGCTCGGCATTTTTCAGGGTCTGGCGGCGGCGGTAGTCGTCCGGCACCTTGTTGGCGTTGGCCACACTCACTTCGATGTAGAAACCGTGCACGCGGTTGAATTCGACTTTCAGGTTGGCGATGCCGCTGCGTTCGCGTTCACGCGCTTCCAATGCCAGCAGGAAATCGCCGCAGTTGGTCTGGATACCGCGCAGCTCATCCAGCTCAGCGTCAAAGCCATCGGCGATGACGCCGCCGTCGCGCAACACGCTGGAGGGTTCTGGCTTGATGGTTTTCTGTAGGAGCTCGACCAGGGCAGGATCGGTTTGCAGTGCGTCAGCGATGGCATCAAGCAATGGGCTCCCCCTCTCCCCAGCCCTGATGGAACTACTAGCCAATCGACTAGGCCGTCCAACATCGACGGCCAAGTCGCTGGTTATCTCCCGCGAGGGGAGAGGGGGCAGGGTGACGCGTAGTGTGGGGAGTTGCAGCAATGTGTCGCGCAGGCCGGACAGGTCGCGCGGGCGCGCGCTGCGCAGGGCGATGCGTGCGCTGATGCGCTCCACGTCCACGCAGGGCTTGAGCAGGTCATGCACGCTGCGCGCGCGTGAGAGCAGGCTGTCAACCGCATCCAGACGGCCTCGCAGGGCAGTGCGGTTGCGCAGCGGATGATGCAGCCAGTGTGCCAGCTGCCTACTGCCCATATTGGTGGCGCAGGTGTCGAGCAGGGCCAGCAGGGTGGGGGCGGGTTCGCCGCGCAGGGTCTGGGTGATTTCCAGATTGCGGCGGGTGGCGGCATCCATGCGTACGAATTCTTCTGCGGCATACACCTGCAGGCTGCGCACGTGGGCGATGTTCTGTCCCTGCGTGAGCCTGGCGTAACCGAGCAGGGCGCCGGCGGCCTCCAGTCCTATGGTGTAGTCATCGCAGCCGAAGCCGGCCAGGTCGAGCGTGGCAAACTGCTGGCACAGCGCGCGGCGCGCGGTCTCCAGATTGAAGTGCCATTCCGGTAGGGATTTCAGCGCGGCGTTTTTGAGCTGCGGCGGGGTGACATTTTCTGCGCTGAGGATTTCCGACGGTTGCAAACGCTCCAGTTCGGCCGCGAGATTGCTGGCGTCGATTTCGGCCACCACAAATTTGCCCGAGGCGAGGTTGAGCCAGGCCATACCAACACTGTTTTGTTTTTGGTGCAGCGCCAGCAACAGGCTGTCGCGCTTCTCGTCGAGCAGGGCGGAATCGGTAAGCGTGCCGGGAGTGACGATGCGCACCACCTTGCGCTCCACCGGGCCCTTGCTGGTGGCGGGGTCGCCGATCTGCTCGCAGATGGCAATGGATTCTCCCATCTTCACCAGCCGCGCCAGATACTGCTCGGCGGCATGGTAAGGCACGCCGGCCATCTTGATCGGCGACCCGTTGGAGGCGCCGCGCTGGGTGAGGGTGATGTCGAGCAGCTTGGCCGCGCGCGTGGCGTCTTCGTGAAACAGCTCGTAGAAATCGCCCATGCGGTAGAACAGCAGCATGTCGGGATGCTCGGCCTTGATGCGCAGATACTGCTGCATCATCGGCGTCTGTTTGGAGAGGTCGCTGGCGGGGGTGTCGGTGGCTTTGCTCATTGCATTTGTTCAATCGGAAGACGCTTTAAAACCGGCCCGGAAACGCCGGGTTGGTTTTAAAAAATAAGCCGGAAGTATACTTCAGCCTGGAAAAAACAGTTCTATCCGCAGATTACGCAGATTTGATTGATTAAAAAGCGAAAAATGAAAAATCATGCTCACCAATTTGGTGGGTTGCGCTGTGAAGATAACACGATGTTTAATCTGCGTTAATCTGGGTAATCTGCGGATAACTGCCGTTTTTAGGTTCAAGGCTTGTTTTTTGCAGTCCTTGCGTTGTGTGCGGTCTCGGGAAAAAAGCCGGGGATGCCTGCCAGGTACAGGTTGGCCACGCTCTGGCTCTCCCGCTTCAGGTAATCCAGAAAGGTGCTGCCCACCACCGACAGGCGCTTGTCGGCCGGGTACACCGCGTACCACTGGCGGCGGATGGGGAAGCCGGCCACGTCGAGGATGGCGAGCTCGTTGCTGTTGCGTTCCAGCGCCAGGGTGTGCGCCGACAACACGGCGATGCCCAGACCGCCCGCGACGGCCTGCTTGATTGCCTCGTTGCTGCCCAGCTCCATCCTGACCTTGAGCGTTAAGCCCAGCTGGTTTAGAAAGCGCTCGGCGGAAAGCCGCGTGCCGGATCCCGCTTCGCGCACCAAGAAGGGTTCTTCCGCCAAACGGCGCAGTGGAATGTTTTTCTTGCCCGCAAGTGGATGATCGTGTGCGGCGATGACCACCAGCGGATTCTCCAGGAACGCCTCGGCATGCACCTCCATCTGTTCGGGTGGCTGGCCGAGTATGTACAGATCGTCCTCGTTGTCGGCGAGGCGCTGCAATACGCGCTCGCGGTTGGTCACCTTGAGCGATACCTCGATGCCGGGATAGCGCGCGTAAAAAGAACCCAGCAAGCGCGGCACGAAATACTTTGCGGTGGTGACCACCGCCAGCCGTAGCTTGCCCGCCTTCACCCCCTTCATGTCGGACGCCAGCATTTCAAAACGCGACAAACCCTCGAAGGTGTCGTGGCACACCAGCAGCAGTTCGCGCCCCAGATCGGTCAGGTAAATTTTCTTGCCGATTTGCTCCAGCAGGGGCAGCCCCACCAAGTCGGTCAATTGCTTGAGCTGGATGGAGACGGTGGGCTGGGTCAGGTGCAATTCTTCCGCAGCGCGGGTAAAGCTCAGGTTGCGAGCCACTGATTCGAATACCTTTAATTGCCGTAGGGTTGCATTTTTCATAACTGACTAATTTTGTTGGTCTATAGATAATTATCTATGATCTTTATTGAAAAATACAATTGTTATTTATGGTTTTGCATCGCTACAGTCTCACCACGCTCTTAACGAGCCACGCGCCATCCAACCGGATGGGTACGATTTAAACCTGAAAACCAAGGAGCTTGCAATGGCAGTCAAGACCTATAACGCCGGTGTTAAAGAATACCGTCAAACGTACTGGACACCAGAATACACCCCGCTGGATACCGACCTTCTGGCCTGTTTCAAAATCACCCCGCAACCCGGTGTGGACCGTGAAGAAGTGGCCGCCGCTGTGGCCGCCGAATCTTCGACCGGCACCTGGACCACGGTGTGGACCGACCTGCTGACCGACCTGGACTACTACAAGGGCCGCGCCTATCGCATCGAGGACGTGCCCGGCGACGATACCTGCTTCTACGCCTTCGTAGCCTACCCGATCGACTTGTTCGAAGAAGGCTCGGTGGTCAACGTGCTGACTTCCCTGGTGGGCAACGTGTTCGGCTTCAAGGCCTTGCGCGCCCTGCGTCTGGAAGATGTGCGCTTCCCTATCGCTTACGTGAAGACCTGCGGCGGTCCGCCCCAGGGTATCCAGGTCGAGCGCGACAAGATGAACAAGTATGGCCGTCCATTGCTGGGCTGCACCATCAAGCCGAAATTGGGCTTGTCCGCCAAGAACTACGGCCGTGCCGTTTACGAGTGCCTGCGCGGCGGTCTGGACTTCACCAAGGACGACGAGAACGTAAACAGCCAGCCGTTCATGCGTTGGCGCGATCGTTTCGAGTTCGTGCACGAAGCCACCCTGAAAGCAGAACGTGAGACTGGCGAGCGCAAGGGGCACTACCTGAACGTGACCGCTCCTACCCCGGAAGAGATGTACAAGCGTGCAGAGTTCGCCAAGGAAATCGGCGCACCCATCATCATGCACGACTACCTCACCGGCGGTTTGACAGCCAACACAGGTCTGGCCAACTGGTGCCGCGACAACGGCATGCTGCTGCACATCCACCGCGCCATGCACGCCGTGCTCGACCGCAACCCGCACCACGGTATCCACTTCCGTGTGCTGACCAAGGTGCTGCGTCTGTCCGGTGGTGACCACCTGCACTCCGGTACCGTGGTGGGCAAGCTGGAAGGCGACCGCGCCGCGACACTGGGCTGGATCGACATCATGCGCGACGAGTTCATCAAGGAAGATCGTTCACGCGGCATCTTCTTCGACCAGGACTGGGGCTCCATGCCGGGCGTAATTCCGGTTGCTTCCGGCGGCATTCACGTATGGCACATGCCGGCGCTGGTAAACATCTTCGGTGATGATTCCGTGCTGCAGTTTGGCGGCGGCACGCTGGGCCATCCATGGGGCAATGCCGCGGGCGCTGCAGCCAACCGCGTTGCACTGGAAGCCTGCGTGGCAGCGCGTAACCAGGGTGTGCAGATCGAGAAGGAAGGCAAGTCTGTTCTGGAGAAGGCAGCCAAATCCAGCCCTGAACTGAAGATCGCCATGGAAACATGGAAAGAGATCAAGTTCGAGTTCGACACCGTCGACAAGCTGGACGTAGCGCACAAGTAATGCAGCCATCCGGATGCGCCGGCGGCGTAATCCGGAATATGCCAACAATTTATTTGAGGAGCAAAACATGAGTGAAGTAATGGATTACAAATCACGTCTCTCTGACCCGGCCAGCCGCAAGTTCGAGACCTTCTCCTACCTGCCCGCGATGACTGCAGACGAGATCCAGAAGCAGGTGCAGTACCTGGTTTCCAAGGGCTGGAATCCGGCGATCGAACATATCGAGCCGGAGTACCTGATGGACTCCTACTGGTATATGTGGAAGTTGCCGATGTTTGGCGAAACCGACGTGAAAAAAGTATTGGCCGAAGCAGAAGCCTGCCACAAGGCCAACCCGAACAATCACGTGCGTCTGGTGGGTTACAACAACTTCAACCAGTCGCAAGGCGCAGCCATGGTGATTTTCCGCGGCAAGACTGTTTAAGGTAGTGCTTTCCCTGCCGCATGCTCCCCTTTTTTTGCGGCAGGGAATTCTTCCGTACATGGACTTAAGTGACTGCCCGCAAGCGGCCATTTACGCCCCTGTGTTGACTGAACAGCTAGATGGAGACTGATATGAGCGACATCATCAAGCAATATATGATCGAAAAAGAGCCTTACTACCGCCCCGTTTCGGACGAGGTGGAACTATATGAGGCGGCTTATACCGTGCGCATGCCGATGATGCTGAAAGGCCCCACCGGCTGCGGCAAGACGCGCTTTGTCGAGCACATGGCGTGGAAGCTGGGCAAGCCGCTGATCACCGTGGCCTGCAACGAAGACATGACCGCCTCCGACCTGGTCGGGCGCTTCTTGCTCGATGCCAACGGCACGCGCTGGCAGGACGGCCCGCTGGCCATCGCCGCCCGTTACGGCGCCATCTGCTACCTCGACGAGGTGGTGGAGGCGCGCCAGGACACCACCGTGGTGATCCATCCGCTGACCGACAACCGCCGCGTGCTGCCGCTGGAAAAGAAGGGCGAGCTGGTCAATGCACATCCCGATTTCCAGCTGGTGATTTCGTACAACCCCGGCTACCAGTCGCTGATGAAGGACTTGAAGCAGTCCACCAAGCAGCGTTTCGGCGGCCTCGATTTCAACTATCCCGAGCACGATGTCGAAACCGAAATCGTCGCCCACGAAACCGGCGTGACTGCGGAGGTGGCCGGCAAGCTGGTTTCCATCGCCGAGCGTGCGCGCAACCTCAAGGGCCACGGCCTGGAAGAAGGCATCTCCACGCGCATGCTGATTTACGCGGGCAGCCTGATTGCCACCGGCGTCAACCCGGTCAAGGCCTGTCGCGTGGCGTTGGTGCGCCCGATCACCGACGACCCCGACATGCGCGATGCGCTGGATGCGGCGGTGACTACATTCTTCTGATGCGTGAAACGTGAAACGTGAAATGTGAAATGTGAAATGTGAAATGTGAAATGTGAAATGTGAAATGTGAAATGTGAAATGTGAAAAATTCCATATCGCTTCCTGCGTTCCTCACGTTTCACCTGAGCCGCAGAGCGGCGAGTCACTTTTCACCTTTCACGGGGGTTAAACCATGGCTATCAATCTCGAAGACTATCAGGAACTGCTGGACACGCTCTCTCCTGAGTTGCAGGAGAGCCTGCATGCCGCCTGGCTGGAAGCGGCCAAGGTGTTCAGCGCGCGCGGCCTGGACAACTACCTCAAGGGTACTGCCGCGCTGAAGAGCTTGGGCAAGGGCGATGAGCTGATCGCCACCTGGATCGACCATGCACCGATGGTGGCCAAGGAAATCGGCGAAGATGCCATCCCCGACCTGATACAAACCGCACTCGCGCTGGCCTCCAAGACCTCGGGCTCGGTGATCGAGCTGATCCTCAGCACCGCGCCCACGGCGGCCAATCGCCTGGGCGACGAAGCGCTGTTCCGCAACTATCTGCAATTCCTCAACACCCTGTTGTCGCAGGCGCCGCGCGGCGTGCGGCCTATGCTGGAAAATCTGGAGACGCTGTTCAGCCAGTTGACGTTGGGCGGCTTGCGGCGCTGGGCGCTGTGGGGCGCGCATGCCCATCGCACCGACTATCCGGAGCAGGCCAATTACTTCAGTCTGCAGTCGAAAGAGTCGCAGGCCATGCTGCAGAAGGAGCGCAAGGGCACGCTGTTTGTGGATGTGCAGCGCCGCATCAATATGTATTTGCGTGCCCTGTGGGCGCGGGATTTTTTCATGAAGCCCACTTCCGGCGACTTTGAAACGCGCGAAGGCTATCGCCCGTATATCGAGGGCTATTTCCTGCATTTACCCGATGCGTACGACGATTATGTTGCAGGCGAAACCAAATTGCCCGGTCTGGAAATGTACCGTGCCGCCGCCGCGCACAGCGCTGCACACATCGCCTATACGCGCGAGCCGATCTCGGCTGAATCACTGAATCCATGGCAGATGGCGGTGATCAGCGTGATCGAGGATGCGCGCGTGGAAACGCTGTCTGTGCGTAAATTTCCCGGACTCAAGAAACTGTGGGTGCAGCTACACACGATTACTGCCGGGCAGGGCAACACGGCAGGAGATTTCTTAAACCGCCTGGCGCGTGCGCTGCTCGATGACAGCTATCAGGACAACGATGCGTGGATAGCCCAGGGGCGTGTATTGTTCCAGCAGGCCGCCGCGCGTCTGGACAGCAATCAGGTGTCCTGGGATATCGGCGTGCAGCTTGCGCACGAGTTCATGAGCAAGCGCATCCCCTTCAACCCGCGCAGCGATCTGCTCACGGCACCCTATCGCGACGACAACCGCTATTTCTGGGAATTCGAGGAGTTTGATTTCGACAAGGCAATCGCCGCGGGATACGACGCGCCCAAGCAGGTGCGCAAGCATGTGAGCCTGATGGAGTTCGCCAACGAAATCGATGTCGAGACCGCAGGCGATGATGCGCAAGAAATCTGGGTGCTGGGCACGGAGCTGTTTCCCTATGAGGACACGGGCAAGTCCTTTAACGAGATGGAGGGCAAGGAGCCGGTGTCCGAGCCTTACCATTATTCGGAGTGGGATTACCAGATCCAGCTGGAACGTCCGGCCTGGGCCACGGTGCTGGAAAAGCGCCCCAAGGCGGGCGACTTGCAGCTGATAGACGACATCACTTTCCAGCACAAGCGCACCATAGGCCGCCTCAAGTTTCTGCTCGATGCCCTGCAACCGCAGGGGGTGACGCGCATACGCAAGCTGGAAGACGGCGACGAGGTGGACATGAATGCCGCCATCCGCGCCATGATAGACATCCGCATGGGGCAGCAGCCGGACCCGCGCATCATGATGCGTTCGGTGCGCAAGGTGCGCGACATTTCGGTGATGGTGTTGCTGGACCTGTCCGAGTCCACCAACGACAAGGTGGCCGGGCAGGAATACAGCGTGCTGGACCTGCAGCGCCAGGCCACCGTGCTGCTGGCCGATGCGATCAACAAAATCGGCGACCCTTTCGCGATACACGGCTTCTGTTCGGACGGCCGCCACAATGTCGAATATTCGCGCTTCAAGGATTTTGACCAGGCTTACAATGAGGCGCCCAAGGCGCGTCTGGCGGGCATGAGCGGACAACTCTCCACACGCATGGGGGCGGCCATACGCCATGCCGGGCATTACCTGAAACTGCAAAAATCTGCCAAGAAGCTGTTGCTGGTGATTACCGACGGCGAGCCGGCAGACGTGGATGTGCGCGATCCGCAGTATTTGCGTTACGATACCAAGAAGGCGGTGGAGGAGATGGCGCGCAGCGGTGTGACCACCTACTGCATGTCGCTCGATCCGCGCGCAGACCAGTACGTGTCGCGGATATTCGGAGCCAAGAATTACATGGTGGTGGACCATGTTGAACGGTTGCCGGAAAAGCTGCCGGTTCTTTACGCTGGCTTAACGCGGTGATAATGAACGTGGCAAATATTGACCATTATTTTCGAAGCGATTGCTTTCGTAATTCACGCAGGATTAACGAGGTAACAAAATGGCACAAACATATGTCGGTGTAGACAAGGATACGCAGGGCGGATTGACTCATCTGGGGCGTGTGGTGCGGGATGCTTGGGTATTTGGCATCCTGCCCGAAACGGAAACCTGCGCGGGCTGGGATTCCGCACGCATGCAGAATTTGTACGAGCAGGTGTATGCCGCGTGGGAACCCTATGCGCACCTGCCCAGCCGTTTGCCCGATGCACTGCGTGAGAAGCACACAAAATTGTATGAGCAGGCCATCACCACCGCGCGTGGCGAAGGGTGGGATGCGGAACTGGGCGAGGACGAGTAAGGCTGCTTGGAACTACGTGTGTTGTGGAGCGGGAAATTTGAGCAGGCGTGCCGGCCCCTCAATGCGTGATTTTTTCGACAGCGCCTGCAACGCACGCGGAAGTTCGGCCTGCAGGCGCGGCATGAGGGCGGCAGCATCGGCACGATAGTAGACTGCCTGGTATTCCACCGCATCGCTTAGAGAGGCACGTGCCTGCGGGCGAAAATTGCGCCAGGCGATATCAACCCAGCATTTGCGTGCGCCATCCAGAAACACAATTTCTTCGGCGTCCACAATGGCCAGATATTGCATGCTACGGATGGGGATAAACAGGTTGCCATTGGTCGTTCGCGCGAGCTGTGTGACGGCGAGGTTGTAGGTTGCGGCAGGCAGGTGGCACGTCACCCTGTGCAGTTCGGTGTCACGATAGCAGGTGATTTCCATAGGGCTCATTCCTTGCAATATGGTCTGAAATTATCCTGGAAAAACTAGTTCTATCCGCAGATTGCGCAGATTAGATTGATTCAAAAGCAAGAATCTGAAAATCATGTTCACCTGGTGGGTGAGCTGCGCTGTGAAGATAACACGATGTTTAATCGGCGTTAATCTATGTAATCTGCGGATGACTGCCTTTTTTAGAGTTTCGCAAAATTTTGAGGAGATCAATGATGAAAAAATCAACTGAGACTAAGAAACCGGCTAAAAACCCCAAAGGCAAGACACTGGTTGGCATACTCACCGGCAGCCCCAACGACCTGCCCACCGTGGTCAAGGTTCGCGACACCTTGAGCGAGCTGGGCATAGCCAGCGAAATCGTGGTGGCTTCTGCGCACCGCACGCCGGACAAGGTGATTGCCTATATCGATCGAGCTCACAAGGAAGGTGTACAGGTGCTGATAGGCTGCGCCGGGGTGGCGGCGCATCTGGCCGGGGTGATTGCGGGGCACACGCGCTTGCCGGTGATCGGCTTGCCGCTTTCCGGCGGAGTGATGTCCGGCCTGGACGCGCTGTTGTCCACCGTGCAAATGCCGCCCGGCGTGCCGGTGGCGACGGTGGCGGTGGATGGCGCAAAGAATGCCGCCATGCTGGCCGCGCGCATACTGGCGTTGCAGGATCCAGCGATTGACCAGGCTCTGGAAGCGGCGGCAAAACGCGAACGTGCGCGTTACGAGCAGACGGCTGACGAAGCACTGGCCAAATTTTCAGCCAAGTAGGGGAATCCCATGCCACTCGTAAACATGGCTGACATGCTGAACCATGCCTACCGCCACAATTATGCGGTGGGCTCGTTTCATCTGGTCAGCCTGGATTTCCTGAGCGGCATTGTGGAGGCGGCGGAAAACCGCCATGCCCCGGTCATCCTCAGCCTGGCCGAATCCCATTTCGAGTATTACGACTTTGAGTTGCTGATGGCGGCGTGCGTGGTTGCGGCAAAGCGTGCCACGGTGCCGGTGGCGATACACCTGGATCACGGCAGCAGCCTGGAAACGGCGATACGCGCCATACGCATGGGATGCAACGGGGTGATGGTGGATACCTCAGCCGAGCCCCTGGGTGACAATTTGCACATGACCCGGCAAGTCGTTGCCATGGGGCGTGCCTGCGGCGTTGCCGTGGAGGGGGAGCTGGGTTATGTGCCGGGGTTGGAGGGCGATGACGCGCTAAGGTATCCCGGTGAACTGACTTACACCACAGCGTCCCAGGCAAAGACTTATGTGGAGCGCACCGGAGTGGATAGCCTGGCGGTATCCGTCGGCACGGTTCATGGCCACACGAAAGGCGCGCCCAGGCTGGATTACGGGCGCTTGGGCAAGATCAACGAAGCCGTTGGAATTCCACTGGTGATACACGGCGGTTCGGGCCTCTCCGACGACCAGTGCAGAAAACTGATCGCCAATGGCGTCGCCAAGATCAATTACTTCACTGCCATGGCCGAGGCTGCGGGAAGTGATATACGACGCCATGCCGATGCCGGCGAGATGAATTCCGCAACGCTTACTCGTGGCGTGAGGGAGTCTGTACGCGTCGAGGTGGAGCGCTGCATACGCGTGTGGGGGAGCGGTGGGCGTGCCGCGGAGGTGCTGTCGCAATGCCGCCTCTGGCGCGAGGTGGAGCATGTGCTGTTGTTCAACGCGGACAAGCGGCTGGATCAGACCGAAGCGGCAACGCTGGTATCACAGGGGATGAAATCCCTGGCGGCGATTCCCGGCGTCAGAAGCGTTGCTTATGGGGAGGCGATGCAGGCGGATGCGCGCTATCAGCAGTGCTGGCTGATTCGTTTCGCCAATGATGCGCTTGTTCCAGGCTATCTCGAACACCCTGAATATTCCAATTATGCAGACGCTATGTTCCGTCTCGCCGCCACCGAGCGCGTAAGCATAGACTACAAGATCGGCTAGCTCACAGTATTGCCCTCTGTGTATAGTGCAGTCTTCCATTGCACAGCATGCACCCGCCAGCCGGGGAAAAGTTCACAGCCGATGCCAGCCCAACATTCGACGCCAGTCCAACATTCCAGGCAAATTTTCAAAGCGGCACTCGCCGCCGCCGACCCTTGCCGGGCGGTGCTTGACGCAGTACAGCTCAAGGATGAAAGCCTGCATGTCGCCGGTGCGGTGTATGACCTTGCGGTATATAAACGCATCCTGGTGGTGGGCGCCGGCAAGGCCACGGCACGCATGGCACAGGCCGTGGAGAAACTGCTGGGAGCACGCATTTCAGCCGGGCTGATTGTGGTCAAAACCGGGCATGCGCTGGCGCTGGATGCGATTGAGCAGGTGGAGGCATCACACCCCATTCCTGATCAGGCAGGAGTGGCTGCCACCCGGCGCGTGCTGCAAATGTTGCGCGATGCGGATGAACAGACGCTGGTGATCTGCCTGCTTTCCGGAGGCGCTTCCGCCTTGCTGGTTGCCACGGTGGCCGGAATTACGCTGCATGACAAGCAGGTGGTGACCTCGCTGCTGTTGCAGGCCGGCGCCTCCATAGGCGAACTGAACGCGGTGCGCAAGCATCTCTCCATGGTGAAGGGGGGCAGGCTGGCCGCAGCGGCACAGCCGGCGCAGGTGTTGACGCTGATTATTTCGGATGTCATTGGCGATAGCCTGGAGGTGATTGCCTCCGGGCCGACAACGCCGGATACCTCGACCTTTGCTGAAGCCTGGGAGGTGATTGCAAAATATCATCTGCGCGAAAAGGTGCCGTTGCGGGTGATGGCGTACCTGAAGCGCGGCATGGCCGGAGCGGAGGCGGAGACGGTCAAGAGTGAGTTGCACAATGTGCGTAACGTCATTGTCGCATCCAGCCAGCAGGCCCTGGCAGCCGCGCAGGAACAGACGCAACAACTGGGCTATGCAAGCTCCTTGCTGAGCACAAAGATGCAAGGCGAGGCGCGCGAAGTTGCACATTTCCTGGCGCAAACCGCGCGCGCCGCCCTGGCCGAAATGCAGGCGGGTGAGCGGCGCTGTCTGCTCAGCGGCGGCGAAACTACCGTGGTGGTGCGCGGGGGCGGCAAGGGCGGACGCAATCAGGAACTGGCACTGGCTTTCGCCATGGAGGTGGAAGGGCTGGCAGGCGTGACGCTGCTATCTGCCGGGACCGATGGCACGGATGGGCCGACAGAGGCAGCCGGTGCTATCGTGGATGGCCACACGGCAAACCGGACTCGGGCTCTGGGTTTGCTGCCCGAGCAATATCTTGCGAATAACGACGCCTATACGTTTTTCAAAAAACTGGATACCAGCTCGGGCTCGCATAGCCATATCATCACCGGGCCGACAGGTACAAACGTGATGGATATGCAGATTATGCTGCTGAGAAAATAAAAGTTCTGGTCGCTGAGTAGCCCGCAATCACAAAGGGGGAGTGTCCCTTTGTGATCGATCCCATGCGGACAATCAAAACCAATTCATCCACTTCATTTGCTGAGGGTGCAATAAGCGAAGCACAATGCGCCGATAGTCAGCGGGAGCTCATGCGGCGCAATGCCCGTTGGTTATTGCGTATATGGACACCTCCCGTTTTGCAAGCAACTCGTGTTGATGGTTTTGGGTGCAACTGCTTCCGTATATCCGGCTTCCTGTTGGGTAGCAAACACCCGAGCCATGATGGAATTCGCGCGTAAGTCTCAAATCGCCCTAGCGGCTTTGTCGGGTGCTGCTTCGACAGTGAGCCATCGAGTTACACTGAGTCACCTACGCCGGTCTGACCTGTTTGCCATCAATTCGTTTTGCTACGCAATCGCTGTTTGATGTCTCCTGCTTAAACCCGG
>JAHFQY010000009.1 GCA_023259065.1 Nitrosomonadales bacterium
ATGCCAATACGGGTAATATCCATTTCACACCTCCTCCTTTTGACTGATTGGTTGGACTTTCAGTCTGGCACATTACGATGCCGTTTAGGTGGGAGGTGTCCATTCCATTGCCCTAGCAGCTTGCACACCCCGCAAGCTGCCGCGGAGCTCGGACAGTGCTCGCCGACCCCTCCGCTTGTTTCTACCTGAGCGAGGCGACTCTCAAGGGGAGTGAAAAGCAACTGAAGTGCGGTGTGCGCTCCGCGCACGCTCTTTCAATCAAACAAAGTGGTGTGGGCACACCGTGCCCACACCACAACAAGTCGTTGGTTTTCTGGTTTTGACTTTTAATCCCCTTATCCGCCACCGAGTAGCGGAGGACAGACGGGGGTAGTCCGACGAATATGTTTGAGCACG
Organism: Nitrosomonadales bacterium; assembly: GCA_023259065.1. Taxonomy (GTDB): domain Bacteria; phylum Pseudomonadota; class Gammaproteobacteria; order Burkholderiales; family Gallionellaceae; genus 39-52-133. The sequence continues at coordinate 397 of JAHFQY010000009.1, forward strand.
TGGCCGCGCAGCGGATCGTGCGAGTTTATGAGGAGGCCCGGCTGTTCGAGCAACGCAGGGAACCTCGAAGAGGTGGCGGATCGGGGTCGCCTTTTCTTGGGTTACTTTCTTTTGGCGAAGCAAAAGAAAGTGACTAGCTGTCGGGCTACCCCCGACGGTTTTGAGTTTGGTTTTTAGAAAACTTCAAATGCACCCTACACCGCCACCTTGAAAATCACCTTGCGTATCTTCCCGCTGCCCACCAGCGGCGCATGCGCATCCTCCGGGAAGAAGATACAGAAGTGATCCGGCGGCACCGCCACCCATGAGGCGGGTGCATCGTCGAAGAAGCGGATGTCCTTTTCCAGGCTGTGTTCGCTCACCGGATTCAGGCAGTCAGCCAGCGGTTTCCAGCCCATCACCTCATCGCCGTCCAGTACTAGCTGGATGTCGATGTACTTGCAGTGAGCCTCCAGCCGCGTGTGCTCCTTGGGCTTGCCTTGCGCATGTTCGACGATGACGAACAGGTCTTCTTCAATGATGGGATAACGCCCCGGTGCGAGCGCAAACAGGTCGGTGTTGCGGATGTAGTCGAAGGCGCGCGCAAACAGCGGATGCAGCGTGGCGTAACGATCGGATTGGGAGAGGGCGGAGAAAATCATGCCGCCTTCTTCAACCGCAATTCCAGCCTGATTTCTGCTGCCGCCAGCATGTTGACCAGTGTGTCAATGGAGAAGACGTCCACCTTGCCGCGCATCAGATCGGAGATGCGTGGTTGGGTGACACCGAGTGTTTTTGCGGCTTCCGCTTGGGTCATGCCGCTACTGCGGACGTATTCGCAGATGGCGCGCATCAGCTCTGCCCGCGCCTTCATGTTTGCTGCTTCGCCGGGCGTATCTTCGATGGCGTCCCACACACTTTTGAATCGTTGTTTACTCATTTCACACCTCGCATGAGTTCGTTATACCGTTTGCTTGCCAGCGCGATGTCCTGCGCAGAAGTCCGCTGTGTTTTCTTCTGGAAGCAGTGAAGCACATAGACCGCATTTTTCAACTTGGCGATGTAGATTACGCGGAATGCGCCAGATTCATCCTGAATGCGGATTTCCTGTACGCCTGCCCCGATAGTTTTCATCGGCTTCCAGTCATCCGGTTCTTCGTTGTGTTGAACCTTGTCGATCTGGTATCCGGCTTCGCGGCGTGCTGAAAGTGGGAAGGAACGCAGGTCATTCAATGCGCTACCCAAAAATTCCACCGCTTTGGTATTTGCTTGCATGAACGAATTATACATAATTTTGTATAATTCAAAAGAGGGATCAGTGGCTGGCGCTAGACAAAACGCGCAATCATGCCCTTTTCAACATTGCCTGTTAGCGGGATGCGCACGCGGTGGCCGCTGCCGGGAGCAACGCTTAATGCTTCCCCCTTCATGGAGCGCATCTCGGTTACATCGACAATGCGGTTGCCGGAGGGGTGGATGATTTCCAGTTTGTCGCCCACACCGAAACGATTTTTTACGTCGATCTCGGCCATGCCGTCTGCACAGTGCACGATGTCGCCCACGTATTGCTGGCGCGTGCTTTCGGAGTGGCCGCGCATGTAGTTCTGTTGCTCGTGGGTGTGGTGGCGTTCGTAGAAGCCATCGGTGTAGCCGCGGCTGGCCAGCGCGTCCAGCGCGCCGAGCAGGCCGTAGTTGAAGGGGCGGCCTGCCACCGCATCGTCGATTGCCTGGCGATACACCTGTGCGGTGCGCGCCACGTAGTAGATGGACTTGGTGCGCCCTTCCACCTTGAGCGAGTCGATGCCGATCTTTGCCAGTTTCTCCACATGTTCCACGGCGCGCAGGTCCTTGGAGTTCATGATGTAGGTGCCGTGTTCGTCTTCCAGCACCGGCATCAATTCGCCCGGATGATCGGGGCGCGAGATGACGTAGGCGCGATCTGCCAGCGGGTGGCGCGGCTGCGCTCCGCAGTCGGACAGCGCGCTTTCGCTCAGCGCCTTGTCAAAGTCAAAATCGATTTTCTGGATATGGCCCGCGCCGTCCTCTTCCGCGTTCTCCACCTTGTAGTCCCAGCGGCAGGAGTTGGTGCAAGTGCCCTGGTTGGCATCGCGGTGGTTGAAGTAGCCGGACAGCAGGCAGCGGCCGGAGTAGGCGATGCACAGGGCGCCGTGCACAAACACTTCCAGTTCCATGTCGGGGCATTCCTGGCGGATTTCCTCAATTTCATCCAGCGACAATTCGCGCGACAAAATCACGCGGGTGAGGCCGAGCGATTTCCAGAATTTAACTGCCGCGTAGTTGACAGTGTTGGCCTGCACCGACAGGTGCACATCCACTTCTGGCCAGCGCTCGCGCACCATGGCGATGAGGCCGGGGTCGGCCATGATCAGCGCGTCCGGCTGCATCTCGATCACCGGTTGCATGTCAGCCATATAGGTTTTTACCTTGGCGTTGTGCGGCATCAGGTTGCTGGCGACAAACAGCTTCTTGCCCAGCGCGTGTGCTTCGGCGATGCCGGTGCGCAGCTCTTCCAGCTTGAATTCGTTGTTGCGCGCACGCAGGCTGTAGCGCGGTTGCCCTGCGTACACCGCGTCTGCGCCAAAGGCGTAGGCGGTGCGCATTTTGTCCAGCGTGCCGGCGGGTAGTAAGAGTTCGGGTGCTTTCATGTTAAATACCTTTGTCAGCCGATTGCACGGATTAAATGGATTGGATATCCAGAGTCAGTTTGTTTCCGTCAATCTGTCTAATCTGCAGATGACACAAATTATGCGTGATAGCCCAGGCGCTGCAGGATTTCGCGCGAGGCCTTGGCCTGATTCAGGGTGTAGAAGTGCACACCCGGTGCGCCGGCCGCGAGCAGTTTTTCGCACAGCTGCGTCACCACATCGAGTCCGAAAGCCTGTACCGACTCCACGTCGTCACCGTAGCCTTCCAGTGTCTTGCGCATCCAGCGCGGTATCTCCGCGCCACAGGCATCGGAGAAGCGCGCCAGTTGCGAGAAACGCACGATGGGCATGATGCCGGGCACGATGGGGGCGGTGACGCCGAGTTTGCGGCTTTCTTCGACGAAGCGGAAGTAGGCGTCGGCATTGTAAAAATACTGGGTAATAGCCGAGTTGGCGCCCGCGCTCATCTTGCGTTTGAAGTTGAGCAGGTCATCGCGCGCCGATTTAGCCTGCGGATGAAACTCGGGGTAGGCCGCTACTTCGATATGGAAATGCTCTCCGGTTTCGGCACGAATAAACGAAACAAGTTCATTGGCATATTGAAATTCACCGATGCTGGCCATGCCCGAGGGCAGATCGCCGCGCAGTGCAACGATGCGTTTGATGCCGGCATTTTTATAGGTTTGCAGCAGGGCGCGGATGTTCTCGCGCGTGGAGCCTACGCAAGACAGGTGCGGCGCGGCATCGTGGCCTTCGGATTTTATCTGCAGCACGGTTTCCAGCGTGCGCTCCTGTGTGGAACCGCCCGCGCCAAAGGTGACCGAGAAAAATTCCGGCTTGAGCATGGCCAGTTGCTTGCGTGTGGCCGTCAGTTTTTCCATGCCTTCCGCGGTCTGCGGCGGGAAGAATTCAAAACTGAAAGATTTGTTTTGTGACATGTTTGAGTCTCCGCTTATCCGTGCAAATTGTTGCCGGATGTTGGTGGCTTGCGCGAGAAGATGAGCATCGCGAGCACGGATGAAAAAATACTGTACAGCAAGGCACCCGCCACGCCGACCCAGAAGCCGCTGACTTCAAAGCCCTTCAGCACCGAGCCGGCGAACCAGAACAGCAGTCCGTTGATGACCAGGATGAACAGCCCCAGCGTCACCACGGTGACCGGCAGGGTGAGCAGAATCAGCAACGGCCGCAGCAGGGTGTTGATGAGGCCGAGTATCAGCGCAGCAATCAGCGCGGATTCAATGCCATCCACGGTGATGCCGGGCAGCACATAGGCCACGGTCAGCAGCGCCAGGGCATTGAGTATCCAGATGACGATGAGTTGCATGTTCAGTATCCAAAAATTGTGCGTAGCAAGACAAGAGGGGCGGAATGATTCCGCCCCAATGACTGCTACGCCGTAAAATGTTACCAAGGGTACACTGAACAAGTCCCATTTGTCGTTCCCGCGAAGGCGGGAATCCAGTCATATCAACAAGCTGGATCCCCGCCTTCGCGGGGATGACGACTTAATCAGTGTTTCCCTAAATCTTAGTAACGGTAGTGGTCGGCCTTATACGGGCCTTCCTTGGGCACGTTGATGTAAGCGGCTTGTTCGTCGGTCAGAGTGCTGAGCTGGGCATTAAGTTTCTTCAGCTGCAAGGTTGCCACTTTTTCATCCAGGTGCTTGGGCAGGGTGTACACGCCAACCGGGTACTTGTTGGAGTTCTTCTTGGCTTCTGTCCACAGCTCGATCTGGGCGATGGTCTGGTTGGCGAAGGAGGAACTCATTACATAGGAAGGGTGTCCGGTACCGCAACCCAGGTTGACCAGGCGACCTTCGGCCAGCAGGATGATGCGCTTGCCGTCTGGGAAAACAATGTGGTCGACCTGGGGCTTGATATTGTCCCAGGTGTATTGTTTGAGCGAGGCAACGTCGATTTCATTGTCGAAGTGGCCGATGTTGCACACGATGGCCTGGTTCTTCATCTTCTTCATGTGCTCATGCGTGATCACATGGTAGTTGCCGGTGCAGGTCACGAAGATGTCGCCGTGTTCGGCGGCGTAATCCATGGTCACCACGCGGTAGCCTTCCATCGCGGCCTGCAGTGCGCAGATGGGGTCGATCTCGGTTACCCATACTTGGGCAGAGAGCGCGCGCATGGCTTGTGCCGAGCCTTTGCCCACGTCGCCGTAGCCGGCGATGATGGCGATCTTGCCGGCTATCATCACGTCGGTGGCGCGCTTGACGGCATCCACCAGCGACTCGCGGCAGCCATACAGGTTGTCGAATTTGGACTTGGTGACGGAGTCATTCACGTTGATGCCGGGGAATTTCAGTTCGCCGCGCTGGTGCATCTGGTACAGACGGTGCACGCCGGTGGTGGTTTCTTCAGTCACGCCCTTGACCGCAGCCAGGCGTGCGGAATACCAGCCGGGGTGGCTGGCCAGACGCGCCTTGATGGCGGCGTAGAGGAAGGTTTCTTCTTCCGAACCGGGCTTGCTGATCAGGGATGCGTCTTTCTCCGCGCGTGCGCCCAGATGCAGCAACAGGGTGGCATCGCCGCCGTCATCCAGAATCATGTTGGCGTGCTGCTCGTTGGCCCACTCGAAAATGCGATGGGTGTAGTCCCAGTATTCGGCCAGGTTTTCGCCCTTGTAGGCAAACACAGGGATGCCGTCGGCAGCGATGGCCGCGGCCGCGTGGTCCTGCGTGGAGTAGATGTTGCACGATGCCCAGCGCACTTCGGCGCCCAGTGCTACCAGCGTTTCGATCAGCACTGCGGTCTGGATGGTCATGTGCAGGGAGCCGGCGATGCGTGCGCCTTTGAGCGGCTGCGCAGCAGCGTATTCTTCACGGATTGCCATCAGACCGGGCATTTCTGTCTCGGCAATGGCGATTTCCTTGCGGCCGAAAGCAGCCTGGTTGATGTCGGCGATTTTGTAATCGGTAAATTTGCTCATGAGTGACTCCATTCAAGTTAATGAATGGGCGCAGTTGAAACTTGGAACCGCACCTCCGAGCCTGACAGTCATTACTGCTGCAGCGCCCCTCGGAGGGGGTAAATGTGTAGGGTGGGTTAGCGCAGCGTAACCCACCATCTGGATTGTCGCTGTGGTTGGTGGGTTACGGCTGCGCCTAACCCACCCTACATGTTGAATTTATAAACCGGCGTCAGCCCTGAGTGCTGCGGCTTTGTCCGTTACTTCCCAGGTAAAGCCCGGCTCTTCGCGGCCAAAGTGGCCGTAAGCGGCGGTGTTCTGGTACACCGGGCGCAACAGGTCGAGCATCTGCACGATGCCCTTGGGGCGCAGGTCGAAATGCTTCTTCACCAGCTCAGCGATTTTCTCGTCCGATACCTTGCCGGTGCCGTAGGTGGTGACCCACACGCTGGTAGGTTGCGCTACGCCGATGGCGTAGGAAATCTGGATCAGGCAGCGGCTGGCCAGCCCTGCAGCCACGATGTTCTTGGCCACATAACGGCCGGCGTAGGCGGCAGAGCGGTCAACCTTGGAGGGGTCCTTGCCGGAGAATGCGCCGCCGCCATGGGGGGCTGCGCCGCCGTAGGTGTCCACAATGATCTTGCGGCCGGTCAAGCCGCAGTCGCCCTGCGGGCCGCCGATTACGAAGCGGCCGGTGGGGTTGACCAGAAACTTGATGTTGCCCTTGATCAGCTCCTTGGGCAGCACAGGCTTGATAATTTCCTCGATTGCGGCTTCGCGTATCTGTTCGAGAGACATTTCCGGTGCGTGCTGCGTGGACAGCACCACGGTGTCGATGGAGTGCGCCTTGCCATCCACATATTTGATGGTAACCTGAGACTTCGCATCCGGACGCAGCCAGTTCAAACGACCGTCCTTGCGCAGCTGTGACTGGCGCTCGACGATGCGGTGCGCCAGATAAATCGGCAGCGGCATCAGTGTGTCGGTTTCGTCGCAGGCATAGCCGAACATCAGACCCTGGTCGCCGGCGCCCTGATCGAGGCCATCGTCATAGGCCTTGTTCACGCCCTGTGCTATGTCCGGGCTCTGCTTGTCATAGGCTACCAGCACCGCGCAACCCTTGTAGTCGATACCGTATTCGGTGTTGTCGTAGCCGATGCGCTTGATGGTGTCGCGCGCAACCTGGATGTAGTCAACATTGGCGCTGGTGGTGATCTCACCGGCCAGCACAACCAGTCCGGTGTTGCACAACGTTTCGGCAGCAATGCGCGAATGCTTGTCCTGCGCCAGGATGGCATCCACGATGGCATCGGAGATCTGGTCCGCGACTTTGTCCGGATGACCTTCAGATACAGATTCAGAAGTAAAAAAATATTCGCTCATATATAACCACTCCAGGTAGCAGTGGACAGGCAGGATGTATCGAGAGATTTGAGCTCACCCAAGCACCCCGTGCCTGGCACAGGTTAACAGGTGAGCGTCGTTAAGACTTGCCGAGCCTGGCGGATATCCGTCGCAACGCTCCTCAGCAGCGATAATTATACATTGAATCCAGATTTCAGGACAAATCCGGCCCATGACCTGAAATGCTGCCCACCAGGCAGGTGGCTTGCGCTAAAATGCCACGCGTCCGCAGGCCAGCCGTAATCTGGCCATAAACCATGCTCTCCCGAATCGCTTATGAGTTCATCTATTGTCGTGTGGTTATTCGACCTACTGGCACGCTTGCCCTTGAGTGTGTTGCATCGTCTGGGCACGCTGCTGGGCTGGTTCATCTATCTGTTGTCCGGACGTTATGCCGAGCGCCTGCGCGATAACCTGGGCCATGCCCATGACGGCATGCCGAAAATGGAGTTCCGTAAATTGTTGCGCGCCAGCGTGGCCGAGGCAGGAAAGAGTGTGGCCGAGCTGCCCTGGATCTGGAGGCGATCACTACCCGAACTGGCGGGCAAGGTGCGCCAGATTCATGGCATGGAGCATGTGGAGCGCGCTCGTGCCGCCGGCAAGGGGCTGATTTACCTGACGCCGCACATGGGCTGTTTCGAGATACTGGCGCTGCACATGGCTGTGCAGGCGCCGCTGACGGTGATGTATCGTCCGGCCAAGCTGGCCTGGCTGGATCGCGTGATGCGTGAAGGGCGTCAGCGCGGCCAGGTTACCCTGGCGCGCACCGACATTGGTGGCGTGCGCACCATGTTCAAAACCCTGAAGCGTGGTGAGAGCATCGGCCTGCTGCCAGACCAGGTGCCCGGCAACGGCGAGGGCGAGTGGGCGGAATTTTTTGGCCGCCAGGCTTACACCATGACGCTGGTCGGGCGCCTGGCCGAATCCAGCGGTGCAACGGTATTGATGTCGTATGCGATCCGGCTGCCCAATGGCGAAGGTTATGATTTGCACTTCGAGCCTCTGCAACTGGCCTTCGGGCAATCTGTGGCGCAGCAGATCAATGATGCGCTGGAGAAAGTGGTGCGCACCTGCCCCACCCAGTATTTGTGGAGCTACAACCGCTACAAGACGCCGAGCGGGATTGCCACGCCAGCTGCGGCCGGGCATGTGGAAGGCAAGGCTTGATGATACGCGTAGGCATCTTTCTGTTGTGGTTGCTGCATTTCCTGCCGCTGCGCGTGTTGGGATGGGGCGGCAACGTACTGGGCATGGCGCTGTATGCGTTGGCCAAGGAGCGGCGTTTCGTGGCTCGCACTAATTTGCGCCTGTGTTTTCCTCACATGAGTGCAGCAGAGCGTGAGAAGCTGGTGCGGCGCAATTTCCGCGCGTTTGCGCGCAGCATTCTGGAGCGCAGCATTTTGTGGTGGTCCAGCCCCAGGCGTCTGGATCGGCTGGTGCGCGTGGCAGGGCTGGAGCATCTGGAGCAATCACGCGGAAAGCCCACGATCCTGCTCACCGCGCATTTCGTCGCGCTGGATGTGGGTGGCTCGTGGCTGGCACGACATACCGATGTGGTGACGGTATATTCGCTGCAGAAAAATCCCTACATGGAGCAACTACTGTTGCAGAAGCGCAAGCGTTTCGGCCAGCCCATACTTTATTCGCGGCAAGACGGTTTGCGTCCGGTGATCAAGGCGGTGCGCGAAGGTCACCCCTTCTTTTATTTCACCGATCAGGACCAGACCGTCAAGGACGGCGCGTTCATTCCTTTCTTCGGCATACCCGCGGCCACCATGACCACACTGCCGCGCATAGCGGAAATGACCAAGGCCAGAATCGTGCCGTGTATCACCCGTGTGCTGCCGGATTACCAGGGCTATGAGGTGCGTTTCTATCCGGCGTGGGAAAACTACCCCAGCGGCGACATGATGGCTGACACGCTGCGCATGAACGAGTTTATCGAGCAGCGCGTGCTGGAAATGCCGGAACAGTATTTCTGGCTGCACAAGCGTTTCAAGACGCGGCCCGAGGGCGAGGCGGCGTTTTATCCGGAATAAAAAACCTTTGTCCGCAGATTGCACAGATTCTCGCAGATTCATCAAACAGCCCATTTCATTGCAAGCAGTTTAAAAACGCTCAAGTTCTCATGTTTGATAATCTTTCTAATCTGTGTAATCTGCGGATATAACGGGTTTTGACTTAACAGAAAGCTGAAATGAAATATCACGATTTACGCGATTTCATCGCGCAACTGGAAAAACTGGGTGAGCTGAAGCGCATCACTGCGCCTGTCTCCACGCATCTGGAGATGACGGAAATTTGCGACCGCGTGCTGCGTGTGCAAGGGCCGGCCATCCTGTTTGAAAATGTAGTCGGCCCCGATGGGAAAAAGAGTGACATGCCGGTGCTGGCCAACCTGTTTGGCACGCCGCGCCGGGTGGCGCTGGGCATGGGCGAGGAGAGCACTGATGCGCTGCGCGAGGTGGGCAAGCTGCTGGCTTATCTGAAAGAGCCGGAGCCGCCCAGGGGCTTGAAAGACGCATGGGATAAATGGCCGGTGCTGAAGCAGGTGCTCAATATGTCACCCAAGGTGGTGTCGAGTGCGCCGTGTCAGGAGGTGGTATGGGAGGGCGCGGAGGTTGATCTGGGCAAGCTGCCTATCCAGCACTGCTGGCCCGGCGATGTGGCGCCGCTGATTACCTGGGGGCTGGTGGTAACGCGCGGCCCCAACAAGCCGCGGCAGAATCTGGGCATCTATCGTCAGCAGGTGATCGCGAAGAACAAAGTGATCATGCGCTGGCTGGCGCATCGCGGCGGCGCGCTGGATTATCGCGAGCATTGCGAAAAAAATCCGGGGCAGCCCTACCCTCTCGCGGTGGTGATCGGCGCCGATCCTGCCACCATCCTCGGCGCGGTGACGCCGGTGCCGGATTCACTCTCCGAATATCAGTTCGCCGGCTTGTTGCGCGGCGCCAAGACCGAGCTGGTGAAATGCATGGGCTCCGATTTGCAGGTGCCCGCCAGCGCCGAGATCGTGCTGGAAGGCGTGATCCATCCCGGCGAGACGGCGCTGGAAGGGCCGTATGGCGACCACACCGGCTACTACAACGAGCAGGAAACCTTCCCGGTGTTTACCATAGAGCGCATCACCATGCGCCGTGACCCTATCTATCACTCCACCTACACCGGCAAGCCGCCGGATGAACCGGCCATGCTGGGCGTGGCGCTGAATGAAGTGTTCGTGCCGCTGCTGCAAAAACAGTTTCCCGAGATCGTGGATTTTTACCTGCCGCCGGAAGGCTGTTCCTATCGCATGGCGGTGGTGTCTATCAAGAAACAGTATCCGGGGCATTCCAAGCGCGTGATGTTCGGCATCTGGTCTTTTCTGCGCCAGTTCATGTACACCAAGTTCATCATCGTGGTGGACGACGACATCGATGTGCGCTCGTGGCCCGAGGTGATGTGGGCCATCACTACCCGCGTCGATCCTTCGCGCGACACATTACTGGTAGACAACACGCCGATTGACTATCTGGATTTCGCCAGTCCGGTGTCCGGCCTCGGCAGCAAGATGGGACTGGACGCCACCAACAAGTGGCCGGGCGAGACGCAGCGCGAATGGGGCACGACGATAGAGATGGATGCTGCGGTGAAGGCCAGGGTCGATGAGATGTGGGATGAACTGGGGGTGTGATTTACTGCGCAGGAAATAAAAAGCCGGGCTAGCCCGGCTTTTTTGACTTCACACTTCAATTAGAAGTTGTAAACAAGGCCTACAGAGAGACGAGTCAAATCAAGCCCAGTTGCTGATGAATCAGGCGTGGTTTTTCCCAGGCTCTCATACTGTGCGCGGATGCCAACTTGCTTGTTGAAATTGTACTGTGCGCCAATGCCGTAAATTACACTGCTTGTGGTTGCATTTAAGCTGGTATTGGTAACACCATTCAATGTTGTTGTACCAGTGACCGCTGCTTTTGCGGAAACCATTCCCAATCCCAGTTTGCCAAATACGTCAAAGCTGTCGTTCACAGCATAAGTTCCTACGGCCGCCGCACTCCACATGGATTGGCTATATGTGAAAGTCCCAGTTCCATTGGAACTGAAAGTTGAGTCAGCGATTGAAGTGTAGCCGCCTTCAACAGCCCAGATTGGTGAAAAATGGTAGCCTGCTGAAAAACTCAATGAGCCTGGATTTTCCAATGTCCAATTGGCCATCGCCAAAGTTCCATAATCAATAGCACTGTAAACGGTGCCGCTGTTACCGGCAGCAAAAGCTGGCGTTGCAACAAAAGCAGAAAGCAAGGCAACGATAAGAGTTTTTTTCATTTTTTTCCTAAGTTTAGTTATGACGTGCAAACGCGCGGGGCGAAATTCTATGGATTGAGAGGGGGCAGTGCAAGAAAAATAATGGCCTAACTATCTACCTAGATAGGATGGTCGATTGACAGTTTTTACTCATGCGCGTGTGAAATAAAAAACCGGAACAAATCCGGCTTTTTATTTAGGATGATTTCAATTAGAAATTGTAGACAATACCAACAGAGACTGCTGTTGCAGAATAGGGTGGTGGAACATTATCGAAATCACCAAAGCTTTCATATTGAACGCGCATGCCAAGTTGCTGGTTAAGGTTATATTGGCCGCCAAATGCGAAATAGGTAGAGTTTTGCGAGTAGCTTGAAGTAGAGAGAGTTAGGTTGGATGTGTATTTCTCGCTATTTATCGCCAGCCCGAATTTTCCGAAAACACTGAACTGATCGTTGACTGGGAGTGTGCCTACAACAGCTGGATGTAGGGAGGATAATTTCATCGTCAACCAGTTGGAGCCAGAGGTTATTTTCGAGTCGCCAAAAAATGTATAGCCGAGTTCAGCTGCAATATTGGGCGAGAAGCGATATCCGGCTCCAAAACTAATTACTCCTGGATCTGGGAAGGGGGCAGCATTTTTTAAAGTAGCGGAGCCCAAGTCAGCAGAAATATATGCGCCTGTATCAGCAGCAAATGAGGGGGCTGCGACAAAGGTGGACAACAATGCAACTGCGAGAATCTTTTTCATTTTTTCCCTAAATTTGTTATTTGAAGTGCAAATGCACGGGGCGCGATTCTATTGATTGCAAGGGGACAGGGCAAGAAAAATAATGGTCTAGCTATCTATCTAGATAGGATGGGCGATTGACATTTTTCACTTATGCGCATGGAAATAAAAAAACCGGCGCAAGGCCGGTTTTTCTTGGGGTGCGACAGTCGATCAGAAGCGAACCAGTGCGCCAATATACAGGTCGTTGGTGTAGGCGTTGTTGAAGTTCAGGCCCAGGCGTGCGCTTACAGTCTGGTTGAAATCATACTGTGCGCCACCGCCAAAGGCCACGTCGATGCGGCTCTCGGAGTAAGTCCAGCCTGCATAATTGGCAGTGATCTGTGTGCGCACCAGGCCCAGGCGAGCGAATACGGACAGGCCGGCAGCGCCTTTCAGGTTCAGCGGAAATTTGCCCACGCCAAACACGCCCAGGCTGGAAGCGTCTGCATAGTTGCCGCAGTTGGTAAAGCCACAACCGCTGTAGCTGGAGCGGTGGCCATAGCTGGTGTATTCGGCTTCGGCCGAGAGGGTCTTGTCGATCTGGTAGCCGCCCATCAGGGTGAGGCCGTCACCTACGGCCAGGCCGGCGTAGAAAGGGGTGGCCGCGAAGGCGGGGGCTGCAAAAACAGCGGAGAGCAACAGTACGGCAGCAATAATTTTCTTCATGATTTCCTTGGAGATAATTTTGGGTTAAGTGTTTTGAAGTAAAGCCCGGATATTTTGAATCTAGGGCCGGGTCAAATGAGTTCAAGTTTCTGAAGCGCGCGCATCTTAATCAATAACTGCGTCGAGAACAACCCGCCGGCCTGTGCGGGTTGAATAAGCCCTATGGTCTAGTAGTGCTGCTCCAGCCATTCAATCAGCGCATCCTGGGCGCGCTGCCCGGCGGAGGCATTGGGATGATTGATGAGAAACACCATGATCCACTGCCTGCCGCTGCGCGACTGAATGTATCCGGCAATCGCCTTTACCCCTTCCAGTGAACCGGTTTTGAGGTGCGCATGATTGCTGACCGGGCAGTTGTCCAGGCGTTTTTTCAGCGTGCCATCCACGCCGACGATGGGCAGCGATGCCTCGATTTCTGCCGAGAGAGGGCTTTGTTGCGCGCTTTGCAGCAGCAGCGACAGGTTGATTGGGGTGATGCGCTCCTTGCGCGAGAGGCCTGCGCCATTTTCCAGCACCAGCTCGGGGAAGCTCAACCCCTTGTGGGATAGCCAGTTGCGCAAGGCAAGTTCGCTGCGCGCAATGCTGGCCGGCGGCGGGGTGTGCGGGTTCAGTATTTCTGCCAGCTTGGTGGAGGGTGGCGCAGCTGGCTGGATGAGTGGGGGTGCTGTTTGTTCAGTGCCGGTTTCTGTCGGCGCGGCATCGCCCGGCTGTGGAATGTCCATGGCAGGAGCCGTGCTGCCGTTGTTGGCGCCCAGGCTGAGGAACAACTGGCGCGCCATGACGTTGTTGCTGAATTTGTTGATGTCGCGGATCAGCTCGCTGAGCGGTTGCGAATAGTGCGTGGACAGCAGCGTGGCATTGGCGGGGGTGATGCCCTCGCGCGCATTGCCGCGCAGCGTGCCGCCGACCTCTTGCCACAATGCGCGAAACACGGCATCAAAGTAACGGCCGTGCGGTAGCAGGCTGATGGGCTTGTCATGCTCGCCGCAGTTGAGCGGATAGCTGCCGCGGATTTGTATGCTGGCGCCATTCAGCTGGATGTGCACGTTGTCATCCCAGTTGCCGCAATGATTGCCGCGCCCGTTCACCACGAGGCGATTGTCCAGTGTGTAGCCCGCGAGCTCCGGCTCGGTGATGACATTGATTTTTCCATCGGCTGGAATGAAGCGCAGGCGGATGGCGTTGAAATTCAGCAGCAGCGCATCGGGGCCCACGTTATAAGCGCGCCCGGGGTCATTGTCGAAAGCGGCGGGGTCAACTTCCATCGCTTCGAAGGCGCTGCGATCCATCACCACATCGCCGGCAATCTCGCGCAAGCCGCGATTGCGCAACTCGTGCAGCCACAGCCACATCTGCTCCATGGTGATTTTGGGGTCGCCATAACCTTTCACAATCAGGTTGCCGTGCAGCACGCCATGCTCCAGCTTGCCATCCAGCCAGGCCTCGGTTTTCCAGCTGTAGGCGGGGCCAAGCAGCTCCAGTGCGGCATAGGTGGTGAGCAGCTTCATGGTGGAGGCGGGGTTCATCGGGCGTTTGCCGTTAAGCTGAAGCAGCGGGGTGTCCGCATTTATTTCACGCACCACCACGCCCACGCTGGCAACGGGAATGCGCGCCTGCTGCAGTGCATCCAGCACGGGTTGTGGCAATTCGCCGGCGTGGGTGCAGGGTGTTGCGATGAGTGCGGTGAAGAAACAGGCGTAAACAAATTTCATGGAGTCGCTTCAGATGAGTTGTTCAATGACGCTTAGCGTGCGTGCCAGCAGCAGGTCGATTTCTGCATCGCTGATCACATAGGGCGGCATGAAATACACGGTGTTGCCCATGGGGCGCAGCAGAATTTCATGTTGCAGCGCGAGCGAGAAGCAGCGCTGGGCAAAATCGGCGTGCGGACTTTCCACCTCAAAGGCCCAGATCATGCCGCTGTTGCGGAAGTGCTTGACCTTGAGGTGTTCGCGCAAGGGAGTGGCGGCGCGATTGAAGTAGGCTGCCCTGCCGCGATTGGCCTGAAGCACGTCATCCGCCTCGAAAATATCCAGGGTGGCGAGCGCGGCGCGACAGGCCAGCGGGTTGCCGGTGTAGGAATGCGAGTGCAAAAAACCGCGCGCCACTTCATCGGCATAAAATGCCTGGTAGATGTGGTCTTGCGTCAGCACCACCGATAGCGGCAGGTAACCGCCGGTAATGCCTTTGGATAGCAGCAGGAAATCCGGCGCGATATTGGCCTGTTCGCATGCAAACAGCGTGCCGGTGCGGCCCATGCCCACGGCAATTTCGTCGGCGATCAGGTGCACGTTGAAATGCTTGCACAACTCGCGCGCACGGCTTAAATAAATCGGGTGGTACATCGCCATGCCTGCCGCGCCCTGCACCAGCGGCTCGATGATAAAGGCGGCGAGGTGCTGGTGGTGCTGTTGCAGATGCGCTTCCAGCTGTGCGATGCAACGCAGTGCGACATGGGCCGCGCTTTCGCCCGGCGCAGCTTCGCGCCAGTCCGGGCTGGGCACCGTGGCGTTGTGCCTGATCAGCGCGCCATAAGCGTCCTTGAACAGCGCCACATCAGTCACCGAGAGCGCGCCCAGCGTTTCGCCGTGGTAGCTGTTTTGCAGGCTGATGAAATCGGTCTTTTGCGGCTGTCCGTTGTTGCGCCAGTAGTGCGCGCTCATCTTCAGCGCAATCTCGGTGGCCGAGGCGCCATCCGAGGCATAGAAGCAATGCCCCAACCCGGCCGGCGCCAGCTGCGCCAAGCGCTCGGAAAGCTGCACCACCGGCTCATGGGTAAAGCCCGCCAGCATCACGTGCTCCAGCTTGCCCAGTTGATCCACCAGCGCCGCATTGATGCGCGGATTGCTGTGCCCAAACAGGTTGACCCACCAGGAGCTTACCGCGTCCAGATAGCGTTTGCCCTCCACGTCATACAGCCACACCCCGCTGCCACGCGCGATCGGCAGCAGTGGCAGGGTTTCATGGCGCTTCATTTGCGTGCAGGGGTGCCACACGGCGGCGAGAGAGCGGGCCAGCAAATCTGCGTTACTGCGTTTGTTCGGCATGGTGTGCGATTCCTTGAATAGGCAGGCGCGATTCAATGTTGCCGCTTGCATGGCTGCGAGGCGGAGAGGAAGCGGGTTGCGGCATATATTTCACCTGAAGATTATAAATTAAGCTGCCATGCAAGCCGCTGTGATTTTGATGCTGCGAGAGCGAGATTGCCATGCTGTTTTTACTTTACGCACCAAGCCGAATAAATACTTGAGTCAAATGCTTGGTTTTTGGGTAGTATATGCCCCTTGTGTCCGGCTGCAAGGCTGACAGACCCATAAATACGGGCATCAATTGGAATGAACTTGATAATTTTTGAAGGATGATGGAAATGACTAAAGCTGTATGTGCGCAAAAGAGCCCTTATAAAGTTGAGCTGGAGGCGGGCGACTATTTCTGGTGTGCCTGTGGCCGTTCCAAGAACCAGCCTTTTTGCGATGGTTCTCATGCCGATACTGGCATTTCGCCGGTCATGTTCAGCGTGGAGCAAAAAGAAACGAAGTACCTGTGCGGCTGCCGTGCTAGCCAGGGCCAGCCTTTCTGTGACGGGTCGCATAACAAGCTGTAAATCACACAACCCCGCCCATTTGGCGGGGTTTTTAGTTTCATATCTGCTTCAACCCCCTGCATCAAAAAGAAATTTCCACTACGCACTTGAAATAACTGCCTCTCGCCCCTATTATTAGCAGTCGCTGGCGTAGAGTGCTAAGAGCCGCGCCGAATTTTTTAACTGTTTGTTTTAGGAGAATAAAGCATGAAAATCCGTCCTTTGCACGACCGCGTAATCGTTAGACGCATGGAAGAAGAGCGTAAAACAGCGTCCGGAATTGTGATTCCAGATGCGGCGACAGAGAAGCCGGATCAGGGCGAAATCATCGCTGTTGGCAACGGTAAGGTGGGCGATGACGGTAAATTGCGTCCAATGAACGTCAAGGTGGGCGACAAGG
Source organism: Nitrosomonadales bacterium (assembly GCA_023259065.1). Taxonomy (GTDB): domain Bacteria; phylum Pseudomonadota; class Gammaproteobacteria; order Burkholderiales; family Gallionellaceae; genus 39-52-133. The sequence goes on from JAHFQY010000009.1 coordinate 17,076, forward strand.
TTCTGTTTGGCAAATACGCCGGCCAGACTTTCAAGATGGATGGCCATGAATTCATGACTATGCGCGAAGATGACATTATCGGCGTAGTAGAAGCCTAAGAATTTAACGAATTTCAGGAGAAATAAACATGGCAGCTAAAGACGTAAAATTCCATGACGCAGCACGTGCGAAGATGGTGGTGGGTGTAAATATTCTGGCTGATGCCGTTAAAGTCACTCTGGGCCCCAAAGGCCGTAACGTGGTGCTGGATCGCTCCTATGGCGCTCCTACCATCACCAAGGACGGTGTATCAGTCGCCAAGGAAATCGAGCTGAAAGACAAGTTCGAGAACATGGGCGCGCAAATGGTCAAGGAAGTGGCTTCCAAGACCTCCGACGTGGCCGGTGACGGTACCACGACCGCGACCGTACTGGCGCAATCCATCGTGATGGAAGGCATGAAGTTCGTAGCCGCTGGCATGAACCCGATGGACCTGAAGCGCGGTATCGACAAGGCTGTAGTGGCCGCTGTTGAAGAACTGAAGAAAATTTCCAAGCCCTGCACCACCAACAAGGAAATCGCCCAGGTAGGCAGTATCTCCGCCAACTCGGATACGGCTGTAGGCGAGAAGATCGCTGAAGCGATGGCCAAGGTGGGCAAGGAAGGCGTTATCACCATAGAAGACGGCACCAGCCTGCAAGACGAACTGGCCGTAGTGGAAGGCATGCAGTTTGACCGCGGCTACCTGTCACCTTACTTCATCAACAACCAGGACAAGCAGATCGCTGCAATGGACAATCCGTTCATCCTGTTGCACGACAAGAAAATCAGCAACATCCGTGACCTGCTGCCACTGCTGGAGCAGGTTGCCAAGGCCGGTCGCCCGCTGCTGATCATCGCCGAAGACGTTGATGGCGAAGCATTGGCCACCCTGGTAGTGAACAACATTCGCGGCATCCTCAAGACCGTTGCAGTCAAGGCCCCGGGCTTTGGCGACCGTCGCAAGGCCATGCTGGAAGACATCGCCATTCTGACCGGCGGCACCGTGATTGCCGAAGAAGTGGGTCTGACCCTGGAGAAGGCGACACTGGCAGAGTTGGGCCAGGCCAAGCGTATCGAAGTGGGCAAGGACAACACCACACTGATCGACGGCGCAGGCAAGGAAGATGCGATCAAGGGCCGCGTTGCCATGATCAACAAGCAGTTCGAAGAATCCACCAGCGATTACGACAAAGAGAAGCTGCAAGAGCGCAAGGCCAAGCTGGCCGGTGGCGTTGCCGTGATCAAGGTGGGTGCTGCAACTGAAGTCGAAATGAAGGAAAAGAAAGCACGCGTTGAAGACGCATTGCACGCAACCCGCGCAGCCGTGGAAGAAGGCATAGTCCCCGGCGGCGGCGTGGCGCTGATCCGCGCCAAGTCTGTGGTGGCCAAGCTGAAGGGCGACAACCACGACCAGGACGCAGGCATCACCATCGTGTTGCGCGCCATGGAAGCACCGCTGCGCGCCATCGTGCACAACGCCGGTGAAGAGCCATCGGTAGTGGTGAATGCGGTAGTGGCCGGCAAGGCCAACTACGGCTACAACGCGGCCAGCAGCGAATACGGCGACATGATGGAAATGGGCGTTATCGACCCGACCAAAGTGACCCGCACTGCACTGCAAAATGCAGCTTCCATCGCCGGCCTGATGCTGACCACAGCATGCATGGTTGCCGAGTTGCCTGAAGACAAGCCAGCCGGCGGCATGGCCGGCGGCGACATGGGCGGTATGGGTGGTATGGGCGGCATGATGTAATAGCCGGAATATCGGCCGCTGTAATCGACAAACCCCGCTCTGCGGGGTTTGTTTTTTTCCGCTTACACCAAGATTGCATGGCAAGCGGTTTGCATAAATCGAGTTTGCCGCTATAATGCGCGACTTCGCGAGAATCGCAAGATTCTGGCAGCAGTAAAAAAGCAGTACGGCTCGGTAGCTCAGTCGGTAGAGCAGAGGATTGAAAATCCTTGTGTCGGTGGTTCGATTCCGCCCCGAGCCACCATATTCAAGCAAAAGAAAGCCAGGTCGAAAGACCTGGCTTTCTTCATTTCAGCGTCCCATGCAATTCACGGTGCGTATATATCGGGCTTGTCTTCGTGGCACTTCGTTGTCATGATTGTCGAAAGACACATGAAGCAATCTGTTGCTATCCTGACCAATACACGTGAAAGTGCACAAAATGGTTCTGTCGTTTCTGGCTGAAAAGCTGATGGGGAAAGGCATGAAAGCCATCTCCCTGATGCTTGCTTTCATATCCGTGTTCAGTGTTCTTTCTCTTTATTACAACCAGAATTCATTTCTGGAAGCATTCGAGGCCAAGACCTACGATTTGAGGTTCACGCGCTTGCGTGGCCCGATTCCCCCCAGTCCTGAAATCGGCATTGTAGCCATTGATGACAAGAGCATTGCAGAGCTGGGGCGTTTCCCCTGGAGCAGAAGTCAATATGTGCCCTTGTTGCAAAAGCTCTCAGCGGCAGGCGCCAGAGTTGTCCTGTTTGATGCTTTCTATCCCGAGCGCGAGAGCATGGCGGCAGATCGCGCTTTTGCGGCAGCAATCAAAAAGGCCGGTAACGTGGTTCTGGCCGTTGCATTTGATTTTGACAAAGAGCTGCATATAACCGGCAGTACACGTTCTCTGGCTGAAATTGAACGCAATGCAAGCGGAATAGGGCACATTAATTTTTTGCCGGAGGATGACGGTATCAATCGCCGCAACCGGCTATTGATCGATGTGGATGGCAAGCAGATCCCGTCGCTGGGACTGGTCGGGGCCATGGCGGCGCTGGGGGAAAAAGAGTTTGTGCTGGGCTCGTTTGAAATCAGGGTGGGTGAGCGGAGTATCCCGGTGGATGGCAGGTACTCGATGTGGATCAACTATACGGGTCCTGGCGGCAACTATCCGCATTTTTCCTTTACCGATATTGTGCATGGGCGGGTTGATCCGGCCTTGCTGAAAGGCAAGGTGCTGTTCCTGGGAGCCACGGCACTGGGTATATACGATATGCGCGTGACGCCGTTTCATGGCAATACTCCCGGGGTGGAGGTGCATGCGACGATAGCCGATAATATCATCAGCGGCCGTTTTATCCGGCAGACAGGGCTGGAAGCCCTGTTTGACATGGCGATGATCGTGGTGCTGGGTTTGCTGGCCTATTACATCACCATGCGCATGCGCTTGTATGGCGCGTTCCCGGCAACCCTGGTGTTGTCCTCCGCGTACATCTGGCTGAGCTACTGGTTGTTCAAGGAGGGCCACTGGGTCAGCATGATTTACCCGCCACTGGCCGCCATTGTTGCCTTGCTGGTAGGTGGCAGCTTCCGCTATCTGGTGCTGGAGCGCAGTGCGCGCGAGATGCGCTCGATGTTTTCCAGTTACCTGTCGGACAAGCTGGTTTCACGCCTGGAAAAAGACCCGGATGCAGCCAGGATAGGCGGTGACAACAAGCATGTGACTATCCTGTTCACGGATATCAAGGGTTTTACCACATTTAGCGAGAAACACACGCCACAGGAAGTGGTGGCGCGCCTGAATGAATATCTCGCGGCCATGGTGCAGGTGATTGAGCGCCATGACGGCACGGTGGACAAGTTTATCGGCGATGGCATCATGGCCTATTGGGGTGCCCCCCTGGAGCAGCCTGACCATGCGAAGCTGGCCATAGCCTGCATGCTGGCCATGCAGGCAAAGATGCAAGAGCTGTGCGGGAAATGGGAGCGCGAAGGAGTAGAGCCATTTTATTTTCGTGGCGGGGTGCAGTCGGGTGAAGTGGTCGCTGGCAATATCGGCTTCCGCGGCAAGAAAATGGAATATACGGTGATAGGCGACACCGTGAATCAGGCTGCCAGGCTGGAAGGTACGGCGAAATATTATGGAGTGCAATTTCTGGTGGGCGAGAGCACCTATCTGCTGACCAGTGGCAGTTATCGTTACCGTGAGCTGGACAAGGTGCGCGTGGTAGGCAAGCAGGTGCCTGTTACAATTTACGAGCTGTGCGGAACCTTGGTCGAGCCGGAGAGCGAGCTGGTGCGGCAGTTTAATGCGGGCTTGCTTCTGTTCAGGGCACGCAAGTGGGTAGAGGCAGCAGCTTGTTTCAGGGCCATAGTTAACGAGCTTGCTGACGACAGAACGAGCAGGATTTATCTGGAACGTTGCGAGGGATTTCAGAAGTCTCCACCGCCGCAGGATTGGGATGGCGTGTCAAATCGGCGGGATAAATAGTGTGTGTAGTGTGGAAATTATCGATACCGATGCGAAGAAATAAATCGGTTTAGGCAAATCACGAATTAACGAATGGTGCTCACGATGCGTTTTATTACAACTGCAATTCTTTCGATAACGCTGGTTGCATCAGCCAACGCAGCTTCTTCCGACCTGGCGCCGTCTATCGGGCTGCCGCGGGTGGACTTTGTAAAAGAAATCCCCATAAGCGGGGCAAAGAAATTGCTGGGCTGGAATGCGGGAAATTTCTATGTCGCACAGCCGGATGGTGATGTTGATGTGCTGGACAAGGACGGGCGCAAACTGCTCACCCTGCATGGCAAGGACGCCAAGGGTGGAGTGCTGCTCAAACAGCCAGAGGCCGTGGCCGTCGCCGACAACACGATTTATGTGGTGGACAGCGAAACCAGCCAGGTTGTCATGTTCTCCCCGGATGGAAAACTGAAAGGCGCGTTTGGCACCAGGAAGGGCGGCTTCTTCAAGAGTGGCGGCAGCAATGAACTGAACTCACCCCACGGCATTGCCGTGCATGAAGGCATAGTCTATGTGGCCGATACCGGGAATCGCAGGGTGCAGCTGTATGGCAGCAACGGCGTGTTTCTGACTGCACTGGAAATTGACAGTGCAACAGGGAACAAGGCGGCCAGGGAGAAAAGCCTGCCTTACAAACTGGTTGAGCCCACAGATATTGCGATCAATGCACAGGGACAGATTTATGTACTGGACGCAGATGACTCCTTGATCAAGGTTTATGACACCAACGGTGTTTACCTGAGGAACCTTCCCAAAAGCGGCAAGCCGCTGACATTCAGCATGGCACAGGACGGAATCTACGTGGCCGATCGCGATTCTCTGGTGATCCAGAAATATGATTTCAATGACAAGTTGGCGTATTCATTTGGTGTCAAGGGAGACGGTCGTGCGCAGCTCAAGAGTATTGCGGGCGTGCTTGCTGCCAAGGACAGGCAGGTGTTCGTGGGCGACAGCAGAAAAGGTGTAATCAATGTGTTTCTGGCCGAGGCGGGAGAGGCGCTGGAAGCGTTGCCCAAGGCGGCTTCCAGGACATCGGTGCAATATCAGGCCAGCGTTGCCGCCAGCATGGACAGGATGGCGTGGAATGGCAAGGACACGCTGTACGGCGTAGATGCGGAAAGCAAGGCGGTCATGCGCTTGCGCAACGGGACGGCTGCGGAAGACATGAAGTTGAAGGACATGACGCCGTTATCTGTTGCGACTGATAAAAGTGGCGCGCTGTGGGTGCTGGACAAGAAAAAAATGCGCGTGGTGAAGCTGGACGATGCCGGCAATGTACTCGGCAGCATCGGCAGTGAAGGCAGCAAGCCCGGGCAGCTGGACGAACCCACGGATATCGCCATCTCCAGCACGGGCAGCGTGTTTGTGGCAGACAGCGGCAATCACTGGGTGCAAGTGTTCAACCCTGAAGGCGTGTTCCTGTATGCGATACGCAGCAGCACGGTAGCCAAGCTGGATGAGCCTGTTGCAGTGGCGCTGGATCCGCAGGACAAGGTGTTCATTCTGGACAAGTCGCGGGCGGCGGTTTCGACCTACTCGGCCAAGGGCGAGCCCATGGCCGAATTTGGCAAGACAATGGAAGGTGTGGCTGCGCTGGTCAAGCCGGTGGCGCTGATGGCAACCCAGGACGAGGTGTTTGTTGTCGATTCCGGCATGGTCAAGGTGTATTCACACCAGGGGCAATTTATCCGCGCATTTGGCGCCAAGGGCAGCGGCAACGGAGAGTTTGACGAAGCGGTTGCCATCGCTGCCAAAGACGGCACGACTTTCTATGTTGCAGAGCGCGGCAACAAGCGCGTGCAAACCTTCGCCACCTTGCACAAGCCCGCTGCCCCGCAGCAGCTGGGTGCAAGCGGTGCTGTGCACGCGGTCTCGCTGCGTTGGGCGGCATCAGCCCTGCCCTACATCAAGCAATACAATATCTACCGCTCGCGCAGCGAAAACACCGGCTATGTGCGCGTTGCCAGCAGCTCGGGCAGTCAATATACGGACCAGGGGCTGGAGGCGGACGGGCGCTATTATTATCGTGTTGTCGCAGAGACGACAAATGGCTACGAGGGTGCCACCAGCAATGCGGTGCAAGGCGTTGCCGAAAAATTCACCCCGCCGGTATTGACCCAGGCTCAGGCTGATCCCACGCCCTGGCAGATCAAGATGAGCTGGAAGGCAATCGATCCGCAGCTTCTCAGTGCTTACCTGATCTATCAGAAAGAGGGCGATGGATTTACCAAGGTGGGTGAATCCATGCTGCCCGAGTTTACGAAAGATGCGCTGACGCCGGACACAAAATATACCTTCTATATTTCAACCCGCAGCAACGATGGAATTGAATCGGAGAAATTTGCCGTCAGCGCAACCACGCTGAGTTTCAACAGGGCGCCGCTGGAAATTGATGTCATCAAGTTGCGCGATGTTTTCTCCAATACCTACAAGCTGTATGAGCAGGACGGGGTGGGCCGCATCAAGCTGACCAACAACACCGACAAGCCCATAGAGAAAATCAAGGTGAGCTTCCTGCTGAAGAACGTCATGGATTTCCCGACCGAGGACAAGATAGACAAGCTCATGCCCGGACAGAGCGAGGAAATCAACCTGCTGGCCGTGTTCAACAACAGCATCCTGACGCTGTCAGAGGACAGCTCGGTGCAGGCCATGATAGAAGCCAGCTATTTCGAGAATGGCAAGCGTGTGGTTTACAGCAAGAATTCCACGGTAAAAATCTATGACAAGCACCGTCTCACCTGGGATGAGCGCGGGCGCTATGCTTCCTTTGTCACGCCCAAGGATCAGCCGGTGATGAATTTCGTGCGCTCGGTGGTAACCCAATTCAAGGACACCAAGGACGAGTCGCAACTTGCGGCCATGGTGTTTGACGCCATGGGGGTCGCCGGGCTGACCTATATTCCCGACCCCAGCAACCCCTATCAGGTGGCCTCGGGCAAGGCCGACACGGTGGACTATATCCAGTACCCGCGCGAAACCCTGGGGCGCAAGTCCGGCGATTGCGATGATCTCACCGCCTTGTATTCGGCGGCGCTGGAGAGTATGGGTATCTATACCCTGGTGGTCGAGGTGCCGGGTCATATGTTCATGATGTTCTCAACCGGCATTAATGCCGATGGCGACGGCTACACCATGGACGACATGTATGTCATTCACGAAGGAAAGTTGTGGATTCCGGTGGAGGCCACGGTGGTGGGGAGCTCGTTTGTGAAAGCGTGGGAGCTGGGTGCTGCCAATTATTACAAATGGAAGGACAAGGGGCTGACGCTGCTGGATGTCCATTCTGCATGGGCCACATACAAGCCGGCCACCCTGCCGGATGTGGCGCTGAAATCAATGGACGTTACGCCGGGAGAAATCGAGAAGCGCTTTCCCGGGGAATTCATGTCGGTGCTGAAAATCAGCTCGCAGACCAAGACCCGGCGTTATCTGCAGGCCATTGCAAAGAAGCCGGGCGATATGGAAGCGCACCTGCAGGTGGGTATAGTCCTGGCCAAGCTGGGAGACAGGAATGAGGCGATGAAATATTTTGACAAGGTGATTGCCGCCGAGCCCAAGAACGCAGCCGCACATAACAATCGCGGCAACCTGCTGATGATGGAGGCAAAATATGCGGAAGCCCAGAAAAGCTATACGGCCGCGGCGCAATATGGCGCCAATGACCCGGATATCTGGGTAAACTTGGCTAAATCCTACAAATTGGTAAATAATACAAAAAAGGCCAAAGAAGCCTTTGTTCAGGCTGACAAGCTGGACCCTTCCGTCAGGAAGAAATACAAGGCGCTGGCTTTGGAACTGCTCAACTCGTTGTAAGGTCGAATGCACCGAGGTCTCAGCAATTAACTGGAGAAGAAGATGAAGAAATTTATTGCCTTGCTGGTCATGTCGGGAATGGCTCTGGTTTCCACGACACTCTATGCCGCTGAAGCCGGCGACGCTTCCCTGGGTTTCTGGGAAAAGCTGCGCAGGAAGGTCGAGTTGATGGCGCCGCACAAAAATGTCAGCGCAACCACGGCGGTGGGTGGTGTGCGCGGCGCTCAGGTGACCGCCAACGACACCTACTGGAAGGGCGAAAAAACCGTGCAGGAAGTTGATTCCGATGAGCTGGCAGCCTTCCAGAAAGCCATGGGATTGGCCGAAGCGGGCGAGGTAAAGCAGGCGCAAGCTGCTTTTGCCGACTTTATCAAGAAAAACCCTGATAGCCCCCTGCGCAAGGATGCTGATCAGGCATTGGCGCAACTGCAGACCAAATAGAGCACGTGGCCAAATAGAGTACGGGGATAGACCTGAAAAGGCTTGCGCAATGCAGGCCTTTTTGTATTGGCCCGCTGCAGCGCCACCATCTCGCATCCAACTGGATAATCTGGGATAATCGCGCCCCGGCTTAGTCTTTGCCTCCCATTTTTTGCTTCCCGTCTGATTCTATGCAGTTATTCGCTTTTGGCATAAACCATCAAACCGCACCGCTAGCCGTGCGCGAGCAGATTGCGTTCAATGTCGATGCGATGGAGCCGGCATTGCGCGACCTGGTTGGGCATGGCGCGGCCAAGGAAGCCACCATACTGTCCACCTGCAACCGCACCGAGGTGTATTGCAGCACGCACGAGCCGGATCAGGCAATCAACTGGCTGGCGGCGTATCACAAGCTATCGGCAGAGCAGATTGCGCCCTACATTTACACCATGCAGCAGGACGAGGCGGTGAAGCACGCCTTTCGCGTGGCCAGCGGGCTGGATTCCATGGTGCTGGGCGAGCCGCAGATACTGGGGCAGATGAAGCAGGCCGTGCGCTATGCCGAGCAGGCGGGTACGCTGGGCTTTCTGCTGCATAAACTGTTCCAGCGCACCTTCTCGGTGGCCAAGGACGTGCGCACGCAAACCGAGATCGGCGCCAACCTGATTTCCATGGCGGCTGCCGCAGTCAAACTGTCCGAACGCATCTTCCCCAGCATCGCCGAGCAGCGCGTGCTGTTTGTCGGCGCGGGCGAGATGATAGAACTCAATGCCGTGCACTTTGCCGCCAAGTCGCCCAGACATATCACCGTGGCCAACCGCACGCTGGAACGCGCGCAGGTGCTGGCGCGGCGCATCAACGGCCACGCCATCACCCTGACCGAGCTGCCCGAGCAACTGGCGCAGCACGACATTATCGTGACCTGCACCGCCAGCACCCTGCCCATCATGGGCAAGGGCATGGTGGAGCGCGCGCTCAAGGCGCGCAAGCACCGCCCGCTGTTTATCGTGGACCTGGCCGTGCCGCGCGATGTGGAAGCCGAAGTGGCCGAGCTGAACGACGTATTCCTGTACACCGTGGATGATTTGTCCGAGGTGGTGCGCGACGGCCTGGATGCGCGCCAGGGCGCGGTAAAAGAGGCCGAGGTGATTATCGACTCAGGCGTGAATGAATTCATGCACTGGATGGAATCGCGCGGGGTGGTGCCCACCATCCGTGCCCTGCGCGACAACGTCGAACGCCAGCGCCGCAGCGAAATGGAAAAAGCCTTGCGCCTGCTGGCCAAGGGCGAGCCTGTCGAAAAGGTGCTGGAGTCACTCAGCAGCGCACTGGTCAATAAATTTTTGCATGCCCCCACGCAGGCGCTGAATCAGGCGCAGGCCGAAGAACGCGAGGCGCTGCTGGAAACCATACACCGTCTCTATCACCTGAATACTCCCGAATGAAACCCAGTATCGCCGCAAAACTCGCCCAGCTGGGCGACCGCCTGGATGAGGTGAGCACCCTGCTGAGCAGCGAGGAGGCCACGCGCGACATGGATACCTTCCGCAAGCTCAACCGCGAGCGCTCGGAGCTGGAGCCGGTAGTGGGGCTGTATCACGCATGGCAGTCCTGCGAGGCTGATATCGCCACTGCCCTGGAAATGGCGGAAGACCCGGAGATGCGCGAATTCGCCGATGCCGAGGTAAAAGAAGGGCGTGCGCGGCTGGAGCAGATCGAAATCGATTTGCAGAAACAGCTGCTGCCGAAAGACCCCAACGACGATCGTAACGTGTTTCTGGAAGTGCGCGCCGGCACCGGCGGCGACGAGGCAGCGCTATTTGCCGGCGACCTGTTCCGCATGTACGTGCGTTTTGCCGAACGCCGCCGCTGGCAGGTCGAGATCATTTCCGAGAGCGTGGGTGAAAAGGGCGGCTACAAGGAAGTGATCGCCCGCATCATCGGCCAGGGTGCGTATTCGGTGCTGAAATTTGAATCCGGCGTGCATCGTGTGCAGCGCGTGCCCGCTACCGAAACGCAGGGGCGGGTGCACACTTCTGCCTGCACCATTGCCATCCTGCCGGAGGCGGACGAGGTCAGCGACGTGGTGCTCAACCCGGCAGATTTGCGCATAGACACCTTCCGCGCCAGCGGCGCCGGCGGCCAGCACATCAACAAGACCGACTCCGCCGTGCGCGTCACCCACCTGCCCACCGGCACCGTGGTGGAATGCCAGGACGGCCGCTCGCAGCACAAGAACAAGGCGCAGGCGCTGGCCGTGCTGGCGGCGCGCATCAAGAACAAGCAGGAGCACGAGGCGCATTCCAAGCAGGCCGCCGAGCGCAAGTCGCTGGTGGGCAGCGGCGACCGCTCCGAACGCATCCGCACCTACAACTTCCCGCAGGGGCGTGTCACCGACCACCGCATCAACCTCACCCTGTACAAGATGGACCACATCATGGACGGCGACATCAGCGAGCTGACCGATGCGCTGATGGCCGAGCATCAGGCCGAGCAGCTGGCGGCGCTGGCGGACGAGAATTGATGCCTTGTCCTGCTCCCTGCAAAGCCTCATTGCACAAGACGCAGCGCAGCTAGCCGGCGCACTGGCCCTTGATGGCAGCACGGCGCGCATCGAGGTGCAGTGTTTGCTGCAGCACCTGTTGCACGTCCCGCGCTCTTATCTGCTGGCGCATCCCGAGCGCTGCCTGAATGCGGATGAGTACAGCCAGTACCAGGTGTTATTGCAGCGCCGTCTGCGCGGCGAGCCTGTCGCCTATATTCTGGGCGAGCGCGAATTTTTTGGTTTGAAGCTGAAGGTTACCCCAGCCACCCTGATACCGCGCCCGGATACCGAGCTGCTGGTTGAGCTGGCGTTGCAGCACCTGACAAACACTGCTGAGAGCCGGGTGCTGGACATGGGCACAGGCACAGGCGCAATTGCGCTGGCCATAGCGCATGAGCGCCCCGCTGTGCCGGTGCTGGGCGTGGATGCCTCTGCTGCAGCCTTGCAGGTGGCGCAAGAGAATGCCCAGGTGTTGGGGCTTACTAACGCGCACTTTGTGCAGAGCAACTGGTTCTCTGCCCTGGCCGGCCAGGGCTTTGAACTGATAGTCTCCAATCCGCCCTATATTGCGGCCGCGGATGAGCATTTAAGCCAAGGCGATGTGCGCTTTGAACCCGCGACCGCGCTGGCTTCGGGGGCGGATGGTCTGGATGACATCCGCCATATCGTGAGTCACGCCGGGGATTACCTGCAGCCCGGTGGCTGGCTGTTGCTGGAGCATGGTTATGATCAGGCCGGGCGTGTGCGCACACTCTTGCAACAGGCCGGCTTTGACGCAGTGTTTTCCGCCTGTGACCTGGCAGGAATCGAGCGTGTCAGTGGTGGCCAGATTTGTTCTTGACGGCAAAAGCCATGCCGCCTAAAATACCCGAGTTAAATACTCAACCAAACGGAGACGTCAACATGGATATTCAAGAAGTAATCAAGCAGCAGGTCACTAGCCACCCGGTGGTTGTGTATATGAAAGGCACGCCACAATTTCCGCAGTGCGGTTTTTCCGGCAATGTCATCCGCATCCTGAATTCGCTGGGTGTCAAAGACATTTTCAGCGTCAACATCCTGCAGGATGACGAAATCCGCAAGGGCATCATCGAATACGCAAACTGGCCTACCGTGCCCCAGGTTTACATCGGCGGTGAATTTATCGGCGGCTCCGACATCACCACCGAGATGTACCAGAGTGGCGAGTTGAAGGAAATGTTGAGCAAACTCGGCAGCAAGTAAGTTCTGAAGAAAGATGCAAATGCAAACGGCCTAGATAATTATCTAGGCCGTTTGGCTTATATGTTTAAGGATGTAGAGTCACTACAATACGAGCCGAGTGTTAGAAAACAGGTGTAAGCCTCTTTTTATACTCTCCTCCAACTCTGGGCAGCCGCAAGGTTGCCCGTTTTTTTTGCCCGTTTTCAGAATTTCGCTCAGCCCGCCAGGGCTTTCCTGGCGCGAGCAATTGCCGCTTCCACCTGCTTGGGCGCGGTGCCACCGGTATGATTGCGTGCGGCCAGCGAGCCCTCCAGCGTCAGCACCGCAAAGATGTCGTCCTCTATCAGCGTGGAGAACTGCTTCAGCTCCTCCAGCTTCAGCTCGGCCAGGTCGCAGCCGCGCTGCTCGGCAAAGCGCACCGCCAGGGCAACCGCCTCATGCGCATCACGGAACGGAAGGCCCTTCTTGGCCAGGTAGTCGGCCAGGTCGGTGGCGGTGGCGTAACCCTGCAGCGCGGCGCGGCGCATGGCTTCCGGCTTGACGGTGATGCCGCCCATCATGTCGGCGTAGATGCGCAGGGTCTGAGTCAGCGTGTCCACAGTGTCGAACAGCGGCTCCTTGTCTTCCTGGTTGTCCTTGTTGTAAGCCAGCGGCTGGCCTTTCATCAGGGTCAGCAGTGACACCAGGTTACCGTTCACGCGGCCAGTCTTGCCGCGCACCAGCTCGGGCACGTCGGGATTTTTCTTCTGCGGCATGATGGATGAGCCGGTGCAGAAGCGGTCGGCAATGTCGATAAAGCCGAAACGCGGACTCATCCACAGAATCAGCTCTTCCGACAGGCGCGACAGGTGCGTCATGATCAGGGCGGCGCAGGCGGAAAATTCAATGGCGAAGTCGCGGTCGGAAACCGCATCCAGCGAGTTCTCGCACACACCGTCAAAGCCCAGCAGCTCGGCTACATATTCGCGCTTGATGGGGTAGCTGGTGCCGGCCAGGGCTGCGGCCCCCAGCGGCAGGCGGTTCACCCGCTTGCGGCAGTCGGCCAGGCGCGCGGCATCGCGCTGGCACATCTCGAAATACGCCATCAGGTGGTGGGCAAAGCTCACCGGCTGCGCCACCTGCAAATGGGTAAAGCCAGGCATGATGGTGTGGGTGTGCTGGCCGGCCAAGTCCAGCAGTGAGGTCTGCAGGGCGCGCACCAGCAAAATCAGCTCGTCGATGGCGTGGCGCAGATACAGGCGCACATCGGTGGCTACCTGGTCATTGCGCGAACGCCCGGTATGCAAACGCTTGCCGGCATCGCCCACCAGCGTGGTGAGGCGCTTCTCGATGTTCAGGTGCACGTCTTCCAGGTCGAGCAGCCACTCAAATTGGCCGCTGAGGATTTCATTCTCGATCTGCGCCATGCCGCGCTTAATGTCGCTCAAGTCCTGCGTGCCTATGATGTTGCAGGCGGCCAGCATCTGCGCGTGGGCGAGCGAGCCCTGAATGTCAAACAGCGCCAGGCGCTGGTCAAACTCCACCGAAGCGGTATAGCGCTTCACCAATTCTGCCACTGGTTCGTTAAATCTGCCCGACCAGGTTTGATTGTCTTGCATCGTTGCCATGTCTTGTCCAGAATGTGCGGCACATAGGGGGTGCCATGCCTAAGGTGCAAAGTATAAATCAAAATCTACTCGCCGATGCGTTGCCCAACTTCCGCAACCTCGGTGCAACCCTGCGCATCGTGCTGCTGGTGAATGCTGCCGTGCTGCTTGCCAGCCTCGCCCAGGCGTACTCATGGCAGGATGCGGCACAGCGATTTATCGACAACTCGGCATTTTTCCAGCCGGTGTTGCTGTCCTGTTTACTATTGCTGTTTGCGCTCAATCCACTGCTGGCACGGCTGAATTACTGGCAGGGAGCCATTGTCGTGATATGCCTGGCGGCGCTGGCTGCGGTGGCGATATTTTTGCTGGGGGGCGAGCTGTATGCCTCGGCCATGGACAAGGGTGATTTCCACGCCTGGCGCAATGGCTTGCTGAGTGCCGCCTGTGCGACGGTGCTGCTGGCTTACTTCAAGTTGCGCGCACAGGCGCTGTCGCCGGCCTTGCACAACGCCAGGCTGCAGGCGCTGCAGGCGCGCATCCGCCCGCACTTCCTGTTCAACAGCATCAATGCCGTGCTGAGCATAGTGCGCGCCGAGCCGGCGCGCGCGGAGACCGCGCTGGAAGATATGTCCGACCTGTTTCGCATGGCCATGGCCGACAACCAGTACATGGTTCCGCTACAGCAGGAAGTCGAGCTGTCACGCCAATATCTGGCGCTGGAACAATTGCGCCTGGGCGAGCGCCTGAGCGTGAACTGGCATATTGATCCCGCACTGAGCGCTGCGCTGATCCCGCCGCTGATGATGCAACCCCTGCTGGAGAATGCCGTGTATCACGGCATCGAGCCACTGGAGCAGGGCGGCGCAATCGACATCACCCTGCAACGCAGCGGCAAGGAATTGCACATTGATGTGCGCAACCCCAGTGGTGCACAAGGCAAACACCACAATGGCAACAAGATGGCGCTGGAAAATATACGCGAGCGCCTGGCCTTGCAATTTGATGTCGAGGCGCAATACGCGGTGGAAAGCGGTGGCGGCTTTTACCATGTGCATATTCAAATGCCCTATGTAAGCGAGGAAGAAAAATGAGCAGCGTAGACCTCCCCCTTGCCGTGTTTGTCGTGGACGACGAAGCGCCTGCGCGCAACCGCCTGAAGGACTTGCTGGGCGACTGTGCCGCGCAGTTGCCGCTGGAGTTTGTGGGGGAAGCCGGCAATGGCCGCGAGGCGCTGGACAAGCTGGCGGAGATACACGCCGATGTGGTGCTGCTGGATATACGCATGCCGCAGATGGACGGGCTGGAGCTGGCGCAGCATCTCAACAAACTGGACAAGCCACCGGTGATTGTTTTCACCACCGCTTTCGACAGCTATGCGATCCAGGCCTTCGAGCAGCGCGCGATTGATTACCTGCTCAAGCCCATACGTTTGGGGCGATTGTTTGAGGCGCTGACCCGTGCGCGTGCCGCGGTGCCGGTGAAAAGCGAGGTGCTGCAGGAGCTTACGCCGGAGCCGCGCAAGAATCTTTCCATCCACGAGCGCGGCAAGATCCACCTTATTCCCATCGAACAGGTGCTGTTCCTGCGCGCCGAGCTGAAGTACATCACCGTGCGCACGGCGGAGCGCGAATACCTGATCGAGGAACCCCTCAGCGCACTGGAAAAGGAATTTGCCGCGCGCATGATACGCATACACCGCAACTGCCTGGTGGCGAAAAGCGCCATTCAGGGATTTGAAAAGGTGGCGGAAGAAAGCGGCGGGGAAAGCCACTGGACCGTGAAACTCAAGGGGCTGGAGGAAAGGCTGCCGATCAGCCGCCGGCAGCAGTTCATTGTGAAAGAGTTTGGCTAGCCCCGCATCATCCAAAAAACAGTAGTTGTCCGCAGATTACCTCGAAGAGGTTCTTGTGCCCTGCGGGTACTCGGATTAACGCCGATTAAGCATCGTGTTACTTTCACAGTACAACTCACCAAAGTGGTGAGCATGAATCTTCAGCTTTTAAATCAATTTAATCTGCGTAATCTGCGGATAGCACTGCTTTTTCCAGGATCACCGCTGATGCGGGGCTTTACTGTTTCTTCAGCAAGGCCGCAAATTCAAGCGCCGGCACTGGCCTGGAGTACAGGTATCCCTGCATGACATCGCAGCCGTTTTGCTCCAGGAATGCCTGCTGCGCCGCAGTTTCCACCCCTTCGGCCACCACGGCAAGGTCCAGGTTTCGGGCGAGCTGGATAATGGACAAGGGTATGGCCGTCACCGACAAGCGTTCTTTGGCGGCCAGCGCATCGCTGATTTCCATGATGAAGGTGCGGTCGATCTTCAGTTCGTCTATGGGCAGGCGGCGCAAGTAGCTCAGGCTGGAATAGCCCGTGCCAAAATCATCAATCGACACCTTGAAGCCGTGCTTGCGCAACTCAAGCAGGTTGGCCATCGTGGCCTCCGAGTCGTTCATGACCACGCCTTCCGTCAACTCAATTTGAAACATTGCTGCATCCAGCTGGTGGGCCTTGAGTTGCTCCAGCAGGGTTGCTATGACTTTGCCGCGCTGGAAATGGCGCGGTGAAATATTGATGGCGATGGGCACCAGCGGGGCTTTGTTGAGCTTCCAGTCGGCCACCTGCTTGAATACCGTGGCGATGACCCACTCGCCAATATTCACGATAAAGCCGGTTTCTTCCGCTATCGGGATAAACTCCACGGGCGAAACATTGCCCAGAGTCGGGCTGCTCCAGCGTATCAGTGCCTCAGCGCCCACGATACTTTTTTTCGAGAGCGAGTATTTGGGCTGGTACACCATGGAGAACTCGTCATTGATCAAGCCCGAGCGCATGCCCTGCTGGATGGCGAGCAGGTGCTGGCCGCGGTCGTCGTGCCGGGCGTCAAAGAAGCAGTAATGGTTGCGCCCGCTCTCTTTGGCTGCATTCAGGGCGCTTTCGGCATATTTGACCAGGCTCTCGGCATCCCCGCCATCGCCGGGATAAAAGCTGATGCCTATGCTGATACCCACTTGCAAATCCATGCCCGCAATATGACGCGAAACGTTAACAGCCCCGATGATTTTGCTGGCAACCCTTTCGACCATCTCGCGCGAACCGGCGTTGGGTAGGAGGATGGCAAAGCCGTCGCCCCCCAGGCGGCACACGGTATCGGTGGTGCGCACGCAATCTACCAGGGTGCTGGCCAGGGCGCATAGCAACTCGTCCCCCGCGCTATAACCCAGGGAATCGTTTATGGTCTTGAAATGATCAATATCCAGATACATCACGGCCAGGGATGCACTCTCACGCTGTGCCAGCAACACGCCCTGGCGCATGCGATCCATGAACAGCACGCGATTGGGCAGGTTGGTGAGGCTGTCGTGCTGTGCCAGGTGGCGTATTTTGGCATCCGCCGTATTGCGCTCGGTTACATCGGCAAAAACCGAGACAAAATGTATCACTTCGTTGTTTGCATTCTTGACGGCACTGATGGTGATCCACTCCAGAAATAGTTCGCCACTCTTGCGCCGGTTCAGGATCTCACCAGACCAGGAGCCGGTTTCATTGATGGATGCCCACATGGTCTTGTAGAAAGCGGCATCATGCTTGCCCGAGCTGAGTAGCCTGGGGTTGCGCCCCAGCACCTCGTCCACGGCATAGCCGGTAATGTTGCAGAACGCGGGATTGACTGCGATGATTTCGCGCTCCTTGCTGGTAATGGTGATGGCCAATGGCGTGTTGAGGAATACCGAGGCGGAGAGGTTGACGTCAAAGTTGCTGTCAAATTGATTGACGCTTTCAACCAGCGCCTTGCGCAGCCTGTTCATGTCTACTGGCTTGAGCAGGAACTTGGTCACATTAAGGTCGAGCATGGCCTCAACTCTTTCGGCTTCCATGGAGCCGCTGATCAGGATGATGGGCACATCTTTATCCAGGGCGCGTATGGCTTTCGTCATGGACACGCCGGACATAATGGGCATGCGTACGTCGGAGATAACCAGTTGCGGGCGCAGCTCGATGAATTTCTTAAGCCCCTCGTCGCCATCCCGCGCGGTATGTAATACCCCGACACGCCGGTTAAGGTAGCGCGACATATATTCAAACGAGTCGTCATCATCCTCGACCAGAAGTACGCTCATCTTTTTCAGCCTGGCATCATCCAGGTCGTGGCTGTTTTCCGCAGGGGGCTGCGGGTTTGCAGGGGGAGATTGCAGAGGGGCGGTATGGCCGGGTTTGTCCTGGAATTTAATTTCCAGCAGGGTGAGATCGTCGTAGCGCTTGTGTGCGGTGATTTCATTTACCTGCGTCTCAAGCCGGCCAAACAGCTCTGCGGGCGCGCTCTGGCTGAATACTTCCTTCAGCTCGAAATCCAGGGAATGCTCATGGTTCAGCGTGTCGGTCAGGCCATCGGTGAAGACGTAAAGGCGGGCAGGTTGCTGGTATTCGTAGCGCTGCACATCGGCATCGAAATCGTCCACGTCCACCATGCCCAGTGCAAATGAGTTGGAGCCGAACTCCTGCAGCAATTCACCGTCCTGGTTCAGCAAAATCGCATCGGGGTTGCCGCAGTTGAGCACTTCGATAAAACCCTGGCGGTAATTCATGCGCACCAGAGTGGCTGCCAAAAAATGATCAACAAGGTGCTGGTCATGCAGGGAACGGTTGATTTTATCGGCAATGGTCAGCAATGAAAAACCCTGGCGCACCTGTTCCCTGAAAATATGTGGAACCTGTAACGCGGGCAGCACGGCTGAGGCGCCGTGCCCGCTGCCATCGGCAATAATGCCGTAAAGCGTGTCGCCAAAATACTCTATGCAGAAAAAGTCGCCGCTGACATCATTCATCGGGATGTATAAATGGCGCACGCAGGGGAGCTCACTCTGGCGGTCTATCTTCATGGTGCGTGCAACATACGACTGTATTTTTTCCGCCTCATGCGCGGACGCGCTGATGGCTGCTCCCATCTTTTCCAGTCTGGATTCCAGTTGGCGCTTCTTTTCGATCAGATTGGCAACTGACGCAATCGTCTCCATCAGCTTGTTGGGGTCGACCGGTTTCAGGATGTATTTCACCGCCCCGAAATTGATGGACTCCATTAGCAGCTCCGCCTCGTTGTGTGCGGTGGCGATAATGATGTAGGCATCCGGGTCGATGGCATGTATGGCACGGCTCATCTCCATGCCGTCCATTTCGGGCATGCGCACGTCCGAAATGACCAGCTGGGGGCGATGCTGCCTAAACAGTTCCAGACCGGTCTTGCCGTTGCTGGCGCAGATGACAGCCAGCCCCTGGCGCACCAGGAAATGCTGCATGACATCAAGCGTCAACGGGTCGTCTTCAACGTAGAGCACACGCAGGCCGGAAAAACTGGCATTCATTTCCTTGTTGTTATCGCTCAAGCCTCTTCTCCTGTCACTGGTTTGGGGAGCCTGATGGTAAAACGTGCTCCCTTGCCGACATTTTCAACCTGGATCTGCCCGCCCATGTTTGCCTCGATGGATATGTGCGTCATATACAGCCCTATGCCCAGGCCATCAGCCTTGGTGGTGAAATAGGGGTCAAAAATTTTTGTGATGATATCAGCAGGAATACCGCCGCCGTTGTCGCTGACAGTCACGATTCCATAATGCTCATCTTCGGAAATTGCGATGGCTATTTCGCCATGCGTGATTTTTTGCTGGCCTATGGCATCCTTGGCATTGGCCAGTAAATTGATGACGCACTGCGAGAAATCATTCGCACGCCCGAACACGACGGGATTGCCGGGATTGTCCAGGGTAATGGAAATGTGATGGTGCTTCAGCGTCGCATCCATGATCTCCATGCTTTCCCGGATGATCTTGCCCATGTTGAAACTGGCCGGAGTATTGTCCGTTTTAAAGAAATTCTTGAAGTCGTCAATCGTGCTGGACATCTTCCTGATAAGAAGATTGGATGTGGTCACCGCGTTATTGAGATAGCGGGTGTCGCACTCACCGTGCTTGAACGAGTCTTCCAGGTCGAACAGGATCAGCCCCAGGGCGTTGATGGGTTGCCGCCACTGATGCGCTATGTTGCCTATCATTTCGCCCATGGTGGCCATACGCGATTGCTGCAACAGCATGACGTCCTTCCTGTGGCGCTCGCTAAGATCGGTGATGAATGCAAATATCTGCCCGCCCTCTGTCGCAGAATAATTGGTGACTATCTGCACCGGGAACATGCTGCCATCCTTCCTCCTGTGTTCGCTTTCGAAGCGCGCGCTGCCGTCACGCCGGATTGCCTCGATGTTGGCTGACGTCTCTGCGGGGCGCTCCTTGGCTTCAAGGTCGGGGATGGTCATGGTGAGCAGTTCTGCACGGCTGTATCCTGACATGCGTGCATAGGCTTCGTTTACCTGGGTTAGCCTGCCCCGCATGTCGACCATCAGGAATCCATCAGTCGAAGTCTCGATAGCCTTGCGGTACTGCGACTCCTTTTCAAGCAGGGCGGCTTCCGCCAGTTCGCGCGCGGAAGTGTCATGCACAAAGCCCTCCAGATAAGCGATCGCGCCATTTTCATCCGGCACGGAGCGCACAGCCAGGTCGGCGTGCATGATGCTGCCATCCTTGCGGCGATACTGGTTTTTGACCTGCACCCAGACATTGGGGTTGTCCAGCGCAGCCTTGAGGATTAGCGGACGCCTGTCCTGGTCAACATACAGTTGCGAGCCAATATCGGTAACCGTGGATACAAGCTCTGCAGGTGTGGCATACCCCAGCATGTTTGCCAGCGCCGGGTTGGCCATGAGAAAGCTGCCTGCAGGGGTGGAATGAAAGATGCCGATCAGGGCATTCTGTATCAGGCTGAGCAAATCCTGTTCACTCTTCAAGTGCGAAAGCTCTGCCAGTTTGCGCTCCGTAATATCGCGCGACAGGATGATAAAGCGAGCCTGACCTTCATGCCCCTGTGCTTTGCGTGCAATGGAAAGTTCAAACCATTTCTTCTGTTCGTCCAGAGTCAGTGAGAATTGCTGTCCGGAGGCATACCCGTATTCATTGGCCTTGCGCAAGCCGTCCATGCAAACGGCGGCGGCATCGCCGGGGAGAACATCGGAGATGAGTTTTCCAATCAGTAATTCTGGTGGAACGGCCAACAATTGCGTGCGAGGTGCATGCACAGCGTAGTAACGTCCCTCCAGATCCACTTCAAACAGCAGGTCCGGAATGGCGCTGAGCGTGCTGGCCAAATCATTTTGTGCTGCGATCAGGGCAAGCTTGTCCTGCATCTGTGCGCTGATGTCCTGCACCGTGCCCAGAGAGCGCACAGGCCGTCCCTGTTCGTCATAAGACGTTTCACACATTTCAATCACCCATTTGATTCTTCCGTCCGGCATCTTCAAGCGATGGGTGATTTCGTATTTGCTCTTGTTCGCGAGTGAGCTGGTGTAGGCATGGTTTACCAGTTCACGATCATCCGGATGGATGACGTTAAGAAATGCTTCGAAGGTGGCGCCGAATCTTGACTGGTCAATTTCAAAGATGCGGAATATTTCATCTGACCAGATCAGCTGGCCTGAGGCAAGGTCAAGCTCCCAGCTGCCCAGATTGCCGACTTTCTGTGCTTCTGACAGAAGCAATTGATCCTTCTCCAGGCGCTGGATCAGCTTGCCCTGCATCTCTATGCTTTCGTGCACTTTCAGCGCCATGGTGTCGAGCGTGCGCCCCAGACTGGACAGCTCATTGTTGCCTTGCAGCCGGGTACGCGCCGTGTAATCTCCATCAGCCAGTTTTCTGGCGGTGCTGGACAGAACGCCGAGCCGGCGTGCAACCATAAAATGCAGCAGCAATGCCGCCAGCAGCGCGGATAACAGCGTGATTGCGGCAAACACCAGGGTCTGCTTGAGAGTTCTGCTTTGAGCAGCTTTTAGCACCGGGGCAATGTCGTATTCGACATAGAGCATCCCCATGACCTTTCCCAATCCGCCCGGCTTGTATTCGATGATCAGGGGAAAATAGCCCTGCAACAGACTATCGTTGCGGGAATTGAAATCCAGCTGGCTGGACGCACTCAGGATGGCCCGGCCAGCCGCCGTGGCATCGTAATCAGACACTGTGCTTGCGTCGCTATCCCTCCAGCTGTAGCGATTGGCCATTAATATGCGGTGGCTCTCGTTCGTCAGCATCAGGCTGCGAGTGTTGGGATACGTGGCTGCCAGGGTCAGACTGAGCAAGGCTTCCTGCCGGTTACCCTGGGTCAGGAGGTTGTGCAGGACATTCTGCAGCCCGCTCATGTGATACTTGATGTCCTCTTTGGCAAGCCGTGTAATTTCGATCCGGTTAGCCTGCTCTTCCTGCATATAGATCAGGGGCGAAGTGACCAGCGCCACGCCCAGCAGAATCAACGGAATTTGTATGGAAAGGCTACACCTCATCGGGCGATGCAGCCTGCAAGCCCGCTATCCAGCGCGGAGTCGATCTCAAGGTGGCGCTTCAGCTGCCTTTCTGCCAGCATCACGCTGACCAGATTGTGCGCGGGAACCGCGATGGCTGGTGATTTTCCGGCGATCAGGCGCAAATTTTCCGCCATGCTATCCATTGCCGACCAGGACAAATTGCAATGTGACATATCTCCCCCTGAGAAATCTTGTTGTGCCACGCATGCCGGACAGTTTTGCGATCCACCCATTATTGATTTTGGTGTGCGGGTGTAATCCCTACAGATGCAGGGGGAATATATCAAAGAAGCGGGGGAAGGGATACAGCGGGTTCGCCAAGAAGGCTCTCTGTATCTTTGCAGGAAAACGGGCCAATGGGTTTGTGCTTGCGCGCTTTCTTCTGCGGGGCAGTCATTCAAGGAACCCGCAGGGCGATACGGCAGGGTGTACGAGTCAAGGACATCGGTAACACTTTAATTCTGGGTTGCTTTGCTTGGCGAAGCAGGGACAGCGACTCGCTTCCGCGCTACCCCAGACCATCCATGCGCACCGTAAAATCTACAGCAAGAAACTAACCGCTATTCCTCAAGCCCGCCGCAATACCGTTGATGGTCAGATGAATCGCACGTTTGACCTTCTCGTCGGTGTCACCCGCGCGGTGGCGGTGCAGCAGGCCAACCTGCAGGTGGTTGAGCGGGTCGATGTAGGGCGTGCGATTGGTGAGGCTGCGCGCCAGGGTGGGGTTGTCGGCGAGCAGGGTGGTGGCGCCGGTGATGGCAAACAGCATCTCCACGGTGCGGTTCCACTCGGCTTCGATCTCGCCGAAAATCTTGTGGCGCAGCGCTTCGTCCGGCACCAGCTCGGCATAGCGTGAGGCGATGCCCATGTCGGTCTTGGACAGCACCATGTCCATGTTGGAAAGCAGGCCGCGGAAGAAGGCCCAGTTTTTGTACATTTCCTGCAGTTGCCTTAGTGCGGCTTCGCCCTCGCTCTCCACCAGCTGTTTCACTGCGCTGCCAAAGCCATACCAGCCGGGCAGGATGGCGCGGTTCAGGCTCCAGCTGAACACCCAGGGGATGGCGCGCAGGTCTTCGATGTTGTCGGAAGCCTTGCGTGAGGAGGGGCGGCTGCCGATGTTGAGTTCGGCAATTTCACGTATCGGTGTGGCGGCGAAGAAATACTCGGTGAAGCCGGGAGTTTCGTATACCAGTTTGCGATAGGCGGCAAACGCATCGACGCTGAGCGCTTCCATGATGCGGTGGAATTCCGGCATGGTGGTATCGTCGCCGTGGCGATGCACCAGCGTGGCTTCCATGGTGGCGGCAATTAGGATCTCCAGATTGCGCCGGCCGATTTCCGGGTCGGAATATTTGCTCGAGATCACCTCGCCCTGTTCGGTGATGCGGATCTGCGCGTTGACGCTGCCCGGTGGCTGCGCCAGGATGGCCTGGTAGCTGGGGCCGCCGCCGCGACCCACGGTGCCGCCGCGGCCATGGAACAGGCGCAGCTCGACGCCGTGCCTGGCAAAAACTTTAACCAGTTCCACTTCAGCCTTGTACAACTCCCAGTTGGCGGTGAGGTAGCCGCCGTCCTTGTTGCTGTCGGAGTAGCCCAGCATCACTTCCTGCGTGTCGCCGCGGCTCTTCAGCAACTGGCGGTAGTAGGGGATGGAGAACAGCGCGTCCATGATGGGGCCGCAGGCGCGCAGGTCGCCTATGGTCTCGAACAGCGGAATGATGTTGATGTGCAGCAACGGATGTTTGCCGCCCTCCAGCAGACCGGTCTGTTGCACCATCAGCGCCACTTCCAGCATGTCGCTCACGTCATCGGTCTTGGAGATAATGTAGTTGGGCAGGGCGGCGCGGCCAAAGCTCAGGTGGATCTCGGCGGCAGCCTGCATCAGGCGCAATTCGCCCTGGGCCAGCTCGGTGAATTTTTCCAGATCGCCGGCCAGTGGCTGGGCGGCTTGCAGCGCCGCAACCACGGCCTTGCGCCGCGCCTGTTCGTCCATTTCGTTGTAGTTGTCCACGCCGGCCTGCTTGAGCAGCTCGCTCACCACCTGCTGGTGTATCGCGCTGTGCTGGCGCATGTCCAGCGGCGCCAGGTGGAAGCCGAACACTTCGGCGGCACGGCGCAGGTAGGCGATGCGCCCGCGCGACAAGTACACCGAGCCGTGGAATTCCAGCGAGTTGACCAGGATGTCGAGCTCGGCAATGAATTCCTGTGCGTTGGCATAAGGCTGCACATCGCGGCTGACCGGATGCAGGTGCTCGACGCGATGGCCCATGTGCTCGGTGGTGGCAACCAGGCGCGAGTAGATGGCAATCAGCGCGCGACGGTAAGGTTCATCTTCACGGCTGACAGCCTTGTCCGGTGAGCTTGCGGCAAAGGCTTCCAGCTCGTCGCTGACCTTGACCAGGCGTGTGGACAGGCTCAGGCGCGTGCCCAGCAGGTGGGTTTCAGCCAGGTAGTATTCGAGTGCGGTGGCGGAATGGCGCTTGGCTGCATCCAGCATGACCTTGTGCGTTACAAACGGGTTGCCGTCGCGGTCGCCGCCTATCCAGCTGCCCACGCGCAGGAACGGGGGAATGCGCAGGCGTTTGCCGAAGCGCGCCTCGACCAGTTTTTCCAGGCCGGCGTAGACCCTGGGAATTTCGCGCAGGAAGGTGTAACGATAGAACGACAGGCCGTTCTTGATCTCGTCGGGCACGGTCAGCTTGGCGGTGCGCAGCATGCGCGTGTGCCACAGTATCAGCACGAAGCGGCGCAGGGCTTCCTCGTTGTCGCCCAGCTCGTCCGGGGTCATGTCGAGGCGGTCGCGGTCGGACAGCAGGCTGGTGATGATCAGCTGGCAGTCGAGTATGCTCTTGCGCTGCACTTCGGTGGGATGCGCTGTAAGCACGGGGGAGATCACCGCCTTGTCGAAAAATTCCTGCAGCGCGGCAGCATTGATGTGCTTGTCTTCCAGGCGATCCAGCGCCAGTTGCAGGCTGCCTTCCTGCGGTGGCGAACCGGCCTTCAGGTGGGCGCGGCGGCGGCGGTTGTGGTGCAGGTCTTCGGCAATGTTGGAAAGCTGCGAGAAGAAGCTGAAGGCGCGCACCACCGACAGGGTGTCGCGCGGGGACAGCGCATCCAGCACCTGTTCCAGCTGGTCGCGGTCGCGGTCGTCCTGCGATTTGCGGAAGCGCACCGCGGCGCGACGCACATTTTCAATCAGCTCGAAGGTGGCATCGCCTTCCTGTTCGCGCAGCGTGTCACCGAGTATGCGCCCGAGCAGGCGAATATCGTCGCGCAGGGGGATGTCTTTGCTGGAAAGGTCTGGCGGAGCTGAAAGCAGATTCATGGCGTTTATCTCGACAACATGGGCAACGACGCGCGCGCATTAGCGCTCATGCTAAAATGCGGCGCGACGGATCATCAAAAAATAGATACTCAGGAAAATCAATGAAACAGGCATCCCAGGCACAAACATTCGGTGAACAACCCGCCCCCGCAAAACTGGTCATTGCATCGCGCGAGAGCGCCTTGGCAATGTGGCAGGCAGAACATATCCGGGACCGACTGCGCGCATTATACCCAGAAACTGACGTTAGCATCCTGGGCATGACTACCCAGGGCGACCAGATTCTCGACGTTACCCTCTCCAAAATCGGCGGCAAGGGCTTGTTTGTCAAGGAGTTGGAGACGGCTCTTGAAGAGGGACGTGCAGATATCGCGGTGCACTCGCTCAAGGACGTGCCCATGCACCTGCCCGCAGGCTTCATGCTGGCCTGCATAGGCAAGCGCGAAGACCCGCGCGACGCCTTTGTTTCCAACAATTTCGCCAATCTGGAAGCGCTGCCCCACGGCAGCGTGGTGGGCACTTCCAGCCTGCGCCGCGAAAGCCAGCTGCGCGCGCGCTTCCCGCACCTCAACATCGAACCGCTGCGCGGCAACGTGCAGACCCGTTTGCGCAAGCTGGACGAGGGCAAGTACGCCGCCATTATCCTGGCCGCAGCCGGACTCAAGCGCCTGGGCCTGGGCGAACGTATCCGCGACCTGATCAGTTCCGAGAACAGCCTGCCTGCAGTGGGGCAGGGCGCGCTGGGCATCGAGTGCCGCGCCGACCGCCCCGATCTGGAAGCCTTGCTGCGCCCGCTGCACGACGCGGAAACTGCAGCCTGCGTGCTGGCCGAACGCGCCATGAGCCGCGCGCTGGCTGGCAGCTGCCAGGTGCCGCTGGGCGGCTTTGCCGAAGTCAGCGGTGACAAGCTGCGCATGCGCGGCTTTGTGGCCAGCCCGGATGGCAAGCGCATGTTGCGTGCCGAACAGACCGGCAGCGTGAGCGCGCCTGAAGCACTGGGTGATGCAGTTGCGCAGGCATTGCTGCAGCAGGGTGCGGGCGAAATTCTTGCGGCGCTGAATGGCTGATCCACAACCTCTAGCCGGCCTCAGCATCGTCGTCACCCGCCCGCGCGAGCAGGCGGCGGAACTGGCGCGGCGCATCGAAGATCTGGGTGGGACAAGCATCCTGTTCCCCCTGCTGGAAATCACCCCGCTGGCCGACCAGCGCTCCTTGCACGCCGTGGTAACGCGATTGCACGAATTTCAACTGGCCATTTTCATCAGCCCTAACGCGGCGCGCTTTGGCATGCAGGCCATACTTGCAGCGGGCAAGCAGCCTGCCCCCGTGCGCGTGGCAAGCGTGGGGCCGGGAACCAGCAAGGTTCTGCATGGTCTGGGCGTACAGGACGTGCTGGCGCCGCGCGACAAATTTGACAGCGAAGCCCTGCTGGCCCTGCCCGAGTTGCAGCTGGTGCAGGGCTGGCGCGTGGCGATTTTTCGCGGCGAAAGCGGGCGTGAGTTATTGGGCGATACGCTGCAAGCGCGCGGGGCAATTGTGGAATATGTGGCGTGTTACCAGCGCGGCAAGCCGCAGCAGGATGCCGCGCCCTTGCTGGCGCAGATGCCTGATGCCATAACCGCGAGCAGCAGCGAGGCGCTGGGGTATATGGCGGAAATGCTGGGCGTTGCAGGCATGGAAAAATTTGTACAGCTGCCTTTGTTTGTGCCGCATGAGCGCATCGCGCAAGCCGCAACCAAGCTGGGCTGGCGCAATGTCATTGCCACTGCGGGCGCAGATGACGGCCTGCTGGCAGGGCTGGTAACATGGGCGGAACAGCAACGGAACTAGTGCAACACGTCCTAACTGGGGTTAATGATAATGAACGAACAAACACCGCAAACCAATCAAGGCGAAACAGGCGCTGCGCCGCGTGTCGCTCACCGCAACCCGCTGGCGGCGATCGCGCACCTGAGCCTGACCCAGCTGACGCTGGCGGTGCTGGTGCTGGTGTTCTTGTGGCAATGGTTTGATGCGCAGCACCAGCTTGGCCAGATGCAGCAAACGCTGGCGCAGCGCCTGAGCGAGATCGATGGCAGCAGCAAGGCCAACCAGACGCTGACCATGCAGAACCAGGAGGTGGTGCGCGAGCTGGGCGGCAAGCTCAGCCTGCTGGAAAGCAAATATGCGGAAACGCAAAACCAGCGTGCCGCGCTGGAAAGCATGTACCAGGAACTGTCCAGCAGCCGCGACCAGATGCTGCTGGCCGAGGTTGAGCAATTGTTGCTGATGGCCGGCCAGCAATTGCAATTGGCTGCCAACGTGAAAGCGGCGCTGATTGCACTGCAGCAGGCAGACAGCCGTTTGCAACGCGCCGACAGGGCGGCGTTGGGGGGCTTGCGCCAGAGCATAGGCCGCGACATGGACAAGCTGCGCGTATTGCCCAATGTGGATGTGGCGGGCATCAATGCGCGCCTGGACAGCCTGATTGCCGTGGTGGAGACATTGCCGCTGGTGCAGGATGTGCAGTTTGCCGAAGCCGTTGCTGCGCCTGCTGCGGCGCCCGCCCCAAGCGGCTGGCAAAAACTGCTGAGCGAAATGTGGCTGGAAGCAAAACATCTGGTACGCATCGAGAATACGGAAAGAACCGAGTTGCCGCTGCTGTCTCCCACGCAATCTTTCTTTCTGCGCGAAAACCTCAAGCTGCGCCTGCTGTCGGCGCGTTTGGCGCTGTTGACTCGCGATGAAGCCAGCTTCAAACGCGACATGAAGACATCTCAGGCATGGATCAAGACTTATTTTGATGTGAGATCCGCTGTAGGTGCGCAAAGCCTCGCTACCCTGCAGAAATTGAATGCATCCAGCATCAGCATAGAGTTGCCGGATATCAGCGCCAGTCTGGAAGCGGTGCGCCGTTACCGTGCGGCACACGAGAAGGGGGCGCGATGAAATTTCTGGTCTGGCTCCTGGCCTTGTTTGCGGCGGCGGTTGCGCTGACCATGGTGGCGCACAATCCCGGTTATGTCGTGCTGGTTTATCCGCCATACCGCATGGAAATGTCGCTGACCCTGTTTGTGATCGGGCTGTTGCTGCTGTTTGTCGTCGGGTATTTTGCAGTGCGGCTGTTTTTTGCCGCATTGCAGCTGCCCAGCCACGTGCGCGTATTCCGCGAAGAGCGCGCGCAGGGCAAGGGACGCACAGCCATGATGGAAGCGCTCACCGCATTTTTCGAGGGGCGTTATGCCATTGCCGAGAAGGCCGCAGCACGCGCGATAGAGCTGGGTGAGAAATCCGGGCTCAACCACGTGATCGCCGCGCGCTCGGCGCATGAGCTGCGCGAATTTTCCAAGCGCGATGCCTATCTCGCCAGCGCCGAGGGAAAATCGGTGGGTGAAAGCACCATGCGCTTGATGGCGAAAACCGAATTCATGCTCGACCAGAAGCAGCCGCAATCAGCGCTCAACTCCTTGAAGGAAATGAGCGAGGGCAGCCTGCGCAAACATGTGGGCGCCCTGCAACTGGAACTCAGGGCGCAACAGCAGGCGCGCAACTGGGAGGCGGCGCTGGAAGTGCTGGCGCAGCTGGAGAAGCGCTCAGCCATCGACAAGGTGCTTGCCGAACAATTCCGCCTGCAGGCATGGCTGGAATTACTGGATGCGCATACCGGCGACCTGATGGCTTTGCATGCACTGTGGAAACGAATTCCGGATGAATACCGGCTGCGCACCAAGGTGACGGCAATGGCGGCCAGCGCCTTCATCAAGTTCCAGGATTGCAAGCAGGCCAGCCAGGTATTGAGGGACAGCCTGAATGCGCAGTGGGACAGCGAGCTGGTGACGCTGTATGGCGATTGCCAGGGCGAAACCGTGCTGGCGCAAATCGAGCAGGCGGAGAAATGGCTGAAGCAGCACGCTGACGATGCCGGCCTGCTGCTGGCGCTGGGCAAGCTGTGCCTGCACAAGGGCTTGTGGGGCAAGGCGCAAAACTATCTGGATGCCAGCAACAGCCTGCAGCCCAGCCGCGCAGCCTATGCCGGGCTGGCGCAGCTGGCGGAAAAGCTGGGCCAGCATGAGCGCGCAGCGGCGAACTTCCAGAAAGCGATGGAGTTGGGGCAGTGTGACTAAGGTTTGATTGCCTTACAGCTAGAGGCAGTTTGTGTCCGCAGATTACACAGATTAACGCCGATTACAGGCAGCATACATTTCATTACCAACCAGTTGGCTAACTCAAGATTTTGATTGGCTTGTAATCAATCTAATCTGTGTAATCTGCGGACAACCGCCTTTGCATTCCTGCATCAATCCTTGGGCATGAAGGTAAACGCATCGGAGAAGAATTCCTCGTTGGGCAGTTTGCGCTGCGAGGTGTAGTCGCGATGTGCGGCCTCAACCACCACCGGCGCGCCGCAGGCATAAACCTGATAGCCGGAAAGATCAGTGTAATCTTCCATTACCGCCTGGTGCACGAAACCCGTGCGCCCCTTCCAGTTGTCGCTGGGCAGGGCTTCCGACAGCACCGGGGTGAATTTGATGCCGCGTGCTTCCCATGATTTGGCCTTGTCCAGCATGTAGAGGTCGGCCAGCGTGCGCGCGCCCCAGTAGAAATGCATGGGGCGCTGGATGCCGATCTGCAGCGCGTGCTCGATAATGCCCTTGATCGGCGCAAAGCCGGTGCCGCTGGCCACGAAGATGATGGGCTTGTCCGAGTCTTCACGCAGGAAGAAAGTGCCGAGCGGCCCCTTGATGCGCAGGATGTCGCGCTCCTTCATTTCGGTGAACACGTGGTTGGTGAAGTGGCCGCCGGAGATGTTGCGCACGTGCAGCTCAAGGAACTCGTCGTCATGCGGCGCATTGGCCAGCGAGAAGCTGCGCGGTTTACCTTCCTTCTGCAGGATGTCGATGTACTGGCCGGAAAGAAACTGCAGGCGCTCATTGGCGGGCAGCTTGAGAAAAATGATCATCACGTCGTCGGCCAGCTTTTCCATCTTGTGCACGCGAGTGGGCAGGGTGCGCACCGGAATGTCATTGAGCGTTTTTACTTCGCGGCATTCGATGACCAGATCCGACTTGGGCTTGGCGCAGCAGAATAAAGCCATGCCCAGGCTCTTCTCCGTGTCGCTCAGGGTGCTGCCCTGATACTTGCCGTGATCCACTTCTCCTTGCATTACCTTGCCCTTGCACGCGCCGCACACGCCGTCACGACAGCTGTAGGGCAGGGTGTAGCCATGACGCAGAGCGGCCTCGAGTATGGTTTCGTCGGCTTCCACGGGGAAGCTGTGGCCGCTCGGCTGGATGGTGGTGGTAAATGCCATGGTGAATATTCTGCGTACGCGAAAACGACAATTTTAACGCATAATTGATGCATGAAACGCATTCTCATTATAGGCTGTGGGGACATTGCCCTGCGTATAGCAGCGCTGTTGTGCTCGCGTTACCGCCTGTTCGGGCTGGTGCGCAACCCCGATCGTTTCGAGGCGCTGCGCGCGGCGGGCATGGTACCGCTATGGGGCGATCTGGACGAGCCGCGCAGCCTGCACCAGCTGCGCGGCCTGGCGCACATCGTGCTGCACCTGGCCCCGCCGCCGGGCGAGGGAGAGCGCGACACGCGCACCAAACACCTGCTGGCGGCGCTGTCGCAAGCCTGTCCTGAGCATGGTCGAAGGAGGCGCTTGCCGCAGCGTGTGGTGTACATCAGCACCAGCGGCGTGTATGGCGATTGCGGCGGCGAGGTGGTGAGCGAGACCCGCCCAACGCGTGCGCAAAATGCGCGCGCCAAACGCCGTGTCGATGCGGAAAAACAGATACGTCACTGGGCCATGAATAACGGCGTGCACGCCAGCATCCTGCGCGTGCCCGGCATCTACGCCGCAGACCGCCTGCCGCTGCAACGCCTGCAACAAGGCACGCCAGCCATCGTGGCGGCAGAAGATGGCTACACCAACCACATCCATGCCGATGATCTGGCGCGTTGCGTGATTGCCGCCATGCAACGCGCAAAACCCAATCGCGTTTATCACACCACGGATGATCTGCACCTGAAAATGGGCGATTATTTTGACGCGGTGGCGGACACTTTCAACTTGCCACACCCGCCCCGAGTAACGCGAGCAGAAGCGCAAAGCGTGCTGTCGCCGATGTTGCTGTCGTTTATGAATGAATCACGCAGGCTGAGCAACACGCGCATGAAAAATGAATTGAGGGTGGTGCTGCGCTATCCGGCGGTGGTGGATGCGCTGGCAGAAATCAGGCGAGATAAAATTGGCTAGGCTGCGTTGCTGATCTGTATCAGCTGCTCCAGCTTGTTCTTCGCTGCGCCGCTGGCCAGCATTTCCGCCGCCTTCTTGACGCCAGCCTCCAGCGTATCGCTCAACCCGGCCACATAGATGGTCGCGCCCGCATTCAGCAGCACGATGTCGCGTGCAGCGCCTGGCTGGTTGTCCAGCACCGACAGCAGCATCTTGCGCGATTCTTCCACATTGGCCACGCTGATTTTGTCCAGCGCGGCGATACTGAGCCCGAACTGTTGCGGGTGTATGGTGTACTCGCGCACTTCGCCATCTTTCAATTCCGCAATCGCAGTATTGCCGCTGATGGTGATTTCATCCAGGCCGTCCGCACCGTGCACGACCATCACACGCTTGCTGCCCAGCCGCTGCAAAACGCGCGCCTGTATGCCCACCAGATCGGGGTGAAACACGCCCATCACCTGCTGTTTGGCGCCTGCCGGGTTGGTCAGGGGCCCCAGGATGTTGAACAGGGTGCGCACGCCCAGCTCCTTGCGCACCGGTGCGGCGTGTTTCATGGCGCTGTGATAATTTGGCGCGAACATGAAGCCGAAACCTGCCTCATTGATGCAATGCGCGGTTTTCTCCGGCGTGACATTTATATTTACACCCAATGCCTCCAGCACATCCGCGCTGCCCGATTGCGACGACACCGAGCGTCCGCCGTGCTTGGCGATCTTTGCGCCGGCGGCGGCAGCCACAAAGGCTGAAGCAGTGGAGATGTTGAAGCTGTGCGCGCCGTCGCCGCCGGTGCCGCAGGTGTCGACCAGGGTGCCGTCATCGTGCACGTTCACCTTGGTGGAAAGCTCGCGCATCACCTTGGCCGCGCCGGAGATTTCGCCTATGGTTTCCTTCTTCACGCGCAGTCCGGTGATGATGGCCGCCATCATCACCGGCGTCACTTCGCCGCTCATGATCTGCTGCATCAGCGAGACCATTTCGTCGTGGAAAATTTCGCGATGCTCGATGATGCGCTTCAGCGCGTCTTGAGGTTTCATTGGCGGATTCATGGCTTACCCTCCAGAAAATTCTTCAGCATGTCGTGACCGTGCTCGGTCAGGATGGACTCGGGGTGGAACTGCACGCCGTGTACTTCCAGAGTCTTGTGGCGCACGCCCATAATCTCGCCGTCGTCGGTCCACGCGGTCACTTCCAGGCAGTCCGGCAGTGTCTCGCGTTCGATTACCAGCGAATGGTAGCGCGTGGCGGTAAACGGGCTGGGCAGGCCGGTGAACACGCTGGTGCCGTGATGATGTATAGGCGATGTCTTGCCATGCATCAGCGTCTTGGCGTGGATGATGCGCCCGCCGAAAGCCTGGCCTATGCTCTGGTGACCCAGGCACACGCCCAGCAGCGGAATCTTGCCGGCAAAGTGCTGGATCGCCGGTACCGAGATGCCGGCTTCCGTAGGTGTGCATGGCCCGGGCGAGACCACCAGGTGCTGAGGTTTCAGCGCCTCGATCTGCTCCAGCGTGATTTCGTCGTTGCGGAACACGCTCACGTCTGCGCCCAGTTCGGCGAAGTACTGCACCAGGTTGTAGGTGAAGGAATCGTAGTTGTCGATCATCAATAGCATGGTCGTGTTCCTTATTTGTGGACTTTGGCGTCGAGGCCGTCCAGCACCATTTCTGCTGCGCGCAGTACGGCGCGCGCCTTGTTCTGGGTTTCCATCCACTCGCTGTCCGGCACCGAGTCGGCCACGATGCCGGCGCCGGCCTGGACAAACAGCGTGTTGTTTTTCACCACTGCGGTGCGCAGCGCGATGGCCAGGTCCATGTCACCGTTGAAGCCAAGGTAGCCCACCGCGCCGGCATAGATGCCACGCTTGCTGGGCTCCAGTTCGTCGATGATCTCCATCGCACGCACCTTGGCGGCGCCGCTCACGGTACCGGCGGGGAATGTCGCCTTGAGCACGTCCATGGCGTGCACGCCGGGTTTGAGTTTAGCCTCCACGTTGGAGACGATGTGCATCACGTGCGAGTAGCGCTCGATGATCATCTTGTCGGTGAGTCGCACCGTGCCGCGCTCGGCCACGCGGCCGATGTCGTTGCGGCCGAGATCGATCAGCATCAGGTGTTCGGCCAGCTCTTTCGGATCGGCCAGCAGCTCTTCCGCGAGATCGGCATCCTGCTCCGGTGTCTTGCCGCGTGGACGGGTGCCGGCGATGGGGCGCACGGTGACGTTGTCGCCCTCCAGCCGCACGAGAATCTCGGGCGAGGCGCCGACCACGTGGTGGTCGCCCATGTCGTAATAGAACATGTAAGGCGAAGGGTTCACGCTGCGCAGCGCGCGGTACAGCGACAGCGGCGAGCCGGGGAAGGGCTGCGCCATGCGCTGCGACAGTACGACCTGCATGATGTCGCCGTCGAAGATGTAGCGCTTGGATTTCTCCACGGCGGCCTTGAACGCATCCTCGCCGAATTCGGAATGCGCGGCATGCTTGGGGAAGGCGGGTGCTTCCGGAATCTTCACCGGCTGGCGCAACGCGCGCTGCAGCGAGTCCAGCTGTTTCAACGCATGCTGGTAGGCGTCTTTCTGCGCCGGATCGGCATACACCACGAAGGTCAGCTTGCCCGAGAGGTTGTCCACTACGGCCAGCTGCTCGGTCAGCATCAGCAGGATGTCGGGCGTGCCCAGCACATCCTTCTTCTGTGCCTTCGCGAGTTTGGGCTCGATGTAACGCACTGTGTCATAGCCGAAGTAACCCGCGAGGCCGCCGGTAAAGCGCGGCAGTCCGGTGAGCGGCGCCACCTTGAAGCGAGATTGATAGTCGCGGATGAAGTCGAGCGGATTGGAGGTTTCCTGTGTGGTGTCGCCGGAAGGTTGCGTAAGCGTTACGTTGTTGCCGCACACTGTGATGCGCGTGCTGGCGGGCAGGCCGATAAAGGAATAGCGGCCGAAGCGCTCGCCTCCCTGCACTGATTCCAGCAGGTAGGAATAGGGCTTGTTGGCCAGCTTGAGATAGAGCGACAGCGGGGTGTCGAGATCGGCAAAGGTTTCGACTACCAGCGGAATGCGGTTGTAGCCCTGCTTGGCCAGCTCTTGAAATTCTTGTTCAGTGACGGGATGCAACATTAAAACCTCCAGTATTTTGTAGGTTGGGTTAGCGTTTTTGCGTAACCCAACAGGTGTTGTTGGTGTGCGATGTTGGGTTACGCGATGAGCCTGCTAACCCAACCTACATACGCATCAGCACCATCGCCAATTGAGGAGGTTGTTTGTTTTCATTTAAATGCGCTTGATCAGTGGCGTTACTGCAGCCAGGTCCGGAATGACGGCATCCACGTTGAGTGTTTCCACCGGTTCGCCGTGATTGTAACCGTAAGGCACGCAGATGATGGGGCAGCCTGCGGCGCGGGCGGCTTGCGCATCGCTGAGCGAGTCGCCCACCAGCAGCAACTGTTCGATAGGCACACCGAAAAACTTGGCCGAATGCAGCAGCGGCATCGGGTGCGGTTTCTTCTCGGGCAGTGTGTCGCCTGCCACCACGATCTCGAAATAGGGCGCAAGACCGGCACTCTTCAGGATCGGGGTGGTGTAGCGCTCAACCTTGTTGGTGATGCACCCCAGACGGAAACCGGCCGCCTTCATCGCATCCAGACCCTGCTTCACATTTGGGAACGGTTTGCTTTGCGTCGCCAGCTCGGTGTAATGCTTCTCGAAAATCGGCAGCGCCTGGTCGAACAGCGCCGCATCCGGTTCGGCATGCATGTCACCGGTCAGCGCACGCTTCACCAGCCAGTGGATGCCATTGCCGATGTAGCTCATCAGCAGGTCCTGCGATACGGGCGCACGGCCCATGTCGCGCAACATGCGGTTGGCCGATTCGGCCAGCTCGGGTGCGGTGTGCAACAGCGTGCCGTCGAGGTCGATGACGATCGCCTTGACCTGCAGTGGGAGATTCGTGAACGCCATTACTTCTTGACCTTGGCCAGTTCCGCTCGCATTTCGGCGATCACGGTGTTGTAATGGTTCTTGTCCTTGTCGTTCTTCTTGCCGAATACCGCAGAGCCGGCCACAAAGGTATCCACGCCAGACTCAGCCACTTCGCGGATGTTGGCCGGGCCCACGCCACCGTCGATTTCCAGACGGCAGTTGTATTTGCCGGCGTCGATCATCTTGCGCACGGCACGTGCCTTGTCCAGCACGTAGGGAATGAATTTCTGGCCGCCGAAACCGGGGTTCACCGACATCAGCAGTACCATGTCCAGCTTGGGCAGGGTGTATTCCAGCACGTCCAGCGGAGTGGCAGGGTTGAACACCAGGCCGGCCTTGCAGCCGCTTTCCTTGATCAGACCGATGGTGCGGTCGATATGCTCGGAAGCTTCAGGATGGAAGGTGATGTAAGTGGCGCCAGCTTTGGCGAAATCTGGAATGATGCGGTCAACCGGCTTGACCATCAGATGCACGTCGATCGGTGCTGTCACGCCATGCTTGCGCAGCGCTTCGCATACCAGCGGGCCGATAGTCAGGTTGGGCACGTAATGATTGTCCATCACGTCGAAGTGCACGATGTCCGCGCCGGAGGCGAGCACGTTGTCGACTTCCTCGCCTAGCCTGGCAAAGTTTGCGGAAAGAATGCTGGGGGCGATCTGGTACATGGCAAGTCCTTTTACAAGTTTGAATTCGAAACGCCTATTCTACCCGATTATTTTATGGACGCTAATTGCAGGGGGTTAGCCCTGCGAATTAACCGTGCGGAGTGTCGGGACTTGGCCGGTGTCAGCAGCCTTGCCATGAAAGGAAAAATGCGGTGAAATGCACGGATGGATAAAACTTCTGCATCCCCGATAAAAGTTGTAGCGCTGGTAAAACACCTGGCGGAGCAGTCCGACGAGGATGACAACCGCTATGTTTTTTCGTACACCATCACCCTCACCAATGAAGGCGACAGCACGGTGCAGCTGCTCAGCCGCCATTGGGTGATCACCGACGCCAACAGTCATGTGCAGGAAGTGCGCGGCCAGGGGGTAGTGGGCGAGCAACCCACGCTGCGTCCGGGGCAGAGTTTCGAGTACACCAGCGGCACCGTGCTTGCCACGCCGGTAGGTACCATGAAGGGCAGTTACCAGATGGTGGCTGAAGATGGCACCAAATTTGATGCGCCGATTCCCCAGTTTGTCCTGAGCGTGCCGCGCGTGCTGCACTGACCGGCAAGCTTGCAAATCCATACCCCTGTAGCATCAGGCGGCTTGAAATCCGCGCTTGCCAACATCCTTGGAAATTTTCCAGACTGTTCAACCATAAACATCTGACCGGGTATCCTGATGTCACTGCAAACCAGCTACCGCTTTATTGCCCCGTTCTACGATGCCTTCCTGCGCGGCGCCACTGCCGCGCAGCGCCAGCGCAGCCTGGCGCGCTTGCCGCAACAGGGCGCGCGGGTGTTGCTGAGCGGTGCCGGCACCGGGCTCGACTTTCCGTACTTGCCCGCACTGCATGATTACACCGCGCTCGACCTGACTGCGGCGATGCTGGATCGCTCGCGCAAGCGGGCGCGTGACCTGCGCATGGAGTGGGTGCAGGGCGACAGCATGAAGCTGCCCTTTGACGATGCCAGTTTCGATGTTGTGGTGCTGCACCTGATCGTGGCCGTGGTGCCCGAGCCGCAGCGCTGCCTGGCGGAAGCGGCGCGTGTGCTCAAGCCGGGTGGGCGCATTTTGCTGTTCGACAAATTTTTGCGGTGCGGGGAACGCGCCTGGCTGCGGCGTGGTCTCAGCCCGTTAGTGGCACAACTTGCGACACGCCTGGATGTGGTGTTTGAGGATGTGCTGGCAGCCACACCGGGGCTGAGTGTCCTGTCGGATGAGCCTGCATTGGCCGGCGGCTGGTTTCGCCGCATTGAATTACTGAAGGAAAGCAGATGATGTTAGTGCAGAAAAAAATCGGCTTGCTACTGGGTGTGGGCGTCATGCTGGTCGCCTGCAAAACCACTCCCATGATAGCGCCGCCGCCCTCCAATATCGCCGTGGTGCCGCCTGCCGTGCAATATGCGCCGAGCAAATGGGCCATGTTGCCGGACTGGGCCACCCTGGATCTCACCCCGTCATGGGCGGCGCTGTTGCAGAGTTGCCGCGCGCTCAAGGCCAGGCCGCAGTGGCAGCAGGTGTGCACGGGCGCGGAGCAGGTGGATAAAAGCGATAGTGCCGCGCAACGCGCGTTTTACGAAGACAAGCTCACCCCGTATCAGGTGTTCAATCCCGACGGCACCGATCAGGGCATGATTACCGGCTACTACGAACCCCTGCTCAAGGGCAGCCGCGTCAAGAGCGAGCGTTTTGCCTATCCACTGTACGCCGCACCCGAGGATATGCTGGAGATTGATCTTGGCGACGCCTATCCGGAATTGAAAGGCAAGCGTCTGCGCGGCCGCCTGCAGGGCAAGCGCGTGCTGCCGTATTACAAGCGCGCCGAGATCGATGCCGGTGCGGGCGCCTTGAAAGGTCGTGAACTGTTCTGGGTGGAAAATGCGGTCGAATTGTTTTTCCTGCAGATCCAAGGCTCGGGCCGCATCGAGCTGGCGGACGGGCAGCAGATCAAGGTCGGCTATGCCGAGCAGAATGGCTACCCTTACGTATCCATAGGCAAGAAACTGGTGGAAATAGGCGAGCTGAAACTGGAAGAGGCTTCCATGCAGGGCATCAAGGCCTGGGGGGAAAGAAACCCCACGAAACTGACTGCGCTGCTTGAGCTCAACCCAAGTTACGTGTTCTTCCGCGAGTTGCCGGAGCATCTTTCCGCCCCGCTGGGTGCGCTGGGTGTGCCGCTCACCAACGAATACAGCATTGCCGTAGATCCGCGTGCAATACCGCTGGGTTCGCCGGTGTTTCTGGCCACTACCCAACCCAACAGCGAAACACCGCTTAACCGCCTGATGCTGGCGCAGGATACCGGAGGGGCGATCAAGGGCGCGGTGCGTGCGGATTTCTTCTGGGGATTTGGTGAAGGCGCCGCCATGCAGGCGGGGCGCATGAAGCAGCAGGGGCGCATGTGGGTGCTGTTCCCCAAGGGCGGGGAGCCGGCGCTATAGCATTGTCTGGGCAGGAATAAAAAAGCACGGCATGCCGTGCTTTTTTATCGGGTAATGCGTATGGATCAGGCCAGTGCGACTGGGGCAAACCCGTTCTGCACCCAACCTATCATGCCGCCGCGCAGGTTGAACACATTCTCAAAGCCGTGCTGCTGCAAAAACATGCAGGCCTGGGCCGAACGCGCGCCGCTGCGGCAGATGAATACCAGCTTCTCTTCACGCTTCAGTTCATTGACCTTTATCGGCAGGGTGTGCAAGGGCACGGCCTCGGCGCGGGGTACGGTGCCCGCTGCAATTTCATTCATGCCGCGCACGTCGATCACGCGAATATTCTGGTTTTCTTCCTTTACCCACTGGGCGAGTTCGGGAGCGTCGATTTCCTTGATGCTGTTCATAAACATTTCATTACTCCTTGGTTGACCATGTTTAATATTAGATAATGCTAATATTGTACTGGAATAGTGGGGCAATATGCAACGTGCCTTGTTTTACTGGGTTTGCAGCGGCTTTTGCAGTCGTCCCGGCTGTAAAAGCCGCATTTGAGCGCAATTAGACAGTGGATATCGGCATATCACAATATGCCAAAAGGCCTAGATAATTTGGCCAGGTGAGCTTGTGCTCACCGTCAACCGCAGATCAGTGGCTGGCTGCCGCATTCAGGGCTTTGTCCAGCTCGGCTGCGCGCATGTAGCCGGGATTGATGGTGCCGTCGGAGAAAATCAGGGCAGGCGTGCCGTTCACTTTCAACTGGCGCCCCAGTGCTATTACCTTGTCGGTAGGTGTGCTGCATTTTCCGGCAGGGGGCATGATGTCTTTTTGCATCAGGTCATCCCAGGCCTTAGCCTGGTTCTTGCTGCACCACACGGCGGCCACTTTTTCAGCCGATCCCTGGAAAATCGGGTAGAGGAAATAATACAGCGTCACGTCGTCAACTTTCAGCAGTTCGTGTTCCAGCTTCTTGCAGAAGCCGCAATTCGGGTCGGAGAATATGGCCAGTTTGCGCGTGCCCTTGCCTTTGACTTTTTTCATGGCGAGGTTGAGCGGCAGGCTGTTGAAGTCGATGGCAAACAGCTGGCGTGAGCGTGCTTCAGTCAAATTGCGCATGGTCTTCAGGTCAAACATGGCTCCGTCGATCAGGTACTGCGCATTCTCATCGGTGTAGAACAGGTGATCTTGGGTAACGACTTCATACAAACCGGGAACCGGTGATTTGCTGACTTGGCGCAACTGCCCCAATTGCGGCAATTTCTTTTGCAGCGCTTCCTGAATGTCGGCTTCGCTGGCGTAAGCGCAGGAAATGCTGCTGGCCAGAAGAAACAAGAATATTTTGATCATGGTGCGTCCTGAAGTTAAGTTAATTGAGAGCGTGTCGCGCCAGCAGTTTTTTCAGCGGCGTGAAGCGATTGGTAAAAGCGAGCCCCAGATTGCGCAGCGTGCGCAGCAGCGGGTCATGGTTGACGAACAGGTGCTTCAAGGCATCGGTGGTGAGCTGCATGGAGAGTATGTCCTCGCGCCGTGCGCGCTCGTAGCGGCGCAGCAGATGGGTAGCGCCGCAATCGCTTTGCGCACCGCGCTGGATCAGCACCTGCGCCAGCTCGCGCGCATCGCGGAAGCCCAGATTCACCCCTTGCCCGGCCAGCGGGTGCACATTGTGCGCGGCGTCTCCCACCAGTGCCAGGCGCGGGGCGGTGATGTGCGGCAGGTTGAGCACGCGCAGCGGGAAGGCGGCAGGCGGGGTGACCAGTTTCAGTTCGCCCAGCGTGTGCTGCGAGGCGGCGGCCACCTGTGCGCACAGCTCATCATGCGGCAGCGCCAGCAGCGCGGCAGACTGCTCCGGGCTGACCGACCACACCATCGACACCATCTGCCCGGGCAGTGGCAGCAAGGCCAGTATGCCCTCGGGCTGAAACCACTGGAAGGCGGTGCCGCGATGATTTTTTTCGATGCTGAAATTGGCAACCACGCCGTGCTGCTGGTATGGCGTGGGCGAGGCGCTGATGCCGGCCTGCTGGCGCACCCAGGAGTCGCGCCCGTCGGCGCCCACGATCAGTTTGGCGCGTATCTCGCGCCCGTCTTCCAGTTGCAATAGTGCCGCATCTTCCTGCCAGCGCAGGCTGGCGCAGCGCGCCGGGTTGAGCAGGGTGAGGTTGTCCTGCACGCGCAGTTCCTGCCACAGGGCCTGCAACAGCAAACGGTTTTCCAGAATAAAGGTGAGTTCGGGTGCGCCTATCTGGTAGGCGCTGAAATCCAGTTCGGACTCATCATCACCAAACACGCGCATCTGCTCCACGGCCTGCACGCGGCTCATGTCCAGGTGCTGCCAGGCGCCGCAGGCCGAGAGAAACGCCGCGTTGCCGGGCGTCACCGCGTAGATGCGGCTATCCCAGCCGGCTACAGATGCAGAGGTCGGCATGGCCTGGCCTTCCACCAGCGCAACGCTGAGGCCGCTGGGCTTGAGCGCGGCAGCCAGGCTGGCGCCAACCAGGCCGCCGCCGATGATGACTACATCAAAATCCATAAGGGATGGGGCATATTAGAAGAGGTAAATATTGCGTAAATGATAGCACAGGGGGCGGGCGGGCTTTCTGTGCCGCGCAGCTTTCCGATGAGTGGTCAGTATGCGTTAACTAGCGTCGATAAACCGTGAATTCCCGTCAATTTTATTTCCTGCGGATTGGGATACCGGACTCCCGAAATGCTCGTCACGAGTGAAATATATAAATGATAGTTAGCATGCCTATTCTGCTTCATTTATAATCGCCGCCCCCCGTTGGATAATCAAAATGCATATCGGTCCCTACCAGCTCAAGAATAATCTGATCGTCGCACCCATGGCGGGCGTGACGGACAGGCCATTCCGCATGCTGTGCAAGAGCATGGGCGCGGGCATGGCGGTGTCCGAGATGGTGGCCTCCAATTCGCTGCTGTACGGCTCCGAGAAGACCAAGCGCCGCGCCAACCATGAAGGCGAGGCCGATCCGATCTCGGTGCAGATACTCGGCACCGATCCCGAGATGATGGCGCGTGCCGCCAAGCACAATGTGGATGCGGGGGCGCAGATCATCGACATCAACATGGGCTGTCCGGCCAAGAAAATTTGCAACGTCATGGCCGGCTCGGCCCTGATGCAGAATGAAAAATTGGTGGCGCAGATACTGGAAGCGGTGGTGGGCGCGGTGAATGTGCCGGTAACGCTGAAGACGCGCACCGGCTGGGACAAGGCTCATCGCAATGCCATCAATATCGCGAAGATCGCCGAATCCAGCGGCATCCAGGCGCTGGCCATCCACGGCCGTACGCGCGCCTGCGGCTACACCGGCGATGCAGAATACGAAACCATCGCGGCGGTGAAAGCCGAAATAAAAATTCCCCTGATCGCCAACGGCGACATCACCACACCGGAAAAAGCCAAATTCGTGCTGGAACAAACCGGCGCCGATGCGGTGATGATAGGTCGTGCCGCGCAGGGGCGGCCGTGGCTGTTCCGCGAGATCGAGCATTTCATCAGCACCGGCGAGCACCTGCCGCCGCCTTCCGTGGCGGAGATCCAGCGCGTGCTGGTGCTGCACATGCACGACTTGTACGACTTCTACGGTGAACACACCGGCACACGCGTGGCCCGCAAGCATATCTCCTGGTATACGCGCGGCCTGCCCGGATCGGCACAATTCCGCCATCACATGAACGAGCTGCCCAGCAGCGCCGAGCAGATGATGGCAGTGCGGGATTTTTTTGATGAACAGTTGCAGCGCGGGGAACACCTGCAATACGGTGAGGAGCTGGCAGCATGAATATGGGATGTGAATGCATGCAGGAAGAAAATGAAATTGCGCGCTACGTGCGCAAGGCAGTAAACGAATATTTCAAGGACCTGGACGGCGAAGAGCCCTCCTGCGCCATGTTCAACATGGTGATGAACTGCGTGGAAAAGCCGCTGATCGAGACCGTGCTGATCCATGCCGAAGGCAACCAGACGCGCGCGGCCGAGTTGCTGGGCATCAACCGCAATACCCTGCGCAAGAAGATCCAGGAACACGGCATCAAATAATCTTTCAATCTAACGGACAGGATGTAAAACATGGCAGCCATCAAACAAGCCCTCATCAGCGTCTCCGATAAAACCGGCGTGCTCGAGTTCGCCAAAGGACTGCATGCACAGGGTGTGAAGATCCTTTCCACCGGCGGCACCGCCAAGCTGCTCGCCGACAACGGCGTGCCGGTGACCGAGGTGGCTGACTACACCGGCTTCCCCGAGATGCTGGATGGCCGTGTTAAAACCCTGCAGCCGAAAATCCACGGCGGCATCCTGGCGCGGCGCGACCTGCCCGAGCACATGGCCACCCTCAAGCAGCACAACATTCCCACCATCGACCTGGTGTGCGTGAACCTGTATCCGTTCAGCGCCACCATTGCCAAGCCGAACTGCACCTTTGAAGACGCCATCGAGAACATCGACATCGGTGGCCCCGCCATGGTGCGCTCTGCCGCCAAGAACCACGCGCATGTGGCCATCGTCACCGATGCCGCCGACTACGGCAAAATCCTCGCCGAGATGAAAGCCAGCGGCGGCGCGGTCAGCGCCAAGACGCGTGTCGAGCTGGCCAAGAAAGCTTTCTCGCATACCGCAGCCTACGATGGCACCATCAGCAACTACCTCACCGCATTGGCGGAGGATGGCAGCAAGCAGCAATTCCCGGAAGTGATCAACTTCCAGTTCGGCAAGGCGCAAGCCATGCGTTACGGCGAGAACCCGCATCAGGGCGCCGCGTTCTATGTGGAGACGGATGCCAAGGAAGCCTCGATTGCCACCGCGCGCCAGCTGCAGGGCAAGGAGCTGTCCTACAACAACATCGGCGATGCCGATGCCGCGCTGGAGTGCGTCAAGCAATTCGACGGCGCACCCGCCTGTGTCATCGTCAAGCACGCCAATCCGTGCGGCGTGGCCATTGGCAAGGATATGCTGGAAGCCTATGACCGCGCCTACAAGACCGACCCGGAATCTGCCTTCGGCGGCATCATCGCCTTCAATGGCGAGCTGGATGCCAAGACTGCCGCTGCCATTGTCGAGCGCCAATTTGTGGAAGTGATCATTGCACCCAAGGTATCCAAGGCGGCGAGCGACATCGTGGCGGCCAAGAAAAATGTGCGCCTGCTTGAATGCGGCCAGTGGCCGAATGAGCCGGCCCTGCGCATGGATTTCAAGCGCGTCACCGGTGGTTTATTGGTGCAGCACGCCGACCTTGAGCTCTACAACGAACTCAAGGTGGTGTCCAAGCGCAAGCCCACCGAAGCCGAAATGGCCGACCTGCTGTTTGCCTGGCGCATTGCCAAATTCGTCAAATCCAATGCGATCGTGTATGCCAAGGGCAACATGACCATAGGCGTGGGCGCGGGACAGATGAGCCGCATCAACTCGGCACGCATTGCGGGAATCAAGGCAGAGCATGCAGGCCTGAAAGTGGAAGGTTCAGTCATGTCTTCCGACGCCTTCTTCCCCTTCCGCGACGGTATCGACGCTGCGGCAAAAGCCGGCATCGCTGCAGTGATCCAGCCCGGCGGCTCGATGCGCGATGAAGAAGTGATTGCCGCTGCGGATGAACACGGCATGGCCATGGTGTTTACCGGCATGCGTCATTTCAGACATTAATATCAAACGCGTGATAAGCAATGGGTGATAGGTAAAATCACCGCGAATTAATCCTCGCAGCAGCGAGAAGAATATTACTTCTCACCTGTCACTTTTCACGCATTTTTTATCACGGATTCAAATTATGAAGATTCTCGTTGTAGGTTCTGGTGGTCGTGAGCACGCGCTGGCGTGGCGTTTGGCGCAGGGTGCGCGGGTGCAGAAGGTGTATGTTGCACCGGGCAATGCTGGCACCGCGCTGGAAGATGGCGTGGAAAACCTGCCCATTACCTCCATTCCCGAGCTGCTGGCTTTTGCCAAAAACGAAAATATCCACTTCACTGTGGTCGGGCCGGAAGCGCCTTTGGCTGAGGGCATCGTCGATGCCTTCCGCGCCGGGGGGCAGGCGATCTTTGGCCCCACCAGGGCGGCAGCGCAGCTGGAATCCTCCAAGG
This sequence comes from Nitrosomonadales bacterium, assembly GCA_023259065.1. GTDB lineage: Bacteria > Pseudomonadota > Gammaproteobacteria > Burkholderiales > Gallionellaceae > 39-52-133. The sequence continues at coordinate 62,007 of JAHFQY010000009.1, forward strand.
ATTTCGCCAAGCGCTTTATGGTGCGCCACAACATTCCCACCGCGTTTTATGAAACCTTCAGCGATATCGCAAACGCAAAAGCCTATGTCGAAAAGCATGGCGCACCCATCGTGGTGAAGGCCGATGGTCTGGCCGCAGGCAAGGGTGTGGTGGTGGCGATGAGCAAGGCAGAAGCCTTTGCCGCCATCGACATGATGTTGTCCGGCAACAAGGTCGAATCACACCCCGAGCCGCACCGCCGCGCTGATGATGTGGATACCGAGCCTGCCAGCGCACGCGTGGTGATAGAGGAATTCCTCGAAGGCGAAGAAGCCAGCTTCATCGTCATGGTAGACGGCAAGAATGTATTGCCGCTGGCTACCAGCCAGGACCACAAGCGCCTCAAGGATGCAGACCAGGGCCCCAACACCGGCGGCATGGGCGCCTACTCGCCGGCGCCGGTGATCACTCCCACACTGCATGCACGCGCACTGCGCGAAGTGATCAACCCCGTAGTGCAGGGCATGGAAAAAGAAGGCATCACCTACACCGGCTTCCTCTATGCCGGCCTGATGATCTCGCCCGATGGCGGGATCAAGGTGCTGGAATTCAACTGCCGCATGGGCGACCCGGAAACCCAGCCCATCATGATGCGCCTGAAGACAGACTTCTCCATCATGGTCGAGCACGCCATTGCCGGCACGCTCAACAAGATAGACGTGGATTGGGACATTCGTGCGGCCTTGGGTTACGTGATGGCCGCCGCCAACTATCCGGAGACGCCGCGCAAGGGCGATGAAATCACCGGCCTGCCAAAGTCTGAAGATGATGCGCATGTGTTCCACGCCGGCACCACACTGAAGGATGGCAAGGTCGTCACCAATGGCGGGCGCGTGCTGTGCGTCACCGCGCTGGGCGGCAACGTCTCGGCTGCGCAGCGCCGCGCTTACCAGTTTGGCGAGTCCATCAACTTCAGCGGCATGCAGATACGCACCGACATCGGCTACCGCGCCATCAATCACAGGAAGTAACCAGCACCCTCTCCCGCGCTATCGCGCTCCCCTCTCCCGCTTGCGGGAGAGGGGTTGGGGAGAGGGTTATTGTTCGGAGAGACTTGCTTGCTTCGTTCTGACTTTTCCACCCGATGCATTGCCGCTCATCTCAGGCGCGGCGGCCTTGTCGCCTATCCCACGGAATATTGCTACGGCCTCGGCTGTGATCCGCGCAACCGCACTGCCGTCAAGCGCCTGCTCAAATTAAAATCCCGCCCGCAATACAAGGGCCTGATCCTTATCGCCGGGAAATATCAGCAGCTCACCCGTTTCCTTCTACCCATCACACCAGCGCAGCAAGACCAGCTGTGTGCAGACGGCGCGCAGGCCATCACCTACCTGATGCCGGTAAAACAAAGCACCCCGCGCTGGCTGCGCGGCATGCACCCCACCCTGGCCGTGCGCATCACCGCGCACTCGGGTGCTGCTTCACTGTGCAACGGACTCGATATGGCACTGGTTTCCACCAGCGCCAACCGCAGCGGCGCGCAGCCCGTGCGCACCTATGCAGAATGCCTGCGTCAGTTCGGCAAAGAAGTGAAGGTGTTGCCGGGCCGCGTGGGCAAGCGCAAAAAACCATCCACGATACGCGCATGGGGCGATGGTAAAATCGTGCGCAAATAATTGTAAATGGTCATTGTAGGAGCGGCTCTTAGCCGCGATTCGCACGCAGGGCGTGCTCCTACAAAAGTTCATCGCTCAATAGGAAAGATAAAATTAAGCAAAGGGATTTAACATGGATAGCGCCGCAGTCAAAACCTACCTGCTCGATCTGCAGGACCGCATCGTCACAGGCCTGGAGCAAGTGGACGGCAAACCATTTCTGCGCGACAAGTGGACGCGCGCCACCGGCTCGGGCGGTATCGGCAAGGGCGAGGGCATCAGCTGCATCATCGAGGAAGGCAATGTGATCGAGCGCGGCGGCGTCGCCTTTTCACATGTGCAGGGCGACAAGATGCCGGCCTCGGCCACCGCACACCGTCCCGAGCTGGCCGGCTGCAGCTGGGAGGCGATGGGCGTGTCGCTGGTGATCCACCCGCGCAACCCTTATGCGCCCACTTCGCATGCCAACGTGCGCATGTTCATGGCGCACAAGCCCGATGGCAACAAGGTGTTCTGGTTCGGCGGCGGCATGGACCTCACCCCGTACTATGGTTACGAGGAGGATGCAAAACACTTCCACCAGACCTGCAAGAATTCGCTCGCGCCCTTCGGTGCAGAGCTGCACCCCAAATACAAAAAATGGTGCGACGACTACTTCTACCTCAAGCACCGCGACGAACAGCGCGGCGTGGGCGGCATCTTCTTTGACGACCTGTCCGAGCCGGACTTCGAAACCGCTTTCGCCATCCAGCAGAGCGTGGGCAACCACTACATCGATGCCTACCTGCCGCTGCTGCAAAAGCGCAAGGACACGCCCTACGGCGAGCGCGAGCGCGATTTCCAGCTGTATCGTCGCGGTCGCTATGTTGAGTTCAACCTGGTGATTGACCGCGGCACCATCTTCGGCCTGCAGTCCAACGGCCGCACCGAGTCCATCCTGCTCTCCATGCCGCCGCTGGTGAAATGGCGCTATGACTGGCATCCTGAAAAGGGCACGCCGGAGGCCGAACTGTACGAGAAATTCATTGTGCCCAGGGAATGGGTGTAAGGACAAAACCCGCCACTGGCGGGTTTTTTTATACGGCTACCGGGAAATCAGCAGTCACCTTGGCGCCCAGCAGTGCCGCCAGATCTTGCTCCGGAATGGGGCGGTGAAACAGGAAGCCTTGAGCATGGTGGCAAGCCAGCTCGCGCAGGAGGGCGGCTTGTGTTTCTGTCTCCACGCCCTCGGCAATAATATTCAGGTTGAGGCTGCGCCCCATTTCAATCATGGCGCGCACAATGGCGACAGATTCGCTGTTCGCGCTCAGGTCGCGCACAAACGACTGGTCGATTTTCAGCTTGTCCACCTTGAGGCGCTTGAGATAGGAAACATTGGAATAGCCGGTGCCAAAATCATCCAGCGACAGCTGCACGCCCAGTGATTTTAATTGCCGCACAATTTCAAGGGTGTGCTCGGTGTCCTGTATCAGCATGGATTCGGTCAGCTCCAGTTCCAGGCAATGGGGTGGCAGGCCGCTCTCGGCAAGCGCCTTCCTTACCGTCTCGACGATATTGCCGCGCAACAGTTGCACGGCGGACAAGTTGACTGCGATCACCATATCGGCCATGCCGCCGACGTGGCAGCGTTGCGCGCAGCGGCACGCTTCCTGTATGACCCACTCGCCCAGTGGCACGATCAGGCCGCATTCCTCGGCTGCGGGAATAAAGAGCGCTGGCTGCATCATGCCGTCACCCTTTATCGGCCAGCGCAGCAAGGCTTCGATACCAATGATGCGCTGGCTGGCGAGGTCGACTTGCGGTTGGTAATGCAGCAGGAATGCACCCGTATCCAGTGCATTGCGCAGCTTGCGCTCCATGTCCAGGCGGTCGTGTATGAGCCGGTTCATTGCCTGGGTAAAGAAGTTATAGGTATCGCGCCCGTTTGCCTTGGCCTGGTACATCGCCATGTCGGCGTGCTTGAGCAGCGCGTCGAAGTCAGCGGCATCCGTAGGGTGCAGGCTGATGCCTATGCTCACGCCGATGTGGAACACATTGCCGTCAATATCAAACGGGTTGCGCAGGCTGAGCACTATTTTCTCGGCGACCATGGCCACTGCGCTGGCTTCCTTTATCCCGGTCAGCACCGCGACAAACTCATCGCCGCCCAGGCGGCTCAGGATGTCGACCTCGCGCAGGCAGGCATGCAGCCTGTGCGTTACCAGGCAGAGCAGCTTGTCTCCCATGGAATGCCCGAACACATCGTTTACATACTTGAAATTATCGAGATCAAGGAACATCAGCGCCACCTGTTCGCCGGCACGCATGGAATGTGCGGACGCACGCTCAAAGCGCTCGCGCAACAGCGCACGGTTGGGCAGGCCGGTCAGCTGGTCATGGTGCGCGAGGTATTCAATTCTCTGCTGCGCGGATTTTTGCTCGGAGATATCGGAAAAGATTCCGACGTAGTGGATGTCGTTGCCGCTTTCCCTGTGCACCTTGGTAATTGACAGCCATTCCGGATATACCTCGCCATTCTTCCGGCGGTTCCATATTTCACCCTGCCAGAAATTCTGCTCCAGCAGCTGCTGCCACATGGCGCAGTAAAAACCATGGTCATGGCGGCCGGACGACAACAGGCGCGGGTTCCTGCCCAGCACCTCGCTGCTGGCATAGCCGGTGATGCGGGTAAACGCGGGATTGGCCGCGATGATGTTGCCGGCCTCGTTGGTAATCATCACCGCCGCATGCAGGGAATCGTACACGCTCGCCATCAGGTAACGCTGTGCCTCAAGATCGCGGCTGTTGTCGATCAGCTCCGCGGTTCTCGCCTCGCTTTCCCGGCACAGGCGTATTGCAATGGCCAGCCGCGCCAGAACCGGCTGAAACATCTGTGCCAGCGGCAGCTCCGATTCGGGCATGACGGGCGCGAGCAGGAGGATCACGCCTGTCCCCTCTATGGGCAAACGCAGAAACGAGCGGTAGCGCCCGTTGCTCAGGCCTTTCAGCAGGGCCTCGCCATCTTCCTGACGCATCACGTTGCCGTGCAGAAGCGCGGCGGGCAGGCTCACAAGCTGCCCTTCCTGCTCCAGCAGGGCGTAATCTCCCACCACCGCGCCTATGCGCCCGCTTGCCATATCGCTGCCGCCGGCCTGAGATAGATCGAGGATGACAATGCCGGCAGGAAATGAAGTGTGATAAAGCATGCGCCGCAAAAAGCGCGTCAGCAGCGGCTTGAGCCTGGTCTCGCCGCCGATGGTCAGAGACAGGTCATACAGTACGGGAAGAATATGTTCGGGTGGCATGCCGGGCCCCTACCACAGGGTGGTAACCAGAGTGGCGTTGTGGAACAGCGGATATCCCCATAGTGTGGAAGCGCCGATTTCACCCAGGGACAGCGCACCCAGCATCTGCCTGACCTCGCTGCGCTGCTGCATGTCGCGCATCTCGTTTTGGGCTGCGTCCTTGCCCAGGTGCATGCGCCTCCCGGCGCAGTAAAACAGCAGCAAATCACGCCCGGCCACGCCGCCGTTCAAATGGGACAGCCTTTCCACCAGCACATCCACCGTGTGATGGGACTCTGCCGATGGCGCCTCCAGCAGGGTGAGCACCGAATGGGCGGGCACCTCGCCAACACAAAATAACGAGCCGTCATCCCCCAGCGCAACCGGGATGCGCACCAGCACATTGTGGTTGGCGCGCGCAATGCCGAAGGGGAAATGCACCGCATGCTGGTAGAAATTGTCGCGCGTGATTTCAATGCCGTATTTTGCCTTGACCAGCTCGCAATAGACTTCAAACGCGGGCTTCCAGTCTATGTGCGAAATGCGGTTGCCCTCGGTGGAGGTGGCTGTGTAAGTGTGCTCTGCGAGCTGGTAGCCATGCTCGAGAATGGCGCCGTAATGCGGCTTGACCAGTATTGCCAAGAGAGAGTTGCCGATAACGCGCGTGTTGTCGAACAGGCACGGCATTGGCTGGAAAGTTTCGCTGCCGGCATTGGCGCCGGCATAGTGCACACGGTTGGCAAGGCGCAGATAAAACTCGTCGAGCAGGGTGGCAATGTTGGGCACCATGGCATCAAACAGCAGGAACAGCGTGACTTCATCACCGCTGTCGCCGATCTGCGCGCGCAACTGTGAGGAGATTTCATCTGCGGCCAGGGCTACCCCGTCTTCATCGTGCGGCAGATTGTCGCGCAGCAGATAGAACGGCGCCTCGTCAAAACGTAATATCCAGGCGCCCTGTTTGTGGAATTCACCGACCACAATCAACTCCGGAAAAATGCCGCCCATCAGGGGAATTTGTCGTGCGGAAAATATCTTTTGCAACATTGGCAGCCGGTTCTTTTCCGGCTCGGGCAACAGAACCAGCACGCCCATATTGGGAAAGCGCGCGTGCCATGACTCGGCGACTTCTGCGATGTGAGACTCGTTGAGCTCTGAAAAATAATGCGTGGCTGATGACATATATCCCCCGCAACACAAACAAGCGTAGTTGAATCTTATGGGCCTTGGAATGGCCGTTATCTTGCAGAAGCTATAAGCGTACGAACACTAGCAGCAAAAGGGCAGGCGGGCAATATGCCAATATAACTAGATATTTATGGCAAGCTGGCGGTGTTTGGGCTGCGCTGACAGGCACAGCTGGTGTATCTTTCACACTTGACCATGCCACACGATAAATACCCCCATCCGCCCCAAGGGAGCACAAGCCCGCAAGAGTGGTACCAGACGATGAGCACCCGGCCGGGCTTTGTGCAGGACGCGGCGCAGGCGAGCGCCATCGCCGCGCTGGATGCACTGTGGCATGAACTGCTTGCCTTCAAGGCCAAACGCAACCAGTTGCTGGGGCGCAGCCTGCTCAGCCCCAGGGTGCCGCAGGGCCTGTATTTATGGGGCGGGGTGGGGCGCGGCAAAACATTTTTGATGGATGCGTTTTATGCCAGCCTGCCCTACAAGCGCAAACGCCGCATTCATTTCCACAACTTCATGGCGGAAGTGCACCGCGAACTAAAACTGCTGGCGCACGAGCAAGACCCGCTTATCGCTCTGGCAGACAACATCGCAAAATCCACGCGCCTGCTGTGTTTCGATGAGTTTTACGTGAGTGACGTGGCCGATGCGATGATACTGGGGCGTTTGCTGGAAGCCCTGTTTGCGCGCGGCGTGGTGTTGCTGCTCACCTCCAACCACGAGCCGGACAAGCTCTACCCGCACGGCCTGCAACGGCAAAAATTCCTGCACACCATCGCGCTGCTCAAGCGCGAATTGCGTGTGTTCAATATGGGCGGAGACACCGACTACCGCCTGCGCGAGATGAGCCGCGAGCCGCTGTTCATGGTGGATGCGGACGCTGCCGCTGAAGCGCGCATGGCGGCCATGTTCGAGCGCCTCGGCACCAACACGCGCCAGCCCTCCGTCACTATCGAGATACAGCATCGCAAGATCGCGGTAAAGCGCCTGGCAAACGGTGTGGTGTGGTTTGAGTTCGACGTGCTGTGCGGCGGCCCGCGCGACCAGACCGATTACCTGCAGATCGCGCGCGAATTCCACACCGTTTTCATCTCGCACATCCCCAAAATGGGCGACGAACAAGGCTCAGCGGCGCAACGCTTTATCTGGATGGTGGACGTGTTCTACGACAACCGCGTCAAGCTGGTTGCCTCCGCCGCAGCCGTACCGCAGGAGCTGTGCAGCAACAGCATGCAGGCCGCAGAGTTTGCGCGCACTGCCAGCCGCCTGATGGAAATGCAGAGCAGGGAATATCTCGCATTGCCGCACCATGCGGACAACGTGAGCCTGAATCTGCCCACGTAGAAACACACACGGGAAAATGTAACCTTTACGCTCATGACTACACGTATCTGTTTTATCCGCCACGGCGAAACCGATTGGAACGTCGCCCGCCGCATCCAGGGCCAAACCGACATCGCCCTCAACGACACCGGCCACAGCCAGGCGCTGGCCATGGCGTTCAACGCCGCCCATCACGAATTCAGCGCCATCTACAGCAGCGATCTGCTGCGCGCCCGTGTCACCGCCGACATGCTGGCGCAGCGGCGCGGGCTGGAAGTGAGAACCCTGCCGCAACTGCGCGAGCGCCATTACGGCATCTTCCAGGGCATCACCGCAATTGAGGGCGCACAGCGTTATCCCGAGGCACATGCCTGCTACAAGGCGCGTGACCTTGATTACAACTTTGAAAGCGGCGAAAGCATGCACCAGTTTGCCGCGCGCGTAGCCGCAACGATCAAACACATCACCCGCCACCACAGCGGCGAGACCGTGGCCGCAGTCAGCCACGCGGGCGTGCTCGACATCCTCTACCGCAAGGCCACCGGCCGCCCCCTGCATACCCCGCGCGATTTCTCCATACCCAACTGCGCGCTCAACTGGTTCAGCTTTGACGGCTCCAGCTCTGTGGATGGGGGCTGGCATCTGGAAGCATGGGACGATCACCACCACCTCGCCCATGTGCTGAAAGACTCGGTGGAATGAACACGCCAGCGCACTGCCTGGTTTTAATGCGTCACGGCCACAGCGAGTGGAACCTCAGCAATCGCTTCACCGGCTGGACCGACATCCCCCTCACCGAACAAGGCCTGCTTGAGGCGGACACGGCAGGCAAGCAGCTTGCAGCCGCAGGCCTGCAATTTGACGAAGTGCACACCTCGGCCTTGTATCGCACCCAGCAATGCGCCAATAGATTGCTTGCCGCGGCCAACCATCCAGCCATCCCGCATTTTGCAAGCTGGCGCCTAAACGAGCGCCACTACGGCCAACTGCAGGGCATGAACAAGCAGGAAATTTTTGAGCAATGGGGCGAAGAAGACTCACGCCGCTGGTGGCGCGGCTACACCGAGCCGCCGCCCCCGCTGGCTATGGACGACCCGCGCCACCCGCGCAACTCTCCCGCCTATGCGGGGCTGAATCCGGCGCTGTTACCGCGCAGCGAAAGCCTGGCCGATTGCCAGCGCCGCATGCTGCCCTATTGGTATGACGTGCTGGAGCAGCGCATCAAGGCCAACAAAAGGCTGCTGGTCATCAGCCACGGCAACACCCTGCGCAGCCTAGTGATGTATCTGGACAACATCGCGCCGAATGCAATCGAGAAGGTTGAGATAGCGCCGGGTGTACCGATGATCTATCGCTTCAATGAGGCGATGGATGTGGTTGGGTGGGAGTGGTTGGAGTAGCGCTACTAGCCCTCCTCCCATGTTAAGGGGGAGGGGTTTGCAGTTGATGCCGTCGACACATCTATATGTTGTGTCGATAAAATACAAAAATATCGACATATTTTGTTGACGTGTCGATGGCATCGACATAGACTGCGGATATGTCGAAAAAATCATGGAATGTAAACATGAGTTCAAAAGGTTGGAAGCCGGACCACCCCTACAACACCCTGCCTGCCTTGCCACCCAAGGTGGAAATTGAAACGCGAACGGTGTTGAAGCAGTGCATCACTGCGCGTGCGGCATTGGCCGGACTCAAGCAGGCCGCGCAGTTGATCCCCAATCAGGCTGTGCTCATCAATACGCTGCCCTTGCTTGAAGCGCGCGCCAGCTCCGAAATAGAAAACATCGTGACAACCACCGATCAGCTGTTCCGGCATTTGCGCAGCGAGGAGCAGGCAGACCCCGCCACCAAGGAAGCCTTGCGCTACAGCCGAGCATTGTTCGAAGGGTTCAAGGCGCTCAAGAAATACCCGCTCACCACCCGCACTGCAGAGCAGATATGCACACGCATCAAGGGCGTTGAAATGACAGTGCGCCGCACGCCGGGTACCACGCTGATGAATGATGCAACGGGCGAAACCATTTACACGCCCCCTGAAGGCGAGGCAGCGTTGAGGGATATGCTGGCAAACTGGGAGCGTTTCATGCACAACGAAACTTCGCTTGATCCGTTGATCCGCATGGCAATTGGGCATTATCAGTTTGAAGCGATACATCCGTTCACCGATGGCAATGGCCGCACCGGGCGGGTGTTGAATAGCCTGTTCCTTATTCAGGAAGATTTGCTGACCTTGCCTATCCTGTACCTGAGCCGTTACATCATTCGGAACAAAACAGATTACTACCGCCTGCTGCTGCAAGTAACGCGCGAGGAGGACTGGGAGTCGTGGCTGCTTTACATCATCAAGGGCGTGGAAGAAACGGCAATATGGACGACAGCGAAGATCGCTGCGATCCGTGCATTGTCAGAGCACACCGCGGAATATGTACGCGCCAAACTGCCCAAGATATACAGCCATGAGCTAGTGAGCCTGATTTTTGAATTGCCCTATTGCCGCATTGGCAGCCTGGTCGAAGCAGACATTGCAAAACGTCAAACGGCATCGCAATACCTGCAGCAATTGGTGGAAATAGGCGTTCTGGTCGAGGCGGCGGTGTCAAAAGAAAAACTGTTTATTCATCCCAAGCTCATGCAGCTGTTGACCAAGGATAACAACAAGTTCACGCCTTACGAGAAAATTGAGAAATGAGCGAAGCGCAAAATATGCACCGTGCACCGTAGCCAAGGCGCTTGCTGCTCATCAGTCACGGCAATACCCTGCACAGCTTGGTGATGCATCTGGATAACATCGCGCTGGATGCGATCGAGAAGGTTGAAATAGCGCCGGGTGTGCCTTGGGTTTATCGCTTCAATGAGGTGATGGAGGTGGTTGGGTGGGAGTGGCTGGTGTAATGCTCGCAGCTTGTGCTGGTGTGCAGGGCACTAACCCTTTAGTATTCGGGGCGAACCGCAGGGTCGCGGAAGGGTAGAAGATGCAACAAATAGTAACCCCATCAGGTAGGCCTTCTTTAAATGGATAGCAAAGAAAAGAAGGCCCTCAGTGAAATAGACATCTGTGATCTATTCATTACGCCAGCAATCAAAAATGCTGGTTGGGATCAATTCACACAGATTCGTCGCGAGGTAACGCTTACCCCCGGCCCTGTCGTCGTCCGGGGCAACATGTCATCGCGCAATCAAAAGAAGAAAAAATTTGCTGACTATGTGCTTTCATGGGATGCCAGTACGCCCCTAGCGGTTGTTGAGGCCAAAGAAAACAATTATTCGGTTAGTCACGGCATGCAGCAGGCGCTCGGTTATGCAGATATTCTGGAAGTGCCGAGTGCGTTCAGTTCCAACGGCGATGCCTTTGCCTCGCACAATAAAGCCCCACAAGCTGGCGAAGACATCGAAACAGAGCTTGCTATGGAAGCTTTTCCGACGCCTGAAGAATTATGGCTGCGCTATAAAAGGTTTCGTGGCATTGAGGCGGCCGATGAGGCTCTGGTCTTGCAGCCTTACCATCTCGATGCCTCCGGCAAAGAACCGCGTTACTACCAGGTAGAAGCCATCAACCGCACCATCGAGGCAGTGGCGAACGGTCAACGGCGCATCCTGCTGGTCATGGCAACAGGCACCGGTAAAACCTACACCACCTTCCAGATCATCTGGCGCCTGTGGAAAGCCAAAGCGGTAAAGCGTGTCCTGTTTCTGGTGGACAGGAACATTCTGGCCGATCAAACGCGGGTGAATGATTTCAAGCCGTTCGGCTCGGTGATGACCAAGATCAAGAATCGCAAGATCGACCCAGCCTTGTATCTTTCTCTCCGTGGTGGTTAGCTACTATCACACGAAGTAGAGGAAGCTTGAGCCCACCCTTAAGGCCCGACCTTGTTTCGTAGATCAAGCCCCCTACTTCACCTCTCGCCAGC
>JAHFQY010000063.1 GCA_023259065.1 Nitrosomonadales bacterium
TGTTTTCGGCGGATTATCTGGACGGCACGCTGGAGCAGATGTTGCTGGCGCCGCAGTCGCTGTCGGTGCTGGTGCTGGGCAAGATACTGGCGCACTGGATGCTGTCCGGCCTGCCGCTGATGCTGATGGCGCCCGTACTGGGCTTGCAGTTTGACATGTCGGCGCAGGCGCTGTGGGTGCTGGTTTTGAGCCTGTTGCTTGGCACGCCGATACTCAGCATGATCGGCGCGGTCGGCGCGGCGCTGACGCTGGGCTTGCGCGGCGGCGGAGTGCTGGTGTCGCTGCTGGTGCTGCCGCTGTGCATCCCGGTGCTGATATTCGGGACGGGTGCGGTGGAAGCCGTCACCAGCGGCATGGAAATAACTTCTCACCTGTCTTTATTGGGTGCGCTGCTGGTGCTGGCATTTGCGTTTACGCCGTGGGTCACAGCCCTGGCATTGCGCATTTCAATGGAGTGATACGTTGGCTATAAACTGGTTCAAATATTCCGCACCTTCCACTTTTTACGAGTTGGCGGGAAAACTGGCGCCATGGTTTGCGTGGTCAGCGGGGATACTGTTTTCCATCGGCCTGTATATCGGCTTCTTCGTGGCGCCTACCGATGCGCAGCAGAGTGAGGCTTACCGTATCATCTTCATCCATGTGCCATCCTCCATCATGTCCATGTTTGTTTACCTGATCATGGCGGGCTACGCCGCAGTGGGCCTGATTTTCAACACGCGCCTTTCTTCCATGATGGCTTCCGCCCTTGCGCCGACCGGCGCGCTGTTTGCCTTCATTTCGCTGTGGACCGGCGCGCTGTGGGGCAAGCCGATGTGGGGCGCATGGTGGGTGTGGGATGCGCGCCTGACTTCCGAACTCATCCTGCTGTTCCTTTATTTTGGTTTCATTGCGCTGCATGCCTCGATTGATGATCCGCGCCGCGCGGACCGCGCCAGCGCACTGCTCGCCATCATCGGCTCGGTCAATGTGCCGATCATTTATTTTTCGGTGAAGTGGTGGAACACGCTGCATCAGGGCTCCACCGTCAAATTCACCGGCACCAGCATGCATGTCGCCATGCAGCAAGCCATGTTTATTACGCTGGCTGCCTGCTGGCTGTATGCCATCGCGATGGCGCTGGCGCGGGTGCGCAGCATCATCCTGGAACGTGAGCGCAATACCCTATGGGTGGCGGAACTGCCGGAGGTGCGGTCATGACACGGTGCGCGAATGCGTCTGGTGCGGGACAACGCAGTTTCGGTGTAGGCTCATGCGCGCAGCGCGTGATGCCGGAGCCAATGACCGCATCGCACCTCCTGATGGAACTACTAGCCAATCCACTAAGCCAGCAAGCTGGCAAGTGGCTGGTTATCCCACAATCGGCTGGCTTCGCAGGTAAAGTATCGGAGGTGCGGTCATGAACTGGGGCGAATTTTTTGCCATGAAAGGCTATGGCTTTTATGTGTGGGGTTCGTACGGCGTGGCGTTGCTGATATTCATTGTTGAAATTGCGCTGGTGCGCCACAAGAGAACCATCACTTTGCAGCAGTTGCGTCTGCTGCGCGATGCAGAAAAAGGGGAAGAAGGAGCAACATGAAACCGCGTCAGAAAAGATTCGCATACATTATTGTTGCCGTTGTCGCCTTGGGCGCCGCCGTGGGACTGGTGCTGTACGCGTTGAAAAACAATGTCAGCCTGTATTTCACCCCGACCCAGGTCTATAACAAGGAAGCCCCGCAAGGCCGCAGCTTCCGCATTGGCGGGCTGGTGGAACCCGGCAGCGTCATGCGCCGGAACGATGACCTGACCGTGCATTTCAGCATAACCGACAACACGCGCAGCATGCCGGTGATATACAAGGGCATCCTGCCGGACCTGTTCAAGGAAGGCAAAGGCGTGGTGGCGCAGGGTAAAATCGAAGCCGACAACATTTTCCATGCCGAGGAAGTGCTGGCCAAGCACGATGAAAATTATATGCCGCCCGAAGCCAAGGATGCTCTGGACAAGGCTGCCAAGGCCAAGTCCGATGCGGGCGGCGCAGTTGCCACACCCGCAACCGGGAAAAAAATTGATTGAGAACCAGAAAGGCTGTGGCAGGTATTCGCGTCGGCCATAAAACCTGAAACACCATTATGCGTTTTATAATTCCGCTGGTCGCTGTTGTAATGATCCTGGTGCTTCTGTACCAGGGACTCAATCCCAAGCCGCGTGAATTTACTTCGCCGCTGATCGGCAAACAGGCGCCCGCCTTTGCGCTGCCGCAGCTGCACGAGCCGGGCAAGAAATTCTCACCTCGGGATATGTTGGGCAAGGTGTGGTTGCTCAACCTGTGGGCTTCGTGGTGCGTGGCCTGCAAGGAAGAGAATGCCGTGTTGCTGGC
>JAHFQY010000010.1:0-25477 GCA_023259065.1 Nitrosomonadales bacterium
TGCCCAGCTTGTCATTTACCACCACCACTTCGCCCTGCGCTATCAGGAAACCGTTGATCAGCACGTCCAGAGGCTCACCCGCCATGCCGGAAAGCTCGACCACCGAGCCTTGAGCCAGCTGCAGCAGATTCTTGATCGGCATCTTGGTGCGGCCCAGTTCAACCGTGAGTTGCACCGGGATATCCAGGATCATGTCCAGATCATTGTTGGCGGTGGCGCCACCGGCGCCGCCGAACTGCTCGAAAACATGGGGTTGTGCGGCAGGCTGGGCGGCTTGTTCTGCCATCGCAGCACCCCAGTCATCTGCACTGATTTGGGTTTCGTCAGACATTATCAGCCTCCATTAATTGGGTTCGGGTGGTGCGCTGGCCAGCATTCTTTCAACCTTGAGCGAGTATTGGCTGTTGAACACACCATATTTGCATTCCATCACGGGGACGTCGTGCACCAGCGCCTGAATGCTCTCGTGCACATCCAGCGGAATGACATCTCCGACACGCATTTTCAACACATGATCCACCGAGAGATCTGCATGGCCCAGCTGGGCGACAAGTTCCACCTCGGCCGATTGAATCTGGCGCGAGAGCAGGTGCAGCCAGCGCTTGTCGGCAACCATGTGGTCGCCCTGCATGGTGCTGTACAGGTATTCGCGTATCGGCTCTATCATGGAGTAGGGCATCAGGATATGTATCGAGCCGCCCACGCCATTGAACTCGATCTCGAAGGTGGTCACCACTACAATTTCGTTGGGGGTGGCCACGTTGGCGAATTGCGGGTTCATTTCGGAGCGTACGAATTCAAATTCGAGTGGATATACCGCTTCCCAGGCCTTGCCATAAGACTCGAATACCACGCTGAGCAGGTTCTGGATAATGCGGTGCTCGGTCTGGGTAAATTCACGCCCCTCGACACGGGTGTGAAAACGGCCATCGCCGCCGAACATGGTGTCAACCACCATGAATACCAGATTGGGATCAAAGATGAACAGCCCGTGGCCGCGCAACGGCTTGGCCTGCACCAGGTTCAGGTTGGTTGGGACGGGCAGGTTGCGGATGAATTCGCTGAATTTTACCACGCGCACTTGCCCGACCGAGATTTCGGCAGTGCGGCGGATAAAGTTGAACATTGAGATGCGCAGCAAGCGCGCAAAGCGCTCGTTGATGATTTCCAAGGTGGGCATGCGCCCGCGGACGATGCGTTCCTGTGTGGCCAGATTGTAGGGGCGAACCCCGCCACTCGGCTCTGCACCTTTGTCGGCCTCATCAGTCTCGCCGGTGACGCCGCGTAGCAGCGAGTCGACTTCGTCCTGGGAAAGGAAATCACTCATGGCATCATCACTGGATAATAAAGGAAGTGAACAGCACGTCTATAATTCCCTTCTTTTCTTCAGCCTGGTGGGCGGGGGCGTGTGCGGCGACTTCAGCTGCTGCACCATGTTCTCCCTCTGCACCAGCTTCGGCTACATGTGAAACAGCCGTGGCAGCTGCCACGGCAGAGGCAGGCAGCGCCGGTTTGTTGACTATGCCAAGCACGGCATTGCTGATGGTGGCGATTTCCTCCATCAGGCGGGTTTTTCCTTCCGGGCTGCCCAGCTCGGAGGCTTTCTTGGTGGCCAGCAGAAATAAAATCTTGCTGCGAATATCAGGCAAATTGGTTTTGATTCTTTCCTCTAATTCGGGCTCGAAGAATTTCAGGGTAATGCCCACCTGCAGGTATTGATCGGAGTTTTCCTTTTGCAGATTGACAGTAAAAGGTTCCAGCGCAATGAAAATCGGGCGCTTGGGGGGCGCTACTTTGACTTCTTCCACGTGAGGCGCATCGCTTTTACCCTTGGTGAGGAACCAGCCCGCCCCGGCAGCAATGGCAATCACCGCGACAACAATGATGATCAGCTTTTTCTTGTTGCTTGGGGCCGGTGCTACCGCAGCGTCAGCTGGTTTGGTAGCGGCGGGTTTTGCATTCTTCGACATGTTGCATTCCTTCGTAAGGTAGTAAATTATCCAAAATTATGAAGGCCGGCTATCGCGGGAATAGAGCGAAGAATGCGCTGCATTTCCTGTGCTCAGGCAAAGGTGTCAACCATGCCGTTATGCCGGCTGATCGAGGCAACCCGCCCCCCTTGATGACCCACTGCTTCAACTTCAGCAACACGGCCGGAATCATTGCTGTTGCCCTGCTGCGCGCGAGCGGAATCGTCCTGCCCCTTTCTGGATGCCTGATCGCTTACCGTCGCGTTACCCAGCATAATACCGTTATCGGCCAACATTTCACGCAATTTAGGCAGTGCCAGTTCTATGGCATCACGTACCGCGGCATGGGGTGAGGTAAACAATGCGGTTGCCTGGTCGCCGCTGATCTTTATAGTTACATCCAGCGGGCCGAGCTGGGGCGGGTTCAGATGCAACTCTGCACTTTGATTGTTTTGTGTGGCCAGCCAGGTGATTTTCTGGCTGAGCTCGTTGCTCCATCCGGGCTGGTTTAGCGGTGTGCTGATGGTCAGTGGGTTGGACGGGGCCGCCGTCGCTGCAGCAATATTATTGGTTGACGTTTGAGCGGGCGCAGTAAATGCCGTTTGTTGCGCCGCTGCCGCCAGCTCTGCAACGCTGAGCTTGTTTGTTGAATCGAAGGAGAATGAGGCTGCAACTTCATTCTTGGTTGCACCCTTGATTATCTCGGTGAAGACTGCTTGGCCTTGCTTGGTGACAGCGGGCCGTGTTGTATCCAGCGCAGGCTGTGCAAGCTCTGCTAGCGTTGAGTTTTCAGCCAAAGCCGCAGGCGCTGTTAAAGGTAGCGCTGAAAGAGTAGCGTTCAAGACTGAATCTGATGACTCAACCTTGGACGGATTCGTTGCTGGCGACTGAAGGGGGGTTGGAACAACAGCGGGTATGGCGTTCGGATTCTGTTGCAGCAGCAATGCTGCCAGCATGTCAGCCGGTAGAGTACCGGCGGCATCAGGCACGATAGCTGCCGTGTTGTCGGCTAACTCAAGGGTGGGCGCACCAACTTTGCTTGCTGTGTCAGCTGGTTTGTCATCGCTTGCCTTGCTGCTGGTGCTGTCGGCAACCTGGCGTGCGAGCACATCACCAAACCCCTGTCCATCCTGGGGCGCAGCGTCGTTGCTGCTGGCAGACTGGCTTGCAAGCTGTACCGGGGCAGAACTGACATTGATAGGTAAATCAGCCATGTTAGACTCCTGTTATCGGGTTTGAGTGTTTAGCTCTCATCATTCTTTTCAGCCATTTTATGGGCAGCGAAGCGGCCGCTGTGTTCGTCCTGGATTTTCTGTTCGGTCTTCGCTTCCAGTTTTTTTTCTGCCTCAACGTGGCGCTGGGCCAGAGTATCGAAAGATTTCATGCGGCGCTGGGTTTCCGTCAATTCGCTGCGCCCGTTCTGCACCGAGCGTTGTGCCTGCTCCATCACGCCGCGTTGCTGGGTGATGGCCTCATCCAGGCGGTTGATGAAGTTCTGGAAGTTGCGCAGGTCATGCTGATCCATGCCGTTTCTTGCCGCTTCCTGGAACTTGCCCTGATAATCCCGGCGAAACTGCATCAAGGTATCCAGCTTGCCCTGCGCCGATTGCTGCTGCTGGTTGAGCTGGCCAAGCTTGCGCGTGGCAGCGTCATTTTTCTGTTTTGCCAGATGAACCAGAGGTTGCAGGTTGAAAGTATTGGCCATAATGCTTGTGCTCAATTAGCGGTGGTCAGCATGCGCGCGCCGCCGCGGGTCAGTGGTGCAGCACCAAACAGGGTGGAAAGTTTCTCCAGGCTGGCGCCATAAGGTTCGGCATCAAACATGCCCTGCTTGAGAAAGTTCTCCATCTGGGGATACAGCATGATCGCCTCGTCCAATAAGGGATCGCTGCCATGCACGTAGGCGCCCACGCTGATCAGGTCATGGTTGCGCTGGTAGTGCGCATACAGATGTTTGAAGCGCTGCACCAGGCCGAGGTGGGGTTGTGAAACCAGATGGTTCATGGCGCGGCTGATCGAGGCCTCGATGTCGATGGCGGGGTAATGCCCCTGTTCTGCCAGGCGGCGCGACAGCACGATATGGCCGTCGAGAATGGCGCGTGCGCTGTCGGCGATGGGGTCCTGCTGGTCGTCGCCCTCGGTCAGCACGGTATAAAAAGCGGTAATCGAGCCGCCGCCCTCGCTGCCGTTGCCGGCGCGCTCTACCAGCTGCGGCAGCTTGGCAAATACCGATGGCGGGTAACCCTTGGTGGCGGGGGGCTCACCGATGGCCAGGCCGATCTCGCGCTGCGCCATGGCGTAGCGGGTGAGCGAGTCCATGATCAGCAGCACGTTTTTTCCTTCATCGCGGAAATATTCGGCAATGGTGGTGGCGTAGGCCGCACCCTGCATGCGCATCAGCGGGCTGGTGTCGGCGGGGGCTGCCACCACCACCGAGCGCGCCAGGCCGGCCTTGCCCAGAATATCGGTAATGAACTCTTTTACTTCGCGGCCGCGTTCGCCGATCAGGCCCACCACGATCACGTCTGCGCTGGTATAGCGCGCCATCATGCCGAGCAGCACGCTTTTGCCCACGCCGCTGCCGGCAAACAGGCCCATGCGCTGGCCGCGCCCCACGGTAAGCAGGCTGTTGATGGCGCGCACGCCCACATCCAGTTCTTCACGAATGGCGGCGCGATCCAGGGGATTGATCGGACGGCTTTGCAGCGGCGCACTTTCATGCGCCAGCAGCGGGCCCAGCTGATCCAGCGGGCGGCCGGCCCCATCCAGCACACGTCCCAGCAGCATATTGCCCACGGGCAGGTGGCGTGCCATGTCGGTGCCGCGCCGGCGCAAAGCGGCCTTGCCCGAGAATTTGGGCGGGTTGGCGTATTCCGCCGGGATCACGCGTGCGCCGGGTACCAGACCCTGCACATCATTCTCCGGCATGAGGAACAACTTCTCTCCAGCAAAGCCGACAACTTCAGCCTCGATACGGTTGTTGGGCAACTCAATGACACAGGTGCTGCCCACCGGCACGCGCAGGCCCACCGCCTCCATCACCATGCCGGTGACACGCGTCAGGCGGCCGCTGACCTGCAGCGTGTTGCACTGCAGGGCTGCCTCGGTGCAGCCCTGCAGGGCGTTCAACCAGGATTGCTGGTGTGTGTTCATTCCCGTAACCATGAGCTGTCCTGCCCCAGAGCGGTGGCTATGTGCTGCCAGCGTGTTGCCAGGGTGGCGTCGATCTGGCTGTGCGCTGTGTCCACACGCAAGCCGCCACGTTCAATGTTGCTGTCCTCAAAAATTTTCCAGCCGCCGTGGGCAAGTTGCTCGCCCATTTTTGCGCGCACCAGTGCGGCATCGTCAGGGTGCATCACCAGATGGGCGCCCTGGTTGAAATGGGGCAGGCTGGTAATGGCGGAATTGATCACTCCCAGCAGCATCTCCGGATTCACCTTGAGCGCCTGCTGCAGCATTTGCCTGGCTACTTCCAGGGCCAGAGTGAGCACATCCTGGCTCACTTGCTGATCCAGCTGCTGAAATGCCTGCGCCATCGAATCGGCCAGGCTGGCCATGCGTTGCGCCTCCCGGGCTGCCAATTGTGCGCCTGCCGCATAGCCTTCATCGTAGGCCTGCTGCTGGATATTGGCCACCTGGGCTGCGGTTGGCAATACGACGCCCCCCGATTTGCGCCCACCGTGGGGATGCGTAGAAGCAGAGAAATGGCCGGCATTGCCCGTGCCATCGCTGCCGAAGTTGGGCAGCTCCCAGCGCTCATAGGCGGTCATTTGCTCCTTGGGAATGGCCGGGTTAGACATAAGCCTCTTCTCCTTTTGCGCCTAGCGAGATCTGGCCTTCGTCGGCCAGGCGGCGTGCAACCTTGAGGATTTCCTTCTGTTCAGCTTCCACGTCGCTGAGTTTGACCGGGCCTTTGGCTTCCAGGTCTTCGCGCAACATCTCGGCTGCGCGCTGCGACATGTTCTTGAATATTTTCTCGCGTATTTCTTCGCTGGCCCCCTTCATCGCCACGATCAGCGACTCGGACTGGATCTCGCGCAATATCATCTGGATGCCGCGGTCGTCCACGTCTATCAGGTTATCAAACACAAACATTTGATCCATGATCTTCTGCGCGAGTTCCGGATCGAGGCCGCGCACGTTTTCGATCACGGCAGCCTCATTGGTGGTGCCGATGAAGTTGAGTATCTCCGCCGCCGTCTTGATGCCGCCTTTCAGGCGCTTCTTGCTGGTGGAGCTGCTGCCCGACAACAGTTTGGTCAGCACGTCATTCAGTTCGCGCAAGGCGGTTGGCTGCACGCTGTCCAGGGTGGCGATGCGCAGCATGACGTCGTTGCGGGTACGCTCGCTAAGCAGGTTGAGAATGCTGGAGGCCTGATCCGGCTCCAGATGCACCATGATGGTGGCGATAATCTGTGGATGTTCGCCACCTATCAGGTCGGCGACAGCCGCATCATCCATCCATTTCAGGCTTTCGATGCCGCTGGTATCGCTGTTGTGCAGGATGCGGTCGAGCAGGCCGGCGGCCTTGTCATCGCCAAGCGCCTGCTTCAGCATGTTGCGGATATATTCGCTGGAATCCATGCCTATGGTGGTTTTTTCCGAGGCGATCTGGTGAAACTCGTCGAAGACATCGGCGATCTGTTCGCGCGACAGATTGCGCAGCGACACCATGGCCGTGCTTATTTTTTGCACTTCCCGGGGCTCCAGATACTTCAGCACGGAGGCTGCCTCGGCCTCGCCCAGAGTCATCAGCAGGATTGCACTTTTGGTTATTCCGATGTCACTCATTCTGCGTTCACCCATTCCTTGACGACCGTGGCGACGATCTTGGGATCTTGTTGAGCTATCTGTTTGGCCGTCTGCAAATTATTCTCGTAGGAATTGGCAGCCTGTTGTGCACCATACAGGGCGGCGCCGTCAACGTGCTGCGAGACATGAATTGCGGCTTCCGCGCTGGCGGCTCTGGCTTCTGTTGCAGCGGTTGCGGCTTGCATCAGGTTCCTGAAGGCCGGCCGCAGGATACCCAGTGTAAGGAACAACAAGATGCCTGCAATCAGCAGATATTTCAAGATGTCCTTGGCCAGGGCAATCGTATCAGCTTGTTTCCACCATGGAATTTCTGCTGCCGCCGCACCCTCCAGCGCATCGTTGTTGAACGAGCTGTTGAGCAGGTTCAGCGTGTCGCCGCGCTTGGCATCGAAACCCATGGCACTTTTCACCAGTGTGTTGATTTGCGCCTGTTCGCTTGCGGTAAACGGCCTGGAGGTGGTTTTCCCGCTCTTGTCGGTCACCGTGCGATTGTTCATCAACACAGCCACGGACAGGCGCTTGATGCTGCCCACGGGTAACCTGGTGTGACGTATGGTGCGGTCAACCTCGTAATTGGTGGTGGCTTCCTTGTGCATATTGGAGGTGCCGCCTGCAGCAGCGGTGGCCGGCGTGCCCGCAGGAGCAACGATGGGTGCTGTGGCGGGTACCGGCGGCTGGTTGGATAATGCGCCGGGCACGCCGCCTGGGTTGCTTGTTCCATTGCTGCTTTCCACGCTTTGCGAGCTGCGTATGGCGGCCTTGTTGGGCGGCTGGTTGGGTGCGTAGGTTTCAGCGGTCTGCTCCGACAGCGAGAAATCAATATCGGCGGTGACCTGGGCGCGCACATTGGCAGCGCCGGTAAGCGGCGCCACGATATCCTCGATGCGCTTGATGTAGTCCTGCTCGATCTGGCGCACGTACTTGAGCTGGGTGGCATCCATGCTTTCCGCGCTGCCGTCGCGGCTGGCGCTTAGCAGATTGCCGGTCTGATCCAGCACGCTGACGCTGTTGGCGGGCATGTTGGGGATGCTGCTGGAAATCAGGTGCACGATGGCATTCACTTGGCCGGGATCCAGTACGCGCCCGGGATGCAGGGTCAACACCACCGAGGCGCTGGGTTTTTGCTGTTCCTTGACGAATACCGAAGGCTTGGGAATGGCCAAGTGCACGCGTGCACCCTGCACTGCAGCCAGCGTCTGCATGGAGCGCGACAGCTCGCCTTCCAGGGAGCGCTGATAATTGATCTGCTCGAGGAACTGGCTGGTGCCGAATTTCTGGTTTTCCATCAGCTCGAAACCGACGGTGCCGCCCTTGGGAAGTCCCTGTGAAGCCAGGCGCAGGCGCACCTCGTGTACCCGGTCTGAGGGCACCAGCAAGGCGCCGCCGCCCTCGGCGAATTTATAGGGAATGTTCAACTGCTGCAGCGACTCGATGATGGCGCCGCCGTCGCGGTCGGAAAGATTGCTGTAGAGCACGCGGTAGTCAGGTGTTTGCCCCCACATCCACGCCCCCGAGACGATGGCGATGAGCGCGGCCACGACCACCAGCAGGCTCAGCATCTGCTGCGGGCTGAAGCGCGCCAGGGATTGCGTCAGGGAAGGATTTGCAGGGTTACTTGTATCAGCCATGTTATTCGCCAGTTGGAATTTATCCATTTACCGTATGTTGCGCATTATCGACCTGTGCGGCAAGTGCGGTACGCCGAAAAGCAGGGTATTTACGCTTCTATTCCAGCGCTGCCTGGGCGGGGCAACTGGTATCGTGCAAGGACTGAAATTCCGGAGGTGAATCATGAACGTATCCAAGGTAGACGGCTTGCTGGCGGAAATGCGCACGGCCATGCTGGCGGCACAGGGTGGGGCTGCACCCAAGGTGGAAGGGACGGGTTCCACGGATTTTGCCAGCGTGCTCAAATCATCTCTGGATGGCGTGGCGCAAGCGCAGAATCGTGCCACCGAGATGCAAAATGCCTTTGTACTGGGCGATGACAAGGTCAGCCTGAGCGACACCATGATCGCCATGCAGAAAGCCAATATTTCCTTCCAGACTGCAGTGCAGGTACGCAACAAGGTGGTCGCGGCCTATAACGACATCATGAATATGCAGGTCTGATTAATGCTCTTCTAAATAGAGGGTTAAGAAAGGCTGGCTGGTGTTAAGGCGGCGCGGATACTATGCTCCAGGGAGCGTATGGCCCCGCCGGCCTGATAGGAAAAGGAAATGCCGAGTTCATCCCCGGCCTGGGCTGGCAGCGGCGTGGGCAAGGGGAGTATCAGGTAATCTATCAGCCAGTCTATGGTTGATGCCTGTTCAGGCATTACAGTCAGGATGTTTTTGGTGATGAAGCGCAGGGCATTGACCGTTCCATCCTGCTCCAGCATAAAGTTACCGGCCCACTTGATTTCGCGCGAGTTGGCCTGGGTGAAATCCAGCGTGCTGTAGACGGCCGGGGCTGCGAGTGCAGTGGTGCCGCTGCAGGCAAGTTGCGGGCGCTGAAACTGGATAATGGGGGCGTGAAAGCCGTGAAAGTCGTAACTCTGCTGTAACGGCTGCACGGCCATGATCACGGCTTCGGGGATAAACACCGGGAGTTTTTCGCCAAAGTGGCGCAGATATCGCTGCTTGAACGCCTCTATCATTTCCACCTGCTTTTCGCGCAGCATGGCCACATGGATCATTTCGCAGATCACCACATCCACGGGTTCCGGGGGCAGGTAATCGAACGCATTGGCGTGTATCACCTCGACCTTGTGGCCGTTGCGGTTGAGTGCCAGCAGGCGGCGCGATTCGCTGACCAGCTCGTGATTGAATTCCACGCACCACACCTTGCTGGCCCTGGATGCGGCGAGGCAAGACAGCACACCCGTGCCACCGCCCAGTTCGAGTACCCTGGCACCGTCAAACACGGCATATTCAATGGCTGCCTTGAAGTTGCCCATGCGGTTTTCATCCGCCAGCATGTTGTGGTGGTAATGCAGCGGAATGAATTGCCCCAGATAATGACTTTCTGCCTCGTGCTCGGTGTGCGCTGCAGTCATGGTGGTGGGGGCGGTAATCATGGCGGAATCTTGCGCCCTAGCGCGAGGAAATAAGCTGCCTTTGCATCTGTGCGATATAGCGCTGTAGCAACATGCTCATCTGGCCGTTCAGCTGCATGAACTCACAGCCCGCATGCTTGGTAACCACGCCGTTTTTTGCAGTAACGTCAAACAAGTTCCTGACCTGGATGCTGACGATCAGGGTGCCGATGCCGGGCAAGACAATGCGGCAATCAGAATAGGTTTGTCCTTCTTCCAGTTGGATGTTGCTTTCCTTGCAGACCAGTGCAATTCCACCCACGCTGATATCCATAATGGTGACTTCGTCCGATCTGACAGACTGCTCCCGATCGACTGGCACGATGCATTTCAGGGGGGCATCAGGGGATATCGGCAGGCGGAAATAATCGCGGCGCTGCAGGCGCAGCATCTTGGCCGGGTGAGGCATATAAAATGCCGAATGCCCGGCAAAGCTGGCCATGAAGATGCGCGGGCTCAGCAGTTGCACCTTGGCGTGCTGGTGCATGCTGACCAGGGTGATTTCATTGCTCTGCAGGATCTGGTTGTTGTCTGCCTCGCTGGGTCCTACATCCAGCCACATGCCCTCATGATCCACGCCCAGCAACAAGGTCGGTATGAATTGCTTGCCGCCGTCAAAATACAGGATTGCGCGGGTCTTCTTCTGGGCGATGGCGTGCAGAATGAGCTGGATTTCTTTTTTTGAGTAGATCAGGAATTTATCTTCCTCATCGTTGTAAAACTTCTCAATGGTTAAAGGGATTTCTTTGGCCATGTTGATTTTGTTTGTAGCGCAATAATCTGGATTCAGGAAGGAGCAATTCTAGACTGAATTTTGTCCTTTACGGGCAATATTCTAGCGCTTGGGCTGATTTGCCAAGGGGAAATTAGCGGGGGAATCACCCCGTTCCAGACGATATAGCCAGGCCAACAGTTCTGCCACGGCAAGGTAAAGCTGCGGCGGGATATGCTCATCCAGCTCCACCTGCATCAACATGCCCACCAGGTCTTCTGATTCATGCACATATACCCCGTGCTCCCTGGCGCGCTCGATTATCGCCTGGGCAATCATGCCGCGCCCCTTGGCGACTACCCGGGGCGCAGCATCACCGCTCTGATAGGCGAGTGCGATTGCCGACTTGCGCTTTTCAGGCGTTGTCATGTTTGGCCACCATGGCGCCTGAGGTGGAGATGCCGCGTTCCTTCAGTGCGGCGACCAGGCGCGAGCTGGCACTGCCCAGCTTGGCCCGTGTTGCGCTGTCAGGCGCATCCAGAGTCAGGCTCAAACCGCCGCTGCCAAAGCGCAGTTTTGCCGTTACCTCGCCCAGATTGGGCAGGTCGAGTTGAATCTGCGTGGTCCACAGGCGTTCTTCCTCGCCGTTGGGCTTGCGTGCTGACTCCTCGTGTATCTCCCAGTTCATTTCCTGGTGCGGCCATACCTGGCCTTGCCATTGCACCTGGCGGGTTTCCAGCGCATTCAATTGCTGCTGTACGAGTGGTTGCAGGTGCTCGGGAATGCCGGGAAGCGTATTGCGTTCGTTGCCGCTGCTGACGACAGCGCTACTCTGGCTGCCGGGGTTGTTGTCACGTGCCTGTGTATTGTTAGCCTGGGAGCTGGGCAGGTTTTGCGGCTCATGCATCAGTTGCGAGGTGCTACGCGAGCCTTGCAGCCATTGCGCCTGGTGTGACTCGTAAAACAGCCCGCTCTGGCTGAGTGTCTCGTGCAGCTTGCCGGCTAGTTCGACGGTATCGGGGAACTGCATTTTTCCGGTCCACAGCGGCGCGCTTTGCGCGGGGCGCACATAGGCTTTTTCCTGTGGCTGTTGTGCCAGGGATGAGAGCAGGCGTGCAGTGGAACTTAACTGATCAGGGGTGGAAAGGGGATTGGATGAGGCCGACATGGTGAAAGTCAGGCGCGGAACCAGTGATACGACCTGCAGCGTGATTTTGTCGCCGCTACGGATAGTGGAAGGGAGTTGCATCTGCAACACCTGTTCGGCTACTTGCACCTTGAAGATGCCAGGGGCAACTTGCGCCAGTACTACGGCCTGATGTTTTTGCCCCGGTTCAAATGCGCTGCCGGCGCCCGCAACAGGCGGCGTCGCTGTTATCAGCGGCCTCTGCGTGAGTGCCAGGGCCTTGAGCGTATTTAAGACATCGGCGGGTATCATGCGTTGAGTGTCGAGTTAAGTTGTCTATCCCGGTAAAGTTTGCCATATTGTGTCAGAGCCAAAAATAAAAATCCGCTCTGACTGAGCTGGCCATCAGGCCGTATCGAAGGTTGGCTCGATACTACTCAGGAAGAGCGGAGGCGCTTGCGACGCAGGGTTAGAGCACAGCGCAGCCTTAAAACTCCCCGGAATATGCCCGCTGCAGTTGCTGTTCCTTGTGCGTGCTTTGCATGATGCGCTGCAATTGTGCCATCCATGGCTCGGTCTTGCTGCGTATGGCCGCATCATCAGCCAGAATTTTCCTGATCAGCTCCGCCTTTTGCCGGCGTGTGGCCTCGTCGACAGGGGCAGTGTCTTGTTGCTTCATCAATTGCACACGCTGGCTGCACTGTTTTTCCAGATCGACCAGATGATCCCATTCCCCGAGTGCCGCAGCTTCACGCATTTTTCCGGTAATGCCCGAGAGGAACTGATAGTTTTCGATGACAGCATTCATTGCTTATACCTTTCCATAGACAAGTGCTGCCTGCTGCCTGGGCTGCTGCGGGATAGCGGGTTCTGATGATGGCTGTTGAACAGATTTTGCAGGTCGAATTTCTTCCCATGCGCCCTTGAGTTCGGAAAGCAGACGGCTGACCTCATCGAGTATGGCTGTGTCGTTTTTCAGGTTGGCGATAAGCAGGCGCTGGTTCATGTAGTCGTAGAGATCGGCCAGATTTTGCGCCAGTTCGCCGCCCATATTCATGTTCAGGCTGTTCTTCAGGCCCTCATCTATGATCATGATGGCCTTGCTGATGGACGCGCCTTTGGCAGCGATTTCTTTGCGTAACATTTGATTTTTGGCGGCGCTAACGGCCAATAGCGCTCCCTCGAACAGCATTAAAATCAGCTTGTGCGGGTCGGCCGCGCTTACGCTGGTTTCGATTCCAACATTCGCATAAGCTTTAATTCCGGTGGCGGTATTCATGATGAGGTCCTTGATCAGAGTTTTGCCAATTGTGCCAATTGTTGCGTCAAATAAGTGCTGGTAGTGTTCATGCTGCTGATCATTGTGTCCAGCGAAGTGAACTGCTTGCGATAACGTGCTTCGATGCTTATAAGGCGCCGATTGATTACATCGCGCTGCTTGCTCAAATCAGTAATAGTGCTGTTGATGCCTTTGGTTACACCTGTCAGCGGGCCGTCAGAGCCCAGCAATGCGCTGGTCAGTGTGTACAGATTATTGGCGTAACCCTGCGAATAGTTCACCGTGCCGCGTGAACCCAGAGTGCCTCCCAGTATTTGAATCTGCATGCCCGAGGCTAGACCGGGGGCGGCAGTAAGATTCTGTCCCGAGCCAGTGGCTGCCTGCCCGTTGATCGTACCGGCCACATCGTTACCCGCCTGATTGCTGCTTGTGCCCATGAAATCGGTAACGAGAGTACCTGTGGCACTGGCGAGGCTGACATTGGATGCAGAGCCGTAACGCTTGGAGGTGATATGCAGGAAGCCGCTGCCGTCAACCGTGGCTGCGACGGAAGAGCCGGCAGACACAAAGGTGGCGTTACCGTTAATTGCAGACTGTATTACCGCCGCCAGCTGGGTGGAGGTGTAGGTGGTGCCAGCTGCCAGTGCAACCGAGGCGGTATTGCCGTCCAGCGTCACGTTAACGGTGGTACCAGCGGCGATGGTATTCAGACCGGCATTCAAGTTGAAGTTGCCGGCTGTGCTGCCTTGTGTGGGTAGCGAACTGACTGTTACGGCATAGTTGCCCGGTTTCGTGCTGCTGGTGGCTGAGACAAAGCTGACCAGGCTGTCAGAAGCCTTGCCCACAGAGGTGAACAGCGCGGCAATATCACTGAAGTTATTGGTGAAGGTGTTGCTCAGCTTGCTCGAGTCTACTGCCAGCGAGCCATCTTTCTGGAAGGACACGCCGATTTGCGACAGGTTGGTCAATGTCCCCGAGATGTTCTTTACCGGTGTATCCAGCATTCTGCGCAATTGTGATTGCAGTGTGCGCACCGTGGTGTCGCCCTGCAGAATGGCGCCTTGCTTGGTGGCTGGGTCGTAGGCGGATAGTTTTTTCAGCGTGCTGTTGAGATCGTTATACCCCTTGACGAATGTATTGATTGACGTCTGCACGGTGGTGGTATCGCGCGATACGGTCAGATTGACCGTGCTCGTGGTGATTTTCTGCAAATTCAGCGTAACGCCCTGGATGACATCGCTGATACTGTTGCTGGCCTTGCTGACAGAGACGCCGTTGACCTTGAAATTGGCATTTTGCGCGCTGACCGTTTCAGTCATGTTTTGTGTCGCGGCGGGATCTTGTGCCAGCAGGGCACTCACGCTGGCATCGCCCGCAACCGAAATTTTCAGGCTGTTGCTGCTGCCGATGGCGCTGGAAGCAAGCGCCAGCCGATAGGGGGTGGTGCTGCCGTCATTGATGATGGTGGCCGTGACGCCGATGCCTGCCGAATTGATGGCGTCGCGTATTCCCTGCAGCGAGTTGTTGCTGGCATCAATCGTGACTGTTTTGGTGCCGCTGCCGTTTGAGGTATAGGCTGCCCCGGAGTATTTGCCGGTAGAGGCATTGAACGTGCCGCCGCTGATGGTGCCGAAATCAAACGTCAGTGTGGTTGCCGTTCCGGATCCGATGGCCGCCGTCGTAGTGGTCTGCCCCGAGGCGACGAGCTTCTGGGATTGCGCCAGTGTGGTGACATCTATGGCATAGCTTCCAGGAACAGAGATCGCTGATGCAGACGCACTGACCGATGTGCTGTCTGATGACGAGGCGCTCAATGCCTGAAACCTGCTAATGTCGCTTAATCCGAGCAGTGCTCCCTGAAAGCTGCTGATCGCCCCCTTGATGCTGCCGAAAGCGGAAAGCTTGGCTTGGTAGCCAGCTTCCTTGCTGTTCAGTACATTGAGCGGCTGCTGCTCTACCTGCATCAGTTTCGAGACGATGGTGTTTACGTCCAGATTGGAACCGATGCCGGGGGAGGAGATGGTCATGGCGCTATCCTCTTCAGGCTTTTTGCCTTAGCAATAAACCGTGCTGCATATTGTCTATTGCCTTGGCAATGGCTATTGCTTCCTCCGAGGGAAATTGCCTGATCACTTGCCCGGTGCCGGTCTCGACGACCTTGACGATTCTTTTCTGGGTGTCGTGATCCACGCTGAATTCCAGGTTGGAATTATTCTGCTGCATTGATTTGTTGATGCTGTCCACGGCACTCTGCACCTGTGCTGCCGTGGGCGTTGCCGGCGCGGCAGCAGTATGCGCCGGCTGAATCTTGACCGTATCCGTTCTGGGCTCGGCAAGCGCAACGGACCCGGACGCATCAACTGCGGTGCGGGTGGGTGCGCTTGAAGCGTTAATATTTGGGATAAGCATGTTGCTACTCCTTTTGTGCTAACGCCCAGCCGGGGTTTTTACCGTGGCCGGGCTATTAGTTACCGTGCTACCTGCCTTACCTCAACAGAGCCATCACGCCGTTGGGCACCGAGTTCGCCTGTGCCAACATCGCCGTACCGGCTTGCTGCAGGATCTGTGCACGGGTCAGTTGTGCAGTTTCTGCAGCGAAGTCAGTGTCTTGAATACGTGAACGTGAAGCGCTCAGATTCTCGGACGTCGCTTGCAGGCTGGAGATTGTCGTTCCAAAGCGTGTCTGCACGGCACCGTATCTTGCGCGTTGACCGTTGACCACAGCCAGCGCCGAGTCGACGATGGACAAGGTTCGCTGCGCCGCGCCTACGGTTGAAACATCCATGTCGCTGACTTTCTGTATCTGTCCGGCCCCTGAGGCAGCTATAAAGAAGTCGGTCGTATTGGCGCCGGTGACACCGAAAGACTGGCTGGAATCCAGCACCAGAGAACCCGTTACCTTTCCGGTAGCACCTGTAGCGATGGCTGTAGCTGTGCCACCGCCGGCCGAGTTGGTGCCAAGGCTGATGGAAGCAGAGCCTGAAGCCGCGTTTGCAATGGTCATATTGTTGCCGGCTGCATTGGTCAACATTACGCCTGTGCCCGCATCGTTTGCACGTGCGGTAACGCCGGTTTTTGCCGAGTTGTCGTTAAATGCCTGGATGGCAGATGACAAGCCATCCTTGTTCAGTGTTGCACCTATGCTGAACGAAATGGTCACGGCACTGGTGTTATCCGAAACCAGGGTCATGGAGTAGGAGGTGTTTGCCGCCAACCCTGTCATGCCTACGTCTGTCAAGGCGGAAGCCGTAACACCGGTAGTGGAGGTCTTGTCATTCACCAGTGAGGCTACAGTCTTGGCAGAGTCTGCAGCAGCATAAGTGATATCCGAGCTGCCGGCGGCGCCGTTGATGGTGAAAGTGTCACCTACAACGCGGCTGGTCGTCAGGGCTGCACTCGAAGCCAGCGTGGTGGCTGTGCTGCCGATGGTCAGGTCGCCATCAGAAACGGTTGCGGTTGCCGCTCTTGAGCCCATGCGCATGTTGCCATATGCAGTGGTCTGGAAATTGGCCGACGTCACCTGAATGTTCTGGTTGGCGTTGGCGCCCACCTGGAACAAGGCGGAGCCGAAGTTGCCGTCCAGCAGTTTTGTGCCGTTGAATTCGGACGAGAGCGCAAGGCGGTTCAACTCTGAGGTCAGGGAAGCTACCTCTTGCTGAATAATCTGGCGGTCAGAAGCCGAGTTGGTGGCATTGGAGGACTGCACAGCCAGTTCGCGGATACGCTGCAGGGCATCGCCGGCAGACTGCAGTGAACTCTCGGCTGTTTGAGCCAGAGAGATACCGTCGTTGGCATTGCGGCGAGCCTGATCCAGACCGCGAATCTGAGCGGTAAAGCGCTCGGAAATCGCCAGTCCAGCTGCGTCGTCCTTGGCGCTGTTGATGCGCAGACCGGAAGACAAGCGCTGCAGCGATGTAGCCAGGGCGCTCTGAGATGTATTCAGATTGCGCTGCGCATTCAACGAGGCAATGTTCGTGTTGATCATTTGTGGCATGTTAGTTCTCCTCTAGCCTTGGATTTGTTAACTCGGCATGATTGCCGTTCACTTCGGTCTGCCTCCGCAAGGAGGTACTACAACCGCCGTTAGTCCAGTTATCGGAGCATTCCTGAGAAACTTTAGTGGCATTTTGAAATAAATATTCGTGCTTTGCCATAGGTCGTATGGTTAATATATAACGCATTGTTTATGCATGATTTTAATGGTAAGCATGCTGCTGCTTACGGTTTCCAGATGCGTTCATATTAATCCGCCAGAGGCTATCGGTGCAGGGTGATTAGGCAGGGTTTTATCCCTGTAATCGAACGTCTAGCGTTTTATTACGCAAAATCAGGGGAGCCATGCTTTAAGCCAGGTATCAAGATGGTCTTCCAACATCCAGTTTTTCCGGACATGGGCGCGCACCTCATCCCCTTTTTTTGCACAGGCATCCAGATCGTTGATGTGATCGCGGATTGCCTTGACCCAGGCGTTGGTTTTGTTGGGAACTCGCAGCACGGGGAAATCACCTTGATAAGGATAAATATCAGTGCAAATCACAGGATAGCCCAGTACGCCATATTCCAGCAGTTTCAGATTGCTTTTTGCTTCGTTAAAGGAATTGAGTTCGAGAGGGGCGATGCCCAGATCCAGATTCAGGCTGGCGAGTGTTGCCGGATAGTCTTTTATTTCAACCAGGCCATGTACTTCTCGTATATAAGGGCGCAATGCCGAAGGGCAATTACCCAGCAATATCCAGTCCACCTCGTCTGCCAACTCGCGAATGACGGCTTCCATCATGAGCATGTCACCTTCATGGCCATATGCGCCTGCCCATCCCACTCTGGGCTTGGGGGATGCGTTGCGCAACGGGGCAAGATTCACCCAGTGTTCTGCCGGCAGGTAATTACCTACCACCCGAATATCCTGATGCCATGATTTCAATTGATCCGCCAGTGCTTGTGTCGATACAACCAGGCGATCGCATCCTGCTGCTGCCCGCTTCAGCCGTGCAGGCAGGTCTGCCGGGAAGCTGTTGCGGTGGGTGCTGGATGTGGGAATCATGGTCAACTGGTCATCAATTTCAAAGATGCGCAGGCTGCTGGAATATTTGTCAGTGCGTTCGATAAACTCGAGCTGCAGATCAGTGTACGGGCGCTGGAAAATGACTGAATCCGGCGAGAATCTTTCAATTTCCACTGGCAGGTAAAATTCCATGGTATCCCATCCCTGAACCAGCCCATGAGTTGCAAGCGCATGCAACGGCGAGGAGATACGGTAGTGGCCGCAACCGTGCCGGTCAGCCGGTTGCGCCAGAATTCTGGGCAGGGGTTTCCATGGCAAAGGGTCGCGTGCCAGCAAAAGGTCTTTGCACAAACGGTAAGCCGGCGTATGCAAGGAATAAAGGCGGTTGTAATGGGGGTCGCGGGCCAGTATGGGTAGCCAGCGCTGGAGCAGGCTGTCGCTCTCGGCATTCCAGTTGTGTGAGCGCTCCGCTGGCGGCAGCGGAGCGGAGCGAACTCCTTCTGACAACAGAACAGGGCCATCGTGCAGCAAGGAAGCATGCGGCGTCCATACGGTTTTCCAGCCTGTTTCAGCCATGCGCAGGCACATATCCACGTCAAGAAAAAAGACTGGGAATTCGGTTGCATTAAAGCCATTCACAATTTCAAACACCTGCCTGCGCACCAGCAAACATGCAGCGCTGACAGCGGCTACTTCCTGCTCAATGACGAAGCGGCCCATCTCGCCCGTATTCTCAAGAGAGGCTCCACTGCCCACCAGGTCGGCAGTGCCCGACATGCCCAGTGCGATGCCGGCATGCTGCAGCCGCCCGTCGGCAGTGAGCAGGCGGGCGCCGGCAGCACCAATGCCGGGACGCTGAGCCTGTGCCAGTAATTTCTCCAGCCAGTCAGGATGCAGTGCGGCAACATCATCGTGCATGAAAAGCAAATAATTCCCCTGCGCCTGGCTTGCGCCGGCATTGAACAGTGCGGCCAGGGAAAAATCGCCTGCATGCCGGATCACGCGCAGCCTGGCTTCACCGAGCGTGGAGAGGCCCGTCAGATATTGTTTGGAGTCTTCTGAGTTGTTCTCGTGATCCACAATGATGATTTCATAATGCGGATAAGCCGTTTTTTCGAGTATGGATTCGATGCACCGCGACAAAAGTGGCAAACGATTCCGGGTTGGAATAATCAGTGAAACCAGCGCTGCATCTGCCACCGCGTAATCAACACGCATGCTTTCCGGCAAGGCGCCGGGATGGACGGTCGCGGTTACGCCGGATCGTTGCAGGTGTGCAGCCAATGCGCGCAATACGGCCTCGAAATCCGCGGACCCTGTTGCATGTCTATGCAGTTGCGGGCCGGCCAGATGGCCAATTGCCGATGGTTCGTTTTTCTCTGCCAGCTTCAGCAACAAGTCATAATTTTCAGCGCCCGCCATGCCTGCATCAAACCCGCCCAGGGCCGCGAAAGCGTCCCAGCGTATCATGCATAATCCGTCGGCGTAGTTCTTGCTGCGCAATAATGTCAGATCAAAATCCGTCTTCAGCCTCGGCGAGTGATAGTGGCCATCGCTGCCCAGGCAATCATCGTCCGTATAAAACGCTTTCAAATGGGGTTGGCGGTTAAGCAGCTCCGCAGCGAAAGTCAACGCAGTATCCGTGACTTGATCGCCGCAATTTATCAGGCCTACCCAGGTTGCCTCCTCTTGAATAAGCGATTTGTTGACAGCCGCTAAAATGTCTCCCCCGGCGCGAATCCAGCGCAGCCTTCCACTCTCCAGTCCGGGAGGGGCATCCATGGTTGCGACTATAGTCAGCAGGAGGTTGGAATTAAACTGTGCGGACAGGGATTTTATAGTGGCAACCAAACGTTCTTCTGCTCCAGCAGGAAGAATCGTCGCCAGATGAAAGCGGGCGTTCAGCCCGCCTTTCTCGGCCAATTGGTTGTATTGGGCAGCCTCGGCATGGGTGAGCCCGAGCATGCGGCTCCAGTTTTCATAGTCACTATATTCGGCTGGCTCATCCTGCCGGGGGGGCTCGCTCCTGAGTGTTTCAGTGACGGCATCACCTGACGCGCGTAGCTGCACCATTTCGCCCAGTGTGCTTGACTTTAATCCCGCGGCTCTGCCGCTATCGCCAAAGACTGCATAAATCTTATTCAGCAACTCCTTGGCGCGTGAGTTGGCATGGTCGTGCTGCAAGGCATCAAGAAGGAAGCCGTAAGCTGCAGAAAAACCCAGACCGGGGCTGTGCAGTCCCAATTCGCTTAACTGGGCAAAGAAAGACTGTTCCAGCTTTATGCAGGTCTCCGCAAGGCGCACCAGCACGGTTGCGGTTTCCTTGCCGTGTTCCACTGAGCCGGGGCGCGACCTGAATGTATGCAGACGATTTAACGGCCAGCGATGCATGGCCCTGACTGCAACCGCCAAGGATTCATACAGGGGGCCCAGTTTCTGATCTTTGCGGTTCTGGGCAAAACTCAGGTTCTCGCGGTGCATCCGGTAATTTACCCAGATGTTGTCCACCCTTGCCAGTTCATGCCGGTCGAGCATGCGCATCCAGAGATCATAATCCTCAACAAACCCCAGGCTGGGATTGGCATTGCCAATTTCACGTAATGCGGAATGGCGGATTAGAGGCGTGGTTGCACAAAGAAAATTGCCTTCAAGAAGTCTCCAGCGAATATCATCAAATCCCTGATTGAACACGCTTGCACCAACCGGAAGCGGGCGCCCGTCCGCATCGATATAGCCAACTTGTGAAAATACCGCAGCCACATTGGGCTGCCGGCGCAGGAAGGCGACGCCTTCCGCCAGCCTTTCGGGGAGTGCCATATCATCGGCTGCAAGCGGTGCGATGAATTCTCCATTCAGCATGCGAAAACCGATATTCGACGCTTCAGACTGGCCGACATTTTTATCCAGCAGTACGCAGCGGATGCGATCGGGATATCGTCTGCGGTAACGTTCGATGATGGCCGGACTATCATCTGTGGAGGCATCGTCAACGATAACCAGCTCCCAGTCTTGATAGGTTTGGGCGATGATGGAATCAATCGCTCCCCCAAGATAACGCGCGTAGTTATATGAGGGAATGAAAACACTGACCAGATTTTTCTTCAAGATATCACTCTACGGTTGAAAAGAAATTCCTGACCGCCTTGATAACAGGCTGGCAAGGTACATCAGGCCATAATGGCAAACTCAGGGCTTCATCAGACCAGCGCTCGGCGACAGGGAAGCTTCCTTTTTTCATGCCCATGCTTGCATAAGCCCCTTGTAGATGGGGAGGCACAGGGTAGTGAACCAGAGAGCCGATGCCATGGGCGGCCAAATGGGATTGCAGCGCATTGCGTGCCGGTGTGCGGATAACGAACAGGTGCCATACGGATTCAGCCCCGGATGACAAGGCGGGGAGCGTCAAATCCGGCACATCCGACAAGGCAGACAGATAGGTGGTTGCAGCAATCTGCCTGGCCTGATTCCATCCATCCAGGCGGCCCAGTTTTACGTTGAGGAAAGCGGCCTGCATTTCATCCAGGCGCGTATTCCATCCTAGTGTTGAGTGATGATATTTTGCTTCTGATCCATAGTTGCGCAGCTGGAAAATTCTGGCAGCCAAGTCGGGGTCGTTTGTAACCACTGCCCCCCCATCACCCAGTGCTCCCAGATTCTTGCCCGGATAAAAGCTGAAGCCTGCAGCATCACCCATGCTGCCAGCCATCTGGCCAAGGTGACGCGCCCCATGCGCCTGTGCAGCATCTTCGATCACCTTGAGGCCATGGACATCAGCTATCTTCCTGATGGCGCCCATGTCGGCAGGCTGGCCATAGAGATGAACAGGAATAATCGCTCGGGTTTTAGCTGTAATCGCGGATTCGATCAGCGCCGCATTGATGTTGCCACTCTGGATGTCCACATCGACGGGTACGGGAGTAGCGCCGGCTTGTGATACCGCCAGCCAGGTGGCAATAAAGGTGTGCGCAGGGACGATGACCTCATCCCCGGCGCCTATGCCGTAGCCACGCAAAATCAGGTGCAGGGCATCGAGACCATTGCCCACGCCTATGCAGTATTTGGCCTGGCAATAGGCGGCAAAATTTTGTTCGAACCGGAATAGTTCGTCACCCATTATAAAAATGCCTGCGCTCATCACGCGTTGGAACGCGCCTTCCAGATCCCTGCCCAGATCCGCGTGCATGCGGGAAAGATCAAGAAAGGGGATCGCGCCTGATGATGGGATCACTTGACTGTGCTCTTGTGTTTGGCGGCTTGAATGAATTCCTGGTACTCGCGGAAATAATCCGTTTCGTCATAATGTTCGGAAGCGAGCACCATGCAGACAGAGCCTGAAGAGAAGTTGTCTATTTCACGCCACATCATGGGAGCCACATAAAGCCCGTAATAGGAACGATTGAGGTGGTAGCGATGGCTTCTGCTGCCATCGTTCAGTATCACATCGAAACTGCCTGACATGGCGATGATTACCTGGTGCAGGCTCTTGTGGCCGTGGCCGCCGCGCTCTGCGCCGCCTGGTACATCGTACAAATAATAAACGCGTTTGATATCAAAAGGGATGTGTCGATTGGATTCAACAAAAGTAAGATTCCCGCGCGGATCGTGCACGATCGGGAATTCGATGAATTTGCATGCCTCAATGCCCATGATTTTTACTCCCCCGTTTATAACTTGTATCCGTAATCCTTAATGATGTCTGCAAGCACTCCTGAAATGGAATCTTTCTCTTGCTGTGTATAGTTCAATTCCCATGAGTCGCAATATTTTCCCTGCTCTGGTATCCAGTGGATACTGCCTTCACGCAAAATTTTCGACAGGAATTCATTTCTTTCTTCTGAAAATGGCCGCATCTGGATGAAATCCAGCAATTTCCCAAATTCGTCTACCGGATTCGCAACCAGCTCTTCAAGCCTGATTTCGTAATATTGTCCTGTTTGGGCCATGCCGAACTGTCTTTTTCCGGCAACATATTCATAGTAAGGAACAAGATAGGCTGCCCCCTCTTCCAGGCTGCCTGTGATCCACTCCTTGCGCATGAAGGAATCCAGCACCCCTCTGGGGTCACGAACGCAGTTAATGAATATTGCGTCGGGGAACATTTCAAACAGGAACTCTATCCGGAACAGGTTGGATGGCGTTTTTTCGACCCAGCCATCCGCGTGCCGGTTGGCAGCATTCACGCCAAACAAGCCATCCACAAGCCCGCCGGCAAGTTTGATCAAGTACTCCCGCTTGTAGTACTTGCTGTTAATCTGGCCAAAGAATGTATCAAGCGTTTGCCAGTAATCAGGAAAAATTTCCTGCGGCAGGAACTCCAGCCGACCATAGGGCTGTCCGGCAAGATCGGCATAGGGGTTGACGCCTGTATGGGTAATGACGTCATGCATCAATGTCTTGAACCGTGCTATTCCAATCGAGGCATCGGTAATGGAGAAATCGTGCGTAAGATGCTGCACCAGAGAATATAGCCCGTCTGATTGAACAATGAATTTGGTTTCAATTGGAATGGTGTAAAGCTGCTCATGGAAGGACAACACATGTTGCAGTATTGTTGTGCCACTCCTGCCGGTTCCGCCTATAAATATGCGCTTCATGCAGCCCCCTTGATTGCGATAATATTTTTAGCCAAAGAATACACGGTATTTTTCATTGGCTACCCGGCGCTCCGGTGTGCAGCGGCAGGTGATAAAACTCGTGCGCTACCCCGGTGCCGCCAAATTCGGTCTTGAAACGGCAGAGCCCGTCATTCAGTATCCATCCCTCGTTTTCGCTGCTGACGCCAAAGTCAAAATAGCGCCCCCGGCCTTGCCCCATCTCGATGCAGTACTGAAATACGGCATCCAATGCATTGCTCTCATGCCCGATATGGTTGGAGGCATTGTACTGAGCATGAAACACCCGGGGGGTAATGAAAAGCAGCGTTCCAGCCACGATTTTTCCATCATTTAGTGCGCATACCAGTTTGATGTTGTCCGGGAAACGATTGGACAGATCCTGTATTTCAGCAAGCGTATGCACAGGATGAACCTGGTGCTTTTGCGCCAGATTTTCGGCAAGTATCGGCCAGAACCCGGCCAGGTGCTTGATGTCTTCATCCAGAATCAGCCCGGATTGATGGGCCTTGCGCAAGGCCCGGCGGCGGCGCTCAGCCGGCTTGAGGCGCGCATCGAGGTCGATAGCCGTGGAAAGGTCGCAGCGGTAAAGCTTTGCCTTGAACCTGAACAAGGCATAAACATCATCCTGGGCGGGTGATAGCGGGTAGATGTGCGGGATTAATTTGTAATAAAAATCGCGGTAACCCAGATCACGGTAATGTTGCGTGACGATGCTGAATGCATCCAGCATGTCCTGGCCGGCCAAACGTCCGGCATGCAATAGCCCCCCATAGCTGATTCCCGGGTGGCTCATGACAGCATCGGTTTGAGCAGGGTGTTCTGCAGCGGGCATTATTGCCAGCCATTCATTATTGCGCTCCAGGATGCATGACCTATCTTTGAAGCGGTCGCCATGATAGGAAAGGAAGCGGCGGCTATGCAGGAATGTGGCGTTTACCGCGGCAGCGCAAAACGCATCCCATTGCTCGGCATCTTCGGGACGATATGGGCGAATACGCATCATGCTGATTCCAGCTCGGCAAAGCCCATGCCGTGCTCGCCGAAATTGTTGCCGTTGTAAAACAGCCAGGTATGTCCGGCGGTCTGCGTGACAGCAGAGTACATGATTGCTTCTCCATCCCATTCCCCCGGAGAAACGTCCAGGCCAAGCAGTTCATCCCGTCGCACCCAGTGGATTCCGTCGGAAGATTCTGCATAAGCCAGGCGATACTGGCCGAGAGAAAGTTTTCTGACGGAAAAAAACATCTGGAAGCCGGATTGGTGGGCGCGGACCCAGGGACGCCCAAAACCATGTTCATCATCATTCACAACCGGCAACACTATTTTTCCGCTAGCGGGCCAATCGAAGCCGTTGGGCGACTCTATATGGCGCAGGTCGTAGCATGGCATCAGCTTTCCATTTACCGGTATCCATTCACTACCGCCTGCGTACCACATGCGGTAACGACCAGCATCGCGCAAAACGAATGAAGCACAGCGGAAATAGAGCTCGGCATCACTCCGCTCAAGAATTGGGGTGTGATGGGCGCGCGAAAAATGGTTGCCTCCATCCTCGCTGATTGCGAGGCCGGTCAGCAGCCGGTAGCGAATGCTCTTGCCCAATTCAAAGCCGACGTAATACATCAGCAAGCGGCCATCATCGAGTTGTATGACACTCGTTGGCAGCACCCCGTTCTCATCGAAAGTGCCTGGCAATCCTACATCCAGACATGGCTCGTCCGAGACACCGAGTATTCGGCTTGGGTCGCTGCCGGATACATCAACAAAACCCACCCGGCCTATGCCCTTTTCGTCCCGGCATTGCATATACAGGCGCAAGCGACCATCAGGCAATGCAAGGGGGGTTGGACAGGTTGCATGGCTCCTGGCCCACCATTGATTCCC
>JAHFQY010000010.1:25487-72118 GCA_023259065.1 Nitrosomonadales bacterium
TCTTTTTTTCCAGATCATGTCGGCTCTTCGGAAATCTTGAAAAACCCCAGCGTGGTAATTTCTGCCGGCAGGGATTTGTTGGCCTTGTAAAGGCTGTTGGGTTTCGTGCTCTTGAGGATAATGATCCCGGGAGAAATCCAGTTGTCGCGGCCTATGCTGACATTGTTGCTTATCGTGGCATTGACGCCAATGAAGCTGTTTGCGCCGATATCGCAAAAACCGGAAATAACCACGTGTGAAGAAATGAAGCAGTTTGCCCGCACAGTTGAATGATGACCGATGTGGTTGCCGCTCCACAACACGCAATTGTCTTCGATGCTTACGAATGGCTGTATCGTGTTGTCCTCAAAAATGAAACAGTGCTCACCAATTTTTGCATTGCGCCATACAAAGGCCTTTGAGCTCACATATGAAGCAAGCTGGTAGCCCTGTTTTTTGGCGCTCTGGCTTAATCGTTCCCGCAAACGATTTACCTGGGTGTAGGTAACTGCGGCAAATACCGAGTGTTCTGCAGGGGGGAAATGTTTTGCAAGTTCCTCGAAAGCCACGACAGGCAGGTCAAACAGGGTTCCCTTGTTCAAATAATCCTTTTCGACGCTGAAGCCGACAACCTGGTAATCACTATCGCAAGAAAAGTATTCGTAGGCAATTTCCGCAAATGCCGAATCGCCAATGATGATCAATTTCTTTTTATTCATGATATTCCTCCTCGCTTGCCTAGGGTTTGGTGATGAGAATATCTTCTCGGCGGTTGGCCATGGGCAGATCAGGGCTTTGGGGTAAAACGTAAGCATCACAGCCGGCAGTTCTTGCTCTTTGCAAGATGGCCAGTACAACAGCGTCGTCAATCTGGTCAGGCTCGGCAATATTGAATTGCACATGGGGAACTTCATCCTTGCCGGTAAAGGCACGGTGATACTGGATGCCCGCCGCGCTTGAGAAAAATCGTTTG
The DNA here is from genome assembly GCA_023259065.1 of Nitrosomonadales bacterium. Taxonomy (GTDB): domain Bacteria; phylum Pseudomonadota; class Gammaproteobacteria; order Burkholderiales; family Gallionellaceae; genus 39-52-133. Next base: position 26,440 of record JAHFQY010000010.1, read on the forward strand.
CGCTTGGAAACATTGGGAATGTCGCCTATGAGCATTTGGCCGCCTGGCGCAAGCAATCCTAATGAATGATCGATGAAGCGCCAGATATTCGATTCGGTGAAAATATAATGGAATACCGAGTAACAAAGAATCGCGTTAACCTGTCCGCTGAGTTGCTCGAATAATTCCGGGCAGGCGGGATAATAGGCCTCCCATTTGCTAATAAAGCTGCTGTCAGGCAGGTGAGCGAGCATTTCGGCTGAATCGATTAAGTTCAGATGATGGCCGTGTTTTTTGCAATGCTCGATCAAAATAAGCGGCAAGTCGCTACATCCCGGGCCAATATCCAGTATGGTTTGATTTTCAGCATCCAATGGCGCGAGTTTATGGAGAATGTCCACAAAAATCCGTGAGGCTTTTCCTTCACGATAGGCATCAGGAAAGCCGATTTTTTCATGGGGCGAGAGTTCATTATCCGTGGCCATGCGACGAAAGTCCTCAAAGCTAAGATGGGCAAATCGCTGGTAATCTTTCTTGTCCATAGTCGTGGATTGCTGGTTGGGAGTAGCGGTTAGCGTATGGTTACATACACGCGATCGGGGAGGAACCTGGATCGGGCCATGTCGAAATTGTGTGGGCCCAGTACCTCCATGAATGCTTGTGTCTCACCGGGATAGGCCGGGTTGTTCAGCTCGTCGAATATGATGATGCCGCCTTTGACCATCCTGGGCAGTATCGCCTCCAGGCAGTCTTTCGTGGGCTTGTAGAGAGCCATGTCGAAGTAGGCCATGGCGATTAATGTCTCGGGATGATCCTTCATAAACTGCCTGATCGTTACGCTGGCATCACCCTTAATCAGGGCGTGCTTCTTGATATGAGACATCACGTTCTCCTGCTCGTGATAGTCGATTAATTCAGCCAGATAATTTTCATAGTTGGCCTCAACGGCATAAGTATTCTCCGAAATGATTTCGGAGCGTTTGTCTTGTTCGCCGATTTCGGGGTAGCCCTCAAACGTATCAAAGCCATAAATCTTCCGTGTGTAATTGTATGGCTCATGGACTGCGCGCAGATTCTCAAACACGACCAGGCTTTGTCCGCGCCACACGCCGAATTCGAGGATGGCCCCGGGAATGTTCACGATTTTTTCATACATTTCATTCATGAAAAGAATTTTTGCAAGAGCGCCGCTCCTGATATACAGGCCCATGTTGACCAGCAGCTCCTCATCAGGAAGGGGGCGATTGGCAAACAGTTTGAACAGCTTTTTCCGGGCTTCGATATTTTTATCGGAGGACTGTGTTTGAGAAGTTATTTTTGCTGACATAATTTAATCCGCCTGGTAATTGGTAATAAATCCGGTTAAGCGCAAAGCTGCAATCGCTCTCATTGGCAACATTCTAGTAATAAGGCAGCACCATAACCCAGCGCCCTCTTATGCTGTTCCTGTCCACAGCCTCTTCGGGATCAACAAAGCTGACCCAGTGGCGCAGATCATATTTAAACATGAGCAAGTCGGAGATATTGTGCGATGCGGAAGAATCCACCAGCGTGGAATCTGGAAGCTCAAATCCTGCGCCGCCAGAATTGAAATCCACCCCGCGTTCTGAAATGGCAAGGATCAAGCCCACTTTTTGGGGATGAAGAGGGTGCACATGGGTGGAAAACATCCCCCCGCCACAGGGGTAGTGAATAATCTGGGGATGCAGTTTCTTCCCGGACTTGTCTTTATTCCACTGGGCATTCTGGCCGGTGATCCTGTTCTGCAGGTCTCTCATGGGCTCAAACACCTGAAGCAGTTTTATGCGCAGATGTTCCGGCAACGAAAAGATTTGATTAAAATTGTAAGCGTGGTAAAGGTGGAGGGTTTTTTGTCTGGGGGAAACGCCCATCTCGAATGAATGAAAGTTGCTGTCAGAAATTGTTTGCGCTGGAGATATTGTGGTGCTTTTCCCCCAGGCATGAACGAGATCCCTGATTTCACGCAGTTGCCCTGCGGGAAATGTGTTTTTCAGTATGACGATTCTGGATTGGTCAATTAACTCGTGATGTGTCTCGGCATCTGAAATCGCCGGGACAATTTTCCCTTCTCGAAATGCGCACCCAATCTCCAGCATTCCATTCATTATCAATTCCTTTTGTGTGTGGCAAGCAAAAACATAAATGCACTAGTACAGAATCCCACGCGGCTGCTCATGCATCAAGAAAAGATTTCATTGCCTGCCGTACTGCAGAGGTGTCGACTATAAAATCAGTTTCAAATCCCAAAACTCCCATATTCTTCAAGGAGTCTCCACAAACATACGCAATCGACTGGCCGATAATCTGGGCAATATTGGTGAAATAGTGAAAATTAACTTGCGGGTGATTCTTGGTCAGTATGAGGATGCGTGTTCCCGGCGGGGAAAAAACTATGTTCATGAAAGCCGAACCACCCGGGCCGGCAATCATTTCAGCCTGTGCAAACAACTCAACCTGCTCCATCAGGCTCATGGCTTCAGGATACACAACCTCAAATCCATGCTCGACAAACAAGGCCTCAAGTTCCGGTTCGTTTAAGAGGCGGCGCTGGCCGGTTTTAATCTGATTCTTGCGCGAAATCCACAGACGTTTGCGTGCCCCGCCAGAATCCCTGCATTGGGGCAGCAATCGATCCCGCAAGAAGTGAATGGCTTCCGGATGGAAAGGCCCGTCAGCAGGTGTTGCTTTCTCTGTTGGCCGATAACGCCGCTTATTGAAAGCGTTAAGGATGGACGGGCAGATCAGGCGATCCACGAGGTAAGTGGAGTCGCGTGGAAGGATCTTGATTGGATTTTTTCCGCCCGAGACCAGCTTGAGTGATTCTATTTGCTGCGGGTACAGTCCGTCGTTGACCAGCAGCGGTATGCCCTCATATTCGCGCATCTGGTCTATTAGGTAGAGGCGAGGCACCTGCTCTGACAGCCAATGGGCGTAGTTGTACCAAGCCTCGCTCATGAGGAAAATTCCCTCCTTGATCTTCATTTTTGATTTCGGTGCGACATCAACCAGAATGTGGTCATCGGAAATCAGCGGAACAATCTCATCCTCGCGCAAACTATGCCAGTCGCGCATATGCACGAGCCTGTCATACAGTGCGATTTTTTCATGATCGACCAGAATCACCTCATGCCCGGGCACAATGACAGCCTGACTGATTTCTGCGACATAAGCGTGGGGAATGACTGCAGGAGCGAGGTGCAAGCCTTCAGGAATGCTTCCAAAAATGACCGGATCGGCTGTCTGCCAAATTCGTTCCGGCAGAATCTCCTTGCATGGCGTACCGTGCTTTTCAGCCCAAGCATCAACGGCCTCAACCGGTGCCACCAGGAACTTCTTGTCAGCAGGCAATATGCCGGTTTGATGGTGAAAGGATTGCTCGTAGAATTTCCTGGCCTCAGCGTACTTGCCGGATACAAATAGAATTTTGCTGAGAAGTATTTCAGGCAGCAATTTGTCTGACACCACTTCATAAGCATTTCGACACGCTTCTTCCGCAGCGGGGAAATCTTCCAAACGGTAAAGGAACTCGGCCAATGTGTAATAGGTATCTGCATGCCTGGGATCCAGGGTGAGCGCTGATTGAAATGCCTGAATGGCTTCGGGAATGCGCTCCATCTGCAGATGGCAGATGCCTATGCGATAGTGTATGTCCGGGTTTTGCTCATCCAGGAGTAACGCAATATTCATGCTTTCCAGTGCAGCATCGGGATCGCCTTTGCGCAGCAAAGCCTTGCCAAGAAACAAATAAGGCTCAGGGCTGCGCGGTCTCAGGGCAACTGCTTTGCGTGCGTATGAAACTACATCTTCCTCGCGAAAATCCATGTTCTGAACGGCAGAACAAAGATTCAGCCATGCCTCCGGTTGATCTGGATCAAGTTCGAGTGAGTGCTTCAGCAGTTTCTCGGCTTCATCATTTTTATCGGTAAGGCTGTAAAGAACCGCGAGATTGTTCAGTGAATTCAGGTTGTCCGGGTCCAGGGTCAGTGCTTGCTGATATGACCTGATTGCCTCGGGGTTCTTGCCTTGCATATGCAAGGCGGTGCCGATATTTGCATGATAAATCGCCGAATGCGGGTTCAGATGAACCGCCTTGAGCAAGAGCTCATGCATTTTTTGCCATTCTTTCCTGTGCATGCACACAAGAGAAAGCTGGAAATACGCTTCAGCATTCCCGGGGGAGTCTTTCATGAATTGCATGCAGGCAGTTTCTGCCGCGTCCAGCTTGCCTTGCTTCAAGTAATCTTGAATTTCGCAAAGCGGATCGAAATCTGTTGCCGTTTTAAGGGTTCCGGTCATGATATTCCTAAATGCATACCCAGTATGCCGTCACAAAATTACCAGCCTCGCAGGGAGGGGCAGGTTTTGCGCTGGCACCGGCCTTCATTATTCCGCCGCGACCACACGATTCTTGCCTGTCTTCTTGGCGTGATACATGGCCTTGTCGGCACGCCCGATCAGGTCTTCCTTGTCTTCACTTTCCTTAAGCAGGGCAACTCCCGCGCTGAAGGTGATGAGCTTGCGTTCGTTGTTGTGCAGGAAGAATTTGCGGGTGAGCTCGCGCTGCAGGCGCTCGATCGTATCCACCGCGTCCTTGATGCCGGTATCAGGCAGGATGATGAGAAATTCCTCGCCGCCATAGCGCGCAACCGAGTCGGTGGGGCGCAGCGCTTCCTTGATGATGCGGCTGAGGTGAATCAGTGCCTGGTCGCCGGCCTGGTGGCCGAGGGTGTCGTTGAGCTGCTTGAAATTATCGATGTCCAGCAGGGCCACGCTGAGCTGGCCTTGCGCACGCCCGGCGCGATTGAATTCGCGTTCCAATGTTTCGTCCATGCCGCGCCGGTTGAGCGCGCCGGTGAGTTGGTCTTCGCGCACCAGTTCGCTGACTTGTTCCAGTTCCTGTTCCAGTTTCCTTACGCGCTCTTCTGCTTCGTTGGCCTGTTTGCGCGTTACCAGCAGTTCTTCGTGAGAGCGAAGGGCGCTGGCCTGGATTACGCGCGTGTCCTGCATGATGTCTTCAAGAATATGGCTTAATTCTGTGAGATTGTCGGTGCCGCCAATCTTGTGGCTATAACTTTCAATCTTGGAATGATAGTCGCCGGTGCTTTCGGTGAGGTCGCCCAGGCGGTCGATAAAGGTAGTCATCAGGCTCTTCAGCGTGCTTTTTGCATCTACCAGACTTTGTTTGAGTGTACTTTGCTTGATTACCGCGTTGCGCAGATTGCGTTCGGCATCGGCAATGGCATATTTGTCCAGCGGCTGCTCAATGATGTCCTGCAATGTTGAAATCTGGCCGTGCAGCCATTTGTCGTCCGCCACCAATTCACTGACGTTCTCAACCAGCAGGCGCAGCAAGCGTACCAATCCTTCCTGTATTTTTTCCTTGTCGCCGCCGCGCAATTCCAGTTTCAGCCAGAATTGGCGCAGCAGCTTGGCCAGGTCGCTGATTTGTTTGGGGTCGCTGGCAACGCGCACCTGCTGCACCAGAGCCTGAATTTCATTATTCATCCCGGGTTGCATGGAAAGTGTGTTTTCCAGTGTAAAGGCGAGCAATTCGCGTAATTGTGCCAGCTGCTCATGAGAGCCTTCTGCAGTGGCGGACATTTTTGCCGTGGCAATGCTGGTGCGGGTGGGGAGGTCGCTTGCCGTGGCTTCAGGCTGGGCGGCGACAGGGAGTGCTTCATTGGGGACAGTGGCGGAGCTGGCCCACGATCGCACCAAGCCTTGCAGCTTGTCGAACAGTATTGCCGGGTCAGAGCCGAAGCGCGCCAATACGGTCTCTATACCTTCTTTTTTGCGGGTAACGGTAATGCCTTTGTGCGGTGTGTCCAGTTGGCGCAGCAGATCGCGGATCATTGCAGACCAAGCCGGCTCGCTGCCTGATGTCCCCTTAGTCTGGCTCAGCAGGTTTTGTAATTCGCTTTGGCATTGCTCCCAGTTTTGCGCCTGGATAGCCTTGTTTATTTTCTGCGTGGCAGCAGCGTTTCCGGGGGAATTCTGGGTTAAATTCTGTGCAAGCTGTTCCAGCACTGCTGCAGCACCGTCTGCAGATGAGGTCTTTGGAGACTGCGGTTCACCGCTGATTTCATGGTAGGCGCGCGCAAAGTTGTCCGGGGTGGGGGCAAGTTTGCGTGCAGCCAGCGCTTTTAGCGTTTCGCGGGCGATTTCGGCAGGGGTGAGTGCTGCGGCCATGAGGTTGCTGTATCCATATCTGTATGCTGCACATTATTGGCAATAAACCTGGTTTGCAAAGCGGTGATTAGCGGCTGTTTTCTGTGTTTCTTCCCGATTCGCTCCTATTTCATGTTGTCTTGATTCATGAGATAGAGTCCAAATAACTTGAATCGCCCTGGTGAAGCAACAAGCCATTCGACTTGGCTTTCAAGAAACAACAGCCAAGTCGCTGGTTATATCCTCCGATTAGCAAAGTGGGGGAAGCAGCCAAGCTATGAACTGAGAGCCCCCACCCTTTGTAAACGGGAGGAGGGGGAGAATAATTTAGAGGAAGCGTCATGGAGTGTCCATTGCCCCGGGCATTACTCCAGCAAGTGATTGCTGATCGCGTACTGTATCGCCTCTGCATTGGTCTTCAGCTTCATCTTGTCGAGCAAACGCGCGCGATAAACGCTCACGGTTTTTGTGCTGAGCGACATGATCTCGGCCATTTCACTCAGCTTCTTGCCCGAGGCGAGCAGGCAAAGGGTCTGGTATTCGCGGTCTGAAAGTGTCTGGTGCAGCAGCTCCTGGTAGCCTTCGGTGAGGCCGTTGGCGAGCTGTTCGGCGAGTTCGCCGCTGATGTATTTCTTGCCGCTGGCAACCTGGCGGATGGCGGTTACCAGCTGCGCCGGGGCGCTTTGTTTGTTCAGGTAACCGGAAGCGCCCGATTTCATCGAGCGCACGGCGTACTGGTCTTCCGCGTGCATGCTGAGCATGAGCACCGGCAGTTGCGGATGGTTCAGCTTGATTTGCTTGAGCACCTCCACGCCATTCTTGTCCGGCAGGCTGATGTCCAGAAGCACCATGTCGTATTCGCCGTCCTGCAGCATCTTTATCGCCTGCATCCCGGTTTCAGCCTCGCCGGTGACGCGCATATCCTCGGTGTCGTCGAGTATCTGCTTGAGTCCTTTGCGGATAAGTGTGTGATCGTCGGCAACCAGCACTTTGATCATCGTAGTATTCCTTGTTCGTGCATGCTCAGAATAAATTCTTTTGCGGCAGCGCGCCATTCGTTGCCGCCTTAGCATCGGGGTGCGGAATGGTCACTGCCACCGTGGTGCCTTGCCCCGGGACGCTGCTGATTTGCACCTCTCCGCCAAAATGCGCAACGCGTTCCTGTATGCCGCGCAGGCCGAAAGAGCGGGGCTTTGCACGCTCGGTTTCGACAAAGCCGCGGCCATTGTCGCTGATGGTCAGGTCGACACCGTGTTCGCGGCTGTAAATGGACACTTTGACCTCGTTTGCCTGCGCATGTTTCATGATGTTGGTAAGCGCTTCCTGAAAAATGCGGAACAGGGCGATTGAAACATCGGGGTTGAGATCCACGTCATCGTCTGTATGGCCCAGCTTGCAGGTAATGCCGGTGCGCTGCTGGAACTCGTTAGCCTCCATTTCAATGGCGGCAACAATGCCGAAGCTGTCCAGATAGCCGGGGCGCAGGCTGTGCGCCAGGTTTCTGGCTGCGGTGGCGGCCTTGTCCACCAGGTTTTCTATGGTGGTGGTTTTTTCCTCAAGAACAGGATTATCCTTGGGCAATCTTTGTTTCATCCAGGCCAGGTCCATCTTGATGGCGGTGAGCAGGCCGCCGATTTCGTCGTGCACTTCGCGCGCGATACGCAGGCGCTCCTGCTCCTTGGCATCCTGGATGTGCGAGGAAAACTCGCGCAACTGTTCTTGCGAGCGGGCGAACTCGATTTCAGCCAGTTTGGTCTTGGTCACATCGACCATGATGCCTTCCCACTCGACTTCGCCGCTCGGGGTGGTTTGTGGGCTGGAGCCCAGGCTCAGCCATTTCACGTTGCCGTCCCGCAGTACAACGCGGCCTTCCCAGCCCCAGAAGGTGAGGTTGCGGGCGGAATTCAGCATGGTGTTGCGAAAGGCATCCAGGTCTTCCGCGTGAATCAGCTCGGTGAACAGGCCGGGTGCGGCTTCCAGATCGCGTGGAGCTATGTCCAGCAGGGCTTGGCTGCCATCACCGATGTAGGGAAAAGAAAACACGCCTGCTGCAGTGAGGCGTAATTGAAACGCCATACACGGCAGGTTGGCGATGAAATTATCCAGGCGCAAGCGATTATCTTTAGTATCGGTCACGGTCGGTCTTTAAGGCGGTGATCACGTATAAGTTGGTGTATTACTGTAATAAAAGTGAGGTTACTACAAGGCGGTCGTATTCGGCAATGATAGTTGCAGGGCAAGGCAAATAAAGCCCATGGATTATCCGGCGGTGGCGGGAAATTTCCTGACCAATTCCCGCAAGGAGAATGCAGGCATTTGAATTGCGGCAGCAAATTGCCCCAGCAGGCGCTGCTATTGGGGTAAAATGGCCGCGTTTTGTAAGCCCGATAAAAAATGTCTTCCGCCCCGAAAAATTCGCCTGCAGCAGCCGTAACGCCTGAAAGCCTGCTGCGACAGGATATCCTGTCCCTGCATGCCTATCATGTGCAACCCAGCCCCGGCATGATCAAGCTGGACGCGATGGAAAACCCCTACCCGCTGCCACAGGCGCTGCGCGAGAAAATCGCGCAGGTGGCGGCCAATGCGGAAATCAACCGCTATCCCGATGCCGCAGCAAGCGGCCTCAAGGAGCGCATCAAGGCGGTGAGCGGCCTGCCGGCCGAAATGGATGTGCTGCTGGGCAACGGCTCTGACGAAATCATCCAGTTGCTGGCAATGGCCGTGGCCAAGCCGGGGGCTGTGCTGTTAAGCGTTGAGCCCTCGTTCGTGATGTACAAGATGATCGCGGCGTTTACCGGCATGAACTATGTCGGCGTGCCGCTCACTGAGGATTTCTCCCTGGATTTGCCGGCCATGCTGGACGCCATCAAGCGTCATCAGCCTGCACTGATTTTCCTGGCCTATCCCAACAACCCCACCGGCAATTTGTTTGACGCGGCGGCCATCGCCGAAATTATTGCTGCCGCACCCGGCCTGGTGGTGGTGGACGAGGCCTACTATGCTTTTGCCAGCGACAGTTTCATGCCGCAATTGGGGCGCTATCCCAATCTGCTGGTGATGCGCACTTTCTCCAAGCTGGGCATGGCCGGGCTGCGCCTGGGATTTCTGGCGGGCGGTAAAAACTGGCTGGCGCAATTGGAAAAGCTGCGCTTGCCGTATAATGTCGGGGTGTTGACGCAGGCCGTCGCAGAGCTGTTGCTGCAGCACCATGAAGTGCTGTTGCAGCAGGCTGAACAGATCAAGCAGGACAGGATCTGGCTGCATGAGCGTCTGGTCGGAACCGTGGATGTGCGCACTTACCCGAGCGAGGCAAACTTCATCTTGTTTCAACTGCCACGGGCTGGTAAGGTATTCGCCGGCCTGAAGCAGCGCGGCGTGCTGATCAAGAACCTGGATGGCGGACATCCGGCGCTGACAGATTGCCTGCGCGTTACGGTAGGCACGGCAGAGCAGAATGAGCAGTTCATTCGGGCGTTGCAGGAAAGCATTCATCAATACTCTCAGGAAAAATAAAAATCATGCGTAGTGCGCAGATTACCCGGAACACGCTGGAGACCCAGATAGCAATTACGCTCAATCTGGATGGAACCGGCAAGGCCGCATTCAACACCGGTGTGCCTTTTCTCGATCACATGCTGGACCAGATTGCGCGTCACGGCTTGCTGGATCTCGATATCGTTGCCAAGGGCGATCTGCACATCGATGCGCATCACACCGTGGAAGATATCGGCATTACTCTGGGGCAGGCGTTCCATCAGGCTGTAGGCGACAAGAAGGGCCTGCGCCGTTACGGTCACGCCTATGTTCCGCTGGATGAAGCCTTGTCGCGCGTGGTGCTGGATATTTCCGGCCGCCCCGGCCTGGTGTTCAACGTGGATTTCGTGCGCGCCAATATCGGTGAATTCGACGTGGACCTGATCCATGAATTCTTCCAGGGCTTTGTCAATCACGCGCTGGTAACCCTGCACGTCGATTGTCTTGCCGGCAGCAACGCCCACCACCAGGCAGAGACCGTGTTCAAGGCCTTTGGTCGCGCCTTGCGCATGGCGCTTGAGATTGATCCGCGCATGGCCGGCATGATGCCGTCCACCAAGGGCACACTCTGATCCGATTATGGTAGATATCGCTGTTATAGATTACGGCATGGGCAACTTGCGCTCCGTGCAACAGGCGCTGCACTCGGTGGCGCCCCATGCTTCCATTGCGGTGACAGACGATCCGCAGGTGGTTGCGCAAGCAACCCGAGTCGTGTTCCCCGGGCAGGGCGCCATGCCCGACTGCATGCGCGAGCTGGATGCGCGCGGCCTGCGCAGTGCCGTGCTGGAAGCCGCACGCAGCAAGCCATTCCTGGGTATCTGCATAGGTTTGCAAATGCTGTTCCAGCACAGCGCGGAGGGTGATGTGCCCGGGCTGGGCATACTGCCCGGACAGGTGGTGCGCTTTGCCCATGATCTGCACGATGCGCAGGGCAACAAGCTGAAAGTGCCGCACATGGGCTGGAACCAGGTACATCACGCTGAGCACCCCATCTGGCAGGGCATCGCACAGGATGCGCGTTTCTATTTTGTGCACAGCTATTATGTGCAGACGAATGACAAGTCGCTGGTGCAGGCCACCAGCGATTATCCGCAGCCGTTTGTGTGTGCTGTGGCGCGCGACAATCTGTTTGCAGTGCAATTTCATCCGGAGAAAAGCCATGCGGCCGGACTGCAGCTGTTGAAGAATTTTGTAAACTGGAATCCCGTTTAATTTTTTTGTTTATTTCTTTTATTGATTTCTTGCCATGTTAATTATTCCCGCGATTGATTTGAAAGATGGACACTGTGTACGCCTGCGCCAGGGCTTGATGGAAGATGCCACGGTGTTTTCCGAAGACCCGGCAGCGATGGCAAAAAACTGGCTGGCACAGGGAGCGCGCCGTCTGCACCTGGTGGACCTGAACGGCGCCTTCGCCGGCAAGCCCAAAAACGAAGCGGCAGTGCGCAGCATCGTCGAGGCGGTGGGCCTGGATGTGCCGGTGCAACTGGGTGGTGGCATCCGTGATCTCGACACCATAGAACGCTACCTCGACATCGGTGTGACCTATATCATCATCGGCACAGCAGCGGTGAAGGTGCCGGGTTTTCTGCATGAAGCGTGCGACGCCTTCCCTGGCCACATCATGGTGGGCCTGGATGCCAAGGGCGGCAAGGTGGCGGTGGACGGCTGGTCCAAACTGACCGGTCACGACGTCTGCGATCTGGCCAAGCGCTTTGAAGGCTATGGCGTGGAAGCCATTATCTATACCGATATCGGTCGCGACGGCATGCTTACCGGCGTGAATATTCCCGCCACTGTCGAATTGGCCAAGCCGCTTACCGTGCCGGTTATCGCCAGCGGCGGCATCACCAATCTGGATGACGTGCGCGCGCTGTGCGCGGTGCAACATGAAGGCATCACCGGCGCCATCACCGGGCGTGCAATTTATGAAGGCAGCCTGAATTTCGCCGAAGCGCAGAAGCTGGCGGACGAACTGACTGCGCAAAACGGCGTCAAGATTTAAGCGTAAACTTTTCCTGAATCCCCATCCCTATGCTAGCTAAACGCATTATTCCCTGTCTCGACGTTACTGCCGGCCGTGTTGTCAAAGGCGTCAGCTTTGTCGAGTTGCGCGACGCCGGCGACCCCATTGAAATTGCGCGCCGCTACGACGAGCAGGGCGCGGATGAACTCACTTTCCTCGACATCACTGCCAGCTCGGATGACCGCGGCATACTGTTCCGCATTATCGAGCAGGTAGCCGAGCAGGTGTTCATACCGCTGACCGTGGGCGGTGGCGTGCGCCAGGTTGAGGACGTGCGCAACCTGCTTAACGCCGGCGCCGACAAAGTCAGCATCAATACTTCTGCCGTGACCAATCCGCAGCTGGTGGCCGATGCTGCAGCGCGTTACGGTTCGCAGTGCATCGTGGTGGCTATCGATGCCAAACAGGTGACGCCGGGGCGCTGGGAAGTGTTTACCCACGGCGGGCGCAAGGCGACCGGACTGGATGCGATTGAGTGGGCTACAAAAATGCAGACGCTGGGTGCGGGTGAAATATTGTTGACCAGCATGGATCGTGACGGCCAGAAAATCGGTTTCGATCTGGCGCTGACGCGCGCTGTCACCGACGCGCTGGAAATTCCCGTGATCGCCAGCGGCGGCGTGGGCAATCTGCAGCATCTGGTCGATGGCGTGAAACAGGGCGGGGCGGATGCCGTGCTGGCCGCCAGCATCTTTCACTACGGCGAATACACCGTGCAGCAGGCCAAGCAATTCATGGCGCAGCAGGGCATAGAGGTCAGGTTATGAGCGACGCCTGGCTGGATAAAGTGAACTGGTCGGCTGATGGCCTGGTGCCGGCCATTGCGCAAGACGCAGCCACGGGACGCGTGCTGATGGTGGCGTGGATGAACCGTGATGCCCTGCAACGCACGGTGGAGCTGAGTGAGGCAGTGTACTGGTCGCGCTCGCGCAAGAAGCTGTGGCACAAGGGCGAGGAGTCCGGCCATATTCAGCGCGTCAAGGAAATACGCCTGGACTGCGACCAGGATGTGCTGTTGCTGCAGATTGAACAACAGGGCGGCATTGCCTGTCATACCGGGCGTGAGAGCTGTTTCTTCAGCCGTCTGGAAAATGGCGAGTGGGTGGCAACGGATGCCGTGCTCAAGAACCCCGACGAGATCTACCAGAAAAAGAGTTGAAGCCCATGAGTGAAGATATTCTGCAACGACTGACGCAAACGATTGCGGCGCGCAAGGGCGCAGCGGCAGAAACTTCCTATGTGGCCAAGCTGTTTAGCAAGGGCGAGGATGCCATCCTGAAAAAAATCGGTGAGGAAGCGACTGAGGTGTTGCTGGCCGCCAAGGAGGGTGACAAGAATCATCTGGTTTACGAGACGGCTGATCTGTGGTTTCACTGCATGGTCTTGCTGGCGCAGCACGGCCTGAAGGCGGAAGATGTGCTCACGGAACTGGCGCGGCGCGAGGGCGTATCGGGGATTACCGAAAAGCAGAGCAGGAAACAGGATTGATTATGAGCGACTGTATTTTTTGCAAGATTGCACGCGGCGAGATTCCCAGCAAGAAGGTGTACGAAGACGCGGAATTGTTTGCTTTCCACGACATCAACCCGGTCGCGCCGGTGCATTTCATGGTGATACCCAAGCTGCACATGGCTAGTCTGGCAGATGCGGATGAGTCGCATGCGGCGCTGCTGGGCAAGATGCTGGTGCTGGCGCCCAAACTGGCGCAACAGCTTGGCCTGGACAATGGCTTCCGCACGGTAATCAACACCGGCCGTGGCGGCGGCCAGGAAGTGTTTCATTTGCATATGCATATTATCGGCGGCGGCATGATTCCACCCATGGTGGCGCGCAGTTAAATCCGCTCAAATTTTTTATCGGGAGAAATAACATGGGCTCATTCAGCATTTGGCATTGGTTGATCGTGTTGGTTATCGTTGTGCTGATTTTTGGCACCAAAAAGCTTGGCAATATCGGCAAGGATCTTGGCAGCGCCGTGAAGGGCTTCAAGGAGGGCATGAAGGATGGAGAGGATGCTCCCAAGCAGGTACAGCGTGATGACAAGGTGATCGAAGGCGAAGCAAAAGAGAAGAGCCACACCAAATCATAAGCTGCCAACGCCGTCATGTTCGGAATTGATTTCTCGGAGCTGGTCGTCATCATGGTGGTTGCACTCATCGTGATCGGCCCCGAGCACCTGCCCAAGGTGGCGCGCACTGCCGGCCATCTGTGGAGCCGTGCGCAGCGTTACGTGAACGGCATCAAGTCGGATATTGCGCGCGAAATGGAAGTGGAAGAACTGCGCAAGATACAGGAACAGGCGCAGCAGAAGGCCAACAGTATTGAAAAAATATTGACCCAGGCCGAACTGGACATGAAGCAGCAAGCCAGTGCAGCGGTACAGCAACCCACCCATGTCATCATCGAGGAGTGGGAGCGCGAGTTTAATGAAGCACCCAAAAATGATACACACGGGAATGCCGCACCTGGAAATGACGCACCCGGGCAGAATAAAATCCCGGATCAGAAAGACACGCCTAAATAATCAATGAGCACCAGTCAAACTTTCATCGCACACCTGATCGAGCTGCGTAGCCGCCTGCTGCATTCCGTCATTGCTCTGGTGCTGGTGTTTATTTGCCTGTTTCCCTGGGCTTCTGATCTGTACGCATTGCTGGCTCAACCCTTGCTGGCCAAACTGCCCAAGGGCGGACAGATGATCGCGACGGACGTGACCACGCCGTTCTTCGTGCCGATGAAGGTGGCCTTGATGGCCGCCTTCCTGATTTCGCTGCCCTACATTCTGTACCAGGTCTGGCGCTTTGTGGCCCCCGGCTTGTATGAGCACGAGAAGCGCTGGATATTCCCGATGGTGACTGCCAGCTTGCTGCTGTTTTTCTGCGGCATGGCCTTTGCCTACTTCGCGGTGTTCCCTGTGGTGTTCGGCTTTATTACCGCATCGGCCCCGCAGGGCGTGGCGGTGATGACCGACATCGACAAATATCTGAGCTTTGTGCTGACCATGTTTGTGGCATTCGGCATTACCTTCCAGGTGCCGGTGGCGGTGGTGGTGCTGGTCAAGATGGGATTTGTCACCGTCGCCAAGCTCAAGGAAATACGCCGTTATGTGTTTGTCGGCGCATTTGTCATCGGCGCCATCTTCACTCCGCCAGATGTCGTGTCGCAATTCATGCTCGCCATACCGCTGTGGCTGCTATACGAAGCGGGTATCGTGGTGGCGGGATGGATGGCGGCGGGAAGCAAAAAGCCGGCGGAAGCAGAAAGCGAATAATAGAAGCGTTTGTCCGCAGATTACGAAGATTAATGCAGATTCAAGCACCTTGGACTGCGCGAACATTCAGAATGTGTTCGCTTGGGTAATCAGTTTAATCTGCGTACCCGCAGGGCACAAGAACCTCTTCGAGGTAATCTGCGGACAAACACAGTTGCAACAAAAATATGCCCCTTATTCCTGCGGTCTGGGTTTCGGACGCTTGCCGACTTTTACCTGCACCACGACCTCAGCCTGATTGCGCAACAGCTTGAGCACCACCACCTTGCCGGGAGGCAATGAAGCGATGGTATCGAGCATGGCATTGGAGTCGGTCAGCGGCTTGTTGTTGACCATGGTCAGAATGTCACCTGCTCTTACCTTGGCCTGATCTGCCGGGCCGCCGCGCACCACCTCGGAAATCAGCACGCCCTGTACATTGCCCAGCTTGAATGATTCAGCCAGCTCCGGGGTGATCTCCTGCACCGCTACACCTATCCAGCCGCGCGTGACCGAGCCGTTCTGGATGATTTGCTCCATCACTTTTTTGGCCGTGCTGACCGGAATGGCGAAGCCTATGCCGAGCGAGCCGCCGTTGGGCGAATAGATGGCGCTGTTGATGCCGAGCAGGTTGCCGTTGGCATCCACCAATGCACCACCCGAGTTGCCGGGGTTGATGGCGGCGTCGGTCTGGATGAAGTTTTCAAAGGTGTTCAGGCCCAGGTGGTTGCGCTTCAATGCGCTGACGATGCCCATGGTGACGGTTTGCCCGACGCCGAAAGGATTGCCCACGGCGAGCACGATGTCGCCCACATGCGCCTCTTCGGAGTGGCCAAAGGTGATGGCGGGCAGATCCTTGCCCAGTTCGATCTTGATCACGGCGAGATCGGTTTCGGGGTCGGAGCCGATGATGCGCGCCTTGGCCTTGTGGCCATCCGCCATGGCAACCTCGATCTGGTCGGCGGCTTCAACCACATGGTGATTGGTCAGGATGTAACCGTCGTGGCTGACCAGCACCCCCGAGCCCAGACTGGAAGTTTGTTGCGGAACATTGTCCTCGTACTGGTCGCCAAAAAAGAAGCGGAAGCGCGGGTCATCCATGAAAGGATTGTTCTGGTTCTTGATTTCGCTGGTGGTGAAGATGTTGACCACTGCCGGCATGACTTTTTGCGCCGCACCGCTAAAGCCTGCTGCCGGAATTACGCTGCCGCCGCCGGGAGAGTTTTCATACAGTGTGACCACACCGCTGCGCGCGGCATTGGGCAGCAACCCTGGTTTGAGGGTGTGCACGATAAACAGCACGGCGAGGCCGATGGTGGTGGCCTGGGCAAACAGGAGCCAGAATTTGCGCATGGTATGATTAATTCGCCAAGTAATAATGCGGGGTTGGACTATGCAATTAATTGAACTGCGCGATTATATCGGAAGACTGCTGGAGGTCGACCGCTTTCGCGATTACTGCCCCAACGGGATTCAGGTGGAGGGGCGCGCGGAAATTCACCGCATTGCCAGCGGCGTCACCGCCTCGCAGCACCTGCTGGAAGCCGCCACGGAGTGGGGCGCGGATGCCATTCTGGTGCACCACGGCTATTTCTGGCGCAACGAAGATGCCACCCTGACCGGCATCAAGAAACGCCGCATTGCCCACCTGTTGCAGCGTGATGTGAGCCTGCTGGCGTATCACCTGCCGCTGGATGCCCATGCCGAGCTGGGCAACAACGCACAACTGGGCCGGATGCTGGGCTTGCAGGCGCAGGGACGCTTCGGCGAGCAGGATATTGCCTGGCACGGCGAGCTGCAACAGCCGCAAACACTGGCCGAATTTGCTGCGACAATTACCCACCAGTTGCAACGCGCCCCGCAAATTATCGGCGAGGGCGGGCGCACTTTGCGGCGCGTGGCCTGGTGCACCGGGGCCGCTCAGGGATATTTCGAACAGGCCGTTGCGCTGGGCGTGGATGCCTTCCTGACCGGGGAAATCTCCGAGCAGAATGTGCACGTTGCCCGCGAAACCGGCGTGGCATTCATTGCCGCCGGACATCACGCCACCGAACGCTATGGCGTGCAGGCACTTGGCGGCCATCTGGCGCAACAATTTTCCCTGGAACACCGTTTTTTTGACCAGGACAACCCGGTTTAAGCCCGTTTTTTTGCCGGGGACAGTATTGGTCGGGCAGGCTGGGAGCCAGTAGTGGCGCGGCTTTCAGCTTGCTGGTAAACGGAAGTCATTGGTTTTTTGTTGTTTTGTGGTATCATTACGCGGATAAATTGACCAAGGATGATCCCCGCAATGATGACACTTTACTCGGGTACGACAGACCCATTCAGCCAGCGCTGCCGCTTTGTTTTGTTTGAAAAAGGCATGGATTTTCAGGTTATTGACGTGGATGTGTTCAACAAGCCGGAAGATCTGGCGGTAATGAACCCGTACAACAAGGTGCCGGTGCTGGTAGAGCGCGACCTGATCCTGTTTGAAGCCAACATCATCAACGAATACATTGATGAGCGTTTCCCCCACCCGCAACTCATGCCGGCCGACCCGGTGATGCGCGCGCGCGCCCGTTTGTTCCTGCACCGCTTTGAGCAGGAGCTGTTCTGCCATATTCCCGCGCTGGAAAGCGGCGTGGCCAAGAACGTGGAGAAGGCGCGCCAGGCTGTACGCGCCAACCTGACGCAGATCGCACCGGTGTTTGCCAAGCAGAAATTCATGATGGGCGACGAGTTCTCCATGCTCGACGTGGCGATTGCCCCATTGCTGTGGCGTCTGGATCACTACGGCATCCAGTTGGACAAGGAAGCCGCACCGCTGATGAAATACGCCGAGCGCCTGTTCTCCCGCCCTGCCTACATCGAAGCGATGACCCCCTCCGAAAAAGCGATGCGTAAGTGAGTGAAATATCCACCAAGCCCTATCTGATCCGCGCAATTTATGACTGGTGCGCTGACAACGGGTTTACCCCCTATCTGGCGGTACGGGTGGATAAAAATACGCAGGTACCGGCTGCCTTTGTCAAGGATGGCGAAATCATCCTCAATATCAGCACGGACGCGGTGCACAACCTGCAGCTGGGCAACGAGGACATTACCTGCGGCGGCCGTTTTGGCGGTGTGGCGCACAAGCTGATAGTGCCGCTGGACGCGGTGATAGGGATTTTTGCCAAGGAAACAGGGCAGGGGCTGGTGTTCCAGGGGCAGGAATCGGCCAAGGCGGAGGCTAAGCCGGATGATGAGCCGCCCGAGGAACCTACACCCGCGCCAGGCAAGCCGCGCCTGCGAGTGGTCAAGTAAAACGCTTACGTTGGCAGAATAAGAAAAGCCGCAGGATCATCAATCCTGCGGCTTTTCTTATTGCGGAGGCAGCTTTCAGGCCGCTGCCAACATGCTTTCATGCATCTTGGACAAGGCTTTCTTCTCGATCTGGCGAATGCGCTCTGCCGATACATTGAGTTCGGCAGCCAGCTCGTGCAGGGTGGAGGTAGAGTCGTCTTCCTGCAGCCAGCGCGCCTCAATGATGCGGCGGCTGCGCTCGTCCAGACTGGCCAGCGCACGGCTGAGGCCGACAGTTTTCATGCGTTCCACCTCAGCCTTTTCCAGTTTATTGGCAGGCTCATTTTCCGTGTCCGCAGCCAGATAGGCGATGGGCGCAAAGCTGTCTTCAGCATCATCCACATCGGCTTCCAGCGCCATTTCATGGCCATTGAAGCGCGCTTCCATTTCGGTCACATCGCTTTCGCTGACATTCAATTCCTGCGCAATGCGTTTGACTTCCTGCGGCTTGAGCGACTCCAGCCCCTGCTTCATGCTGCGCAGATTGAAGAACAGCTTGCGCTGGGCCTTGGTGGTGGCGATCTTGACCATGCGCCAGTTGCGCAGGATGTACTCGTGCATTTCGGCGCGTATCCAGTGCAGGGCGAAAGATACCAGACGCACGCCACGCTCAGGGTCGTAACGCTTTACCGCCTTCATCAGGCCGATATTGCCTTCCTGAATCAGGTCGGCCTGCGGCAAGCCGTAGCCGGAGTAGCCACGGGCCACGCTGACAACCACGCGCAGGTGGGAAAGCACAAGCGTACGCGCCGCGTCCAGGTCATTGTCGCGGTGAAAACGTGTAGCCAAATCCAGTTCTTCTTCGTGCGACAGCAGGGGAACATTTTTCACCGAGGTGATGTAATTCTCCAGGCTGCCGGCAGCAACGGTAGGCATAGGTAAAGGCAAGCTGTAACTCATGGTTTGTCTCCTCCAATGTCCAAATATTAGCACTCAAAGCCTTTGAGTGCCAGATCATAGTAGAAGTTTCTTATATTTCGGCAAAGTCAGGCTGGCAAGCCCATTACAAGGAAGTGGTTACTATCTACAGGAAGTAAAGATGCCCCTGCCCAGGTTAAATCTGCCAAAGATATTGAAGAGAAAAGGGACACTCTCATCAACTGCTTCTTCTACCAGAAGTAAAACAGGAACAGCCACGGTGCAACCACACTGGCCACGCTTGTTGCCACGGCCAGGATGGCGAACAGGCGCCGTGACATGGTAGCAGGCGTGCGCCGCAGCATGCCGAGCGCCAGTACCATGCTCCACAGCGCGGCCAGCGCCAGCAGAGCGCCGCGTGCCTCGGGCAGCCAGGTCATGACGATGCCTTCAGCCTTGAGCAGGGTGACAGTGAGAGAAGACAGGCCGAGGAACACTCCCAGCCCTCCCAGCGGAATCAGCGCGTAGCTAAGCCAGCGTGCATTCTGTTTTGCGTTGCCCGGCAGCAGTGCGCCAGCGAGACGCAGCCAGAGAGTAATCCAGCCCCCCAGCAGCAATGCCATCACGCCAATGTAGGCGATCACGCCGAGGCCATCCAGCCAGGTGAACACGTCGTTGGCCTCGGGGTAATGGGTCAGCAGCCACCATGGCGCATTGTCCTGCAGCAGGGCGAAGGCATCGCGCTCTATCAGCCATTCGGCGACATGGGTCTTGAGCGCCACAAACCAGGGAGAGGACGACCACTGAAATGCGCCGACCGCCGTGCCGATGATGCCGAATACCAGCAGGCGGGTTTCCCAGGTGCTGGCCTCTGCAGGTTTCAGCTTGATGATTTCCGCGCCGGGCAGGCGCGAGGCAAGCGATACCGCCTCGCGATGCCCGCTGCAGCGTCCGCACATGTGGCATTGCGCGCCGCTTTGCATGCGCCGTATATCGAGCAGGGGGGCGCAATCTACGGGCACAAGATGGGTGCGGGGGGCAGCGTCCCATTTCTCGCGGTCGACGCTGAAATGTAGCGGCGCCAGCCTGGCAAGCAGGGCAAACACCCCGGAAACCGGGCACAGGTGGCGGCACCACACGCGCTTGCCCCTGCCGTAGATGAAGCCGACGGCAATCGCTGCGACAGTGGAGCCACCCAGCACCAGCAACACCGCCTTGGGGTATTCGTACACGCTCACCAGTTGGCCGTATACGGTGGTGATGACAAAAGCGACGAAGGGCCAGCCGCCCCACTTGAGCCAGCGCGGCACCGGGCGTCCCAGGCCATGCTGGCTGGCCAGTTCGGTGAGCGTGCCTTCCGGGCAAAAAACGCCGCACCACACGCGCCCCAGGGCTAGCGTGGAGACGATCACGAATGGCCACCAGACGCCCCAGAACATGAATTGTGCGAGCAGGGTGAGATTGTTCAGTACGCTGGCGCCAGTTTCCGGCAGGGGCAGGAAGGCGGGAATCGTCACCAGGAGCAGATAGAAAAGCACGACCGCCCACTGCATGGCGACTATCAGTTGACGATGACGCAGCATGGCAGCGCCGATGCGCTGCAGGGGTGTGGCGCGGTGTGCTCGCATGGGCTGGAAAAATACAACTGGTTCTATTTTCATGGGCGTTAATTCAGTTGGGTAAACTCCGGCTCTGCCGGTGGTAATTTACTGGCTATTTGACGATGAGCTGGCCTTTGGCTGTATCCGGGTGAAATTCACCGAAGAATTTGTAGACGCCGCTCTTCATCGGTGCAAATACCAGAGTGCGGGTGACGCCAGCCGCAAGCACGGTTTCCTTGCTCAGCTCCAGGCTTTCAAATTCTTCCGGGCCGGAGCCTGCGTTCTGGATGGCGAGCCTGAATTTTTGCCCGGCGGGTACTTCGAGCGTTTCCGGGTAAAAATATCCATCCTTTACCGTGAGCTGGAAGGTGGGCAAATCGGCTGCAAAAGCCAGCGGAGCCGACAGGAAGAGAACGGCTGCAACAGAAAGATGGCTCAATTTCATGGCGTTTACCTCATTATGGGAGCAGCGTGCTGCGCTGCTGTGCGATCGAAAATATTACGGTTAGGGAATCAGTACACAATACTGTTCGGATAAAGCTTTCCCTCTCCCTCCGCTTCGCTCCCCCCTCTCCCGCAAGCGGGAGAGGGGCAGGGGAGAGGGGGAAGGAACGGTACAAAAAATTACTAACCGAACAGCACTGAGTCAGTACATCAGTTGCGCGCGCAAGCCGAGTATCTTGACGCTCGATGCCTCGTTGTTGCCGGCGGGGTTCTGGATCAACTGAAAGTCCGGTGATATTTCAAACTGTTTATTGATGCGGTAACGGTAGTAAAGCTCCGTCACCCGTTCCCATCCCTGCGCGCCATAGCCGTAATCTGCTATACCGTCGCCATTGGCATCCAGCGCAGCGGAGTCATTCTGGAAGTTGGCACTGATACGCTGTGCACCGAGAGCCAGACCGATGACATCGCCGCTGCGGCTCCAGTAGCTGCCCTCCAGCTCCGCGCCAAGCGAGGCGGCGCGGTCGAAGCGCAGTTTTCCCTCGCTACCTTGGCTATACCGGCCAAAGGCGGTGACACCATCCCCGATGCGCTGGTCGAAGTTGATTCCCCAGCCTCTGTGTGCGCTGGCGCTACCGTCATAATCCGGCCCCTGGCCGTTTTGCCAGGTGTAGATGCGGTAGTTCCCGGTCAAACCGCCAAAAAATTTCTGCTGTGTTTCAGCCTGGACGATCACCAGAGTTGAGCCAAAGAACTTGACGTAGTTGGCCCCCTGGTTTGCACCGAAGACGCCGATGGAGAGCCGCCAATTCTCCGGTTTTTCCTGCTCGTTCAAATAGGACAGGCGTATGCCAGGGGAAAACCCGTTGGCATCCACGCCTATGTCGCCGCCCGCATCCAGCAAGGCGTTGTGCACGAACACAGTATTGAGGAACTGGCGCGTCTCGTCGTTGGCGGCGGCGTTCTGGTCGAAGAACACAAAGGGATCCATCTTGCCGAAATTGATTTCCAGGCTTTCCCGCGAGCGTGGTTTGAAGCCGCCGAACGGCAGGGGAATGCTAGCCTGGTACCAGGCTTGGCCGAGGATGGCGACGCTGTCGTCCGGATTGCCGCCCGAGGCGCGGAATGCGCTGGCATTGGGCTTGGCAAACAATGTAGGCAGGGCGTTGAGGCCATTGCCTTGCCCCATGCGGAATTGGGCGAATATCTTGCTGTCGGTATCGCCAACCATAGGCATGGGCAGAATGACAAAGGCATCGCCCCTGTAGTTGAGCTGGCTGGCGCCAACGTCAGTGACTTCAGGAAGGCCTTGCGCGCCTTGAGCGACGGTGGTGTAGCTGATTCCGGCCTTGATGCCATCCAGTGCCTCTACCGTGCGCGCCGCCTTCTGCATATTCAGGGACTGCATTTCCACAGCCTTGAGTCGGGTGACCATTTCTGGCTGTTTCTCGCTCAGGTGCTCGTCTTCCAGGGCTGTTTCCAGTTCAGCGTTGCGCGCTTCCAGCTTTTCCAGACGTTCATTGATGCGGCGCAACTGCTCAGTCTGGGATGGTTCGGCGGCAAGCGCGGGCGTGGTGCCGGCCAGCATGGCGACGGCCAGCGTCATTGCCAGTTTGCCGGGGGTGAACTGTTTACTTATAGTGGATGGAGGCATGTTAGTAGCCGCCTTTCTTGCCGATGCCGACATAGGTGAATTCGTATTCAACTTCGAAGGGCTTGAACCAGGGGCGCACGCCAGTCAGACGGTCGGTGTGGCGTCCGAAATGGCTATGGGCGCTGGCGGAAGGCGGCGCGATGAAGAATTTGACGGTATATTTTCCAGGCCCCTTGAGCTTGACGTTATCGCCGTAGTGGGGGCCGTCGTTGGCCACCATAGGCATGAAATCGCCGCTGATTTTCTCGTTGCTGCCCTGTTTGCTTATCTCATACGCGATGACCAGGTAGGGCATCCAGGCACCTTCCTCGAAGCCGTTGGGGTTATTGGCCATGGCGCGGATGTCCGTCTCCAAATGCACATCCGATTCCTCAGCTTTGCGCATCATGCCTTCCGGCTCCATCGTCACCGGTTGCAGATAGACGGCGGCGATCTCCATGCCGTTGCGCTGCTGCGGTGTGCCGATGGGGTATTCCACTGCATGCGCGGATACGCTAATAAATGCCAGAGATGCCAATGCTGCCAGATTCAGATATTTCATTTGCTGCTCCTTTGTAGATGAGAATGATTATTGTTTGCATACATCAGTAATGATAATCATTCTCATCTTGTTGTCAAGCGCAGAAACACCATAAATGCATATGCAGGCTCCATGGGGTAGTTTGAAAATGACAATGCTTTATTTGCAGTGCAATGATTTAGTTATGTATTTTTATAAAATTTCTGGAGCGCAGGAATGTTTGGCGCTGAACGTGGCAAGGCACTGCGGGACGATCATAACTTCTTTATGTTAAACGGGGAGCAAGCACATTGTTGGGAGTACGCCACCAACTGTTGCTTGGGGATGAAGCATTCGTGAACAACCATGGCCAGACATGGGAGGGTGACAAGCTGTGCGAGAGTTCAAAGACGCACCGGAGATTGGTTGCCTTACCGCTGGCTTAATAGCTGGCCCGCAATCCAGATCGCGATACGGCAATGGCTCAAGCCTATCGATCAGGCGCGTATACAATGACGTAAATTGGTGAACACTGTGGGGCTCATCACTACATGACTGTCAGCCGAACTGTATGGAAATTCGAGGTGAGTCTGAAGGGGGTTGTTAGAACCCGCTCCCATTCTGAAATAATCGACCGCTTTGCGGGGCTGTACTGTTTTGATGAGCGGCGAATGAGATGTACTGGAAGTTCCATGAAAATAAGCGTTGGCTTAAGTCTGGAGTAATGATGAAAAGTGTGAAGCTAGTTCCCTGGGTTTGTTCTTTGGCTATCTTCTCAATGTCGCTTATTGCTTGCGATCCATCCGCGCAGGAGAAAAACCTGATGAATTTAGATACAGGTTTGATTCGAATTGAAATAGAGAGCCACCGCTTTGATGTGCCGTTACGCTACATGTATGGTCAGTCAGTTGAAACTTATGGTCGCTGGCCGACTCCAAAAACTGAGCGCGTTCAAGTGGGGGCGCTTAGCCTGAGCGTGCTGTTGTCTGGTATGCGCCCATACTTCAAAGAGGATGATGCGCGCTGGACAGTGAAAGGGCATGGAGAGCGGTTAGAGATATCAATTTCTAAACCCGTGGGTGGATTGACTGCTTGGCATGATTGGTACGAAAGTAGTCTGGGACAAACCACAAAATTTGTGGCTGAGGGCAGGTTCTATCACAAGGAACCTGAAATTTATAACTTAATTCATTTTTCAGAACAGAGCGGAGAGCGCTATTTTGCACAGGGCGATCAAAAATTAGCGATTACCTGTGATGCCACGATCCCACCTCTAAAATGGTCTGGCTTTTATTCACCAAGTTGTAAGGTTAAATCCAATTACCGCACAGGACTTGTGCTTGAGTACTACTATGCCCTGCAATACCTGCCGCAATGGCAACAAATAGATAAAGACATCAAGGCGATGTTTGACCGATTTGCTTTGACTGCGCAATCCAACCAAGCACGACAATAACGGAAACCCAAGGTTAGTTCTAACATCCCAACATTGGCTCCTGTCCCAATCAAGCTGAGGCGATGATGATTTGGGCAAACAGGCGGTCCGCCTGTTTACGGACGGGGGCGTCCGCGCTCCAGCAATGCTTGTCTAACGCGGCTCAATCTGCCAGAGATGTTGTGCAACCGATAGCAGGGCGCCCAGCCAGCCCAGGTAGGCGGAGAAGCCCAGCAGCGTGAGGCTATCGCCCCATGACAAATGCTGCAGGCGGAAGTTGCTGGCATATAGCTGGGTCAGGTCAGACAGGCTGAGATTGAGCAGGGACAGGCTGATGGAGATGATCAGCCAGGCTGCGGCGCCGCCCAGCAAGCCCTGCACCAGGCCGAAATACAGGAAGGGGCGGCGGATAAAGCCGTTGCTGGCGCCTATCAGCTTGGACACTTCAATCTCTTCACGCTGGGTGAGGATTTGCAGGCGTATGGTGTTGAAGGTAATGGCCACCAGCGCGAAGCTCAGCAGGGCGGCGAGGATCAGCACGGCCAGGCGGCCGAATTTCAGCAGCGCATCCAGCTTGCGCGCCCAGGCCGAGTCCAGTTGCACATGCTCCAGTTTGGGCCAGGTACGCAACTCGTCGCGCAGTTTTTCCAGCTCGCGCGCGTCGCTGCTCTTGGGGTAGACGATGTAGGCGTGCGGCAAGGGGTTCTGCGCCAACCCACCCACCACGTCAGCGAGTCCGGTGCTTTTCTGCAGTTGCAGCAGGGCTTGATCGCGCGGCACAAATTCTATGCGTGAGACGGCAGGATGTTGCTGCAGTTGTCTGCCTACGGAATCAACCTCGGTCTGGCCTGCATTCATGCTCAGGAACACGCTGATCTGCGGGCTGCCTACCAGTTGTCTGGATAGCTGTTGCACGTTTTTCAGCAGGATGTAGCCGCCGGTCGGCAGGCTTAGCGCAATGCCGATCACCAGTATGCTGAGCAGGCTGGCGACCGGGGTGGCGCGCAGCCTGTTCAGGGTCAGGCGCAACACCTGAAGATGGTGAAACAGCCAGCCCTTCATGCTTGCAGCTCTCCCTGCTTGAGCGCGATGGTGCGGCCCTGATACTGGCGCAGCACGCTTTCATCGTGGGTGGAAATCAGCAGGGTGACGCCGACCTGGTGGAAGGATTTGAAGATGTTCATGATGTCGCTGGCGCTGTCGGCGTCGAGATTGCCGGTGGGTTCATCCGCCAGCAAGATGGTGGGGCGGTTGACGATGGCGCGGGCGATGCACAGGCGCTGCTGCTCGCCACCCGACAGCGAAATCGGGTTGGCTTTTTCGCGCTTGAGCAGCCCCACCTTGTCGAGTGCGGCGCGCACGCGCTTCGCGCTTTCGCGGTGGTCAAAGCCCGCGATCTGCAGCGGCAGCATGACGTTGTCGAACAGGTTGCGGTCGAACAGCAATTTGTGGTCCTGGAAAATCAGTCCGAGGTTGCGGCGCAGGTAGGGCACGGCGCCCGGCTTGAGCGCGCCTATGTTCTGCCCGTTCACCAGCACGCTGCCGCTGCTGGGGCGCTCGATGGCGGCTATCAGCTTGAGCAGTGTGCTCTTGCCGGCGCCGGAGTGCCCGGTGAGGAAGGCCATTTCGCCTTCGGGAATTTCAAAGCTGAGGTTTTTCAATGCCGCATAGCCGCCAGGGTAGCGCTTGAACACCTGGTTGAAGCGGATCATGCGTCCAGCCCCAGCAGCGCGTGGACAAAGTCTTCTGCCACAAAGGGGCGCAGATCATCCAGCCCCTCGCCCACACCGATAAAGCGCACCGGTATCGGGTGCGCCCGGCCATGACCAGCATGGGCGATCGCCGCAATGACGCCGCCCTTGGCCGTGCCGTCCAGCTTGGTCAGGATCAGCCCGGTCACGCCCAGCGCCTCATCGAAAGCCTTGGTCTGGCTCAGCGCGTTTTGTCCGGTGTTGGCATCCAGCACCAGCAGCACTTCATGCGGCGCACCGGGCAGGGCTTTGTCGATGACGCGCTTTACCTTTTTGATCTCTTCCATCAGGTGCGCCTGGGTGGTGAGGCGGCCTGCGGTGTCGGCCAGCACCACGTCTATCTTGCGCGCCTGTGCGGCGTGCACGGCGTCAAAAATGACGGCGGCGGCATCGCCGCTTTGCTGCGCGATAACGGTGACATCGTTGCGCGCACCCCATTCCATCAGCTGCTCACGCGCCGCGGCACGGAAGGTGTCGCCAGCGGCCAGCAGCACCGATTTGCCCTGGCCCTGAAAGTATTTTGCCAGCTTACCGATGGAGGTGGTTTTGCCCGCGCCATTTACGCCGGTCAGCATGATGATGAAAGGTGTGTGTGTGCCGGTATCCAGCGGCACGGCCAAAGGCTTCAGCAGTTTCAGCAGACTGTGGGCCAGGGCCTGCTTGAGCTGGGCCGCATCGCTCAGGTGTTGCTCCTTGACCTGGCGTCGCACGTCGGCCAGCAGCAGGCGCGTGGCATCCATACCCACATCCGAAGTAATGAGTATGGTTTCCAGTTCTTCGTAGAGCTCATCGTCAATGCGGGCGCCGGGAATCAGCAAGTCGGTGAGCTGGTTGCCGGTGCGCTTAAGGCCCTGGGTAAGGCGGCTGAACCAGCCACCCTTGGCGGAACTGTCATTGTCGCTGGCGGATTTTTTCGGGAAACCAAGCATGTTCTTGTGGGTATTCTGGGTGTCTGCAGGGTGGTCGAATGGCAACAAAATGGCGCATAATGCGCGTCCGTTACGGTGCACCTGTAACGCTGCTTATTCTATTCTGATTGAGCCCGCTTGGGCTAAAAAAATGGGGCTGGAACTATGCGCATACAATTTCTGAAATGGCTGGCTTTGCTGCTGGGCTTTGCTTCAGCCGCGGGCTTGCTGGCGGCTGCGGCGCAGGCCGATGTGTTCGAGAAGACCCTGGGCAACGGCCTCAAGGTCATCGTCAAGGAAGATCATCGCGCGCCGGTGGTGGTGCAGCAGA
Source organism: Nitrosomonadales bacterium (assembly GCA_023259065.1). Lineage (GTDB taxonomy): Bacteria > Pseudomonadota > Gammaproteobacteria > Burkholderiales > Gallionellaceae > 39-52-133. The sequence goes on from JAHFQY010000010.1 coordinate 54,229, forward strand.
TCTGGTACAAGGCTGGCAGCATGGACGAAAGCACCGGCGTCACGGGTGTTGCGCATGTGCTGGAGCACCTGATGTTCAAGGGTACGAAAACAGTGCCCATGGGCGAATTCTCCAAGCGCATTGCCGCAGCCGGCGGGCGTGAAAATGCCTTTACCAGCTACGACTACACCGCCTATTTCCAGCAGCTGCACAAAGACCAGCTGCCGCTGGCGATGAAGCTGGAATCCGACCGCATGAGCAACCTCACCCTGTCCGAGGCCGAGTTCAAGAAGGAAATCAAGGTGGTGATGGAAGAGCGTCGCTGGCGCACCGACGACGAGCCGCATGCGCTGCTGGCAGAAAAACTGATGGCCATGGCCTATCAGGAGCACCCTTACCAGCATCCCGTTATCGGCTGGATGAACGATCTGGAAACGCTCAACGTAGGCGATGCACGTGTGTGGTATCAGCGCTGGTATGCGCCCAACAACGCGGTGCTGGTGGTGGCGGGAGATGTCAGGGCGGCCGAGATATTTGCCCTGGCGCAGCGCTACTACGGCGGCATCAAGTCGCGCGCCCTGCCAGTGCGCAAGAGTTTCAGTGAGCCGGCGCAAATGGGCATCAAGCGCTTGGTCGTGAAGGCGCCAGCCCAGCTGCCGCAACTGGTGATGGCCTACCATGCGCCCACCCTGCGCGATCCCAAAAACGACAGCCAGACTTATGCCCTGCAAGTGCTGGCCGGTATCCTCGACGGCAACGAATCGGCGCGCCTGAACAAATCACTGGTGCGCGAGCAGCAGCTGGCCAGCGGCGTGGGCGCGGGTTATGACAGCACTTCGCGCGGCCCCGCCCTGTTCACGCTGGAGGGCACGCCCAGCGAAGGCAGGACGGTGGAAGAGCTGGAAGCCGGCTTGCGCGAGCAACTGGCCCTGCTGGTGCGCGATGGCGTGAGTGCGGAAGAGCTGGCGCGGGTCAAGGCGCAGGTGACCGCCAACGAAGTTTACAAACGCGACTCGGTGTTCTATCAGGCCATGCAGATCGGCCAGATGGAGAGCATAGGACTTTCCTACAAGGATATTCCGGTGATGCTGCAGAAACTGCAGGCCGTCACCGCGCAGCAGGTACAGGATGCGGCGCGCGACATCCTCAAGGACGACCACCTGATTGTGGCGGAACTTGATCCGCAGCCGCTTTCCGGCAAACACCGGAAGCAAATGAGCGAAGGAGCATTCCATGCGCACTAATTTTCATGTGGCTGTGCTGGCCGCCCTGGCCCTGGGCTATTCCACGCTTGCGCTGGCCGCCTCAAAAATCCAGCACTGGCAGGCGCCCAGCGGTGCGCAAGTGTATTTTGTGGAAAACCACGACCTGCCCATGCTGGACGTGGAGGTTGAGTTTGCCGCCGGCAGCGGTTTCGACAGCGCAGAAAAATCCGGCCTCGCCGGCTTCACCCACGCCATGCTCGACCTCGGCGCGGAAGGCATGAGCGAGGATGATATTGCGCGCAAGCTTGCCGATATTGGCGCGCAGATGGGCGGGCAGTTTGATGCAGACCGCGCCGCGATCGTGTTGCGCACCCTGAGCAGTGCGGCAGAGCGCAACCAGGCGCTGGACATCATGGCGCGCGTGCTGCAGCGGCCGCTGTTTCCCGAGGCCGTGCTGGCACGCGAAAAAACGCGCTTGATTGCCGCCCTCAAGGAGGCGGAAACCAAGCCGGAAAGCATCGCCAGCAAGGCTTTCAACAAGGACGTATTCGGCGCGCATCCTTATGGCTTGTCGCCCGCAGGTGAAATTGCCACGGTGGAAAAACTGCAGCGCGGCGACCTGGAAAATTTCTATTCTTCGCACTACGGCGCCAAATCGGCCGTGGTGGCGCTGATGGGTGATGTCAGCCGTGCCGAGGCCGAGGCGATCGCGCAAAATCTGACCGAACAGTTGCCGCCGGGCGGCGCCAGCCGCCGCATCGCGCAGGTGGTGATGCAGACCAGCTCCAGCGAGCAGCGCATTCCCCATCCCGCCACGCAGAGCCACATCCTCATCGGCGCACCGGGAATGGCGCGCAACGACCCCGATTACTATCCGCTGTATGTGGGCAACTACATACTCGGCGGTGGCGGCTTTGTGTCGCGCCTGATGCACGAGGTGCGCGAGAAACGCGGCATGGCCTACAGCGTATACAGCTATTTTGTGCCCATGCAGCAGCCCGGCGTGTTCCAGATCGGCCTGCAAACCAAGAAGGAGCAGGCCAACGAGGCCCTGCAAATGGTGCGCGCCACACTGCGCGAATTTATCGCCAAGGGCGTGACCGAGAAAGAGCTGCTGGCTGCGAAACAGAACATCGTCAACGGTTTTCCGCTGCGTATCGACAGCAACAAGAAGATACTCGACTACCTCAGCGTGATCGGCTTTTACAACCTGCCGCTGACCTATATGGATGACTTCACCGGCAAGGTGGAGAAAGTGACCGCCGCGCAAATTCACGACGCCTTCAAGCGCCGGGTCAATCCGGATGTGATGGCGACCGTAATTGTGGGCGCTCCGGATGAGAAAGCTGCGGTGATTCTTGCCCCTGCGGAAAATACCCCATTGGAGCAGGCTGCGGCCAGGCAAGCGGGAGCTGCCAAATAAACCGTTTGCGCATCATAGGCGGCAGCCATCGCAGGCGCATAGTCGAGTTTCCCGATGCGGAAGGCTTGCGCCCGACGCCAGACCGTGTGCGCGAAACCCTGTTTAACTGGCTGGGTCAGGATTTGTATGGCCGGCGCTGCCTGGATCTGTTTGCCGGGAGCGGCGCGCTGGGCATGGAAGCGGCATCGCGCGGCGCCGCTGCGGTGGTAATGGTTGAGCGTAACCGTGCGGTATTCCGCGTTTTGCAGGATAATGTCAAGAAATTAGCCCTTCCTAATATAGCGCTGCGCGGTGAGGATGGGCTAGAATTCGCGGCTCGCTGCAAGGAGCAGTTTGATGTGATGTTCCTTGATCCGCCATTCCAGAGCGACTATCTGCCCAGATTGTTGCCTTTGCTGGCTGACAAACTGGCCGTGGACGGTGTGCTGTATGTGGAAAGCGGTGCGTTGTTTGAGCCGCCGGCTCCCTGGCAGGTGCTCAAGCGCGACAAGGCCGGCGCGGTGCATTACCAGTTGTTGAAACTTACTTAAAGCGTGAAGAGTGAAAGGTGAAAAGTGAAACGTAAAAAACCCTGCATCTCTACGTTTCACTTTTCACGTTTCACCTTTCACCGATTGGGCAACAGATGATTAAAGTCGTATATCCGGGCACATTTGATCCCATCACCCGCGGCCATGAGGACGTGGTGCGCCGTGCCGCCGGCCTGTTTGGCGAGGTGGTAATTGCCGTGGCGGCCAGCCGCAGCGCCACCATGTTTACCTTGGAAGAGCGCGTGGCGATGGCGCGCGAGATCTTCAAGGACTACACCAATGTGCGCGTGGAAGGTTTTGACTGCCTGCTGATGAACTTTGTGCGAGCGCAGGATGCGCGCGTGGTGATACGCGGTCTGCGTGCGGTGTCTGACTTCGAATACGAATTCCAGATGGCTGGAATGAACCGCAGCCTGCATCCCGATGTCGAAACAGTGTTTCTGACGCCGGCCGAACAATACACTTTCATTTCCGCCAGCATGGTGCGCGAGATCGCACGCTTCGGCGGGGATGTCGGCAAATTTGTGTCGCCCTCGGTGGCGGCAAGACTGACCAATAAGAAATTAACTTAAGGAGAAGAGCATGGCCCTGATGATTACTGACGAATGTATCAACTGCGATGTGTGCGAGCCCGAGTGCCCGAACGATGCCATTTCGCAAGGCGACACCATTTACATTATCGACCCGAACAAATGCACAGAATGCGTGGGCCACTACGACACGCCGCAGTGCGTGGAAGTGTGCCCGGTAGACTGCATTCCGATGAACCCTGATTTTGTGGAAAGCAAGGAGCAGCTGCAGGTCAAGTATGAAAAGCTGATGGCTGCAAAAGGCAAATAAGGACTGAGTGCTGAGTACTCAGGACTGAGAACTGACGGGGCGCGCTGCGCCCCGTTTTATTTTCATCCTAAAAAGGCAGTTGTCCGCAGATTACGCAGATTAGCGCCGATTAAATATCGCCTTATCTTCACAGCGCAGCCCGCCAAATAGATGAACATGATTTTTCAACCCTTTGCTTTTGAATCAATCTAATCTGCGTAATCTGCGGATAGAGCTGCTTTTTTCCAGTTTAATCAGAACTTGCAGCCTTCCGACAGGAACTCGTCCGCCTGTATGTAGTGCGAACCGTCGCAGGAGAAGGTCAGGCCTATGGTGCCGTTGATGATGTTGAGCGAGCCCGAGCGCAGGTAGATCACGTCGTCCGCCTCGCGCAGGGTTTTGAAGCGTTCCAGCACCTGGCGCACCTGTTCGGGGCGCACGATGGCGCGTTCCGGGTAGGGCTGCTTGCGGTATTCCAGGCACACCGCCGGGTTGATGATTTCGTCCAACACATGCACGCGGTAGCAGAAAGGATCATCCATCGACCACAGCGTGGCGAGCGAGCTGGAGAAGTGTATCTGCACGTGGAAAATGCCGCGATGGCAGAACAGCTCGTCTATGGTCGCAATCACATCGTCGATGTGTTCATCCAGTTCGCTGATCGCGCGCTGCTGCATGAACACGGTCTGGCGTATCGCCGGGTCGCCCTTGATCTGGCGCCAGCCTTGCGTGCTCGGAACGGGGGCATCGGTCAGCGGCAGGTCGCGCAGGTCAAAGTCCGCGGCGATAAACCCAACCACCCGCTCATCTTGCAGGACGGCCAGTACGGCGGTGACTGTAGGGCGCTCAGTCAGGCGGCTGATATACACATCAGACAGGATAAAACCGCGGCTGGGCAGGACATTGGTCATGAACGGGCGCTGCGACAGGTCCTGCCCGTAGAAGCGCTCGTACAGCGCATCGGCGGCCACGTTGGCGCTGATCTGCTTGCCCGAAGGATCGAGCGCATACACCAGACGGCATAGCGGTATGGAAGCCAAACCCTGTTTCAGCACGCGATCCAGATCGTCCTTGGTTGGCCAGACAGCGGCGCATTGCTGCGCCAGATGCTCCATGGGCGCCACCAGCTTGGCGGCCAAGGCTGATTTTTGCTGCTCTATGGAGGTGATAATCAATGTCATGGTGTTGGGTTCCGGCAATGCCTGTTTACTCGCAATAAGCGTGCCAGCGGGAAACTGCCAACGCTGGCGATCAGTAAAAAACATTCTACAGAAGAAGCATTACAAAGAGATGTCACTACCACAGCCTTCGAAATACAGGCCCGCTGAATTGTATACGAACCAAGGATCGATAACTCAAGCCTTGGTTAGCAAGCTGAGACACCCATACAGATGGTGTGGTATTGTTGCTTCGCTCAATTTGGAAAAATGAATAGTTCAAAATGTTGTCTGTAAACAATTTAATTCGAAGGGAACATCATGTTTCTGTTAGATTTTTTGTTTGGTAAGAGCGAGTCCAATGACGCGCAGGTGCAGGTAAATGTTGACGCACAGGCAAAGCAGGGAGCCTGCGCTCCCGGCACGGGAATTCACCACGATCCAGACTTGGTGGAGGCGTTTAAAGAAGATCATCGTCTGCTGCTTGAAATTTTTGGGGCAATTGACGCAGCAAGAAGAGCCGGAGATCTTCTTACGGCACAAACCCGTCTGGAACAATTCCGCATGGTTCTTCAGGATCATCTGCTCAAGGAAAACGTGAGGCTGTATGTGTACCTCGAGCACCAGCTGGCCAATGACCCTTCCAGCCACGAGTTGATGCGTGGTTTTCGCCACGAGATGGATGCTATCGGCAAGGTGGTCGTCGGTTTCCTCGGCAAGTATAAGCAGATCGGCATCCACCCCGAGCTGGCAACCGAATTTTCGGCGGACTTGGCCGCCATTGGCCAAGCACTGGCAGGGCGAATCAAACGGGAAGAAGAAACGCTCTATCCCATGTACAGATGACGCGGCTCGGTTTTCGTCCGGGTACCGGCCATGGGGTTGTACCGGGGAGGCGGTAGTCTTGCGCCAGGTTGGCATCCTGTTGCAGGCAGACGAATACAGATGAACGGGTTTATTTCTGGCAAGTTGAGCAGTAAAAACTGGAACGTTGTCCCTGCCTGATTAGCTTGATGAGCGTGCCGCACTTGCGGCAGGGTTCGCCGGCGCGGTCATACACCCAGTAGTGCTGCTGGAAGTAGCCAGGCTTGCCATCGCTGTGCACAAAGTCGCGCAGGGTGCTGCCGCCCAGCGCGATGGATTCGGTCAGCGTCTCGCGTATGGTCTGCACCAGTCTGGCGCTGCGCGGCAGCGACAGCTTGCCCGCCGCCAGTTGCGGGCGGATGCCGGCGCGAAACAGCGCCTCGTTGGCGTAGATATTGCCCACGCCCACCACCACGTGGCTGTCCATGATCAGCAGCTTGATGGCGGCGCTGCGCTTGCGCGTGGCGCGGTAGAGGTGAGCTGCGTCAAACTCCTCCTGCAAGGGTTCCGGCCCCAGTTGCGCCAGCAAAGGGTGTCGCGCAATATCGCCCTCGTGCCACAACACCGCACCAAAGCGGCGCGGGTCGCGCAGCCGCATCAGCGTGCCGTTGTCCAGCACCAGATCGAAGTGGTCGTGTTTTTCTGCGGGAGTTTTTTCGGGCAGCACGCGCAGGCTGCCGGACATGCCCAGGTGCAAAATCAGCGTGCCGCTGTCGCAGGCTAGCAGCAGATATTTGGCGCGGCGCTGCAGGCCGTGTATGGTCTGGCCGGGAAGGAGCTTGCACAGTTGTGCAGGCACGGGCCAGCGCAGCTGCGGGTTGCGCACCAGCACCTGTTTGATGCGCTGTCCGTGCAAATGCGGGGTGAGGCCGCGCAGCGTGGTTTCAACTTCGGGGAGTTCGGGCATTTGAATCTGCGTTGAAGAATGAAGGTTGGGTTTTATTCTGGATGGCTGCCAGCCACGGCTGTCTTGTCGTCCGGGCTAAGGGCGATCAGCCCAGGCGATCCATGATTCATCCGGGCGCCAGCTTGCCGCCCAGGCGGGCAATTCTGCCGCCGGCATGGGGCGCGCAATGCCATAGCCTTGCGCCAGCTCGCAGCCCAGCGACAGCAGCATTTGGCCGTGCGGCACCGTTTCCACGCCTTCCGCGATCACCTCGCGGCGGAAAGCCGATGCCAAGCCGACCACGCCTTCAACAATGGCCAGGTCATTCGGGTCATCGAGCATGTCGCGCACAAAGCTCTGGTCTATCTTGAGCACGTCGGCCGGCAGGCGCTTCAGATAAGTCAGCGAGGAATAGCCGGTGCCAAAGTCGTCCAGCGCAAAGCGCACGCCTATCTCGCGGCAGGCCTGCATTACCGTGGAGACCTGGGCGATGTCTTCGAGTGCGCTGGTTTCCAGGATTTCCAGCTCCAGGCAGCAGGGTTGTACATCGGGGTAACAGGCGATCAATTCGGCCAGGCGCGCCGCGAAGCCGGCTTGTTGCAGCTGGCGCGCACCCATGTTCACGCTGACCGGAATATCCAGCCCCGTGGCATGCCATGCGGTCAGCTGCTGCAGCGCTGCGGCGATGACCCACTCGCCCAGTGCAATGCTGATGGGCAGGTTTTCGATATTGGGCAGGAACGCAATCGGCGGCAACAAACCGCGTTCCGGATGCTGCCAGCGTATCAGGGCTTCCGCGCCCACCACCGCGCCGCTCTTCATGTTGACCTTGGGTTGATAGTGCAGGACAAATTCGTTGTGGTCGATGGCAAGGCGGATGCGCTCCACGCTCTCGCGCTGGGTCTGCACCGCCGCGTCGTTGTCCACATCGAACAGGTGATAGCGGTTCTTGCCCGCCTGTTTGGCGACGTACATGGCCTGGTCGGCGTGGCGCATCAGCAGGTCGGCATCGCAATCATCCTGCGGGTAAATGGTGACGCCGATGCTGGCGGAAACCTGCAGCACATTCTCACCCACGGTCATCGGGCTGGCCGCGGCCTGCAGCAGGCGCGCCAGCACCGGCTCGCAATCCTGGGGCTGCTCCATGTCAACCAGCACGACCACAAACTCGTCGCCGCCTAGGCGGGCCAGGGTGTCACCCTCGCGCAGCGCAGTCTTCATGCGTTGCGAAATGGCCACCAGCAGTTCATCGCCGACGTTGTGCCCGTACTTGTCGTTGACCGCCTTGAAGCCGTCCAGGTCCAGGAAGGCCACGGCCAGTGAGTGTTCGCGCCGTTGTGTGTGGATCAGTGCATGCTGCAGGCGATCCGCCAGCAACACGCGGTTGGGCAGGCTGGTCAGGGCATCGTAATGGGCGATGTGTTCAAGCTGCTGCTGGTGCTCTTTCATCGGCGTGATGTCGGTGAACAGGGCGACGTAATTCCGGGTGATGCCGGCGCTGTCCTTCACTGCGCCGATGGTGAGCATTTCGGCATATACATCGCCATTCTTGCGCTGGTTCCACACTTCGCCGTACCAGTGTCCCTTGCCCAGGAGTGTCTTCCACATGGCTTCATAAAAAGCCGGTTCATGCCGGCTGGAATGCAGCATACGCGGGTTTTGCCCCAGCGCCTCTTCGCGGCTGTAGCCGGTGATGCTGGTGAAGGTGGCGTTGACGTCGACGATGGCGCCGGCGGCATCGGTGATCATGATGCCTTCGCGCGCGTGCGAGAACACGCTGGCGGCGAGCTGCAGGCGGGTGTCGGCCGCTGTTTTGTCTATGGCCAGGGCAACGAGGTGAGCCTCATCCTCGATCAATTGCAGATCCTCGGCTGACGGTTGGTAGGGGTTGCGGTGGTAAATGGCAACCGTGCCGAGCACCTTGCCATGCGCAGAGAACACGGGCTGCGACCAGCAGGAGCCCAGCCCCGCCAGGCGCGCGAGATGAAGGTAGGGCTTCCAGTAGGGATGATTCTCTATGTCGTCAACAATAACCCGCTTGCCGGTAAAGGCTGCAGAACCGCAGGAGCCGACTTCCGGGCCTATGGCCAGGCCGTTGATGGCCTTGTTGTAAAACTCCGGCAGGCTGGGGGCGGCGCCATGGCGCAGATGAGTTCCCTCGTCGTCGAGCAGGAGAATGCTGCACAGCGTGTACGGCTTGATGGCTTCCACATCGCGCGCAATGGTGTCCAGCATCTCGCTCAACGGCGCCTGGGCGGTCAGCATGTGCAGCACGCGGTTGTGATGCTGTTCGCGCTGTTGCGCCAGTTTGCGCACGGTGATGTCAATCGCGGCGGCCAGCACCACATCCACGCCGTTCAGGGTGCTATGGATAAGGCTGACGTCTGCGCTGAATTCCCTGCCGTCGGATTTCAGATAGACCCATTCAAAGCGCTGCGCCTCGCCGTCTGCCGCGGCGCTGATATGGCGGTCTATCTTGATGCGCGAATCTTCACCGTCAGGCTGGAGTTGGGGGGAGAAATCCGACAGGCTGAGGGTGAGCAGCGACTCCTTGCTGGAGTAGCCGAAAATTTTCACGGCCGCCATGTTGCAATCAATGAAGCGGCCCTCGGAGATGATCCACATCGGTTCGGGCGCGGACTCGAACATGGTGGAGAAGCGCTGTTGTTCCAGCTGGACGCGTTCCTTCTGTTTCAGCAGGCGCATGCCCATGCCGGCAAAAAGCAGGGCCAGCATGCCCAGCAATGCGGTGATCCAGATGGCGTATTCCTGCCACAACTCGAGCAGCGTCAACTCGTGCGCCTTGTCGAAAGGCGGGATGTGCAATCTGCGCAGCAAGGTCTCCACGCCGCTATAGTCGGCGGGAAGCGCAAAGCCCTGGATGCCCGCGGTGCGGGCGGCGGGGCTGTTGCCTGGCATGGAAAGCAGGGCCACCGCAAGGCGGCGGGCGAGCGGCTCATCCACCTGCGGCATGACGGCCACCGCCCATTCCGGATACAAGCGGGTAGAGCTGGGAAACGGAAAAGCCGGCAGGTTTTGCGGGTTGATGATCTTGATGCGTGCAAGATCCAGCTTGCCTTCGCGCGCCAGCGCCTCGAGTACGCCGCTGCGCATGAACCCGGCATCGGCGCGGCCGTCCAGAACGGCTTCCGCGACGCGATCCTGGGGCAATCCGGTAACCAGCAGCTTGTCCTCGCTTGGCAGCGGCACGCCGGCCTCCAGCAACTCGAAAGCCTGCATCTGGTAGGCCCCCAGGGAATTCTGGTTGACCACCGCGATGCGCTTGCCGGCGAGATCGGCAAGCGCGTTTATTTTGGCGGCATCGGCGCGGGTGAAGATGACGCCGCCAAATGATGACAGCGCATGCTCGCCCTCGCGGCTGATCTGGGTGGCAAGCGCCGCCGACAGCTCGCTGCGGTGGCGCAGCAGGATAAAGTCACCCGGGTTGGTGAGCACCACATCTACCGTGTTCTGTTCTACCGCAGCGTCGAGCTCGGGGAGGGTATAGGCGGACAGTTCAATGCGCCGCCCCAGCGCTGTTTCGAGATAGGCAGCCAGCGGCTGCCACTGCGCCGTGGCTTGCACCTTGGGACGGAAAGCCAGCACGCCCAGCCTGAGCGGCGTTTCGGCCCAGGCCGGCACTGTGGTTACAGCCAGCAGGAGCAGCAGCAGCGCGCCAAACAGGCGTTGTAGCGCGCGGCTGTCTGTCTTGCGCAGATGCCGCGTGGTGCCCGTCACAACTGTAAACGCTGCATTCTGCATGTGCTCCCCATACTTCATGCAATCCCCGCTAATCTGCTGCTGAAGGCGCTTCAGCTTCTTCTGCGCCACCACTGCACCGCACCGATGGCGGCAAGCAGCAAGGGCAATGCAATCAGGAAGCCGGCGATGATCGCGGTGAGCTGGCGTTTGCTCAGGGTGATTGCGCTGTCGCGAGTTGCTCGCGGCTGCGCGGTGATCAGGTTTTCTTCATGGGTCAGCCAGTTCACCATGTTGACGCCGAGATCAAGGTTGCCGCCGTTGCCGGAGTAGGCGTTGGCGAGGAAGGAGCCGCTGCCCACCACCACGATGCGCTGTTCGTGCTCGTGCACGTTGCGCTGCAGGGCCAGCGCCAGGCTGACCGGGCCGGGCATGTCGCGGTTCTTGTCGAATTGCGGCTTCTTCGGGGCGGCCACGGGGTTACGGCTGACCCAGCCGTGCGCGGCTCCCTCAACCAGCGTGCTGACCTGCCACGGGCTGCCGTCGGCCCGCCCCATGCTGTCTTCGCGGCCCAGCGCGCGGGCATAGGGGAAGGCGGTGATCAGGTTGAAGTTGTAGGTGACCGGGTGCGGCGGGTAGCTGGCGCCCAGCGCCCAATTGGCGGGCGCGCGCATCTTCTGCGCATCCGGGTCTATCACCATGCCGGGGGTCAGTTGTATGTCCAGTTTGTCGGCGAGCTGCTCCAGGCCGAGCAGGGGTTCGGCGTCCAGCAGCCACAGCAGGTTGCCGCCGCCATCGACGTAGCGCAGCAGCTTGTCCACCTCGCCGGGCAGGAGCTTGATCTGGGGCTGGGTAATGACCAGCACGCTGGCATTGCCGGGCACTTCCTGGGCAATGGCCAGATTCAGGCTGGCGACATTAAAGCCGTTCTGCTGCAGCTTTTTGCCGAAGGCGCCCAGGTCGTGGTTGGCCGGGCCATCCAGCTTGCGCTCGCCATGACCGTCCACGTACATGAGCAGCTGGTTCTTGCTGTGCGCCAGGCGCAGCAGGGCGCTGGTCAGCGACTGTTCATTCAGCACGGTGAGGTGTTCGTTGCGTCCGCCATACTCCACCACTATCTCGCCGTTGGCGCGCACCGAAGCGCGGCGCATGGCCTCGGGCTCTTTCACCGGGTCAACGAAAGCAAGCGTGATGCCGGGTTTGTAGCGCTGGTACAGGCCGATGAAATCGCGCACCAGGCGCCGCACATCGCCCATCTCGGCATCCTGGCCGGTCACATAAACCGTGATGTTGATGCTGTCCTGCATTTGCTGCAGCGTGTCCACGCTGCTGGCCTGCAGGCTGTTGCTGGCGTTCTGGGTCAGGTCGGCGTGCAGCGGGAAGCGTGCCGCCAGCTGGTACAGCGCGATGGCTGCCGCCACCAGCAACAGCGCGTAGGCGGTGTTCTTGAGGAGGAGCTTGTAGGAGATGAAGAATTTTTTCATTAGCCGTAGATGCGGTTGTTATGCAGGCGGCGTGTCGCCAGCAGCAGGAATATGGAAATGAACAGGGCAAAGTAAATGATGTCGGTGCTGCGCAGCAATCCCTCGTTGAAGCTCTGGAAGTGGCTGGTGGGGGTGATGGCGCGCAACAGCATGTCGCTGTCTGCCGCTCCCATGTCCGCCAGCCACAGCCCGAACAGCATGGCCAGCGTGCTGACCGCCGCCACGATGGGCTGGGTGGTGAGTGCGGAAAAATACAGGCCCAGCGCGGTGTAGGCGGCAGCCAGCAGCAACAGGCCCAGCGCATTGCTGAACAGCAGCCCCAGATCCAGCGGCGTGCCCAGCGCCAGCACCAGCAGCATCAGCATGCAGGAAGCGATGATCAGCAGCAGGAACAGCAGCAGGCCGAGAAACTTGCCCAGCACGATCTGCCAGCTGCACACGGGTGAGGCCATCAGCATCACCAGGGTCTGGTTGCGGCGCTCTTCCGCGATCAAGCGCATGGTGAAAACCGGCACCAGCATCATCAGGATCAGCGCGACCGTGCTCACCAGCGGGGCGGCTACCGACTGGGTGGCGCCGGGAGCGTTGGCAAGCTGGGCGAGCTGGGTTTGCACCTGCAGAAAGGCATCCAGGCGCGCGAAAAAGAACCAGGCCAGGACAAATTGCAGCGCTCCCAGCAACAGCCAGGTGGAGGGCATGGCGAACAGGCTGCGGAATTCCTTGTGGGCGATAGTGAGGATCATGATTGTTTATGCGGCCTCGTTCTGGGTGAGTTGTACGAAAGCGTCTTCCAGGTTGCCCTGCAGCGGGGTGAGCTGCTGCGCCTGCCAGCCGCGCTCTGCCGCCACGGCGAGCAGGGCGGCAGGGGTGTTGCTGTTGGCGTCGTGCAGTATCTTGAAGCGCGTGGCGGAGAGCGCCTCGGCGCTTTCCACGCCGCTCAGCGCCCGCAGCTCGTCCAGCGCCGGCGCTGCCAGCAGGGTGACGACAAAGCCGCTCTGGTGGCCAAAGCGCTGCATGCGGATGCTGGTGTCGCCGTAGATCAGCTGGCCGTGCTGCATGATCTCGACACGGTCGCAAATGTTTTCGACTTCGCCCAGCAGGTGGGTGGAGAGCAGCACGCTATGGGCATTGCCGAGCTCGCGTATAAGGGCGCGAATGTCGCGGATCTGCGTGGGGTCGAGGCCGACGGTGGGCTCGTCGAGGATGATCACATCGGGGTTGTGGATGATGGCCTGGGCAATGCCCACGCGCTGCTGGTAGCCCTTGGACAGGGTGCCGATGATCTTGCGCCCGGCGTCCTGCAGGCCGCAGCGCTGCTTGGCCTGCGTCAGCGCTGCAGGGATGGCGCTGCGTGCCACTCCATGCAGCTTGGCGGCGAAGGTGAGGTAATCGTCCACGCGCATGTCGCGGTACAGCGGCGGGGTTTCTGGCAGATAGCCGATGCAGGCCTTGGCGCGTGCGGGCTGTCTGGCCAGGTCAAAGCCGCAAATCTCGATCTGGCCGGAATCGGGAATCAGCGTGCCGGTGAGCAGCTGCATGGTGGTGCTTTTGCCGGCGCCGTTGTGGCCCAGCAGGCCCAGCACTTCGCCGCGCCGGAGTTGCAGGGAAATGCCGCGGATGATTTCGCGCCGGCCATGACGGCGGGTCAGATTGCGTGCGGACAGTGTGATCGGGGCAGTCATGCTTTAATCCGGGATGATTGTTTTGGGGTGTTGTGAGTAATAGCGAATATAACCTAATATGAGCGACTGCAAAAAATTGGGTGCGCTCTTCAATCAGCCTGATTGCCGCCCAATAATGCCATCACACCCACACATACACAAATGATGAACTCAAAATCCGGCATGCCCTTGTTATCGCTGTTTCTGCCGCTGTTGCTGGCGGCCTGTGCCACTACGCCGCAACCGGCCATGGAGCCTGCAGACCTCACGGAAGCGGTGCACGGGCAGGCGGTGGAAAGCAAGCTGGTGTTGCCGCAACTGGAGCTGAATGACCAGATGCTGTACGAGTTCATGCTGGCGGACATTGCAGCGCAGCGCGGCCAGCCGGAACTGGCAGCACAGGTTTACTTCGACCTGGCAAAATCGACGCGGGACCCGCGCGTGGCAAGGCGTGCAGCCCAGCTGGCCTATGAGTCGCACCAGATGAAACGGGCGCTGGAGGCGTTCCAGCTGTGGCAGGAAGTGGAGCCGACTTCCATGCTGGCCAAGCAGATGCTGGCCACCCTGCTGGTCAGCGGCGGCAGGCTGGAAGAGGCGCAGCCGCAGATCGCCGCGATGCTGGCGGCAGACCCGCAAAATGCCGGGCGCTCACTGGTTCAGCTCTACCCATTGTTTGCGCGCCATCCCGACAAGGCCGCCACTTACAAGAGCCTGCGCGAGCTGGCCCGGCCCTATGCGCATCTGGCTGAAGCGCACTGGGTGCAGGCACAGGCAGCCGAGGCGGCAGGGGATCACGCGGCGGCAATGAGCGAAGCGCAGCAAGCGCGCGCCATCCGCCCGGAGTGGGACATGGCCGCCCTGCTGGAGGCGCAACTGAGCCTGCGTGAGGCGCCGCAACAATCGCTGGCCGTGCTGAAAAAATACCTGGCGTCCTATCCCGAATCCAATGAAGTGCGATTGTTTTATGCGCGCGCCCTGCTTGAGCAAAAACAATATGCCGAGTCGCGCGTGGAATTCCAGCGCCTGCAGAAACAGCATCCGGAAAACGCCGAGCTGGCCTTTGCCATCGCCCTGCTGTCCCTGCAGATGGGCGAACTGGACCGCGCCGAACAGGAGCTGCAGCAAACCCTGCGCGCTGGCAAGAAGGACAGCGGCACGGTGTATTACTACCTGGCGCAGCTGAACGAGGCAAAGAAAAATGATGCGGCCGCCTTGCAGCAATACGCCCAAGTCAAGGATGGCGACTATGTCTTTGCCTCGCAGCTGCGCATTGCCTACCTGCTCAACAAGGCAGGCAAGCTGCAGGAGGCGCGCGCGGTATTGCACAAGGCCGACGCCCCCCACAACCAGCAGCGCGCACAACTGCTGCTGGTGGAAGCGCAGATGCTGCGCGATGCCCAGCAATATGACAGCGCATCGACTGTGCTGGGCAAAGGCCTGGAAAAGCTGCCCAACAACCCCGAGCTGTTGTACGAGGCCGCCATGGTGGCCGACAAGCAGGGCAAGCCTGATGTCTTTGAAAGCTTTATCCGCAAGCTGATCAAGGTGGACCCGAATCACGCGCATGCCTACAACGCCTTGGGCTACAGCCTGCTGGAGCGCAACGTGCGCCTGAGCGAGGGCATGCAGCTGGTGGAAAAAGCCTACCAGCTGGCGCCCGACGATGCCGCCATCATCGACAGCATGGGCTGGGGCTATTACCGCCTGGGCGATTTGCCCAAGAGCCTGGAATTCATGCGCCGCGCCTACGCGGCCTTCCCCGACCATGAAGTGGCCGCGCATCTGGGTGAAGTGCTGTGGCAGACCGGCGCAAAAGACGAGGCCAGAAAAATCTGGCAGGACGGCCTGAAAGAAAACCCCGATAGCACAGTGTTGAAGGCCGTGATGAAGAGGTTCATGCCCTGATGCTGCGTATCTCCGGAGTGTTGATGCTGCTGGCGCTGCTGGGCGGCTGTGCCAGCAGCAAAGTGGAGCCGCTGGAAACACGCCCCGCCCAGGCCGCACAGGCGCCGTTTGCCTTCAACGGGCGCGTGGCCACCAAACATGATGACAAATCCACTTCCGCCGGCGTGCGCTGGACCCATCGCGGCGCCGCAGATGAAATCCTCCTGCTCGCCCCGCTGGGCCAGACCGTGGCGCGCATCAAGGGTGACGCGCAAGGTGTGGTGCTGGAAACCAACGGCAAGTATTACGCCGCCAAGGACGCAGAGACACTGACCGAGCAGGTGCTGGGCTGGCACTTGCCCATGTCCGGCTTGCGCTACTGGGTGCTGGCGCTGCCGGCGGATCATAGCGAGGCGGAGATAGAGCGGGGCGCGCATGGGCAGTTCAAGGTGTTGCGCCAGGACGGGTGGGAGATACACTACCTGCGCTATGCCACGGAAGCACCGGATAGCTTGCCGCTGCGCTTGACCTTGCAGCGGGATGGGATGGAAATTAAATTGTTTATTGATGAGTGGGAGATGCAGTAGGTTTGATTGGGGGCGTAGGTTGGGTTAGCGGCTGTATCGCGTAACCCAACAAGGGGGGCGCTGAAATGTTGGGTGTATTGAAGCTGGGTAGGGAGGTGCGCGAGGCTTTGTCGGGGGTAGCCCGACAGCTGGTTACTTTTCTTGCTTCGCCAAGAAAAGTAACCAAAAGAAGGCGACCCCAGCTGAACCGCCCTACGGGTTCCTTCGGTCGGGCAATAAAATTGGGCGGCTGCGCAACTCGCCCTAGCAGGCCGCACACCCCGCGACCTGCCGCGGAGCTCAAACAGTGCTCGCCTTCATCCCAATTTTATTACCCGCCCTCAGCGCTTCAGAAGGGGATGGAAAACCAGCGGTGCGCAATGCTTCTCTGTTTTATAGTACTGGTCAGTGGGCTAGTCTAATAACGTGTGGGAATCTAATAATATGCGTGCCATCGTGTTTGTTGTCTTTCTTGCAATTGGTTCACTTTCAATAGCAGCGGATATTGAATTGCCAGGTGGTTGGCGTTACCCATCACGTTCCGATTATGCTGA
Organism: Nitrosomonadales bacterium; assembly: GCA_023259065.1. GTDB lineage: Bacteria > Pseudomonadota > Gammaproteobacteria > Burkholderiales > Gallionellaceae > 39-52-133. The sequence goes on from JAHFQY010000010.1 coordinate 70,940, forward strand.
TGACTGGCTTGAGTTCGGCAAAATAGATTCGCCTCCCTTCGTTGCTAGAGCCGATTTCAACGGCGACGGTGTGCGCGATGAGGCATGGCTTCTCCTTAAACACACAGGTCCAGGGTGGGGCCTTTTCGTATTTCTTTCGCAGAAAGATAAGCCGCATCAGGTCATAAAAATCGAAGAGCATGAAGGTGCAGGTGCACAATCGTACGGCATTGGTGTTCTTGCTCCCGGTAGCCACAAGACTGCTTGCGGCAAAGGATATGACGAGTGTGAAGCTGGCGAGCCGAAAGTGTTGGTGCTCAAACGCCCTGGGCTTGAGTTTTTTAAATTTGAAAGTGCCCTATCTGTTTTGTACTGGAGTGACCAAACAATATCGTTCAAACAAATTTGGCTGAGTGATTAGAAGCACCTTACCCATGCTGTCGAAAGTAACTGGCTTACAGAGGGGTGGGGTGGAATTAAAATTGTTTATTGATTGATGAGTGGGGGATGCAGTAGGCACGCTGAGCGTCGTATTCCCCACTTTGGAAAAGAGGGGGCTAGGGAGATTTGATTTGAGGTGTGGAGGTGCGGGAGGTTTTGTCGGGGGTAGCCCGACAGCTAGTCACTTTTCTTGCTTCGCCAAGAAAAGTAACCCAAAGAAGGCGAACCCTGCCGTATCGCCCTTCGGGTTCCTTCGGTCGAGCAATAAAATTGGGCGGCTGCGCAACTCGCCCTAGCGGGGCACACAAACCGTGCCCCACTGCGGAGCTCGAACAGTGCTCGCCTTCATCCCAATTTTATTACTCGCCCTCAGCGATACAGAAGGGTGCCCAAACCCAGAGTGCATAGTGCATTGGGTTAATTCAGATTGGTTTAACTCGTAAGGTGCCTAACCCCTCCCAACCTCCCCTTGTCAGGGGAGGAGCGGTTCGGCACTCCCCCTGTCAAGGGGAAGATGGAGGGGGTTTGCTGTTGGGGTTTGCTTCTCAATCCCCCTTATACGCCACCGAGTAGCACAGGCAAGACAGGGGATTTCGACGAGCACTGTTTGAGCTCGCGGCAGGGCACGGTTTGTGTGCGCTGCTAGGGCAATGGAATGGACACCTCCCACCTAAACGGCATCGTAATGTGCCAGACTGAAAGTCCAACCAATCAGTCAAAAGGAGGAGGTGTGAAATGGATATTACCCGTATTGGCATT
>JAHFQY010000044.1 GCA_023259065.1 Nitrosomonadales bacterium
CTTCTACTGCCGAGTTGAAGTCGCTCGAAGCATTAACGATATCAAGCTAGTGCGCTCGGAAGCCAAAGACGTCAATGCATTCTTCGATGCAGTGCCTTCGATCATGATGGGGATTACGCTTCCAGTTGCAGGTGAGGCTGCTGCAGAGTGGTTGGGGATAGGTGGGGCTAGGATAAGCGGTAGCAGCGGCTATGTAACAAATAGTGTGAATGCTGACATTTTTGATGTTGGAGCTAACATTACTCCGATGTCTAGGGCGAATGCTTATCGATCTATTGGTGCCAACGGCACGTTTGTAACACCGGTATCGAGTATCGAGGCCATAACGGGGCCAATTAGTCTCACTGCCACCGAAATCACGATCTCGCAGGCTCAGGTAACTGCACTTGAAAGTGAGCTAGGTTTGACCCCTGGATCACTGGAGTCATCCAATGTACTATCAATTGTGAACAACATATCGAGCAGGGCTCCACGCTCCCCCCTCGCTGGAAACGGTTATTTTCTCGGAGCGGGGCAGGGTCTTCCGGGAGGGGGCGCAGAGTTGGTAATTGATTCAATCCAGAGCGCCGGTGGGCAGGGTATTCAACAAATCATAGTGAAGGTCAAATGACGACATGATAGAGAAAAAAAACTTTTCGGGGCGCACTACGCGATGTCCCTCATGTAACCATGAAATTCAGTATTCATGGTTATCTGGAATGTCAGGATCGCACTTGCACTTTTATGCAAAGGATAGTAACGATGTTCTTTTACGCGCTGGTTGGTTTGCCCAGATTAAAACTTTGATGGAGCAAGACACACCTGACTCCGTAATTCTGGCCGAAATCGATATTCTTCTAGCTACTCTCCCGCTTTCATCAGCCAAAAAATATTCGGTTTGGAGTAACGTAAAGTGTCCAAAGTGCAGAAATGAATTTCCGTATCGATTCAAAGAAAATTTGAAATTGAGGTTGGAGGATACAGGTGTAATTTTAATCGATGGCTGTGTGCTCGACTCTGACAAGGGTATTTTCCTCGTCAATATAGAAAAAATACCTGGGTCGAATTGATTTCTAAATGCCTTACCAGCCTCACCGCCTTACTGCTCATTCTCCCGCAAGCAGTCTATGGCATTGCACTGCCGCATCTACCCGTGCAACGTTACACCCACACCCTCCAGGGCAGCCAGGTTAGCTCAGGCAATAACACCAGCCTGATCGCCGACAACCGGCTCAACCTGCTGGCCGCCCAGAACACCGCCGAGCAACACTCCACCAACAGCTCTTCCAGCGGCTCCATTGGTGTGGGGTACAGCACCAGCGGCAAAGGCGCTGGGCTCTCTCTCACCGCCAGTGCTAGTCGGGGCGGCGGCCATGCCGATGGCACCGACGTCAGCTGGACCAATACCCAGGTAGAGGCCGGCAACCAGCTCACCCTCCAGTCAGGCCAGGACGCAACCCTCAAAGGTGCGACAGCCAAAGGCAAACAAGTCGTTGCCAACATCGGCGGAAACCTCAATATCGAGAGCCTGCAAGACAACCACAACTACAACAGCAAACAAGACAGCAAAGGCTTCAGCCTCAGCATCCCCATCGCCGGTAACAACTCGGCCGCCAGCATCAACGCCAGCAACAGCCACATCGACAGCACCTACGCTAGCGTCCAGCAACAAAGCGGCATCCAGGCCGGGGATGACGGCTCCCAGGTCGCAGTCCGTGGCAATACAGACCTCAAGGGGGCTGTCATCGCCGCCAGCGATTCTGGCTTGAACCGCTCCAGCTTTAACACCGGCGGCACTCTCACCCAAAGCGACATCCAAAACCGCGCCAACTACGATGCAGAAGCTACAGGCTTCAGTGCAGGCGTGGGCGCAGTGCCTAGTGCCAGTGCGGGTATGGGCAGCGATAGCGGCAGTGCAGCTGGCACCACCAAGAGTGGTGTTGGAATTTCTACCAAGGGTGACACCACTGGCAAGGTTGATCAGATATTCGATGCGCAGCGGGTGAACGAAGAGATCAATGCGCAGGTGCAGATTACGCAGACATTTAGCGTTGAGGCTCGCACGACGGTAGCCAACTATGCGGAGAAGCAAACAAAGCCCTATCGCGATGCAAGCGACTACCAGGCGTTGACGGACAAACGTGAGCAGGGTCAGGCCCTCACCCCGGAAGAAATCATCCGTCTGAGCCAATTGCAGAAGCAGGGAGTCACCGCACAAAGTGCACAAGCAACTCTCAACGATCCTCAGGCACAAGCGGATTATGACCACTGGAAGGAAGGTGGAAGCTACCGTATTGCACTGCACACCCTGGCCAGCGGCTTTAATGGCGGTGTAGATGGCGCTGCGGGTGGGCTGGCAGTTGCTGGTGCTGCGCCCCTGCTGGACGACCTCCAGGCCAAGGTACAGGAAACATTAAAGGAACAAGGCATGAGCGCCACTCAGGCAAAGCTGGTCGCGCAAGGGCTGGCTGAGGCGACCTCGGCGAGTATGGGGGCTGCGGTGGGTGGTACGCAGGGGGCTGCCAGTGGCTTTACGGTGGATACGAATAATCGGCAGTTGAGTCGGGATGAAAGGAAGGCGATTTCAAAAAAAGCAAATAATGACAAGGCTAAGGAAGAAAGATTGATGAGGGCGGCTTGCGCAGAAGTGAAATGCTGGGAGCAATATCAAGTTGGGAGTCCGGAACGTGAGGAGAAATATGTCAGCGTTATGGACGCTCTGTCACTAAATGAAGAAGTTGCATGGATCAGAGAGCAGCAAGCAAAAGGACTATTTAATTATTCAACAATGGATAGATTCCTAGATGATTTTAAAAGTGATAAATTACCAATGATCAGCAATGGAGTTAAGGTGGTCACTGGCGCGCTAACAGTAGACGCAGCTTTTACGATTTGTGGTACGACTGGAATTGGATGCTATGTTGCTGCACCAATGGGATTATTTGGTGAAAACAATATGGTTGAAGGTATATCTGGTTTAAGGAATCGTTATGATGGTTATGGGAATGCTGGATTCAATCCATTAAGATCTGAATTTAATCAACTTAGCCCAACGTGGGGTAATACGGCATACGATGGGCTAGATTTACTTGCAACAGTAATTGCCATGGGTGCGCCAGTTCCAGGAAAAATTGGTTTCTCAGATGGCATTAATCGAACTGACTCAATGTTTGGCGTAACGGCTCCTCGATTTAACAATTCGACACTGAACCCATTGACCAAGTTGCCACTGCCCAACGGAGTGACTCAGGCCACACTACTTTACAGTGCGGGTGACAAAGGTAGTGCTGTGGTACATGACATCTTTGACGTAGTAGGGAGTGAAAAATGACTTTGAAGAAGATGTATTATTCAATTCGAACAGCAACATTTGTGGGAAGCTTGTCTGTATTTGGGGGGGCATTTTATGCCTTTGTAATCGCTGGCATATGCCGTATCGTTTTCACACTAGAAGAAAATATGGCCTTAACTTGGATTGGTGGCCCGACCTTTTTTGCATTCACAACATGGGGATTCATTTATCTACCTAGACATTTGCGCAAATCAGGGTTGATTGAATAGACGCCCACACTAGTGTTCGGTGGTGAATTCACATTGCAACAGAAAAACATGGGGTCACAAAAACATGCAAAAACATGGGGTCAGATACCGTCTTGAATTGCACGCAGCGCAGAGGTGTCAGGTCTTGCATTGACGTGTTGTACCGCTTTATTATGCAAATCTCTAATGGCGATGGAAGGGAATGACCTTGGCCGATGATCCTTCGGTCACGCTGAGGTATTTGGGTTCGGCGTTCAGGCAGCCGTGTGTAAACTGGTGCAGTGCGCTGTTCAAGTCCAGAAACTCATCCCACATCAATGCAGAGAGTCGCAAGCAGGCATTGAGTGGTGTGCGCGCACGAAAGCGTTCGGCATCGATGCGGAACTGCAGTCTTCTAAGGTGCAGGGAGTTGCCGTAACTCTGGATGGTGTGCTCAATCACCAGCTGCCGGTACTCCTCAAACTCGCGCGGGCTTACCTTGGCGAGATTCATCCAGGCATCAAAATCGAAGGGGTGCAACAGCTGGTCTGCAAGCATGATGTGGCTACACCTTGAATTGCGTGCCTGCATTTTGCAGCGATGGGGGCAATTATTCAAGATGCCAGGCGGATTACTTGCTGCGCATATCAGTACAGATGGAAACTCTAATCTATAGAAGATTGATTTAAGGTGAGCAGTCGCTGTAAGCTAGGCGCACAATTTCAGTGCGGAGACTGTAATGGATGTCAACATGACTGCAGGCAGCACGATGGTTCAGGGTTCCAGCGGGAGTGTGGGCATAGCCGTGCTGAAAAAGGCGCTGGACGTGGAGGCGCAGAGCGCAATGATTCTGATTGAATCCATCGCACAGCCGCTCACCCCCGCCGCCAATCTGCCACCCAATCTGGGGCAGAATATCAATACCAGCGCCTGACCAGGAGCTGCGGCGCTTATAAGCATGAAAAAATCCATGGATAGCCAGAACGACACATTCCGCCATCGCTTTGAAATAAAGAAAGCCCTGGGGAGAGGCGCTTCGGGCGAGGTGCACCTCGCCTTCGATACCTATGCGCAACTTGATGTGGCGATCAAGATCAACCGCCTGAATCTGTTTGAAGATCCCAAGCTGGGCAATCGCAACCGCCGCATGTGGCTGAACGAGGCGCGCCTGGCCGGCAAGCTGCAACATCCGTTTATCGTGCAGATATTCGAGGCTGGCGCCACCGATGAGTTCAATTACATCGTGATGGAATACATGGCGGGGGGCAGTCTCAAGCGCTTTACCACGCCGGATAACCTGCTGCCGATCAACCGTGTGATCGACATCCTGTACAAGGTTTGTATCGCGCTCGATTTCGCCACCAAGATGGGGGTGTTGCATCGCGACATCAAGCCGGCCAATGTGCTGCTGGGGGCGGATGAAAATACCGTGAAGATTTCCGACTTTGGTGCGGCCTACACGACCGATTCCGACCTGACCCAGGTGGACATGGTGGGGACGCTGCCCTTTATGGCGCCGGAACATTTCCGGCAGGCGCGCCCCACGCAGCAGTCGGATATTTATGCGGTGGGCGTGATGGCCTACCAGTTGCTGACCGGCCGTTATCCTTTTACCGCGAAGTCGCAAGAGGACCTGATCTACCAGAAGCTGAACGAGGAGGTGCTGTCGCTGGAAAGCTGGCGCAGCGACATTCCGCAGGCGCTGCGCTTTGCCGTGCATAGAGCGATGCATCAGGACAGGGAAATGCGCTACACCTCCTGGCAGGGCTTTTATGAAGACCTTGCCGCAGCCTTGCCGCAGGTGTCACAGCCGGACGAGGGGCGCTTCGATATTGCGCGTTTCAACTTCATGCGCAAGCTGCCTTTCTTTGCCGATTTTCTCGATAACGAAATATGGGAAACGCTGGGCATCAGCCGCTCGCTGAGCATGGGCACGGGTAAAACCGTGGTGCAGCAGGGAGAGGCGGGGGGCAATCTGTACATCATCACCAGCGGCGAGGTGGTGGTGATCAAGAATGGCCTGGAGATCAACCGCATGGGCGAGGGGGATTGTTTTGGCGACATCGCCTACCAGGAGGAAATTCTGCATGTGCATACGTCGACAGTGACCGTGGCCAAGTCCATCAACGTGATCGAGATTGACGGCAGGATGTTGCGCGGGGCAAGCGACAGCCTGCAGGCCTGTTTCTCCAAGTCCCTGCTGAGCCTGATGGTGACCCAGCTCAGAAAAGCCGATCAGCGCATATTGTCGATGATGTGCATCGAGTAGGCCGCGCAAGAGTCATGATTCGTCGAGCTTGAGAGTTCCTTGAGCCAGCGGGCTCGGGTTGATGAATACGTATTTCCCCTTGCCGTTTTTCTTGGCCAGATACATTGCGTCATCCGCCAGCTTGATGATGTCCTCGATGTTGCCGCCATCTTCCGGAAAAACCGCAATGCCTATGCTGCCACCAATCTGGCAGATTTTTTCCTGAATCAGGAAAGTTTGGGCGAGGCTGGCGATGATTTTTCTCGCCACGTAAGCCGCGTTATCAGCGGTGCCGATTTCATTGAGGATAAAGATGAATTCATCGCCGCCCACGCGTGCCACGGTGTCCATGTCGCGCGCATTCTTGCGCAGGCGCTCAGCCACCGCGGCGAGCAGCCCGTCGCCGATGAAATGACCATGGCAGTCATTGATCTGCTTGAAGCCATCCAGGTCGAGGAATAACACGGCCAGCTGCGTGTTGTTGCGCTGGGCCAGGGCGATGGACTGGCTCAGGCGGTCGTAGAGCAGGGCGCGGTTGGGCAAGCCGGTGAGTGCGTCGAAATGGGCCAGGCGCGAGATTCTCTCCTCGGTCAGCTTGCGCAAGCTGATGTCGCGCACGAAGGTGCAGACATATTCATCATCCTCATAGCGCATGTAATTTGCCGATACCTCCACCGGGAAAATGCGCCCATCGTTGGCACGATGAGTGGATTCGAAAATCATCGAGCGATGCCTCTTCAGCTCCTGCCAGTGTATGGGCCAGGTGTCCGGGGAGATTTGCGGATTGAAATCAAATACGCGCATGGACATTATTTCGTCCGGCGCATAGCCGAGAGACTGGCAGGCGGCGATATTGGCATAGGCAATCAGGCCGTCCGGCGTGGTCCAGAATACGGCGTCGCTCATGTTGTCCATGGCAAACTGCATCATCTGCAGGGAGCGCTGTTTCTGTTTGCGTGCGCTGATATCGCGGACAAAGGTGCAGTGATACTCCTCGTCCTCATAGCGCACGTGGTTCACGGTGATTTCCACCGGAATGGATTTTCCGCATTTTGCGCGGTGGGTTGATTCGAGCGTGCGTGAGCCGTGCTTTCTGGAGCTCTCCCAATGGAAAGGCCAGATTTCCGAGTTCATGTCGGGGTCGATGTCGAACACCTGCAGGCCCAGCATTTCTTCCTGGGTGTAACCCAGCGCACGACATGCCGCTTCATTGGCATAGGCAACACTGCCATCCGGGGTCAGCCAGAACGCGCCATCACCCATGTGATCAATGGACTGCTGCATCATCTGCATCATGCGCTCGGTGTTCTTGCGCTCGGCCAGATCGCGGCAAACACTGAAAAACACGAGCTCGCCATCCAGTTCTATGGCACGGACGTTTACTTCTACCGGCACGGTTGTGCCGTTCCTGTGCACATGTGCGGATTCAAAAATGGCCTGGCCTTGTGCGCGAACCAGTGCGAGCCTTTCGTTTAGTTTGTGCGTGTGCTTGGGGGCATTGAGTTGCGAGATGTGCATGCCCAGCATGCTGTCTTTGCTGTAGCCCAGGCGTTCATAGGCGGTGCGGTTGGCATCCCTGATGTAGCCATCCTGGTCGAGTATCAGCAGGCCATCGTTGACGTGGTCAAACAGCGAGCGAAATTTTCCATCGCTCTTTCTGAGTGCTTCCTCAATTTTTTTGCATTCAGTCAGAGTGCATTCAAAATCAGAGATCATGGTGTTGTCTGTCAAGGTGCGGCACAGCAATATTCGACTGCCCGGGCGGCTGATTGCCAGCTTGGGTAGATGTAAATGAAAAACAGCAGGGCTGGGAACCAGGGGGGAAAGCGAGATGAGTGTGTATTGCCATACGACCTTCCCATAAATGTAACGGGACTGCCGCAGTGTGCTTTTCGGCAGTCCCGCTGTCATAGGTTTACCCCTTAGACCGGAAACTTTGCGCCCTTGTTTTTCAACAAGTTAGCCTTTTCGTTGATACATTACGAGCGGCATTGTTTGCCTATTTTTTAAGCTGCGCAATAGGCCAGAGTATCTAGATATTTTTTACAGTTGACACTGCCTGGAATAGGGGGAAGCAATATCACTGATTTCGAATTTGCTAATTTTCTTGAGCGTTGATGCCAGCGCATCATTCATGTGTCACATCGGGATGGATAATGTGATATTAAGAACCCCCGGATTTAATCCAAATATTTAGTCGTTGCAGATTTCCCTTCATGTCCAATTCCTCCGCCAGGCAAATACTTCTCGATGTTTTCGGCTACGCAGATTTTCGTGGCGAACAGCAGGCCATCGTCGAGCATGTGGTGGGTGGCGGCGATGCGCTGGTGTTGATGCCCACCGGCGGCGGCAAATCCTTGTGCTACCAGCTGCCGGCCCTGTTGCGGCAGGGTGTGGGCATCGTGGTGTCGCCGCTGATCGCGCTGATGCAGGATCAGGTGGAGGCGCTCAACCAGCTGGGTGTGCAGGCCGAGTTTCTCAACTCCAGCCTGGATGCCGGTGCTGCGCGCGAAATTTCCCAACGCCTGCTGCGCGGCGAGTTGAAGCTGCTGTATGTCGCCCCCGAGCGCCTGCTGATGGACGGCTTCCTGGGCCTGCTGGAACGCTTGCAGGAAAGCCACGGGCTGGCGCTTTTTGCCATCGACGAGGCACATTGCGTGTCGCAATGGGGGCATGATTTCCGTCCCGAGTATCGCGGCCTTACCGTGCTGCACCAGCGCTTTCCCGAGGTGCCGCGCATCGCCCTCACCGCCACCGCCGATGCACCCACGCGCGGCGAAATCGTCGAGCGCCTGGCGCTGGAAGATGCGCAGCAGTTTGTCGCCAGCTTTGACCGCCCCAACATCCGCTACCGCGTTGCGCTCAAGGCCAACGCGCGCCAGCAGCTGCAGGCCTTTCTCGAAGCCGAGCACGCCAATGACGCCGGCATCGTGTATTGCCTGTCGCGCAAAAAGGTGGAGGAAACCGCGGCTTGGCTGCAGGAGCAGGGCTGGGATGCGCTGCCTTACCATGCCGGGCTGGACGCCGCCACGCGCAACAGAAACCAGCGCCGCTTCCTGCGCGAGGAAGGCGTGATCATGGTGGCCACCGTGGCCTTTGGCATGGGCATAGACAAGCCCAACGTGCGCTTCGTCGCGCACCTGGACCTGCCCAAGAGCATGGAGGGCTACTATCAGGAAACCGGCCGCGCCGGCCGTGACGGCCTACCCGCCAATGCGTGGATGACCTATGGCCTGGGCGATGTGGTGTCGATGCGGCAGATGCTGGATTCCGGCGATGCGCCCGAAGAGCGCAAGCGCGTGGAGCGGCAAAAGCTCGATGCGCTGCTGGGTTTCTGCGAGTCCACCGCCTGCCGCCACCAGACCATACTGCGCTACTTCGGCGAGACGCATCCCGGCGATTGCGGCCAGTGCGACAACTGCCTGACTCCGGTGGATACCTGGAACGCCACCGAGGCCGCGCGCATGGCGCTGTCCTGCGTATACCGCAGCGGCCAGCGCTTCGGTGTCGGCCATCTGGTGGATGTGCTGCTGGGCAAAAGCACGCCACAGATGGAAAAATTCCAGCACCAGCAACTCAGCACCTTTGGCATCGGCAAAGAGCTGACGCAGGCGCAATGGAGCAGCGTGTACCGGCAGCTGGTCGCGGCCGGCCTGCTGCAGGTGCAGATGGAAGCCTATGGCGGCTTGAGCCTCACCGAAGAGGCGCGCCCGGTGCTGCGCGGCGAGAGCGAGGTGTGGCTGCGCCGCGACGCCGAAGCCGTGAAGCGCACCAGCAGCAAGGCAGAGCGCGGCGCCCGTGTCCGTGAAGCCTTTGCCGGCGCCAACGAAGACCCGCTATGGCAGGCGCTCAAGGCCAAGCGTATGGAGCTGGCGCGCGAACAGGGCGTGCCGCCCTACGTCATCTTTCACGACAGCACCCTGCTGGAAATTCTCAACCAGCGTCCGGGCAGCCTCACCGAGATGGGGCGCATCAGTGGCATCGGGCAGGCCAAGCTGGCGCGCTATGGCGACGAATTTCTGAAGGTGGTGGAGGATGCGGCTAATGGGGTAAAAGGCTGAGTTAATGAAGTAGTTATGCCTGCTAAAAAAGCTGGTAGCATGAGATTGTGCGTTGGAATTGCGACAACGTGTCGATATTTACCCAGGAGAACGAAGTTGCAAGCTCCCCAGTTCCCTCCCGATGAAGCCAGGCGACTTGCAGCGCTGCACCGGCTGAATATTCTGGATACGCCGTTTGAAGAGCGCTTCGACCGCATTACCCGCACCGCACAGCGCCTGTTCAAGGTGCCTTTTGCACTGATTTCCCTGATTGATGCCGAGCGCCAGTGGTTCAAATCCTGCCAGGGGTTAAGTGCCACCGAAACCCCGCGCGACATTTCCTTCTGTGGCCATGCCATTCTTGATCAGGATGTTTTTCTGGTGCCGAATGCGCTGAACGATCCCCGCTTTGCCGACAATCCCCTGGTGACCGGAGGGCCGCAAATTCGCTTCTATGCGGGCCAGCCCTTGTGTGCGGCCGATGGCAGCCGCATCGGCACGCTGTGCGTGATCGATACCGTGCCGCGCGAAATGTCTGAATCAGAGCAGCAAGCTTTGCGTGATCTGGCAGCCTGGGCTGAGCAGGAATTGGGCATGGTGGAGCTGAAGTATTCTGCCGCAGCCACCCAGAACAGTGCGGCGCGCCTGCATGCCATCGTCGAGTGCATGATAGACGGCGTGGTGACCATCAATGAACATGGCATTGTTGAATCCTTCAATCCAGCCGCTGAAATGATGTTCGGTTACCGGGCGGGCGAAGTGGTCGGGCAGAATATCAACATGCTTATGCCGGAGCCGGACAAGAGCAGCCACGATGGTTATTTGCGCAGCTTTATTGAAACAGGCAAGGCGCGAATTATCGGCATCGGCCGCCTGGTGTACGGGCGGCGCAAGTCGGGCGACATATTTCCGATGGAGCTGGAAGTATCCGCGATGAGGATTGACGGGCTGCGCATGTATACCGGGATCGTGCGGGATATTTCGGATCGGGTGCGTGTGGAAAATCTGCTCAGGGAACAGGAAAAACTGCTGGGGGACATGATAGACAACCTCACCGTGCCCACTTTCATTATCGATACGCAGCATCGCGTGTTGCGCTGGAACAAGGCGTGCGAGGAGATGACCGGCGTGAAGTCTGCCGAATTGATCGGTACAGACATGCACTGGAAAGGCTTCTATGATCATCCCCGCCCCTGCCTGGCTGATCTGGTGATCAATGGCGCCGGTGAGAAGGGGGCGGAGTATTACGCACGCTACACCAAGTCCAAATTCCTGCCGCAGGGAGTCCATGCCGAAGGCTGGTATCCCAATATGGGCGGCAAGAGCCGCTACATCATTTTTGATGCGGCGCCACTCTACGACCAGGATAACAATCTGCTGGCAGCGATAGAGTCGCTACAGGACATTACCGAGCAGAAGCTGGCCGAACAGGCGTTGGCACAGACCTCCAGCCTGCAGCGGGCAATACTCGACAGCGCCAGCTACAGCATTATCTCGACGGATCTAAACGGCCTGATCTTGTCTTTCAATGTCGCAGCCGAACATATGCTGGGCTATGCTGCCGCAGAGGTGGTGGGCAAGGTGAACTTGGCAATCATTCACGACCTTGATGAGGTCATGCAGCGCGCGCCAATTTTATCCGCCGAGCTGGGTAGAAGCATAGAGCCGGGATTTGAAGTATTTGTCGCCAAGGCGCGTGCCTTGGGCGTTCCGGATGAAAATGAGTGGACTTACGTGCGCAAGGATGGCTCGCGTTTTCCCGTGTTATTGTCGGTCACGGCGATCCGCGATGAAGCGGGCAGGGTGACCGGCTATCTGGGTGTCGCCGCCGACATTACCGAGCGCAAAAAAGTGGAGCGCATGAAGAGCGAGTTTGTTTCCACCGTCAGCCATGAATTGCGCACACCGCTGACCTCGATTCGTGGCTCGCTGGGGCTCCTCCTTGGTGGTGTGGGGGGCGAGATGACGGCACAGGCAACCAGTCTGCTGGATGTTGCCAACAAAAACTGTGAACGCCTGGTGCTGTTGATCAATGAGATTCTGGATATCGAGAAAATCGAGTCCGGCAATATGCAGTTTGACCTGCATCCACAGCCGCTGATGCCGCTGCTTGAGCAATCCATAGCCGCCAATCGTGACTATGGCGTGCAGTACGGGGTGACGCTGCAGCTGGTTTCCAGCGTGGCAGATGTAAAAGTCTGCGTGGATCGCGACCGTTTTATTCAGGTCATGTCCAACCTGCTATCCAATGCCGTGAAATACTCGCCCGCCCATGGGCAGGTCGAAATCGCAGTCACGCAGCAGGGCGCGGTGCGGGTGACTGTCACGGATCAGGGCAGCGGTATCCCCGCCGATTTTCACAACAAAATTTTCCAGAAATTCTCCCAGGCTGACTCATCCGACACCCGCCCGAAAGGGGGCACGGGGCTGGGGTTGAGCATTACCAAGGCGATCGTGGAAAAAATGGGCGGGCAGATCGGGTTCGACAAGCAAGCCAGAGTGGGGGCCAGTTTTTATTTCGAGTTTCCTGCCTGTTAACGAGAGTTTTTCCAATGCCGACCGCAACAGCCATAGCATCAATCAAGCGCGACATTTTCTGGGGCGTGCTCTTCGCACTGCTCGCGGCCGTGGGGTTCTCGGCCAAGGCGATACTGGTCAAGCTGGCCTACCTGGAGCATGTGGATGCCATTACGCTGCTGGCTTTGCGCATGGTTTTTTCGGCGCCTGTATTTGTCGGCGTGGCGCTGTGGGCAAGGTACCGGCATGCCGAGCCGCTGAACCGGCATGAATGGATGCTGGTGCTGGTATTGGGTTTGCTCGGTTATTACCTGTCCAGCTTTCTGGATTTCCTCGGCCTGCTGTATATCTCCGCCGGCCTGGAGCGCCTGATCCTGTTTCTCTATCCCACCATGACGGTGATCCTGTCCGCACTGATCTACCGGCGCGCAGTCGGTGCAAAAGTGATCGCGGCCATGGTGCTGAGTTATGCCGGAATTGCGCTGGTGTTTGTGCACGATGCCGGCGTGAGCCAGAGCGGCATCCTGCTTGGTTCTGGGCTGGTGTTTGCCAGCACCTTGTCCTATTCGATCTACCTGGTGGGGGCGGGACATGCCATTGCGCGCATCGGCGCAACGCGCTTCACTGCTTACGCCATGATCGTGGCAAGTGCCGCCAGCCTGCTGCAGTTTGCCGTGACGCACCCTCTGGCCGCATTGAACTTGCCGCTACGGGTGTATGAGCTTTCCATCGCCATGGCCATCTTTTCCACGGTACTGCCGGTATTTTTACTGTCCTATGCCATCCGCCGCATCGGCTCGGGCAGCGCCTCGCTGATAGGTTCCATCGGGCCGGTAAGCACCATCTACATGGCTTATGTGTTCCTGCACGAGAGCATTTCCTGGCTGCAAATAGCCGGTTCCGCACTGGTGCTGGCAGGAGTAATCATCATCAGCCTGAATAGCAGAAGCGTGGGAAAATAGCGCTTCATTTCGGGAGAAAATTTTGAAACAACTGAGTAACTCAATACTGGACGAGCTTGCCAGCCAGGCGCAGCAATCCCCGCGCCTGCGTGCCAACCACAACCTGCACACCGACCTTGCCGATCCCATCCAGCGCCTCGCCATTGCCATGGAGCCCGACACCCTGGTGCTGCCGCACCGTCACCAGCACACGTTTGAAGTGCTGCTGCCGCTGCGCGGGCGCTTTGTGGTGCTGACGTTTGATGATGCAGGCAGCGTCACCGAACGTGTGCTGCTGGGCGGGGAGTGCAGCGTGCTGGAGCTGCCTGCCAACACCTGGCATGCCGTGTTGTCGCTGGACAAGGGCGGGGTGATCTTCGAGGTGAAGCACGGGCCGTATGCACCGATTGCAAAATCGGACATTGCTGCGTGGAGTCAGGGCAGGGATGCAGCCGAGTTGAATGCCTGGTATGCGAAGGCGGGTGTGGGCGATGGATTGCATTGAAGCATGAGGCTTGTTGCAAAGTCGTAGCCGGGCAGGGCTCATGATTTTCCGGATATTCAGGGGGAGTCTGCGCACCGCCATCCCTCCACGGTGATATGCCGCATATCACTGCCAAATGGTATCATTCACCCCCTTGAATCCCGCCCCTATCCAGCCCATGGGCGGCTCCCTAATTTGAATATTTGCAGTTGATTGGTGACTACATGAACAGCAGCGAAATCCGTCAGAAATTCCTCGATTATTTTGCCTCCAAGGGCCACGCGGTGGTGGCTTCCAGCTCGCTGGTGCCGCACGACGATCCGACCCTGCTGTTCACCAATGCCGGCATGAACCAGTTCAAGGACGTGTTCCTCGGTTTCGACAAGCGCCCCTATACCCGTGCCGCTTCCAGCCAGAAGTGCGTGCGCGCCGGCGGCAAGCACAACGACCTGGAAAACGTGGGCTACACCGCGCGCCACCACACCTTCTTCGAGATGCTGGGCAACTTCAGCTTTGGCGATTACTTCAAGCGCGACGCCATCAAGTACGCCTGGGAGTTATTGACCGAAGTGTTCAAGCTGCCCAAGGACAAGCTGTACGTGACCGTGTATGCAGAGGATGACGAGGCTTATGACATCTGGACCAAAGAAATGGGACTGGCGCCTGAACGCGTGATCCGCATCGGCGACAACAAGGGCGCGCGCTATGCCTCGGATAACTTCTGGATGATGGGCGACACCGGCCCGTGCGGCCCCTGCACCGAGATTTTCTACGACCACGGCGCGCACATTCCCGGCGGCCTGCCCGGCACACCGGAGGAAGACGGCGACCGCTACATCGAGATCTGGAACAACGTGTTCATGCAGTTCAACCGCGACGAAGCCGGCGTGATGCATCCGCTGCCCAAGCCTTCCGTGGATACCGGCATGGGGCTGGAGCGCATCTCCGCCGTGCTGCAGCATGTGCATGCCAACTACGAGATCGACCTGTTCCAGGCGCTGATCAAAGCTGCAGCGCGCGAGACGCATTGCAGCGACATGGATTCGCCTTCGCTCAAGGTGTTGGCTGACCATATCCGCGCCTGCTCCTTCCTGCTGGCCGACGGCGTGATTCCCGGCAACGAAGGCCGAGGCTACGTGCTGCGCCGCATCATCCGTCGCGCCATCCGCCATGGCTACAAGCTGGGCGCACGCGCAGCCTTCTTCCACAAGCTGGTGCCGGACCTGGTGCAGCAGATGGGCGCAGCCTACCCCGACCTGGCCGCAGCTCAAGGCCGCGTGATGGACATCCTGAAGCAGGAAGAAGACCGCTTCTTCGCCACCATCGAACACGGCATGGCCATACTGGAAGCCGAGCTGGCGGAGATGGGCAAGGCCGGCAGCACGCTGTTCAACGGCGAAACCGCCTTCAAGCTGCACGACACCTTTGGCTTCCCGCTCGACCTCACTGCCGACATCTGCCGCGAGCGCAACATGACCGTGGATGACGCCGCCTTCAACGCCGCGATGGCACGGCAGAAGGAGCAGGCGCGTGCCGCTGGCAAGTTCAAGATGGCCGCCAACCTGGAATACGCCGGCCCCAACACCGCCTTCCACGGCTACGACACACTGGAACACAAGGGCAACATCCTCGCACTGTACAAAGATGGCACTGCGGTGAATGAGCTGCACGAAGGCGATATGGGCGTGGTGGTCATGGACGATACGCCGTTCTACGCCGAATCCGGCGGCCAGGTGGGTGATCGCGGTGAACTGCGCAGCGTGCACGGCATCTTTGCCGTGGAAGATACGCAGAAGATCCAGGCGGCCGTGTTCGGCCACCACGGCGTGGTGAAGACGGGCAAGCTCACCGTGGGCAACAACGTAACAGCGAAAGTGGACCTGGCGGCGCGCAGCCGCACCATGCGCAACCACAGCGCAACTCACCTGATGCACAAGGCGCTGCGCGAAGTGCTGGGCGCTCACGTGCAGCAGAAGGGCTCGCAGGTTGATCCGGACAAGACCCGTTTCGACTTCGCGCACACCCAGCCGATGAGCGACGCCGAGATACGCAAGGTGGAAAATCTGGTGAATGCGGAGATTCTGGCCAATGCCGCAACTCGCTCGCGCGTGATGGCAATCGAGGAAGCGCAGAAGACCGGCGCGATGATGTTGTTCGGCGAGAAATACGGTGATGAAGTACGCGTGCTCGATATCGGCTCATCCATCGAGCTGTGCGGCGGCACGCACGTGGCACGCACCGGTGACATCGGCCTGTTCAAGATAGTTGCGGAGAGCGGCGTCGCTGCTGGTGTGCGCCGCGTCGAGGCGGTGACTGGCGAAGGCGCGCTGGCACTGGTGCAGCAGCAGGAAGACTTGTTGCTGCAAGTGGCCGGCGCCATCAAGGCACAGCCGCAGGAAACTGCGGTGCGCATTGCCCAGATCATCGACAGCGTGAAGATGCTGGAGAAGGAACTGGCCGCGTTGAAATCCAAACTGGCCTCGTCGCAGGGCGATGAACTGCTGAATCAGGCGCAGGACATCAACGGCGTGAAGGTGCTGGCAGCCCAGCTGGAAGGCGCCGATGCCGCCGCGCTGCGCGAGACCATGGACAAGCTGAAGGACAAGCTCAAGTCGGCGGCCATCGTGCTGGCAGCAGTGAGCGACGGCAAGGTCAGCCTGATCGCCGGCGTGACTGCTGACGCCACTGCCAAGGTGAAGGCCGGTGAGCTGGTCAACTTTGTGGCGCAGCAGGTGGGCGGCAAGGGCGGTGGCCGACCGGACATGGCGCAGGCCGGTGGTACGCAGCCGGAGCATCTGGCCAAGGCGCTGGCTGGCGTGAACGACTGGGTGAAGGCCAAGCTGTAAGTCTTTTCGGTTTCACCAATGCAAAAGGCATCCCGGGTTCGGGATGCCTTTTTTTCTCGTAGGTTGGGTTAGCGGCTGCACCGCGTAACCCAACATGATTTCAAAATTGTTGGGTTACGCTGCGCTAACCCAACCTACCGACCGCTATGTTTAGAACGGCAATTGCAAATCCGGATTCGCCGCCAGTAGCACCCTCCTGAAATCATCCTGGATGCGTTTGAGCGCAGCCGCATTGTCGGCCTCGAAGCGCAGCACGATTACCGGCGTGGTGTTGGAGGCGCGCATCAGGCCGAAGCCATCCGCATATTCCACGCGCAGGCCGTCGATGGTGATGATTTCTTTTTGTTCGGTGAATTGTGCCTCCTTGCCCAGGCGCGCGATCAGCGCGTGGTTCTCGCCTTCCTGCAGCTTGATGTGCAGCTCCGGTGTGCTCACCGCATCCGGCAGGGCGTTCAGTGTGGCGCTGGGATCTTGCACCTTGCTCAGGATTTCCAGCAGGCGGGCGCCAGAGTAGAGGCCGTCGTCAAAGCCGTACCAGCGCTCCTTGAAGAACACGTGGCCGCTCATTTCACCGGCCAGCTGTGCGCCGGTTTCCTTCATCTTGGCCTTCACCAGCGAGTGGCCGGTCTTCCACAGGGTGGGTTTGCCGCCGTGATTACGGATCCAGCTGAACAGGTTGCGCGTGGATTTCACGTCGAAGATGATTTCCGCGCCGGGGCTGCGGCTCAGCACATCGGCGGCAAACAGCATCAGCTGGCGGTCGGGATAGATGATCTTGCCATCCTTGGTGACCACGCCCAGACGGTCGCCATCGCCGTCGAAGGCGAGGCCCAGTTCGCTGTCGTTGCCGGCCAGCGCCTTGATCAGATCCTCCAGGTTGTGCGGATCGGAAGGGTCGGGATGGTGGTTGGGGAAATGGCCGTCCACCTCGCAGAACATTTCCGTTACTTCACAGCCCAGCGCCCGGTACAGCTTGCCGGCAAAATCGCCGGCCACGCCGTTGCCGCAGTCCACGGTGATTTTCATCGGACGCGCCAGTTTGATGTGCGACACGATCTTCGCCTGGTATTCGGGCGCAATTTCGTATTGGGCATAGCTGCCGGCGCCATGCGTGAGGTTGCCCGTCTCGATGCGGGTGCGCAGACTCTGGATAGTGTCGCCGGACAGGGTCTCGCCGGCCAGCACCATCTTCAGGCCGTTGTAATCGGGCGGGTTGTGGCTGCCGGTGATCATCACCGCGCAGTTGGTGTTGAGCTGGAAGGCGGCGAAATAAGTCATCGGTGTCGCCACCATGCCGACGTCGATGACGTTGATGCCGCTCTTCTGGATGCCGCGCGCCAGTGCCTGGGCAAACTCGGGGCCGGACAGGCGGCCGTCGCGGCCGATGGCAATTGCAGTTTGCTTGCGCGCAGCGGCTTCCGAGCCTATGGCGTGGCCTATGGCCTCGACGATGTCGGCAGTCAGCGTCTTGCCGACGATGCCGCGGATGTCATAGGCCTTGAAGATTTCCTTGGGGATGGTCATAAGCTCTCAAACGGTGGGCCGGCCAGGCAGGCTCAGGCGAGGTTGGAAGGAATCTGTTGCGCGACCAGTTGCGGGGTGAGTTGTTTCATGCAGTTGAAATGCCCCAGCGGGCATTCACGCTTGTAGCAAGGGCTGCATGCAATATCTAGTTTGACGATATGCGCATTGGGCGATAGCGGCGGGGTAAAGCCGGGACTGCTGGAACCGTACAGCGCAAGCATGGGCCTGTCGAGCGCTGCGGCGATATGCATCAGGCCGGAATCATTGCTCACCACCAGCGCGGCACATGAGAGCAGGGCGATTGCCTCGGCGATGTCAGTCACCCCGCACAGGTTGCGGCTGGTGGGATTGCCCAGCGCCACGATCTTTTCGCCGGTTTCCTGATCCTTGGGGCCGCCGACTATCCAGACGGCATAGCCACGGCTGGTGAGGTTTTGTGCGAGCTCGGCAAAATAGGGGTAGGGCCAGCGCTTGGCCGGGCCATATTCGGCGCCGGGGCAGAAT
>JAHFQY010000056.1 GCA_023259065.1 Nitrosomonadales bacterium
ACTTCGTCGAGGTGCAAGGCACGGCGGAAGGCCACCCCTTCACGCGCGAAGAAATGGACGAGCTGCTGGAACTGGCGAAAAACGGCATCACGCAATTGATCGAGATGCAGCGTGCGACGCCATGTTGAAGATTGAGGAAGAGCGTAGTGTTTATGCGGTCGAAGACAGAATACCACGGCTTTAGCCGTGGATGAATGAGCATTCCCGATGCTGGCGCGAGCCAACGAGTGACGTGGCAGCATCGGGTCGGCCAAAGGCCGTAACAGTAAGAACCCCGGCTTCAGCCGGGGGAATCTATGGAGAAGAGGCGGTCATAAACCTGCCGGAAGACTTCCAGCGCCTGACGCCCAAGCACAAGACGATGGTGTGCGAAATCGTGCATGCCTTGTTGCGCGCGGAGAAGCGATAATTACTTGAGCATCGTTCCCACGCTCCTGCATGGGAACGATGCACTGGTAATGAGGATAGGCTCTATGATTCCCGCAACAGCGCCTTGAAGCCAGCCTGCTGGAAGTGGGTATCAGCGGACAACGCAGTGAATGCTGCATTGCTGCGTGACAACAAAAGACATGCAAACCCTTACCATAGATTTTCAAACTTAACGCACACGTGTCACACTTGCCCCAGCAGCGCCTGCAGCCTTCACTTCCAGATTCACCCGCTGCTGCATACCAGCATGTTCCAGAAGCACATAATCCGGGTGAACTTCCAGCAATCTGGTGCCGGACATTACACTCTCTCCCACCGATACGCCCAGTTGCTGCTTATCACCCAACTTCAATATCGCGAATCCAGGCTGTCCGGCTCTTGTCGCAAATACCCCGGCTAAATGCACATTCGGTAAGACAGGCCTTTCGGCTGGAGAAATATCTGGAGCCGCTACGCCAAATAGCCGCTCCGCCTCTGCCGCAGAGCCACGCTCCATTGTCACGGCAGCCACTGTTGCATGCGGTGTAAACAAAATCCAGCTCCATTTTGCCAACAGCACACCCAGCATCAGCGCACCTAGCCCGCGCCAAAGCAACGGCAAGCACGAGAAAATACCCTTTCTGTAGATCACTTAACCATTCCTGTTAATACACAGCGTTTCCGGTACAAGCTTATACCTCTCCATTGCCCTTCCATCTGTTTTCCGTTTTTCAACAGGTGGCATTCATGCTAAAGGAAACTTATAGTTGCTTTTAACGGTAACTGATTATATATTCAAAAAGTTGGGAGGAGGAGTTATTTGTATTCAGCCTAACAGCGTATAGAAAATTGAATTTTGTTGTAACTGCTGCACGTTGCAGCCAGTATGGCATACGTTGGCGCATGGCCTTATGGAGGCGGAAAGCGATATACAACTGCCCCAGACGATTGCTCTTATCTTTTTCTGCTAATTGCCGGAAGCAATAAGTTCTAGAAATAATCGGGTTATTTTCCATGAATCATACGTTGGGTAGATGGGTTGCATTGATGCTTTTGTGCGGCGCATTGTTTTTCCCGCCTGTTGGCAGGGGCGCGCAGGACGAGAAGGTATCACTCAATTTTGTAAGTGCCGATATCGAGGAAGTAGTGAAGGCGGTGTCGCATATCACGGGGCGCAATTTCGTGGTTGACCCGCGGGTAAAGGGCGTGATTAATATCGTTTCGTCCACGCCTGTTCCCGCTTCGCTGGCTTATGACATCCTGCTTTCAGCGTTGCGCTTGCAAGGCTTCGCGGTGGTGGAGTCGGGCGGGGTAACCAAGGTCATGCCTGAGGCCGATGCCAAGCTGCACATCGGCGCCATAAGCGATACGCATAACACCGACGACAAGCTGGTGACGCGGGTATATGTGCTGAAGTATGAATCGGCTGCGCAACTGGTGCCGGTTTTGCGCCCGCTGATCGCGCCGAACAATATTGTGACTGCATATCCGAACAACAATACATTAGTGATAACGGATTATGCGAGCAACCTGAAGCGCATCGAGCAGATTATGGAATCTATTGATCAGCCGAGCGCGGAAGCGCCGATTGTGATTCCGGTCAAGCATGCCTCCGCCATGGATATAGCGCAAACAATTAGCCGCCTGATGCAGGATGGAGCTGCGATTCCCGGCGGGGATGCAAGCTCGCGCTTTGTGCTGATGGCGGATGCGCGCACCAATAATTTACTACTGCGCGCCGATAATCCGGCCCGGATCGCGCGTGCGCGGGATCTGGCTGAAAAACTCGACATCGAAACAGGCGCACCGGGAAATATGCATGTGGTGTACTTGAAAAATGCCGAAGCGGTGAAGATGGCGCAGACTTTGCGCGCAGTGATGTCCGGGGATGTTTCGGTTCCCGGCGCTCCCGCTGTGGCTGGCGCACCTGCTGCCCCGGTGGGCGGCGGCATGGTTCAGGCCGATGCGGCGTCAAACGCGCTTATCATTACCGCGCCGAATGCTGTTTACAACAATTTGCGGGCAGTGATGGAGATGCTCGACGTGCGCCGGGCGCAGGTATTCGTGGAGGCGCTGGTTGTGGAGGTGACGGCGGACAAGGCGGCGGAATTCGGCATCCAGTGGCAGGCACTAAGCGGTATTAACGATACAAGGGCGCAGGTGATTGGCGGAACCAATTTCGGGGCGCAAGGCGCAAACGGCGGCAACATCATCAGCGCGATAGGGACGGGGGCGACCGCCAACATAGGCACGACGCTCGGGCAAGGGTTGAACGTCGGCATCGTCAAGGGCACAACGGCCATACCGGGGATTGGCACGGTGCTGAATCTGGGTATGTTGGCGCGATTTCTGGAAAATGATGCGAACGCGAATATTCTTTCTACGCCGAACCTGCTGACACTGGACAACGAGGAAGCAAAAATCATCATCGGCCAGAATGTGCCATTCATCACCGGGAGTTATGCGCAGACTGGAAACACGGCCACCGCGTCGCCATTCCAGACCATCGAACGCAAGGATGTGGGGCTGACATTGCGCATCAAGCCGCAGGTCTCTCAGGGCGGGTCTGTGAAACTGCAAATTTACCAGGAAGTTTCCAGCGTACAGGATCAGACCATCAATAATGCCGCAGGGGTGATTACCAACAAGCGCTCGCTGGAATCGAACGTGCTGGTGGATGAGGGGCAGATCATTGTGCTGGGCGGACTGATCCAGGATTCAGTCAGCAACAGTGAAGACAGGGTGCCGGTGTTGGGCAGCCTGCCGCTGCTTGGAAACCTGTTTCGCCATGAAACGCGGCGGCACACCAAAACAAACCTGATGGTGTTCATCCGACCATATGTGTTGCGTACTGCATCTTCCTCCCAAGGGTTAACGCAGGATCGCTACGAGTATTTGCGCGGTGA
Source organism: Nitrosomonadales bacterium (assembly GCA_023259065.1). Lineage (GTDB taxonomy): Bacteria > Pseudomonadota > Gammaproteobacteria > Burkholderiales > Gallionellaceae > 39-52-133. The sequence continues at coordinate 3,315 of JAHFQY010000056.1, forward strand.
GGAGGGGCGAAGCCAGTTACCGTCGCGTGCGCTGCTGCCGGACATGCCCGCGCCGCAGATTCAACCACTCGAACTGAAGCAGGAATTGCCGCTGCCTTCACCGCCTGCGGCGGCAAAACCCTAAGCTGCCGCCATGGATCAGCCCGCCGAGCGGCAAGTTTCCAGAAAAATTCCCTATTCCTTCGCCAAGGCTAAAGGCGTATTGCTCACGCATTGCACAGCCTATGGCGCCGAAGTGCAGGTGCGCGCGGATGCGGCGGCGGAAGCGCTGGCCGAGGTGCGGCGCGTGCTGGGCGTGCCATTGCGCGCCACGATGTTGTCGCCGGAAGCGTTTGACCATGCACTGGCTGACGCATACGCACAGGAAGGCGCGGCGGCGATGGTCGGCGATGTCGAGCAGGACATGGATCTGTCGCAACTGATACACGACCTGCCGCAGACCGAGGACTTGCTCGACGCGGAGAACGATGCGCCAGTGATCCGCATGATTAACGCATTGCTGGCGCAGGCGGTGCGTGAGAATGCATCCGACATTCACGTCGAGCCGTTCGAGACGCGCTCGGTGGTGCGCTTCCGCGTGGATGGCACGCTGAAGGATGTGGTCGAGCCGCATCGCGCGTTGCATGCGGCGATGGTATCGCGCCTCAAGATCATGGCGGAACTGGACATCGCGGAGAAGCGCCTGCCGCAGGACGGGCGCATCACCTTGCGCCTGGCCGGGCGTCCGGTGGATGTGCGTGTATCTACCCTGCCAACCGGGCATGGCGAACGCGTGGTGTTGCGCCTGCTTGACAAGGATGCTGGGCGGCTCGACCTGACCCGTCTCGGCATGGAAGGCACAACGCTGGCATCGGTGGACGAACTGGTGCGCCAACCGCACGGTATCGTGCTGGTGACCGGGCCGACGGGATCAGGAAAAACCACCACGCTGTATGCCGCGCTGTCGCGCATCGATGCGACAGTGACCAATGTGATGACGGTGGAAGACCCCATCGAATACGACCTCGACGGCATCGGCCAGACACAGGTGAATCCGCGCATAGACATGAGCTTCGCACGCGCGTTGCGCGCCATCCTGCGGCAGGATCCAGACGTGATCATGATCGGCGAAATCCGCGACCTGGAAACCGCGCAAATCGCCGTGCAGGCCAGCCTAACCGGCCATCTGGTGCTGGCGACGCTGCATACCAACGACACCGCGAGTTCGGTGACGCGCCTCACCGACATGGGCGTGGAGCCGTTCCTGTTGTCTTCGAGCCTGCTCGGCGTACTGGCGCAACGCTTGGTGCGCTGCCTGTGCAACGAATGCCGCGAAGCATATGTCCCCGGCGCAACAGAGCTGGCTTTATTGGAAAGCACGCAACCGCAGACGCTGTATCGCCCCAGGGGCTGCGCCGCCTGCGGCCACAGCGGCTACCGGCGGCGCACCGGAATTTATGAGTTATTGCAAGTTGACGACGGGCTGCGCCGCCTGATCCATGACCGCGCGGCGGAACAGTCGCTGCGCGAATATGCGGTGCAGCACGGCATGCACGGCTTGCGCCAGGATGGCTTGCGGCTGGTGGTGTCCGGAGTGACTTCGCTGGAAGAATTGTTGCGCGTGACGCGCGATTAGTGATGAAGATTCTTGCCGAGATGTTTCATGGCCGCTCAAACCCCTCCCAGCCTCCCCTTGTCAGGGGAGGTGCCGGCGCTCCTCCCCTGACAAGGGGAGGCTGGGAGGGGTTTGGGGTACGCACTAAAACTCAATAAACGTTATTCAAATATGGCCGCATTCCGCTATGAAGCACTGGAAGATACGGGCAACCCGACGCGGGGAGTGATCGAGGCGGATGGCCTGCGCCAGGCCCGCGCACGTTTGCGCGAATCGGGCTTGACGGTGGTCTCTGTGCATGCGGTATCGCAGGAAACGCTGGATACCGGCGAGGGGCAACGCTGGCGTTTGCGCAGCGGAATTTCATCCGCGCAGCTCAGCATGCTGACGCGCCAACTGGCAACCTTGCTGGAAGCCGGGCTGACTATCGAGCAGGCATTCAGCGCCCTGATCGAGCAGAGCGAGAGCGAAGCGGTGCGCCAGGTGCTGGCCGGTGTGCGCGCGGAATTGCTGGCGGGACACACGCTGGCGCAGGCGATGGGGCACTATGGCCGCGTGTTCCCGGATATTTACCGGGCGCTGGTGAAAGCGGGCGAAGCGTCGGGCGAACTGAGCCATGTGATGCTGAGGCTGGCCGATTACACCGAATCGCGCCAGGTATTGCGGCAGAAGGTCGGGCTGGCTTTCGTGTATCCCGCCATTGTCACGCTGGTGGCGCTGCTGGTGGTCACCGGCCTGCTGGTGTATGTCGTGCCGCAGGTGGTGGGCGTGTTCCAGCAAACGCGCCAGACATTGCCCTTATTGACGCGTTTGTTGATCGGCCTGAGTGAATTATTGCAGGCATCATGGTTCTATTTGCTGGGCGGGTTGGTAGGCGCGGTATTCGCCATTCTCATGTTGCTGCGCCGCGAAGAAATACGTTACCAGTGGCACAGGCGCTTATTGCGCCTGCCGGTAATCGGGCGTCTGGTGCGCGGAATCAATACAGCGCGCATGGCCAGTACGCTGGCGATCCTGGCCGGTAGCGGCGTCCCATTGCTGGTTTCGTTGCAGGCTGCCGCAGGCGTGGTGGAAAACCTTCCGATGCGGCGTGCGCTGGAAGATGCCTCCAAAAAGGTGCGTGAAGGAGCTGGGCTCAGCCGCGCACTGGCTGTTTCCGGGCTGTTCCCGCCCATTCTAGTGCATCTCATTGCAAGCGGCGAAGCGAGCGGCAGGCTGGATGCGATGCTTGAGCGCGCAGCCACACAGCAGGAGCAGGAAATCGGAAACTACACATCGGTGCTGACCTCCCTGTTGGAGCCGGTGTTGATCCTGGTAATGGGCGGGGTGGTGCTGACCATCGTGCTGGCCATCCTGATGCCTATCATCGAAATGAACCAGATGGTCCGGTAAGTGTTGCTCCAGATGCTCTGCAATCAACACAGTGATTCTGCAGGAGCGCCATCAGATGCGAAGTTTAATAAGCAGGCGCCTAATCTTACTGTGTTACAAACTTAAAAATAGCTGCTAATCGCTAGGTTCCTTCCCCTTCAAGGGTAGGATGGGGATGGGTTGAAAATACTGGGGAATC
>JAHFQY010000057.1 GCA_023259065.1 Nitrosomonadales bacterium
CAATGCCAATACGGGTAATATCCATTTCACACCTCCTCCTTTTGACTGATTGGTTGGACTTTCAGTCTGGCACATTACGATGCCGTTTAGGTGGGAGGTGTCCATTCCATTGCCCTAGCGTGGCACACACCCCGTGCCACGCCGCGGAGCTCGAACAGTCCTCGCCTTCATCCCAATTTTGCCGCTCGCCCTCAGCGATACAGAAGGGAACCCAAAAGCAAAAACCAACCCCAAACCCCAAGCAATGAGAGGGCGGAACACGCCCTCTCATTGCTTCATATCAAATCAATGCGTGCGCTGTGCGCACGCGACCAACCTTCCTTTGATTTTCCTTCCCCTTCTGCGCCACCGAGTAGCGCAGGCTGGCCAGGGGGTGTCGGCGAGGACTGTCTGAGCTCCGCGGCAGGCCACGCTTTGTGTGGCCTGCTAGGGCGAGTTCCGCAGCCGCCTGGTCAGTCGAGCAACGCAGGGAACCCCGAAGGGGTGGCGTAGCAGGGGCCGCCTTCTTTGGGTTACCTTTCTTGGCGGCCAAGAAAGGTAACTTGCTGTCGGGCAACCCCCGACGGCTTCCGATGGGTATTGCTACGCGCAACCAATCCTACGCTCGCTATGCATTTCTCCCTCTCAGTGAAATTTCAATTTCTCGTGCGATCTTAGATAAATCAGAAGCAGGTTGTTCATAGTTGCTACCTAAATAATCTGATTTATCATCTGCAATACGAGCATCCGCAGCTCTTTTATGCACATGCTCAAGCAAAGCCTCGCTATCATCGGGCAGCGGCTCTAGCCAATGACGAACCCGTTCAAGGGAATCTTTTGCATCAGGAGAAAGACAATCAATCAATTGAGCTGTTTCTAAAACTGGCCCAACAACATAATTCTCGAATGAATTCACAACATTTGATTGGCCTCCATTTCCCCATTTAAGGCGAAATTGGATTTCAGCACCATCCAAATTTCGAATATGAATCACATAACCTGGATACATCTTGGGATGTGTACATCCCAAATAGAGCCAGCGATCTCCCACATGATGAACCATATGATCATCGTCAATAAACTCGGTAATAACGCGGTACTGCACCTCAGGAATAAGTCGTCGACAACCTAAATGCAGCACTTCCGGTAGAGCATCACTCATTTGTATGCCCAACGTAATTTAGACGCAATAGACATCACACCACCTTCACCGGTATCCCAGCAATCCTCCCCTTCCACTCCGCCGGCCCAATCTCATGCACCGACCTCCCCTGTGCATCAACCGCCACCGTCACCGGCATGTCCTGCACTTCAAACTCATAGATCGCTTCCATGCCGAGATCCGCAAAGGCCACCACACGCGCCTGCTTGATCGCCTTGGCCACCAGATAGGCCGCGCCACCCACCGCAATCAGGTACACCGCGCCATGCTTCTTGATTGCCTCGATTCCGGTCTTGCCGCGCTCGGCCTTGCCCACCATGCCGATCAACCCGGTCTGCGCCAGCATGGTCTCGGTAAATTTGTCCATGCGCGTGGCCGTGGTGGGGCCGGCCGGGCCCACCACTTCGTCGCGCACCGGATCCACCGGGCCGACGTAGTAGATAAAGCGGCCGTTGAAATCCACCGGCAGTTTCTCCCCCTTGGCCAGCATGTCTACCATGCGCTTATGCGCTGCGTCACGCCCGGTGAGCAGCTTGCCGGACAACAGCACGGTTTCGCCCGGCTGCCACTGGGCAATATCCGCTTTCGTCAGCGTATCCAGGTTCACCCGGCGCGCATCTTTGGCCGCATGCCAGTGCACATCCGGGTAGTCCTCCAGTTTCGGCGGTGTGAACTGCGCCACCCCGCTGCCATCCAGCTCGAAATGAACATGCCGCGTTGCCGCACAATTGGGAATCATGGCAACCGGCTTGGAAGCCGCATGGGTGGGGTAATCCAGAATTTTCACATCCAGCACCGTGGTCAACCCGCCCAGGCCCTGTGCGCCTATGCCCAGCGCATTCACCCGGTCGTAAATCTCCATGCGCAACTCTTCCTGGCGGTTTTTCGCACCGCGCGCCTTGAGTGCTGTCATGTCTATGGGCTGCATCAGGGATTCTTTTGCCAGCAGCATCGCCTTCTCCGCCGTGCCGCCTATGCCTATGCCCAGCATCCCCGGCGGGCACCAGCCCGCGCCCATACCCGGCAATTGGCTCACCACCCACTCCACCACATCATCGCTGGGGTTGAGCATGGCGAAGCGCGCCTTGTTCTCCGAGCCGCCGCCCTTGGCGCCGATGCGCACATCCACCTTGTCGCCAGGCACCAGCTCGAAATGCACCACTGCCGGTGTGTTGTCGCCGGTGTTCTTGCGCGCCCCGGCCGGGTCCGCCACGATGGAAGCGCGCAACACATTGTCCGGCTGCAGGTAACCCTTGCGTACACCCGCATTCACCATCTCGGTGATGCTCATCGAGGCATCCGCCCAGCGCACGTCCATCCCCACCCGCACAAACGCCACCACTATGCCCGTGTCCTGGCACACCGGCCGGTGTCCCTGCGCGCACATGCGCGAGTTGCTGAGTATCTGCGCCATCGCATCCTTCGCCGCCGTTGACTCCTCGCGCTCATACGCTGCCGCGAGGGAGCTGATGAAATCGGCCGGGTGATAGTAGGAAATGAACTGCAAGGCGTCGGCAATGCTGTCGATAAAATCCTGCTGGCGTAGGGTGGTCATGATGGGCTCGGCATAACGGTGGGAAGGCTGATGATTATGGGAGGCTGGGCGGCGCACGTCAATTTTGATCCCATTAACCTTCATCGTAACGTCGTTTTTCATCATTCAGGTTAGAATTGCACGCTGTTCAGTAAGCACAAACTAAGGGCAAAGGGTAAGAGCGTTATGGATTCAAATCAATTTCTTGGGCTATCCGACAACTCGGAAGATCCGCAACAAACGCGCGAACGCCTGCAACTCTATATCAACCTGAAATTATCCTCGTCTGGCCTACCGGCCTGTGAGGTGGGCAGCAGCAGCAAGTTTCTCGATGTGGCAAACAACCTGCTCAGCAGCTACCGCGAAAAATCGCGCCTGCTTTCAGGCTATCTGTGCCCGCCGGATCAGCGCATTCAGGCTTTCCTGAACGATTACCTGGCCGACGTTGCCGAAGGCGGCGTGCCGCGCCTGCCGGAAAACAGCATCATTCTCGACCGGCATGGCGTAGCCCGCGAGCTTTCGCTTCCGGCCAGGGGGAATGAATTCAAGAATGAATATGTCAGCAGCTATCGCATTCGCAATGGAGTATTGCACAACCCCGCCAGCGACCGCCGCACCACCAAGGGCTCTTTCCATATCGCCGAAGGCGGCCTGCCCATCCCGGGGGATAAAAAATCCGTATCCAAGCTGACCTTTGCGCGGCTGCTGAAAGAAGCGCTCAATCCGCCTGAACATCTGCAGCGCCTGCCGTTTACCTCCGGACAGGAGCATGAAGCGAAAATGTTCGTCTCGCTGTTGCTCAGGCCCATCGTGTGCCCCGAGATACCGGGCCGCGAAGCCGAAAAGAGCATGGAAATCCGCCTGTTTGCACCGGGCAGCCTGGTCAGCAACCTCGACTTTGTCGAGAGCATTTTCGGCAATGGCGGCAATCCGACCCTCTCTTCCAACGATGCCGGGCTGGATGTGGATCACTGGACCGGCCAGAGCGGCTGCGTCATTCTTGCGCCCCATCTGGTTCAGTTCACCAAGAAGGCGCTCGGCCTGCCTCACCGCGACCAGGCCACTCCGCGTCAGGTGAGTGACGGCATGTGCTGGCAAAACGACAACGAGCTTTACAACGACGGCGCCGCCTTCAAGATCACGGCCCGCGATGAGCGCGGCGTGATCGTCACCATCCTTGCCGACAATTACTACGGCTACTGCAAGAAGGAAGTCAAAACCCAGATCAGCTATGCGGCCAACCTATTTGGCCTGGCCGAAGAAGAACACGCCGGCGGCGCACTGGCTTTTCCGCGCCACAATCACGGGGAAGAGTTCGGCGTGGACAGCGTCACCCGCGTTGCCGGTTACAGCTTCGACGAGCTGGTCAAAAACTATGGCGAGTTGATGCACCTGCAGCCTCAGGGCTACGGCATCGACAAGCAATATCCCGGCGTGATCTATGTGCCGCAAGACCTGCGCATGGACCTGCCCACGCAAACCGTCACCTGGCTCAAGGATGGCAAACAGCAATCGATCAAACTGCAGCCGGGCAAGATTTACATTCAGCCCAATGGCTACAAAATCGAAATGCGCAAACATCCCGGCGCACCTTCCTGGCGCCTGGTCGGCACCGACCCGGAAGGCACGTTCTGCCACAAACCCTGCACCGTCTCCGGCGGCGGCAAATCGGAAATTTCAAAATCGATGACCGATGCGGTGATTTACGCGCCTCTTTTTGTGGCCGATCTTGAGCACGACATGGAGCAGGTCGAAAAACTTTTTGAACGCGACTACAGCACGCGCTTCAAACCCGGCCTTGCGTCCGAAGACCGCGCCCCCCACCGCCAGCTGCTCAGCGAGGAACGCAGCCTCGGATCGGTGATCAAAGTCCTGACCCCCTCGCCCGCCTATACAGCCGAATACAACGCCTGGCTGGAAGGCGTGCCGGATCGCATACTCGCCCTGGCTTTTGTGATCAAGCGCATGTACCAGCCCAACTGGGGCAATGACTGGCGCAATTTCCTCTCCGTCGATTTCGTCAACGGTCACCCCGGCCATGAGTTGAAGCTGGGCGAACGCAAACTGGTGGGCTCCTATCTGCGCGTGGGTTTCACGGAAAAAAATGCGTGGCGCGTATTCAAGATGCGCCAGGACTTTATCCCCGCCGAAAAAGTCCAGATGGAAGACGACATCAGCGCATCGGTGGTGATTCCGCTGGATGTCCTGCCCAACAGCTCGCCGAAAAGCAGCAACCCCTCGGTCAAGCTGGTGCGCAATTGCGAATACCGTTTGTTCCAGCGGCCGGACGATGCGATACACCGCGGCCACGACCGGCAAACGGAACAGGATATGGCGCAGCGCGACAACTTCCTGGCAAATTTCGAGCCGCTAATGGGCGAGGCGCTGACCGAGGTTGTCGACGATGTAGTGGGCATCGGCCAATACACCGAGCCGATGCGCACGCTGCTGCAAGAGGCGCACGATGCGGGCGAGACCGTCGTGTCTTCGGCTCACCCGCGCATGGTTGACGGCAAGCCGAGCAAGAATCCGCGTTACCTGCAACTGCGCACCGACATCTCCAATCCGGTGCGGCGTTATGTGGCCGAAATCGGCGCACGCTTCAACCGTCGCGTGCCGCTAGGCACCCCCGTGGTAGAGCAGGTCAACGCCGTGCTCAGCGGCCGTCGCAACAACCCACCCGAGCCGGGCATCCGCCCGTTGGCCGTGTACAACCCCATCCACTACCAGGAACTGCCCGAGCTGTTCATGGACTTCGTGTGCAGCCTCACCGGCAAGTCGCCCTCCACCACCGGTGCCGGCAGTGAAGGCGCGCTCACCAAGGGGCCGTTCAATGCGCTGCGTCCCACGGTAGACCTCAACAATGCGCTGGTGTCCTTCATCATCAGCGGCTACGCGGGCTACTCTACCGCCGCCGGCCACATCGGCCCCAATCTCCGCGTTGAGCACGACATCAGCCTGCTCGTGCCGGAGATCTGGTCGCGTCTTTCCGACAAAGTGCGCGATCCGCATTACTTGATCGAAAATGGCTGCCTGGAAAAAATTGAGGATTTTGAATACCAGGGCCGCACGATCAAGGCCAGCCGCCTCGGCTATCGCATCACCGAACGTTTCGTGCACGGCTTTATGGGCAAAATGTTCGACGCCCCGCGCGCCGTATTCGGCGAAGAAATCCTGCGTCCGGAAAGCCAGGGGCTGGATGTATTTGTCGACGGCATCGAAAATATCGTTGAAGCGCAACAGAAAGTCGCTGCACATTACTTTGAAGACGGCAGCGTGGAAGATGCCTGCCCGCCGCTCAAGGCCCTGCTGCACATCATGGCCAACGGCAACTATGAAGGCAAAGATGTACATCATCCGGATATCCGCGCCATGTTCACCCGCGAAGCCCTGCTTGCCTCAAACTGGTATCAGAAGCGCCTGCAGACCAAACAGCAGCGCGATATCGCCCTGTGGGAACGCAACATCAGCTACCTGGAAGCCTTCATCGAACGCAGCAGCCATCAGGATGTGGCAATAAAACTCGACATTCAGGGGCGGCTTGCCAAAGCCCAGGCCAAACTGCACCAGGTCAGCCACAGCGACTACCTGCAGAGCCTGCGTGGCACTATTGGTGCTGATCCTATGGGCAGGTAATGGTCAACGAGCCCAACCTTGTATCTTTCTCTCCGTGGTGGTTAGCTACTATCACACGAAGTAGAGGAAGCTTGAGCCCACCCTTAAGGCCCGACCTTGTTTCGTAGATCAAGCCCCCTACTTCACCTCTCGCCAGC
>JAHFQY010000064.1 GCA_023259065.1 Nitrosomonadales bacterium
CATACTGTTTATGAGACCGAGTATGGGCTATACATTAGTTGCAATTTAGTACCCCAACGCCCTCGCACCCTGATAGAACACAAAGCTCACCCACCATGCCAGCACCAGCGACCAGACGATGGACAGCGCGGTGAAGCCAAGCTGTTTGGATTCGCTGCGCAGGGTGGCGATGGTGGCCAGGCACGGCGTGTAAATCAGGGTGAACAACATGAAGCTGTAGGCTTGCACCCAGTCCAGTTGTTGCCCTATTGCACCGCTGAGCGCTTCACCGGAAAGGCCGTAAATCACCGCCAGCGCACCGATGACGATTTCCTTGGCGACAAAGCCGAAAATCAGGGCGATAGTGAGCTGTTCGTTGATGCCGATGGGGGCGAACAGCGGATGCAGCCAGCCACCGATTACCCCAGCCAGCGTGCCGCTGCTGGCGGGTGCGGCAGATAACGGCAGGTGGGTGAGCAGCCAGACCAGCACCACACCGGCGACGATGAACTTGGTGGCGCGGCGCAAAAAATGCCGCACTTCCAGCCAGCCGCGCAACGCCATCTGGCGCGCGGTGGGGAAGCGGTACGGCGGCAATTCCAGCACGAACGGCTCATTGTTCTTGAACCGCCCCTTGAATAACAGCGCGGTGAGTATCGCGGCTGCAAAGCTGAACAGGTAGAGGCTGAGCAGTACTAGCGGCGCTGTCTTGGGCGAGAACAGCGCGGCGGTGATGAACACGAATACTTGCAGGCGCGCCGAGCACAGCGAGAACGGGATCACCAGCATGGTAAGCAAACGCATGGCGCGTGAGCGCATCACGCGCGTACCCATCAGCGCGGGTACGTTGCAGCCGAAACCCATCAGCAGCATGACGAAGCCGCGCCCGTCCAAGCCGAGACGCGCCATCAGTGCATCCATCAAAAATGCCGCACGCGACAGGTAACCGCTGTCTTCCACCATCGCCATGAACAAGAAAAACAGGATGATGATCGGTACAAATGCCGCGACAGTGGCCACGCCGTTGTAGACACCATCCAGCAGCATGCCTTGCAGCGCGGTGGGCAAGCCAGAGAGCAATGGAACGAAGGCCGCATTGCGCAGCCAGCCAAACAAATCGTTGACGCCGGTTTGCAGCGGCTGGCCGAAAAAGAAAATGCCCTGAAACAGCAGGTACATGATGGCAAAAAAAATCGGCAGCCCCAGCCACGGGTGCAGCATCACACGATCCAGTTTTTCCGTAAGGTTGTCCGACAGACGGACGGGAATTTGCACGGAGTGTTTCAATACGTGCGCCATCTCGGATTCGATATGCCCGTCTTGCTCCAGCTGGCTGCGCAATTGCTCGGCCATGCCGGGCGTGGGGTAGCGCAAGGCTTTGCTGACGGCTTGCAGGGCTTCCGCATAGCCTGTGCCGTATTTTGCGCTGAGCAGAAAAATCGGCATGCCCAACAGGTCGGACATTTTCTTGCTGTCGATGCTGATGCCAAATTTTTTCGCTTCGTCGGCCATGTTAAGCAGCACCACCAGGTTCATGTCGAGTTGCTTGAGTTGCAGCAGCAGGCTTATCTGGCGTTCGATTTGCGTGGCATTGAGGATGACCAGCGCCAGGTCGGGCACGTTATCGTGCAGAAAGTGGCGCACCACTTGTTCGTCATCCGAGAAGCCGTGCATGTCGTAGATGCCGGGCAGGTCGATAATTTCCACCATATCGCTGCCCAGCAGGATTTTGCCGCTGAGCAATTCGACGGTAATCCCCGGCCAGTTGCCGACGCGCGCCGCACCGCCGGTCATGCGGTTGAACAGCGTGGATTTGCCGGTGTTGGGCATCCCCAACAAGGCGACCCGCTTCATCTTAAATTCCTCAGATTAACCACGAAGAACACGAAGCACGCGAAGAAGGATAACGGATTATTTATAAAATTGGATTCACCTCGTGGATAAACATTAGTCATTTTGCATCTGCATGAATCGGGGTGAGCAGGGATGGGCGGCTTTATGCCCAACTCGCACAAACCTTCGTGACCTCCGTGTCCTTCGTGGTGAAATAAGTTTTTCAGGTTCATGCTTTACATACCGTGATTTTGGCAGCTTCACTGCGCCGCAGCAGGATGTCGGTGGTGCCGATGCGCACTTGCAACGGGCCGGAAAAACTGGCTTTGCGGATCAATTCAATTTGCTTGCCGCTGCGAAAACCCATCGCCAGCAGGCGCTGGTGCAACGATTCCTCGGCTTGGATCGCGACGATAGTGGCAGTTTCG
>JAHFQY010000045.1 GCA_023259065.1 Nitrosomonadales bacterium
CGCCCCCATCTGGCGCTAAAATACAAAACGCCCGATGCGGTGCATCAGGCGTCTTTAACAGCATACCTAAACCAGGGTGAATACGACGTTTAACTGTCAACCTAGTTTAGGACGGGTCATATCATCATCTAAATTGCATTTACCCTAACGTATCTCCCGCCAGGCAAAGCCCTCTTCCTGTGTTGCCACACCCACCCAGTCTTCGCTGCAATTTAATGCCATGCTCAATGCTTTTACCGCCAACTGCGGAGTATTGTTTTTTCGGCTGAGATGAGCTGCCATGATGTGCTGTAAACGACTGTTGTCCAGGCGCGCAAGCAACTGTCCTGCAGCCGCATTGTTGAGATGCCCGAAACGCCCGCCTACGCGCTGCTTGAGGCTGTAAGGATAGTCGCCATTGGCCAGCAATTCGGCATCATGGTTGCATTCCAGCACCAGCGCGTCGCACCCGCTCAGGGTTTTCTCAATATGCGGCGTCGAGCTGCCCACATCGGTTAATACGCCCAATCGCCGCTCACCATTTCCAAAGACATATTGCACCGGCTCGGCAGCATCATGCGGCACCAGATAAGGCTGTACTTGCACGTCACCAATGACGAAAGGACTATGGGGATTAATCTCAGTGACCATGGGCAGGCTACCCATGGCTTTGAATTGTGCACGCAGAGTGCCATGCGTAAGCCAGAGCGGGAGTTGGTAATTGCGCGCCAGACGAGCGACTCCGGCGACATGATCACCGTGCTCATGTGTCACCACTATGCCGCTAAGAACATCAGGTGACAGGCCAAGGCGTGCCAGCCGGAAAACAGTTTCTGTCAGATTGAAACCGCAATCCATCAGCACGCAGGTTCGGCCGACCTGAACTACCAGCGCATTACCTTCGCTACCGCTGCCCAGTGAAGCAAAACGCATCCGAAATAAAGGTTACTGCTTGCTGATCTGTTGATACAGTGCATCGATGAGGCGTTGCGCATCAGGTGTGCGGCCAGCTTTGCCGTTGCTGACCGTAACCTCACAGCCGCCAGAGATCTCGCGCACATTGACCTGACCAGCTGCATCCTTGTCGGCATTTTTAGCCGCTCGCAGGAAGAAAATACCCTTGCTTCGATCCTTGTCCTCCAGGGCAATGCCTGCCTGCTCAAGTGCCAGCGACACCTTGCGCCAACTCTTGTCGAAAGGCTCACCCAGCAAAATGCTCTTGCTGCCATCGGCCGAAGTTTGCAATTTGACTGCAATCGTCTTCTGCTCAGGCGACTGCCCCGACTTCTCTGCAGCCTGCGCTTCTGCAGGCGCCATAACAGCACCGCTCAACTTGGCCATCAACATCTGCAACATGGTCGCTTCCAGCTCGGGATCGCTCTCGCGGGGCAACCATGTATAGGACGTCATCCATTCGTTGTCCGCCACTTGCTGCAGAGCGCTGTGCTTGATATAAATTTCTGTGCTTTTGCCATCTTTGCTGCGTTCCATACGTGTACGGTACTGATCGCGCTCGCCGGATGAATTCAGGTGCAACAGCTTGCGCACACCATTTGTTGGAATTTTCGCGCGATTCTCCGCCCAATCGGTTTCGACAATTCCTGCCTGCGGATTATCAAGCTTGATGTTCAGGCCGTTTTCTTGCCAGAACGCCTTCACCACAGGCCATATATTTTCTGCCTTGTCACTCACCAGAAGCCAGCGCTGCGCATCATTGCGCATCAGACGAACATTTCTTGCTTCCGGCAACACGTTACTGCCGCTCCCTCCAGCTGTACGACCACCTTTGAAAAAGTCGGAATAGCGCGCCACGCCTTCTCCTTCAGCACCCGGAATGCCGTATCGCTCATTGCTGACAGGGGATGTCAGATCTGGTGGCACTTCCAGAGCCCGCACCTTGGCTGCTGCGGCTTGGTATAAAAAGGCCTTGTTTTTCTGTTCGGCATCGGTGCTGCTGCAGGCAGCCAGCGCACTCGCAGTTAAAATCAATATGAAAAATTTTGATGCTTTCATGCTGCTCCTAAAATTTAATTGCATCAGCTTTTATATGACACCAGCCTGGCGCATGGCATCTTCCACAACCTTCTGAGAGCCTGTCGTCAGCGGCGTCAATGGCAATCGCAAATTGTTCTGCATTTTGCCCATGCGCGCCACCGCCCACTTTACCGGGATAGGGTTGGCCTCGACAAACAGGTGACGATGCAGCCCCAGCAGGCGGAAATTAATCTCACGCGCCTTGGCCACCTCGCCGTTCAGCGCAGCCGCACACATTTCATGCATCAGCTTGGGCGCGACATTTGCCGTCACCGAAATCGTGCCATGAGCTCCCAGCAGCATCAGCGCCAGGGTGCTGGCATCATCGCCGCTGTAAATGGCAAAGTCCCCGTTTGTGCGCTTCAATAAAGCGGCGCGCTGTAGTAAATCACTGCCACGCTCGATATTGCCGGTCGCGTCCTTGATCCCGACAATATTGGGGATCTGCGCCAGGCGCAGCACCGTATCGTTGTTCATGTCCGCACCGGTACGGCCAGGCACGTTGTACAGGATATGCGGCATATCCACTGCTTCTGCGATGGCCTTGAAGTGCAGATACAAGCCTTCCTGAGTTGGCTTATTGTAGTAGGGCACCACCGTGAGTGAAGCATCAGCACCGGCCTTTTTCGAGAACGCCGCCAGTTCTATCGCTTCCTTGGTCGAGTTTGCACCGGTCCCTGCGATCACTGGAATGCGACCGGCGGAATGCTCTACGGCAACCTGGATCAACATTTCATGCTCCGCCAGATCAACCGTCGGCGATTCGCCCGTGGTGCCGACCACCACGATGGCGTCGGTGCCCTGGGCTATATGGAAATCAATCAGCGCGCGAAACGCGGCCAAGTCCAGGCTGCCGTCTGCCTGCATGGGGGTAACTATTGCAACAATGCTGCCTTTAATCATGGTGCTCGCCACGTTAACAAAGTTGCGCATTTTAACCGAAAGCCATCCGGATTGCCTTACAAAAGACTGGGCGCTGTGGAATAATTCAGCCACTGTGAATGCAACCCCTCCCGACACCTCCATGACCCTGGCCAGCCTGAAACCCGGTGAAATAGCCACCATTGTTGCCATCCATACCGATGAAGCGCTGCACCAGCGTTTGCTGGCCATGGGCTTTCGCACCGGTAAGCAAATCGAATTGATACGCAAGGCCAGCTTCTCCGGCCCCCTGCAAGTGCGCATAGGCACAACCGACATCCTGCTGCGCAAGGCCGAAGCCGCAAAGATTACGGTGCAGACATGAAACGAATCGCCCTCCTGGGAATGCCCAATACCGGCAAGTCCACCCTGTTCAACCGCATGACAGGCTCTGCCGCCCGTGTCGGCAACTGGCCCGGTGTCACCGTCGACCTGCTCTCCGGCACCATCCTGCTGGGCGGTGACATGGTGGAAATCATCGACCTGCCCGGCATCTATGACATGCACGGCTTTTCCGAGGACGAGCAGGTGGTTCGCCATTTTCTGCATGACAACGTCCCCGATCTCGCCCTGATCGTACTTAATGCCACCCAGATCGAACGCCAGTTAAGCCTGCTGCTGCAACTCAAGCAATTCAACCTGAACATGGTTGTGCTGCTCAATATGGCAGACGAGGCTAGGAAATTCGGCATCAGCATTGATGCTGCAAAAATGTCCGAGGCACTGGGAGTGCCCATTTTCCTGCTCAGTGCAAAATACGGCAACGGCTACCACGACGCCATGCAGGCCGCAGCCAAGGCGCTGCGCTACAACACCCCCGGCATGGCCGAGCAGCTGCGCAGCCAGCTGGAGCAGGATGAACATATCGAGAGTGAAATGTCGCGCGTGCTCCAGCACTCCGTGCAGGTTCCCGCGCGCATGACAGACAAGCTCACCACCCAGCTTGACCACCTCATGTTGCACCCGTGGCTGGGCCTGCCGATTTTCTTCGGCATCATGTATCTGCTGTTCCAGGGAATTTTCTTCCTGGGGCAGCCCTTGCAAGGCGGGGTCAATGAACTATTCGGCTGGCTGCGCGAGGTTGCCATTGCACCGCTGCTGGCCAGCCTGCCCGCCGCCTTGCAGGGCCTGCTGCTCGACGGCATCTACAACGGTGTCGCCACTGTCGCCGCCTTCATCCCGCTTATCGTGCTGTTTTTCCTGTTCATGGCGATCGTGGAAGACACAGGCTACCTGTCGCGTGCAGCCTTCCTGATGGATGCACTAATGGCCAAGATGGGCCTGGACGGACGCAGCTTCGTGATGCTGCTGATGGGCTTTGGCTGCAATGTGCCAGCAATGATGGGCACGCGCGTCATGCGTTCGCGCTCACTGCGCCTGCTCTCCATGCTGGTGATCCCGTTTTCCCTATGCTCCGCGCGCCTGCAGGTATTCGTGTTTATCAGCGCCGCCCTGTTTTCCCCCAAGGCAGCGCCAGTCGCGCTGTTCAGCCTGTACCTATTCAGCTTTGCCGCGGCCATCGTCACCGCGCTGCTGTTCAAACGCTACTTTCCCAACAACGAACCCTTCGTGCTGGAGCTGCCGCCTTATCGCTTCCCCACCCTGCGCCAGATGCTGTTGCGTGGCTGGCACGAAGTGCGCCACTTCCTTAACCGCGCCAGCAAGTTCATTGTCGCCGGTGTGGTGATGGTGTGGCTGCTGACCCACTTCCCCGCTTCTGCAACGCCGGCCAGTGCCGACACCTTGGCCGGCATGATAGGCGCTTGGCTGCATCCGCTGTTTTCACCCATCGGCATCACTGCGGAGCTGACCATCGCGCTGATCTTCGGCTTTGTGGCCAAGGAAATCGTTGTGGGCTCACTCGCGGTCATCTACGGCCTTAGCGGCGAAGCGCTAAGCGGCACCATGGCTCACCAGCTGGACTGGGTGCAGGCCTACAGCTTTATGCTATTCACCCTGATCTATACACCCTGCCTCTCCACCATCGCCACCCTGCGCAGCGAATCCAAGAACAATGGCTTTATGCTGTTTTCCGTCGCCTGGTCCCTGGCCCTAGCCTGGCTGGTCAGCCTGGCCTTCTATCAGGGCGCGCGCACACTCGGCTATTAAGCCCGGCCCTTGAAAATCCGGACGCAAAAAAGGCTGCCCGCGGCAGCCTTTTTATCTTTTCCAAGCGCAAGCTATTACATCACGCTCACTCTTTCCAGGCTCGATCCAGTATTTCCTGGGCCTTGGCGAGCTTCTCCTTGGCTTCCACATAGCTCTTCTTGGAGGCTTCGGCTTTTTTCTGCTCTTCAGCCAGCTGCTTCTTTTTTTGCTCGATGAGTTTTTCAGTTTCACTCACCTTCTGCGCATCAGCCTTGTATTCAGCCTCGGATTTTTCCATCTGCTGCAATGCGTAATTCAACCCGGCTTGCTGTGCAGACACGTCTTTTGCATTTGCGCTTGGGGCAAGTACAAATATAAGCGAAGCAAACAAAACTCCTATCTTCAACATGTCATCCCTTTCAAAGTACGAATATCCAATTGGTTCGCAAGCTAGCGGTTCATCAATCAGCCTTGGCATCAGGGTAACCCAGCCCAATCCTGTTAGCGTCCGAAAAATGATAGTACGTCGCGTTCAAGTACAGACTGACCTGCTCTATATCATCAGCACCCCATCCCAGTGCGGCGCTTTTTTGCCAGCGATTCACCTGCATTTTCAGGCCGTTCCAGTTGCTCACCAGTTTCTTTGCGCGCCAGTGAATCTCGATCGCATGACAGGCAACACAATGGGTCGTATACAAAAGCTCCCCCCGTGCCAGATCATTCACAGGTTTACTGGTTTGCGCATTTGCACTGAATGAAAGCAGCAGTCCGAAAATCAGTGTTATTAAGCGCATTATCTGATCTGGCCAAATTTATCAATCACATGAGTTCCCAGAATCACCAGCACCAGCACGCCCACCCCGGTAAACACACTGGTAGATCCGCCTATTCCAAACACCCCCTGGAAAGCGGCGTACAAAAAAAATGCTATCCCGCACAGGCGCAACACCATGGATATCAATTTAACGACAATTTCAACGCCCAAAATACTCTCTCCCCGCACGCTAGCTATGCATCTAAATGTCCAACCGATTATTACACCTGATTTGCCTATCCACAATTGCATTCAGACTGCTCAACTCACCCCTGAAGTGCACAAGTTCATCAAGCAAACCGGCTAACCATAGCAGTTAATAAGCCATTGCACCATATGCAAAAATGCCTAGATACCAGCTAACTCATTAAATAATCGACACAAAGGCTAATGCAGGTGTGAACGTGAATAGTCCAGATTGTATTTGCTGCAATAAATCCTTGAGTTCTGTCCGGAGTAGATGATTTTGCTACCCAGGCTCGAAATTAAGGGCGAATACTGCGTTGCCCCCTCACTTAAATAGCGAACCCCGGCAACCCCGGCGATTGCATCGGCAAGCTTTTGAGGGTTCTCCTTAAAGCTGGCGGCAACAAAAACCTGCTCATACGCCCCATCGCTCACCATGACGTCGGTCATGTTCGCTCCCCACAGCGTTCCCTGAACCTTGAACCAATAGGCGCCGCCTTCCGTTTTGTACGGCGGGCCAAAAAACTGGTTCATGTATGACAAAAAATAAGATGGATCAACATGGTCAACACACAACAAGGCAGCCCCTATCGTACTGCCGAATGTTGATGGAATAGCCCCTCCTGCAGCCAGGGCTGCACCATGAAACTGGACTGTCATCACTGTCATGGCCACAAGCGCGCCTGCCCTCTTCAGCCAGGCCATGAACATAAAACGGATAGTCGAAAATAGATACATATTGTTCTGTGCTTGTTTCAGGCTGTCAGTATATTCTTGACTCGGCCTTGCGGTCGAAGTTTAGTAAGCGCCCCAATGCACAGGGGCGGAGCATAAAACCATAAAACAAAAAACCCTCGAATGAGTGGGATCATCGAGGGTTTCGTGTACGTCACAAGACGTGGTCAAACGGTATCTTGGCGGAAGCTGTGAGATTCGAACTCACGGAACATTTCTGTTCGGCAGTTTTCAAGACTGCTGGTTTAAACCACTCACCCAAGCTTCCTAATTTTTTCCACTACGTTGCCACAGGTGGCAGTTTTGGCTACGACATAACCTAAAGGTTAGTCTGCGCCGCAACAAGCCGCTACGCGGCGTGTTGTCAAGACTGCTGGTTTAAACCACTCACCCAAGCTTCCTTGGAGGCGCGCATCATACCGAAAACCCCTGTTCATTTAAAGCCTCTGCTGCATATTTCGCCCCCAAACCACGCAAATATTGCAACTTTTAGCCTGCTTCGATACTCTTACGTCCGTTGTTCACTACATCTTCTGGAGACAAAACATGGAATACCAAACAATTTCGCAACCGGGCACGCTGGCCCTGGAGCAAAACAAGGTACTGCGCAACACCTACCTGATGCTGGCGCTCACCATGATCCCGACCATCGTTGGCGCTTTCATGGGCCTGTCCACCAACTTCTCGTTCATGGCACAACACCCGATCATGGCTCCGCTGCTGATGTTTGGCGTGATGATGGGCATGCTGTTTGCCGTGACTGCACTGCGCAACAGCGTATGGGGCATCGCCATGCTGCTGGGCTTTACCTTTGTGGCCGGCTGGTTCCTCGGCCCTATCCTGCAACATGCCCTGCACCTGCGTAATGGCGCGCAACTGGTAGGCATGGCCGCTGGCGGCACCGGGCTGATTTTCTTCAGCCTGGCAACCATTGCCACAGTGACCAAGAAAGATTTCAGCTTTATGGGCAAGTTCCTGTTCATCGGCCTGATCCTGTTGCTCATCGCTTCACTGGCAAATATATTCTTTGCCATCCCGGCGCTGTCGCTGACCATCTCGGCCATTGCCGTGCTGATCTTCTCGGCTTACATCCTGTATGACATCAGCCAGATCATTCACGGCGGCGAGACCAACTATGTAATGGCCACCATGACCCTGTACCTGGACATCTACAACATCTTTGTCAACCTGCTGAGCCTGCTGATGGCTTTCGCCGGCGAGAAAGACTGAGCGTAGCAGCAACATGAAAAAAAGGCGGCGCAAGCCGCCTTTTTCATTTCCGCCGGATTCAACCCCTATTTCTTTGCGCTCAACGCCGCCAGCTCGCTCTCGCTGAACCCCGCGGCCTTCCTGGCTTCCAGGTTGAACGGGCCGCGCAATTGCGGCGCCCTGAAGGTGGCGGCAAGCTCGGCATAAGTTGCGTCCGGCTCCAGGCCGCGCTGCTCGCACACCCATTTGTACCAGCGATTGCCTATCAGCACGTGACCGATCTCATCGGCAAGAATGATGTCGAGTATCTCTGCAGCAGCCGCATCGCCAGCATGAGCGATCTTGGCACGCAGCGGCGGCGTGGCATCCAGGCCGCGCGCCTCCATGGTGCGCGGCACCAATGCCATACGCGCAAGGATGTCGCCGCTGGTTTTCTCCGCCATATCCCACAGGCTGTTGTGCGCACTGAAATCGCCATAGGCATGGCCCTTGCTGCGCAGGTTGCCAGCTAGCAGGTCAAAATGTTTGGCTTCTTCCGCCGCCACTTGCAACCAGTCTGCATAGTAGTCGCGCGGCATGCCGGGGAAGCGCCAGATGGCATCCAGCGCAAGATTAATGGCGTTGAATTCGATGTGCGCCAGCGCATGTATCATCGCCGCGCGCCCTTCTTCGGTTCTCATCGAGCGGCGCGGGACTGCGGTGGGCGATACCAGCTCGGGCCGCAGCGGATGGCCGGGAATAAGTTCATTGCCGGTAAGCCCGGCCTCAACATCCAGGCTTAGCCCGCCTTCCTGCCAAGCCCGCTGCAGCGCCATAACTCCGGCGGATTTTGCTGCAGCCTCAGGCACGCCCAGCCAGTGCAGCGCAGCCTGGCGCAACTCAAGAGGCACGCTACTCACGCTCGAACCAGGCAATAGACTCAACATGGGAAGTGTGCGGGAACATGTTCATCACGCCCGCAGCCTTGAGCGTATAGCCCTTGAGATGCACCAGCACCTCGGCATCGCGCGCCAGCGTGGCGGGGTTGCATGACACATACACAATGCGCTTCGGCGCATCCGCACCCAGTGACTTCACCAGCTCCATCGCGCCATCGCGCGGCGGGTCTACCAGCCACTTGTCGAAGCGCCCCAGCTTGGCCAGTTCCTCTTCCGTCATCTCGAACAAATTCATCGCGCTGAATGAGGTATTGGCTGTCAGGCCGTTATAAGCGGCGTTCTGCGCGGCACGCTTGACCAGCGTTGCGCTGCCTTCCACGCCCATCACCTGTGCGCCACTGCGCGCAATCGGCAAAGTGAAGTTGCCCAGGCCGCAGAAGAAATCAGCGATGCGCTCGCCCGGCTGGGGAGCGAGCAGACGCATGGCCCGGCTCATCATCAGCCGGTTCATCGTGCTGTTCACCTGGGTAAAATCGGTAGGAGCATACGGCATGGTGATACCAAATTCGGGCAAGCTGTAATTCAGTGCCGGTGCATCCAGCGGATAAAACGGCACCACCGTTTCCGGCCCCTTGGTCTGCAGCCAGAACTGCACCTGGTGGGTGTCGGCAAACTTCTTGATGATCACCTCATCGGCAGGCGACAAGGCTTGCAGTATGCGCAGCACCAGCACATCCACATGCTCACCCACCGCCAGCTCGATTTGCGGCAACTGGTCGCGGATCGACAGGCTCTCATTCATCTGCGCCAGCAGCGGCAGCAGGCGCGCAATTTTGGATGGCAGGATTTCGCAGTGCTGCATGTCGGCCACATAGCGGCTGTTTTTTTCATGGAAGCCGACCAGCGTCTTGTCTTTCTTCAGCACATGGCGCACCGACAGGCGCGCGCGCTGGCGATAGCCCCAGGTCTCGCCATAGATGGGCGGAAGAATGCGCTCGGCCTTCACCTTGCCGATGCGCTGCAGATTGTCCTCGAGGATGCGCTGCTTCACCGCCACCTGCGCACGCGCATCCAGATGCTGCATGGAACAGCCGCCGCACATATCGAAATGCACGCACTTGGGCTGCACGCGCATGAACG
Source organism: Nitrosomonadales bacterium (assembly GCA_023259065.1). Lineage (GTDB taxonomy): Bacteria > Pseudomonadota > Gammaproteobacteria > Burkholderiales > Gallionellaceae > 39-52-133. The sequence goes on from JAHFQY010000045.1 coordinate 9,985, forward strand.
ATTGCCGGAGGATCTTGTCCACGCGGGCCAGCTCGTAGCTGGGCTTTTTGCGATAGGAACTGTAGGTGACGCGCTCACCGGTCAGCGCACCTTCGATAAACACCACCTTGCCATCGGCGTGGGCAATGCCGCGACCATCCTGGTCCAGCGATTCAATGACTACCATGCAACTCTCCAACTCATTCCAGTATTGATAAATTCAGATTGATGCACCCCTCGGGGAGCGCATATTTTTGACAGCCTAATCCCCGCCCCCGCCACACCCACCACCGCCGCCGTCACCTCCACCATCGCTGCCGCCGCCATCACTGCTGCTACTGCCGCCACAACCGGAGCTGCCGCAGCCGCCGCCAATATCCGAGGCGCAAAAAGCACCCGTGGATGATGAGGCGGCATCGTTGCAGTTCAGCGCGTACACAAAGCCGCCGGCAATGCCCAGCTGCGCGTCCAGCGCAAACAGCAAGGGCAGGCGATCCGGCTTGTTCGGGTTGATGCCCTCCTCCCGGCAAGCCAGGCGCCACGCGCGCTGTATGCCCTCCGTGGCAGTATTGGGGGCAGGCATGGCTTCTGCCGGCGTATGGTGCAAATAACGCCCCAGCGCGCGTTCGCAAAAACCTTGATACGAGCGCGTGAACAAAATGAACTCGTGCCACAGCTCATCCACCACTTGCGAAGGCATGGAAACAAAGCGCCCGCCGGCAGCAAGACAAATGCGAAAATATTGTTGCAAACCGCGCCGCACCAGCGCCTGCTGCGCACTGCTCAACTCTGGCCGCTTCAGCAGCACGCGCTCCATCACGCCAGCAGGCAGCTCGAATTGCTCCAGGAAACGCCGGCGCGATGACTTGAGCCAGCGTTGATAAAATATGTAGCCCAGCACAGCAAGCAGAGCCAGCACCAGAAAAAATTTCATCCTGCCCCCTACGCCTTCACTTCAGGCCAGGCTGCCAGATACTCGGCCCAGTGCAGCTCGGAAGACTTGGCCAGCGTGCTGCGCACCAGCTCGCATTCCTTGTCAAAGCGCGCACGGGTGAACTGGCCGCGCATCATCTGGAAACGTGCGTACACCAGATAAGTGTTCACCACATCGGTCTCGCAGTAATTGCGTATCTCGGCCAGCTTGCCCTGCTGGTAAGCCTCCCACACGCGGCTGCCATCCATACCCAACTTGCCGGGAAAACCGATCAGCTTGGCCAGGTCGTCCAGCGGCGCATTGGCGCGCCCGGTGTACAGCGCCAGCAGGTCCATCAAGTCCAGATGGCGCGGGTGGTAGCGGCTGATGTAGTTGTTCCACTTGAAGTCCTTGTCGTCCTCACCCATATCCCAGTAGCGCGGACACTGCACGCCGTGTATCAGGCCGCGGTAGTGCAGCACCGGCAGGTCAAAGCCGCCGCCGTTCCACGACACGATCTGCGGCGTGTATTTGTCGATGCCGTCAAAGAAACGCTGGATGATGCTGCCCTCCCCGTCCTCCAGCCCGCCCAGCGACCACACCTTGAAGTTGTCGCCCTCGCGCAGCACGCAAGAAATCGCCACCACCTTCTGCAAGTGATGCTGGATAAAGTCGCTGCCGGTCTTCTGGCGCCGCATCTGAAACGCCATTTCCGCCACATCGGCATCGCTGACACGGCCATCCAGCCCGTGCAGCGTGCGCAAGCCGGCGATATCTGGAATGGTTTCTATATCAAACACCAGGACTGGATTCATGGTCGGATAGCAGTGGAAAATACGGGCTGGAATTGTAGCTTATCGGGCTGAATGCCCCAAACGATAGTGCTGGGGTTTGCATAACTGGCAATGCATCAAACCCCCTCCACCTCCCCCTTGACAGGGGGAGAGCTGAGCCGCTCCTCCCCTGTCAAGGGGAGGCTGGGAGGGGTTTGTAGCGCGAACCACGTGCGATGGCCGGTCAAGTAAGCGTCATCAATATTGGGTAAACTGATGCCATGCGCCCACTTCAAATACTTCTGCTGCTTTGCCTCGCCATCCCACCCGCATGGGCAGACACGCTGGTCCTGCGCATCAAGCAGCACAGCCTGCAAGCGGAGCTTGCCGCCACCCCGCAAAGCCGCGAACACGGCCTGATGCAGCGCCAGCAACTGTGCGCGAACTGCGGCATGCTGTTCGTATTTCCCCGTGCAGAGCGGCACACCTTCTGGATGAAGAACACCGCGCTGCCGTTCTCTATCGCCTTTATTGCCAGTGACGGCAGCATCATCAACATCGCCGAGATGCAGGCCGACACCACGGATTATCACCAGGCGCAGGGTGATGCACTATATGCGCTGGAAATGAATCGCGGCTGGTTTACCGGAAATGCCATCAAGGCCGGTGACAAGGTGCAGGGGCTGGAGCAAGCCCCCGTGGGGCAATAACAACTACAGCTTGAGGCGATAAAGTCTTTTCGGCAGCGTCTGTCCTTTCACACTGTCGAAACGCACACCCATCGCATCAGAAAGTCTTTCCAGGCGCACATCGGGATGCGGGTGTGTCTTGAACAGCAGCGTCACGCTGTCGTCGTCCTTGGCCACATGGCCGATCTGCTGCAGCACTGCGGGAAAGGAATAAGAATCATAGCCGGCACGTGTCGCCAGCACCACGGCGATGCGGTCCGCCTCAAACTCTGCATCTTTATCCAGCGCACGCGCCGCCACTTCCGCACCGCTGCCTATCAGCTTCTGCACCTTGTCGTTATCCCCAGCCCCCTTGGCCAGCAACTGCCCGCCCAAGTCGATCAGGCTGCTTTGCTGCAACACCTTGAGATGGTGCTGGCGTATCACGTGGCCCACTTCATGCGCCAGCACACCGGCCAGCTCTGCCTCATTCTGCAGCTGCGCATACAGGCCGCGCGTCACAAAAATATAGCCGCCGGGTGCGGCAAATGCGTTGATGTCTTTCGACTCGATCACACCAAAGTGCCAGGGCAGATCGGGGCGCTCGCTCTGGCTGGCCACCCAGCGCCCGACATTGTTGACGTACTTCTGCAGCTTGTTATCCCTGACCAGCGGTGATGCGCCCAGCAGGTTGCCGGCAATCTGCCGGCCAATTGCAATCTCGTTTTCCTGCGACGTACCCACGATGCCGGACAACACATTGGCCGCAGCTCCCGGGCGCTCCTGCGCCTGTTGCTGCACGCGGCCCTGCAACGCCTTCCTCAAGTCATCCCCGAAATCCAGACTGGATGCGCTGTTGCAGCCCAACACCCAGGAAGCAGCCAGCAAACCTATCGTTATTTTTTTCATCGCTAACATCCTCATTACGGGTTGGGCAGGTAGTCAAACTTCTGCGTTTTCAGCTTGGCTTCCTTGGCAAAGCGCTGCGCATCCGCACCCGAGGTGGCATATGACTCGGCCAGCTTCAATTCTTTCTCGTCAAATTTTGCCGCCTTCAACTCCTCCTCATTCAGCCCGCGCACGCCGGTAGTAGCCACCACCTTGCCGGTGCCGGCGCGCCCCGAGGCCAGATCCAGCAGCCCTGCCGCGCTGCCGCCCTGCCTGGGTGCATCGCCCTTGCGTATGCTGAGCATGCGCACCCAGCCGCTGCCCTTGGCACTCTTCACCTTGAGCCAGCCACCGTCTTTTTTCAGTATGCTCACCTTGTCGCCTGTTGCCAGTGAGCCCAGTGTCTTGGCATCGGCAAACGGCTCCGCCCTGATCGCGTCCGCCTTGAGCGCCGTACCGGTTTCTGCCGCAATGGCCGGTTGCACGGCCAGCATGGCCAGCAGCAACAATCCTGTTCCAATTATCTTCATTGATTTTTTCCTTGTTGTTCATTCCAGCGCAGCAAAGTCTCGGCAAACATCACGCGCCAGCTGTCACGCGCCGCGGCCCCGCCGGCAATCAAGCCATGATGTGCAAACCACGTAGCCGCATTATCCGGGCGCGCCAGATGCTTGCGCAACTGTTGCTGCAGCTTGGACAGCACCACTTCCACATCCTGTTCCACCCGTTCTGCCGCAGCGGCGTCTGCCGCAGACACCACCCAGGACACCGCGAAAGTCTTTTCAAACAGGTCCCACAGCCCCTTCTGGTAGCCCTTCAGCACATCCACGCTCTTGGGCTCGCTGCCACAGCGCTCCAAGGCATGGCGGATTTTTTCCAGCGTCGCATCCGGCACGATATTTTTTGTGCCATCCACACGAATCAGCAACAGGGTCGCTTTGAGCTCACCGCCGCGCTCCAGCGAGGCGCGCACCATGTTCAGTTCCAGCGCCTTGCCGGTGGCCGCGGCATAAATGCGTGCCACCATGAAATAGGCCAGGCCCACCGTCACCGGCCCGGTGAGGTTGATGTAGGTGTCGGTAAAGTTGATACTGGCGTAGGAAATTCCGACCAGGATGAATTGCGACAGGCCAAACAACCTGTCCATCTTGGCGCGCCCCACATTGCGGTAAAAGCCCCAGGCGGTAAGCCACACGATGGAAAGCGTCAGCAGCAGATAGGGCACGCGCGCTTCCGGCAAGCGCAGATAATCACCATGCTTGAGGTTATCCATGGCCGTGGCGAGTATTTCCACGCCCGGGTGCACCTTGCTTAGCGGCGTGGGCTTGCTGTCAAACAGGCTGGGCGCGGTGGAGCCGATAATCACGATCTTGTTCTTGAACTCGTCAGCCGGGCGTTTTTTCACCTTGTTGCCCATGTCGGCAAACACATCGCTGAAGCTCGCGTATTGATAGGTAAACGGCTCGCCGCGCCAGTTCAGCATCACCCGCTGCGCCTCCGGCTCGGGCCAGCCCATGTCCTGCCCCAGGCGCGCCGGCAGCGACGGCAGCTTCCAGCCGTAATCGTCGCGGTACACCAGATACTGGCGCGCCACGCCATCGGCATCGGGATAAATGTTGTGCAGGCCGAGGCGGCCGCCGTTCAGCGCCGCAGCAAAATGCGGCAACACCACCGCCACCGTGGCGTCCTGCTGCGCCTCATCCGACAAGGCCTTTACGCCGGGCAGCATGGAAGGCCTGATCTGGCTCAGCGCATCGCTGTCTTCATCCAGCCGCAGCAAAGGGAAATAGGTATTGGCGGTGGCCGCAACCGCCGCATCGAAATAGGCATCGCTGCCCGGGTTGTACACATCGGCATCGCTGAACAAAATGTCGAACACCACCGCCTTCGGCTGCTGCTTTTCAATCTGCTGCAAAAACTCGCCCAGCACCTGCCGCGGCCACGGCCAGCGCCCGTACTCCTTGCCCATCGCCGCCAGGCTGGCCTCGTTGATGTCCACGATGACAATGTCCGGGTCAGGCCTGGGCACGATGATGCGGTGGCGCACCATCGCGTCCAGCGCCACCTGACGCATGTTCGCCGTGACATGCAAAAAGGCCGTGTCAGCCAGCGCAAACAGGGTAAACAAGGCGGCCAGGTACAGATAAAAACTCTTGCGCCAGCGCCGCGCCAGCAGCTCCGAAAAAACGGCAATTGCCATCAGCAGGCGGTTAAGCAGCAGCTTCATTGTGTGCCCCTTGAGCGATGATATTTGTACATGGAGTATGGGATGAAACAGTCGTGAATGCAGCCAGTTTAGCAGCAGTGCGCAACATCCAACATGCAATGCAATTATGCCTTATGCATAGCAATGAATATCGCACACACGATATTTCCCAAATAAGTAATAATCCCCACGCCGCAGAATTTGAAGGCTAGTGCAGCAACTAAAAAAACATAATTTTACGCAGCAACACTTACAACAAAGGGGGCAACAATGCAGGATGAAAAAAGCTTCAGCTTTACCGGCACGGGCGGCGAATACTTCCGCATCTGGATCGTCAATCTTCTCCTCACCATTGTTACCCTGGGCATTTACTCCGCCTGGGCCAAGGTCAGGCGCGTGCAGTACTTCAATCGCAACACCTGGCTCAACGGCTCCAGCTTTGATTACCACGGCACACCCATCGCCATCCTCAAGGGCCGCATTCTGGCCGTCAGCCTGTTTGTGCTCTACAACATCACCATCCATTCCATGCCCAAGGTGGGCCTGGTCATCGCATTGATGATCGCGCTGGTAATGCCCTTGCTGCTGGTCAAATCATTCCGCTTCCGCCTCTACAACACCAGCTATCGCGGCCTGCGCTTCGGCTTTTTCGGCTCGGTAAAATCCGCCTACATGAAGTTTTTGGTGCTGCCCATCTTCACCCTGCTTACGCTTTATCTGCTGGCGCCATTTACGCACCAGCGCATCAAGGCCTACCAGCATGGCAACAGCCGCTTTGGCCAGACCGAATTTGCATTTGATGCAACTGCTGGCAGCTTCTACAAGATCTACTTCCAGGCCTTCCTGATGTTTGCAGCCCTGACCGGATTGTCCATCCTTGCCATCACCACCCTGTTCCATATGCCAATGGCTCCCCAGCCCGGCAACAAGAACAGCATGATCTTTTTCATCATGGCAATCTATGGACTCCTGATCGTGGGCGGCCTGCTGATCGTGCCGTTCTTTATCTCGCGCTTGCAGAACCTGATCTGGAGCCACACCACGCTGGGGCCGCACCGTTTTGCAAGCACCATTTCTGCACGCGGCATCATGTGGATCATCCTCAGCAATTTCATCGGCATCATCCTGACACTCGGCCTGTTCAAGCCCTTTGCCGATATCAGAATGGCGCGCTACCGCGTGGAGCACATGGCGCTTGTTCCTGATGGCGACCTGGAAGCCTTTATCGCCGACGAACAGCAGCATGAAGATGCCAGCGGAACCGAAGCCGCTGAAATATTCGATGTTGATATTTCTTTCTGAGTAAACATGGCCACGGTCAACGCAAACTACTTCGACGGCAGCAGCGCAAAACGCCATGCCGTCAGCCTGAGCCTTGACCAGGGGTGGTTGCTGATTCAGGGTGAAGCGGTGTCGCGCGAGGAACTGTTCACCACCCTGCGCATCTCGGAAAAACTGGGCAGCGCACCGCGGTTGCTACACTTTGCCGATGGCGGCCATTGCGAAGTGAGCGACCATGCCGCCTTCGAGGCGCTGCTGGGCGAGGCGGGATATCGCCCGCACTCGCTGGTTTCGCACCTGGAGGGCGGCTGGCGTTACGCACTGGCCGCCCTGCTGCTGTGTGTGGCGTGCGGCATCGCCGCCTATCTGTGGGGCTTGCCCTGGGCTGCCGAGTTTGCCGCCGAGCGCATCCCCTACAGCACCGCACACCTTATCGACGAGCATGCCCTGCGCACCTTCGACGACGGGCTGATGCAGCCCAGCAAGCTGCCCGCCGCCAGACAACAGACCCTGCAGCAACGCTTTGACGCATTGCGCGCAGGGCGCAAGCTGCCGCCTTACCCACTGCAGTTTCGCACCAGCAAGGCCATAGGCGCCAACGCCTTTGCCCTGCCTGGCGGCACCGTCGTGGTTACCGATGAGCTGGTTGAACTGGCGGGCAATGACGAAGAGGTCCTCGCCGTGCTTGCCCATGAACTGGGCCATGTCAGCGAACGCCACCCCCTGCGCCAGCTGCTGCAAGGCTCGGTGGTCGCAGTGGCCATGACCTGGTACGTGGGCGACATCAGCAGCCTGCTGGCAACCGCCCCCACACTGCTGCTGCAAACCAGCTACTCGCGCGACTTTGAACGGCGTGCCGACCGCTTCGCGGCCGACATGCTGCGCACCAATGGCATAGCTGCAACACGCCTGGCTGACATACTGGGAAAACTGGAATCATCACATCG
>JAHFQY010000065.1 GCA_023259065.1 Nitrosomonadales bacterium
GGCGGCGCCCATGCTGATGGCGGCTTCCAGTTTCTTGGAAACCCCCATGAATGGACACAGCCCGAGAATCTTCACCATCACGATGTTGTTGACGAACACCGTGCCGATCAGAATGAGTAGGTAATTGGTCATTGGATTTGCGTCTGTCGCCTTGGTAAGGCGCGGATTATCCCCTGATTCCCATACTGCTTCAACCACACCGGGGTTATATGTATAGGTCCAGCAGTTGGCTGGTTATGGGTGGTGTGTGGCGTGGTAATATGCGGCGTATGCCATAGTTGATGGCAAACCATTTGTTGATTACCCACTCCGTCCAACCGCCTTGAATCTGCAAAAACTTCGTGATTTGCTGCTCGGCAAATCGCTTGACCCGCTCAATCCAGCCACGCGGCACGGCATTGCGCTGGCAGCTTTTCTCGCCTGGGTCGGGCTGGGAGCGGACGGGCTGTCCTCTTCCTGTTATGGCCCGGAAGAAGCTTTCCTGGCGCTTGGCACGCATACGCATCTGGGGTTGTATCTTGCGCTGGCGACGGCGTTCACCGTATTCATCATTGCGCTGGGCTACAACCAGGTGGTCGAGTTATTTCCGTCCGGGGGCGGTGGCTACAAGGTCGCCACGCACCTGCTTGGCTCGTATGCGGGACTGGTATCGGGCGCCGCGCTGATTGTGGACTATATGCTGACCATCACCATTTCCGTCGCCAGTGGCGTGGATGCGCTATTCAGCCTGTTTCCTGCCGCGTTGCAAAATCTCAAGCTCGCCTCCGAAATCGGCCTGGTCATTTTGCTCATCGCGCTCAACCTGCGCGGCATGAAGGAGTCCATCAAAATTCTGCTGCCGATTTTTCTGGGCTTCTTCTTTACCCATGCGCTGCTCATCGGCTACGGCGTATACGCCAAGGCGGATGGCCTGCCCGCGCTTATTCCGGACACATTGACGGAGACCAGTGCGCTGACCCAGCAGCTCGGCTGGATATTCGTCGCCTCGCTGTTCTTGCGCGCCTATTCGCTCGGTGGCGGCACTTATACCGGCATCGAGGCCGTCTCCAACAATGTGAACATGTTGGCCGCGCCGCGCGTGCGCACCGGCAAGCTGACCATGCTGTATATGGCGTTGTCACTGGCCTTTACGGCAGGCGGCATTGTCGTGCTGTACCTGTTGTGGCAGGCCAAACATGTGAGCGGGCAAACGCTGAACGCCGTCACTTTCCAGGCCATCATCGGCACATTCGGCATGCCGGAATGGATCAGCAGCAGCGCGTTGGCCCTGGTGCTCGCACTGGAAGCCGGGCTGCTGCTGGTGGCGGCGAATACCGGTTTTCTCGGCGGCCCGGCAGTACTGGCCAATATGGCGGCGGATTCCTGGGTGCCGCGCCAGTTCCGCCAGCTTTCATCGCGCCTGGTCACGCAAAGGGGCATCATCGTAATGGGTGTGGCGGCACTGATCATCCTGGTCTGGAGCAGGGGCGACGTGTCGCTGCTGGTGGTGCTGTACAGCATCAACGTGTTCCTCACCTTCAGCCTGTCGCTGCTGGGACTTTCCGTGCACTGGTGGCGCAGCCGGCGCGACACTGGCATCTGGAAAAGGAAGCTTGCGCTGTCCCTGCTTGGTCTGTCGGTTTCCGGCAGCATCCTGCTGGTTACACTGGTGGAGAAATTCCGTGAAGGCGGCTGGGTGACGGTGTTCATCACCAGCCTGGTAATTGGGTTCTGCCTGCTGATCCGCAAACACTACGACGCCACGCGCGAACAATTGCGCAAAATCGAAAAACTGTTCGCCGAATCCGTCAAGATGGATTCTGTTCCGCTGCAGAAACTTGACCCGGAATTGCCGACGGCGATTTTTCTGGTGGACGAGAATCGCGGTGTGGGCATCCACACCATCATGTGGGTGCAGCGCCTGTTTCCCGGGCACTTTAAAAACTTCATTTTTCTGAGCGCGGGCGAGGTGGATACGCAGAGCTTCGACAGCGATGCGACTATCCGCACCATGCAATACAAGACCGACAACGTGCTGCGTTACTACGCCAGTTTCTGCCGCAGCCACGGTTTGCAAGCTGCCTGGCGTATGGCTTATGGCACCGAC
>JAHFQY010000011.1:0-32461 GCA_023259065.1 Nitrosomonadales bacterium
ATCAAACCTCCCAGCGCCAATGGAATCTGCCAGTAGCGGAGGCTGAGTATGCCGCCAACAACGGCCGCCAGGATTCCCCCGATTGCGCCTATCGCCAATCCTATCGCAGCAAAGATACCGGCAAACTTTCCCACGTCGAAAGCGGGCTTGGGCGCAGCGGCAGGGGCGGCCACGCTCTTCCCCGTTTCTGCGGCGGCCGTAGTCATGGTCTCGTGTGTTTTGTCCGCCTTGCTGGCGGCAAATTTCTGCATTTGCTCGCTGATGGTCTGAGACAGTTTTTTATAAGGCGACCAGAACGCCTGACGAATGCTGATGGGGTGATCGCTGATGCGCACTATGGTGGCGCCCCAACCCTGCCCCTTGCGGTCATAGAAAATGCCGTGACGGCCCACTTTCAGGAAGTCCGCATCACCCGCCGTAAATGCCGCCGCCACGTTCATTTTTTCGGCGCCGCCATTGCGCACCAGCTCGCAATACGCCAGGCACACACCGCTTGAATTTGCATAGACAGCATGGGAGTTTATATCCTGAACCTGGATACACAGCTCGCAGCTGCGGCCATCCAGATAAAGCGTGCCCATCTGGAAAATGGCTTTGTGCTTGCCCGAATAGAAATCCCGGAACGATACAAAATTGCACACCAGTGCATACAGGTCGCGCTTGTAACGGAGCAGGCGTTCCACTGAACGCATCGCCTCGATCTCGGGTTCAACCGCAAGATCCTGCTGCACAAGCTCGGCAATCGCCGCCTGATGCGTGCCCGCCAGTATCTCGCGGATGCGGGCAATACCAAGCTCACCGACCATGGAGCCGGGCTTGGCCGCCTGCCATGTTTCATACAAGCTGAATTTATCGCACAGTGCAGCCCATTCACCTGCACCCAGACTTTCCTTGTGCCCCAGCACAGGCTGCAGCACATTTTCGCGCAAGGCCGCTATTTTTCCCTGCCATGCCGGATTAAGGGCGGACGATAAGGGCAAGGGTTTGTCGGGTGCAATTCCGGCCAGGGGAAAGCCGGCCAATTCATCGCTCGCGGCAGACAGGCTCTGCGCGGCGACTTTCTGATAATCCTCGGTGGAGCGGCTCAATGGCAATGCAGACCTGTCGTCATACGCCGCCATCTGGCAGCGCGTGAAGTAGTCGGTAATTTTTTCCTTCACGGCCTGGAAGGATTGTGCAGCTATCTGGCTGCGATCCCCCAGGATCAGGATGCCCGCATCGGCCTCGCCTCGCGCATGCCACGCCGCAAACTCTGCGGCGTCGGCAAAGAATTTGTCGGCCAAAGCCTGGTTAATTCCCGCATCCCCGCTCATGTCCGCAACCGAACCGGCACAGCGGACAATATCCTCCACAGTGGCTCGCACTTCGGCGTTGGCAATCTGCCCCGCGCAAATCACCCCGTCGCCGTTAAAGGTCAGGCCGGCCAGCAATTTCTCGACACCGGCCATGTCTTGCAGCGATATTTCAGCAGCTTGCGGCTTGCCCAGGCTGGTGAGGATATGCCGCGCCGAAGCCAGGACATGCTTGCCTTCATCATGAGTATCGGCAATATCCTGCAGCCTCAACTGGTCCGATCCGGCCATTAGCAGATCGCTGTTTTTCAGCAGGCTTCCGGCCCATTCTATTGCCGCCAACACCTCGCCGGCCCGCACCTGGCCATCAGCATCCATGTCTATCATGTCCAGCGTGCGCCCATCGAATTCAACACCACGGGTGGGGCAGCTTAGCGCCACCCACAGCTTCTGATCCAGCTGCCGCAAGGCCAGCAGGTCGGCGCCGCTATCCAGCTGCACCTGATCAAATCCGCCAGCACGAAAAAATTTCCAGGCGTGTTTAGAACCCATGATTCAGGCCTCCTCAAAGAATTGCCAGCAGCTGCATGATGTCATGCGACGGAATAGAAAAAACCTTGATTGGCTGCATCATAACAACGTTTATACACGGCAACAAAAAAGGCGGGCATATGCCTGCCTTTCAAGCCCGTAAACTCGCGCTTACTGAGTTACGCGTACCTTCTGCTCTTCCTTGATGGCATAGCGAACTTCAACGCGACGGTTCTTTGCGCGCCCTTCCGCTGTGGCATTGTCGGCAATCGGGCTGTCCGCGCATTTTAACGCAGCAGCAGTTGAGGTCCTGGCGTTTGCGATTGATTGGCCACGTTATAGCTATGTCAGATCAGCAAAAAACCGCGCCACATCATGGCTGGCAATATTGCGCGCCAGAACCAGCGGCGACACGTGGTGGTGATTGGCGTGGTGTGGGTCGGCGCCGGCGCGGCGCAGGATTCCTATCAGCACGCCTTCGCCGCGCGAGGTGAATACCGCGGTCCACAGCGGCGTGTTGCCGTGCAGGTCTGTCGCATTCACCTCGGCCCCGGCCGCAAGCAGCAGCTCTGCAACTCCTGCCGATTTGCTTTGCGCGGCGAAGTGCAGCGGTGTCCAGCCGTCCTCATCCTTCGCATTTACATTGGCGCCCGCCTTCAGCAGGCTCGATACCTCCTGTTCATTTCCGCCTGCCGCCGCATAGTGCAGCGGCGTGGCGCCCGTCTGGTCTATATCGGGGCGGGGGCTGGGGTTCAGTGGTTTGGTTCTCATACAGTTCTCTGATTTATGGTTAAGGCCTGGCTCTATTTCACACATAGTCCGGGCTAGGCAGCCAATGCCGTGCGCACGCTGGGTCTCTCGCTCATGCGCACATACCATGTTGCCAGGTTGGGATGGACTTTGCGCCAGTCGCGTTCGGCCTGGCGCAGATCAAGGTAAATCAACGCGCTGGTCAGCGCCAGATCGGCCAGGGTGATGGCGTTGCCCTCGCACCACTCGCGTTCGCCCAGCTGCCCGGCGGCATACGCCAGCGCCCGCGTAATGGCAGCATTGTGCAGGGCTATGACAGCCGCATCCTGCTTGTCGGACGGACGCATGCTTTCCATGCGCACCACCACGGCGGAATCCATGATGCCGTCGGCCAGTGCTTCCCAGCGCCGCACGACCATGCGTTCCAGCGCATTGTTTCGCGGTATCAGGACTGGAGTATCATTCAGCGTATCGGCGTATTCGGCAATCACGGTGGAATCAAACACACAGGTTTCGCTGTCGACAATCAGCGCCGGAATGCGCCCCAGCGGATTGACAAGGGCCACCTGGCTGCCCGGCTCGCTGGGCGGGTCGATGATGTAGGTGTGCGGAATGCGTTTCTCCAGCAGAACGAGGCGCGCCTTGCGCACATAGGGACTGGTGTTGGTGCCTAGCAGTTTCATGGATATTTTTCCAGTAGCAGAAATACCGAGTGACAGATTATTGAACACCCAATTCACCAACACAAGCACAAAGAAACCAACCGTTACTCCTGCCGCAAGCCAGGATTGCTGGCAGGCATGGTTTGACGGATCGGCCCTGCCCAACCCCGGCAAGATCGGCATAGGCGCTGTCGTGCTCGCACCCGATGGCCGGCGTTTCGAAACCTCAGCACAGACCGGCCTGCACGGTTGCAACAACCAGGCCGAACTGCACGCACTGTGCGCCGCGCTGGAGCTGGCTCATAATGCGGGCGCCAAACGCCTGCTGCTGCGCGGCGACAGCGATGTGGCGATACGCTACGTCAACGGGCCGGACAGCACTGAAATTGCGGCGCTGCAAATTCTGGTCAAACAGGCACGCGAGTGGCTGAGCCGCTTTGAAGAAGTGCAGTTGCGCTGGTTGCCGCGCCATCGCAATGGCGAAGCCGATCATCTGTGCCGGCACGCGCTGGACTTGCCCGACAAGCCCGCAGGCATGGCGCGAAAGAAAGGTCGGCGGCGCTGAGGCTGGGCGTGCCGGAACAACAACGAGACCGGAGCAACAACGAGATCAGGAGAGCGCATATGGAAACCCGCCCCCCGGGCAGCAGAACCTGCTTGTACAACACCGCCCAGCTTGAGGCAGTGCTAGACACCATGGCGCAACAGGCCGCCGGCCTGCTGGCCGCCGCGCCGCGCATCATGGTGGTGGGCATACTGCGCCGCGGCGCGCCATTGGCCGCCATGCTGCATAAACGCATCTCTACCCACCTGCAACGCACCGATATTTCCCTGATGAATTTGCAGATCAAGCGCTACGCCGATGACCTGACCCTGCTGCACCCCGAAACCAAACTCACCGAAAACCCGGAACATGCCGCTCTCGATCTGAGCGGCATCACCGTTGTGGTGGTGGATGATGTGATGTACTGCGGCCACTCCATGCTGCGCGCGGTGGAGTATCTGGCGCGCAAGCAGGCCGCCGAAATCCGCACCGTGGTGCTGGTGGATCGCGGCGCCACCCGGATGCCCGTGCGCAGCGACATCACCGGCGTCAGGCTGGATGTCGCACCCGCGGACATTATCGAATGCAACGTGCCGCCGTATGAGAGCGTGTTGAAGATCGAGTTGCTGCAGCCGCACGCCCTGCCTGAACCATCGTGATGAACCGCAATATGCCTGTCAGCGCGCATGTCCTTGCCCGCCCTGACTATGCTTGTTTACAGTCATCAAATGATGATTTGATTAATAAGCAATACACCTTGCCGAACTGGATATAATTGCCCGGTTACTTAATCTTCCCGCTATACAAACTGATGGCCGCCATTGCCCCCAAAAAAAAGCTCTTCGAATTATTTGCCCGCGTCGCAAAAGCGCTTGCCAGCGCCAACCGGCTTGAGTTGCTGGAAGCGCTTGCCCAGGGTGAACGAGGTGTGGATGGCTTGGCGCAGGCCAGCGGCATGTCGGTTGCCAATACCTCGCACCATCTGCAAACCTTGCGCGAAAGCGGGCTGGTGCAATCGCGCAAGGAGGGAACCCAGGTCATCTACAGCCTGACGGATGAGCAAATACCGGCGCTGTTATCGGGCATCCGTTATGTGGCAGAACGACACATGGCCGAAGTCGAGCGCATCGTGCGCGAGAACTTCAACAGCAAGGACAACCTGACCCCGGTGCGCCGCGACGAACTCTTGGGCCTGGTGAAATCGGGCGGGGCGATGGTGATTGATGTTCGCCCCCCTGCCGAATATGACGCCGGCCATATCGAAGGGGCGGTCAATATCCCCCTGGAGTCCCTGCCCAAACGCCTGCGCGAATTGCCCCGCGACCAGGAAATTGTCGCCTACTGCCGTGGCCCCTATTGCATGCTGGCCTTCGAGGCGGTGGAACAACTGCGCCAGCACGGCCATCGTGCGCGCAGACTGGAAGATGGCTTCCCGGAGTGGAAAATAGAGCATCGCCCCGTCGACCAGTAAAGCTTCTTCTGCAGCCCGTCCTTCCCTTGGCTGCCTTCCCCCCGAAAAATTGATTTGACAGCTTTATGCTAATGGCTGCATACTATATTCAAATATTCATTTGAATGCTTTTTTATATCTGCAAAGCCAGTAAGAGGTATTCATGTTCGCGCCTTTACCCGGCGCTATTCATGACGCAAGGAGGCAATGATGAAAACCCTGTTTATTCTCAATGACCCGCCTTATGGCACAGAGCGTAGCTACAACGGATTTCGCCTGGCGCGCGCACTATCCAGACATGAAGGCAATGAAGTCCGCCTGTTCCTGCTGGGTGACGCCGCATTGTGCGGCAAGGCCGGCCAGAAGGTTCCGGCGGGTTATTACAATATCGAGTCTTTCGCCCAGAGCATACTCAGAAGCGGCGGGCAGATCGGCATATGCGGCATGTGCATGGAAGCGCGCGGCTTGCGGGACGAAGAACTGATCAGCGGCGCCCAGCATTCCACGCTGGAGCATTTGGCAGAGTGGACGGAATGGGCAGACAAGGTGCTGGTATTTTGACGGCTCTTTTTTTACCCACTATTCAAATGTTTAATTGATTTTTTAAATTACTTTTCAGGAGGTAAATTGCGATGATTATCCTAGCCATACTGGCCGGTGCCATTACTGGAATCGTGCTGGGACTATTTGGTAGCGGCGGCTCCATTATTGCCATGCCGGCGCTCATGTATTTGTTGCACGTGGAAGCCAAGTCTGCCATAGCCATGAGCCTGGGCATCGTCGCAGTCACCGCCACCGTTTCGGGCTGGGACAACTGGCGGCGCGGCAATGTGGATATCAGGATCGCGGCAATGTTCGGCCTGTTCGGTGTCATCGGCACTTACGGCGGTGCGCGGCTTGGCGTACACACTCCGGTTGCGCTGCAATTGTCCCTGTTCGCCATGGTGATGTACGCCGCCGCCTGGAAAATGCTGCACCGGAAAGCGTCAGCAGGTGCGCAACTGGCAGGCGCAGGCGGCCCGGATATTCATGTGAATGAAAACGCAAATCTCAAGGCGCACATGGGGCATATCGCCATGCACGGCATAGGCGTGGGCATTCTGACAGGGCTGGTCGGCGTGGGCGGGGGGTTCCTGATCGTGCCGGCGCTGGTATTGCTGTCCCATGTGCCGATGAAGATGGCCATCGGCACCTCGCTGGTTATTGTGGCGGCAAAATCGTTTGCCGGTTTTGCCGGCTATATGGGCGCAGTGCCGGTGGATTGGGAGCTGATGGGGGCCTTTACCGCAGTGACGGTGGCGGGCAGCTTCGCCGGTACGCGTATTGCGCATCGCTTCTCGCAGGAAACCTTGAAACACAGCTTTGGCGTGTTTCTGGTGATCGTTGCAAGCTATATCTTGTTCAAGAGTGTTATTTAATTTTTTTAGGAGGTGCGCGATGAAAATGCTGATCGTCTTTCTACTGTTTATCCCGCTGAATTCCAGCGCTTATCCATTGTCGAGTGATGCGGACAAATTTGTTCATGAAATGCAAAACCTGGTCAAGACGGAACGGGTGGTTGTCAGAACTGGCAGAAAATTAGAAACAGAGGATATTGGACTGTTGATCCATTCTAAAGATATGTTCTCAGGCTCGAGCGAATTATCGGCAGGCGGCAGGCTGGCATTGGAAAAGGCCAGTAGCTTTGCCAAACATTCAAGGAAGACACTCTCCATTTTTGTGCCTGATGAACGGGAGCATAAGGATTTCCGCCCCCTTGCCTATTCGCTGCATGGCCTACAGGTGAAACGTAATGCCTTTATCGGCCCTTATGTTTATATTGTCATCACAAAAAACAACAAAGCCTGAACTACCGCCTCCGGACCAGATGTGCAACATGATGATGAATAGTTACACCCCGTTCTTTCAACTACGACGATAAGGAACACCATGCCAGAACCCATAAAAGTCCTGTCCCAGCACCCTCCCGGTGGGCGCTGTACGCTGTATGCGCGTTACGCCGGGGAGCTGTCATCCAGCCTGCACCTGGCAATGCGCGTCATCCATACAGATTGCCGTGATGCACACGGCGAGGGGTTTCCCTCCATGCGCGTCAACGGTGTGGTGCTGCAACCTTCCGACGGCGTGATCCTGTCGCCCGAAGATATCTGTACCGGGCTTAAAAATGGCGGGGTGGATTTGAGTGCCTGCACGGATCTGCTGTCGCGCCTGGATGCCATTATGGAACGTTTTCTTGGGGAGGCTGTATGAACGACAAAAATGCCGGCCTTGCTACCCGCTGCGTTCATGCGGGAGAAATCAAGGACGCTCACGGCTCGCCACATACGCCAATCTATACCACAACCACATTCAAATTTGACTCCACCGCCGATCTGCTCGACGTGGTGGACGGCAAGAAAACCGGCAGTCTGTACACTCGCTACGGCCTGAATCCCACCGTATTCAGCCTGGAACAGAAGCTGGCGGCGCTGGAAGAGGCAGAGGCAGCGTGGGCGTTTTCCTCGGGCATGGCGGCGGAATCCGCGCTGTTTCTCGCCCATGGCCGCAAGGGCATCGTCTGTATCGGCGATGCCTACGGCGGCACCATGGAGTTCCTTGCCAGCCAGTTGCCGGAACTCGGCATTCCCACCTATTTCCTGTTGGGCAGTGAGCTGCACGGCCTGAAGACCTATCTGGAAGCCGGAGTAGGCCTGGTGTTTTTCGAGACGCCAACCAACCCCACCCTGGAAGTGCTGGACATCCGCGCCATCAGCGATATGGCACATGAATACGGCACCCTAGTGGCGGTGGACAACACCTTTGCTTCGCCGGTGAACCAGAACCCGCTGGCGCTGGGGGCGGATTTCATCATCCATAGCGCCACCAAGTATCTAGGCGGCCACAGTGACATCACCGCCGGCGCCTTGATGGGCTCGAAACACCTGCTGGCTTCCGTGTGGAACTGGCGCAAGAACCTGGGCACCATGATTGCGCCGGACACCGCAGCCCTTCTGGCGCGCAGTATCCGCACTCTGCCCGTACGGGTGGAGCGCCAGAACGTCACCGCACAGAATGTGGCCGAGGCGATGACGCAGCATCCCAAGATAGCTCGGGTGTTTTATCCGGGGCTGCCTGATTTTCCCGGCCATGCCGTGGCCAAGTCGCAGATGAAAGGCTACGGCGGCATGCTGACGCTAGAATTGAATGGCGGCTACGAAGACGCAGTGCAGGCAGTGGACAAACTCAAGCTGTTCGCCATCGCGCCCAGTCTGGGCGGCGTGGAAAGCCTCGTCACCATGCCGGTGACCACCACCCATCACGGGCTGACACCGGAGGAGCGTGCGCGACGTGGTATCTCCGACAGCATGATCCGGCTCTCCATCGGCCTGGAAGATGCAACCGACCTGATTGCTGACATCGAGCAGGCGCTCGGGAGTTTCTGAAGAGATAGCGTGCCAGGAGGGGTGACTAACGATGTGCGAGTTTATTGGAGTATCTGTCAACTTAATCAATACGTCGACATCAGTGGGTAAGCCATGAAACGAATCACTATTATCGGTACTGGGTTCGCTGCGCTTTCAGCAGCACGCAAGCTGCGCCAGCTTGATGCGACAGCCGAAATCACCATCATCGCGCCAAAGCCGGAATTGATATTTCTGCCTAGCCTGATCTGGATACCTTCCGAAAAGCGCCGTTCAGAGGATTTGATTGTTCCCCTAGAGCGTTTCTTCAGCGACAACCGGATTCATTTCGTCGCAGGCGAGGCAACCGGGTTGGAAAATGGCGGGCGCACCGTTGTTACCACTACGAGCAAGCTGGAGAACGACGGCCTGATCATCGCCTGTGGCGGGCGCTTCATCAAGAAACTGCCGGGTATCGACCATGCCATCCTACCTTGCGAGGGCATCTCGGCGGCAGAAAAGATTCGCGACCGGGTGGCCGCCCTCAAGCAGGGAAATATCGCGCTTGGATTTTCCGGCAACCCCAATGAGCCGACCGCCATGCGCGGTGGCCCGATCTTCGAGTTCCTTTTCGGTCTGGATACCCAGTTACGCCTCGAAGGACGACGGGAGCAGATCGATCTTACCTTCTTCAACCCCATGCTCAATCCCGGAAACCGTCTCGGTGCACGTGCCGTAAAACGCCTGCTGGCCGAGATGGAACGCCGTGGCATCAAGAATCATCTCGGACACAAACTGTTCGGCTTCGAGGTGGATCGTGTCAAGACCGAGGGTGGCGAGTTTGCCGCCGACTTGATCATATTTATGCCAGGCTTGACTGGCAATGCATGGTTCGACAATACCAGTCTGCCTCGCTCACCGGGCGGCCTCATCAAAGCGGATGCTCAATGCCGGGTCGAGGGGAACGCGGCTGTGTATGTCGTTGGTGATTCAGGCAGTTTTCCGGGGCCGGACTGGATGCCCAAGCAGGCACATATGGCCGATTTGCAAGGGGAAGCTGCAGCCGAAAATTTGTTGGCAGAATTGGATGGAAAAATTCCGGGTAAGGCGTTCAAAGTGGAATTGCTCTGCATCGTTGACAGTCTTGACGCAGGCATGTTGGTTCGGCGTACACCGGACAGCGAGATGGCGCTGCCCCCAATTGGTTTGATGCACAGTGCCAAGGCATTTTTTGAATCCTGGTACTTGCGAAAGTACCGATAGGAGCAGCCCATGTGCGAGCTTTTTGGAGTATCAGCGAAGCATCCCATAGAGGCCAACAGCAGGCTTAACGAACTGCGTCTGCGCGGCGGTCTGGCTGCGGACAATCCGGATGGATGGGGACTCGCCTGGTGGGAGAATAGCGCTTTTCGGCTTGCCAAGGAGCCACAACCGGCATACCAGAGCACACTGTTTGCGGCTTTGTGTGAAAGCACACGCTCGAATCTGATCATCGCCCACGTGCGCAAGGCAAACTTCCCACCTATCAATACCTTGAGCAATACACATCCGTTTCTGCGCACATGCTGCGGCAAGGCTTGGGTGTTCGCCCATAACGGGCTGCTGCCCGATATCGTGGAGATGGAGCAGGCGCACTGCAAGACGGCTTGCCAACCCACTGGCCAAACCGATTCGGAATATGCTTTTTGCCATCTGCTTAGCCATCTTGCCGAAAATTTTGTCAACGGTGGCGCAAATGCGATTGGTGCTGCCTCATTCGCGAGCTTGGCTACGGTCAGCGAGCTGATTGCCTCGCATGGAAAATTCAATTTTCTCATGTCGGATGGCGAGCATCTGATCGCCTATGGCCATGACCGCCTCCATTATTTGGAGAATGGCAGCGATGCAGGCGACAGCGTGATGGTTGCCACAGAGCCTTTGTCCAGTGATGAGGCATGGATCGCATTCGAGCCGGGCGAACTGCGCATTTACCGCAACGGTCGGCTGGCTGGGCGAATCATGACCCACCCCTCCATCCAGACTGATTGGTTGGAGGGGCCGGGCTTGTCACCCTCTACTGTGCATAGCGGTTAAAGCGGGTGTATGTGCCCGTTCTCCGGTTTGCTGCTGCCAACCATTATCGCAGCAGTGATGAGATTCAGTTCGGTTTGGGTGATTACAAACGCACTGCGGCTCGACCGCGCGCAATTTTAGTTTGCAACACACTTGGGAAAGGAGGCAGGATATGTGGGGAAATATGGGTGGTTACGGTTGGGGCTGGGGTGGCATGGGAATGGGACTCGGCATGCTGCTGTTCTGGGGACTGTTGGTCGTCGGCATCGTGCTGTTGGTGAAATACACTTGGGGTACCGGTTCATTTTCGGAACGCAGGCATGAAAAAAGTGCGCTCGACATTCTCAAGGAGCGCTACGCGCGCGGCGAGATCGAGCGAGAAGAGTTCGAGCAGAAGAAGCACGACCTGGAGACTTGAGTAAGTTGTCATACAGGAATCACGATGACTGATGCGCGCCGCACCCCGCGCTGATTTCATTTCACATTGACTAATAGCTTTAAGGAGGTATCGCCATGATCACGTCCAGAAATGTATCCATCATGTGTTTCCACGATGAGCTGTGCCAAGTATTCAATGCCCTGATGACCGCACTTTCCCTGCTGCGCAATGGTTCGAAAGTCACTGTCTTCTTCGGCTCTCGCGGCGTCCTCGCGGCGCACCGGGGGCATGTGGGCAGCCTCACCTGCATGCCTGATTCACCCGAAGAGGGCGAGGCGGTGATGAAACGCATGGATGAACTGGATCTGCCTTTGGTGGAGGACATGTTTGTCATGCTCGTTGCCGAAGGGGCCACTCTGCTCGCCTGCCCGCTGAACATCCCGCTCTTCGGCATGAGCCCCAACGACCTCGTTAAAGGGGTCAAGGTCGCCGACCCGACCAGCTATTACAAGGATGTGGTCATCCAGGCGGACATGAACCTGACTTTCTGAAGCAGGGCAGGGCATAAGGAGACATGATGAAGGCCAACCCGATCTATCTGGACTACAACGCGACCACCCCGGTAGCGCCTGAAGTGGCGGACGCCATCGAGCCCTACCTGCGCGAGCATTTCGGCAACCCTTCCTCGGCCCATATTTACGGGCAAAGGGCGAAGCTGGCAGTGGAGCAGGCACGGGCGGAAGTAGCTACACTGATCGGTGCCAGGGCGGACGAAATTGTCTTCACCGGCTGTGCCACCGAGGCCAACAATCTGGCCATCCAAGGCGTTGCGCGTGCGCTCACTGGAAAGAAAAAACACCTGATTACCAGCACCATCGAACACCCATCGGTGATGCAACCTGTTTTCAAACTGCGAGAAGAAGGCTGGGAAGTAACTATCCTGCCGGTGGACACAAGCGGCTGGGTCAACCCAAGTGCGGTGGAACAGGCTATCAGACCTGATACCGCTCTGGTTTCCATCATGCATGCCAACAACGAGGTCGGCACCATCCAGCCCATTGCCGAGATTGCGCAGCTTACCCGGTCGCAGGGCATATGGTTGCATAGCGATGTCGCACAGTCCGCTGGCAAAATACCGGTGAATGTGCATGAGCTCGGCGTTGATTTGCTGACTCTAGCTGGGCACAAGTTTTATGCCCCCAAGGGTGTGGGTGCGCTCTTCGTTCGCGCTGGCACGCAGCTGGCCCCATTGCTGGTGGGGGCCAGCCATGAGCATGGTTTGCGCCCCGGAACGGAGAACGTGCCCTTTGTCGTCGGGCTGGGCACAGCGGCAAAACTTGCGAGCGAGCGTCTTCCCCATGCACAGGCGCATTTGAAAATGCTGCGCGACCAACTGCATGCGCAACTGCATGCAGGAATTCCGCACCTTGTCCTGAATGGCCACGCCGAGGCGCGCCTGCCCAACACCTTGAATGTTTCCTTTCCTGGCGTCAGCGGCCACGAATTACTGCAAGCTGCTGTGCAGGACGTGGCAGCCTCCACCGGCTCCGCCTGTCATGCCGCGGATCACGCCGTGAGCGGCGTGCTGGGGGCAATGCAAGTGAGCGCCGCACGCGCGTTCGGTGCCGTACGGCTGTCGGTTGGCATCTACAGCACACCTGCCGATATCGACAGGGCGACGAGGGCGCTGATAGCCGCCTGGAAACAGGTGCAGATGTGATGGATGCGGCGGTATACGATGCCTGGTATCAGACCCCGCGCGGAAGCTGGATCGGCGATGTAGAGTTCAAGCTGCTGCTGGAACTACTGGAGCCGAAAAAAGGCGAGACGCTGCTCGACATTGGCTGTGGTACGGGATATTTTGTCCGTCGTTTTGCACAGGAACAGGGACTGTCCGTGGTCGGGCTCGATCCGGACCAGACGTGGCTAAGGTTTGCCGAAGGTCATGCAGTTGCCGGAGAGCAGTTTGTCGCAGGGAGCGGAGCGCGCCTGCCATTTCTGGAGCGCAATTTTGACCGCTCGGTTGCTGTAGCTTCGCTGTGTTTTGTCGAGGAACAGCGCCAGTTTGTGAATGAAATGGTGCGGGTGACGCGGAAGCGTTTTGCCATCGGATTACTGAACCGCGCCAGTCTTCTGTATTGGCAAAAAGGCCGTCATGGCGGAAGCGGTGCCTACCAAGGCGCGCATTGGCATACGGCGGCGGAAATTCGGGCTCTGCTGGAAGGTCTGCCGATAACGAATCTGGTGATCCGTACCAGTGTGTTTAGTTCTTCCGGAGGCTGTTCAAGTCGCTGGTTGGAGCGGGTATTGCCCCGTTGTCTACTCTGGGGTTCGTTCCTAGTGGTGGCGGGAGATCGAGTGTGATAATTAAAACCAAAGGAAAAAAAATGCAACAAAGAAAACTGTTTTTACTGACTTCCTTTTTTATTCTGGCCATGGCAGCAGTGCCGGCACAAGCTGCCGATGACGCCAGCGTAAAGGCGATGGAGGAGTATCTGGATTTCGTTGAATATGGCGGAGCCACCATCCTGCCGGAGCAAATCCCGGCCGAAGACTGGAAGAAATTTTATGTGATCGATGCACGCGATGCCGAGCAATTTGCCAAGAGCCATATTCCCGGCGCGGTGAATATAGAATGGCGGCAAGCGCTGGCGCGACGGGCAGAACTGCCCCAGGACAAACCCATCCTGATCTATTGCAACACGGGCTCGCTCTCTGCCCAGGCCGGATTTGCGCTGCGCGTGGCGGGCATGGACAACGTGCGGATTCTCCAGGGCGGCTTCAGTGAATGGAAAACCAAGGGGGGATTCAACGCTAATCATCGTGCCAGCAAGGCGCAGAAATAGCCCCTCCATGCCGCGCGCAGTGGAATATCTGGCGCGCAAGCAAGCCGCTAATTGAAGATCGACTTGCTGCAACCCCGGGGCGGATAGGTATACTGAGCAGAAATCGAACCATTCTGACTTCGAACAATTATGAGCACCCTCCTGCAAGAATCCATAGCCCGTCAGCGCAGCATCCTGAAGGAGTGGCTATCCACCTCGCTTATCCATATCGCAGACGATTGCAAACTTGTGTGGCCGGCTCGCCCGGCGCTGGAAACCCGGCTCAAGTCGGGCTTGGAGGAGTTGCCATACTGCAAATATCTCTACCTGCTGGATGCGCACGCACAGCAGATCACTGCCAACGCCTCCCGCTCCGGGCTGCAGGAAGCTTACTTCGGGCGCGACCGTAGCCAGCGCCCGTATCTGGCACAAGCCATTGCAGGCGAGATTTTTTCCCTGTCCGATGTTTACATCAGCCAGAATGCGCGGCGCCCCACGCTGACGGCAGTGCAAATCATCCATGGCGACGACGGGAAATTGCTGGGCTATCTGGGAGCGGACTTTGACCTGCGTGAGCTGCCCGCCACCCAGGCCCTGTACCAGCAGCCCGGACAGTGGATGCAACTCAAGGGCGACCCGGCCATCCGCGCCGGGCTGTTTCACCAGGCCCGCGCAAGCAGCCAGATGGATGAGAAAATGGACCTCGTGCTGGTCATCCTCACCGAACTGATGACCGTGCACGGTGTATTCCACATCAAGCTGCACTTCTCCAGCTCCCGCGCCACGCTGTGGTCGGTCGACGATCCCTATCGCTTCCGCATCCACGGCATCGACGACCTCATCAACCCCGACCTCTGTCTCGCCTATCCCAGGCGCGATTACCCAAGTGACGCCGACATTCCTGCCGATGCGATTCCTGCCATCCTGAAATGCTTTCGCGACTTGCGCTTCATGGACGAGACCATCTATTTGCGCTCAGGCATGGTGAACATCTTCAACGGCATGGTCGGGCTGACCTTTTCCTGTGACGGCTCACACTACATGCCGTGGAGGGAGTTCCTGGACAAGAATGTGGGCTTCTGGGCGGGCTCGGCTACGGGATCCTGAACACGCAACACAAATAATATGCAGATATAATGCAAGCACTGACTCCACGCTGTACCCTGCCAGCTTCTAACTGATCGATGGCAACAACAAGGAAAGTGAGGTGTAGACATGATCAACGTTACATCCGAAGAGCTGGAACGCATTTTGGCCACGATCAAGGAAGCCCTGTCGCTGCACGAGCACTGGAAAGACAATCTGATACGCAATTTGGTCTGCCGCCTCCCCCTGGCCCCCACGGACATGCTAGAAGATGCCCACCGCCACTGCGCCTTTGGCACCTGGTTCTACAGCAAGCCCAATGCGAATTTCCGCGACTTGCCCGCGTTCAAGAAAATCGACGAGCTGCATCAGGAGATGCATCAAAGCGCCCGCCAGATTTGTTTCGGCATCAAGGCGGTGGGAACCGTGCCGGAGGTCGACTACGATCAATTCCTGGGCTGTCTGACGCGCTTCCGCAACGAAATGACAGAGCTGCAGCAACGCGTCACCTACACCCTGCAAAACATAGACCCGCTCACCGGCGCCTACAACAACACCAAGCTGTTGCCCGACTTGCGCGCCGAACAGGAACGTCTGAAAGCCGGTGGCGCACCTTACAGTCTCCTGCTTATGGATATCGACCTGAAAATTTTCAACCAGAGCCATGGCCGCAACAAGGGCGACAATGTATTGCGCACTGCAATCAGCAGCGTGCGCGAGGCGCTGAGTTCGGGTGACAAGGTATACCGTTACGGTGGCGCAGAATTCGTGATTTGCCTACCCGGCAGAAAGCCGAATGAAGTGGAAGAGTTCAAGGAAGCGCTGTTGAAGAAAATCAGTGAGGCGCTCACCACAGCCACCGGCGAACCAGCCACTTCCCTCAGCATCCATTACAGCATCGTCGGGCTGGACGCCAAGGCCTATCTCGAAGAGTTGCTGGATCGCTCCTCACGCTCGACATTTGCCATCACGATGTAACACAAGAATAGAATTCAACACCGGTACAAAATACTAGTGCTGCGCGCATCCGGTCGAGCAGTTTGGGCGAATCAAGAGAAACAGGTTCTCAAAATGAAAGCCCAGAGGTTTTCTATTTTACGTTGGGCGTTATACTCGGCACGTCCCACGCCTCAGACCAATGGAATGGATTTTGAATGATTGAGTACCGCGAAAACCAACCACTTGAGCCTGTCGAAGTTGCTCGTGTCTTCGAGGCATCGGGCATGAGCAGGCCAACGAAAGATATTCCGCGCATTGCGAAAATGTTTGCGAACGCAAACGTTGTCATTTCAGCATGGGACGGAACCCTCCTAATTGGCGTAAGTCGGGCGCTGACGGACTACAGCTATTGCTGTTACCTCTCCGATCTTGCAGTTGACGTCGCCTACCAGAAGCATGGCATCGGCCGGGAGCTAATTCGACGCACCCAGTCCATTATTGGAGAAGAGGTATCCCTTATCTTGATGTCCGCGCCCAGTGCGATGGCCTATTACCCCAAGGTCGGTTTTGCGTCGGCAGACAACGCCTATGTCATTCGGCGGAAGCGTTAATGACGCCCAACCCTGCAGATGCCGAAAGTACCGGAGTCACATTGCTTCAAGGGTAGGCTCGATTCCTGTACAAAAGACTCTTAATCTCGCGGCAACTCATACCCGTATCCGCGCATCACTGCTCTCGCTTTCGCGCTCCTCAGAAAAGCAAGGAACGCCTGCGCTGCTGCCGGATCTTTCGCGCCGGTCAATTGCACCGCACTCTGGTGGATGGGATTATGCAGTTCGGCCGGCACTATCCACCAGGAACCTTGCACCACTTTGCCGTCGCGCATGAGCTGCGATAGCGCGATGAATGCCAGATCGGCATTCTCGGTTGCAGCCAGCTGGTAAGTCTGTGTAACGTTTTCACCCTTGGTTAATTTTCTCTGTATCGAATTCCACATCGTCAATTTTCCCAGTGTCTCTTTCGCTGCTGTTCCATATGGCGAAAATACGGGGTTTGCAATTGCCAGCTTGTTGAAACTCCCCTTGTTGAGCACCGCACCCTTGTCGTCAACCAGATCGGGCTGCGCACTCCACAACACCAGTCTGCCTGTAGCATAGACAAAGCGTGAACCCGTGACCGCCAACCCTTCTTGCAGCAAGCGCCTGGGAGTCTCTTCATCTGCGGAAAGAAATGCATCGAACGCCGCACCACCCTTGATCTGCGCATACAGTTTGCCGCTGGCACCCAGGGTAACCTTCACCGTGTGCCCGCTTTCCTTCTGGAACAAGGGCACGATGTACTCCATTGGCGCAGCGAAATTCGATGCCACTGCAACGCTTACCTCACCCGCCCACACCGGCGAACTCATCAACCCGCACAGCAGCAAGACAGCGGCGACATGGCTACGAAATGAAAATTGCATCGTTGACTCCTGACTTGAATGGTTGACATGATAACAAGCCGGATGAAATTCGGCGAAAAGTATCCAGGCCGTTTTGCTTACAGGCTGACCTTTGATAATTGGCATGTCCCCATTGGGTGCGTAGCGGAAACCGCATATCTTGAAGCGGCCATTTACACTCAGGGCGGGTTGGTTTTTTACAGCTTAGTTGATCGGCTCAAAGCGCCGCACGATCTTGCCCTCGAACTCCACCAGCTCGAAGAACACGTCGCGCGGCCGCGCCCAGGTTGAGCCGTCGTGCGAGCGGTAGATGATCATGATGATCTTGGGGTCGGATTCCAGCTGCGCTTCACAAACCAGATCGTACATGCCGCCCTTGTAGTGTCTGTATTTCATCGCTCACCTCGTTAATTCAAGCCTGCCACACGCCATAGCCCGCTTCCTGCAGCCCGATTGCCAGCTCCACTTCCATGTCCCGCGCGGCTTCATAGGGCATGGGGTTGTAGCACTCGTACAGCCCGGGTAGCAGGCGCAAGCCATAGAGCAACACATAGCGATTAGCCTTGATGCCCGCCTTGTGCTTGTCAAACCGGTCATCCGGAGCAAGCCCGGTCATGCCCACATAAACACAAGGCTTGAGCGGGTTGTAGTCCGGGTTGCAGCGCACAAATTTCTTTTCTTTCAAAACCGCTTTTGAAAGCTCGACAACATATACGTTGTGGTGGTGCGCCTGGTGTCGCATGGTCTGGCTCTGGGTGTAATTGCGCATTCGACGTGGCCACGTTGTATGGGTTCGAATGCAGTCTG
Organism: Nitrosomonadales bacterium; assembly: GCA_023259065.1. Taxonomy (GTDB): domain Bacteria; phylum Pseudomonadota; class Gammaproteobacteria; order Burkholderiales; family Gallionellaceae; genus 39-52-133. The sequence continues at coordinate 18,139 of JAHFQY010000011.1, forward strand.
CTTGATGGTGCCGGGTGCAAGAATCGAACTTGCGACTAAGCGTTACGAGTGCCTTGTTTTACCACTAGAACTAACCCGGCATGGGACACTGAATTCGAGGCTGCAGTGTAGCACCGGTGAATGGGCCTGTTAAGGTCAGGCCCATGAGTATAGCGGAGGGTTTACTCGAAAATCCCCGTGCCGGCCAGGCGGTCAAAGTAGCGGGCGCGGTAGTAATGGCGCTTGCATTCGGCGCTGTCGGTAAAGGCGGCCCTGTCGTGCAGCACGTTGTTGCTGACCAGGCCCATGCCGGGCTGCAGCAGGCCGCGGTAAATGTACGGCGAGTCGCTGTGCAGGATGTCTTCCAGTGCCGCCAGTGCCTCCCGGGTCAGTTCGTCGTCTGCCCAGAACACGTTGTTGACGCGTATGGTGTAGCGCATGTGCAGGTTGCCCGCCGGGGTGATGCTGAAGACCGGGCCGGACTCTTCCTTGCGCGCGGTCTTGCCGTCTTCTATGCGCGCCGGGATGGTCAGGGTCTTGGGCGACATCAGGGCGCGGATGTATTGCGGATTTTTTTCGCGCAGCAGGATGTAGGCGATCTCGTGATCCATCAGCGCATTCTCGCCGCCGCTCGCCGCGCGTTGCACCACATGCAGGTTGAGCGCCTGTATCTGCTCGCTGGCGGTGTTGTAGTAACCGTCGGTATGCCAGTTGATGGCCTTGTTGGTGAAGGGAATGAATTCCTGGCGCGTGCCCTTTTCCACCACGGTGATGGAAGTCAGGCCGGTCTCATCCGCCAGCCAGTTCTTGTTCAGGCCCTGCACGCCAAATTTGCGCCCCATGGAGAGGGGGATTTCCGGGTCGGGATCGGTGCCGGTTTTGCCGGCGTAGACGGCCATGTTGGCCTTTTGGCAGCGCTGGCGTATGGCCTCGAATTCGCTCTGGGTCAGCTTGCGCGGGTCGTTGATTTCCACCAGCAGCTCACCCAGGTTTTGCGGGTAGCCTGTCAGTTTTTTGTCGCGCCACTCACGATACACATCTTCATGCTCAAGAAGAAACGGACTGAAATGCAATGCTGCGTTTTTGCTCCTGGTATTCATGGACTCAACCTTTCGTGGTGGTTAAAGCGACAAACATGTATTAATAATACATTAATAACAGGAATTTGGCTGCCTGTTGTGCGCACCAAACTCAGGCACCATTCCGGATCGCGCGCACCCATATCTTGCATGCACCTTGCTAATGCCCTTTCTCCGGGCATAACTCACTGATTAGGCAACACCGATTTTGCTGGCACGAGTATTGCTGATTAATACCCTGTCAGATTCAAGGAATTGGCCGATCATGCAGGAAACAAAATCAACGTGTTGTTATTGCGGCGTGGGCTGCGGGGTAATCATCAGCAGCGAGGCCGGCAAAATCACCGGCGTGCGCGGCGACCCCGAACATCCGGCCAACTTCGGGCGCTTGTGCACCAAGGGAGCGAACCTGCATTACACCGCACGCGAGGAGATGCGCGCCCTGCATCCGGAGCTGCGCAGTTCGCGCGGCGAGGTACGCCGGCAAGCCGGCTGGGACGAGGCGCTCGACCTGGTTGCCGACAAATTTTCCGCCATCATCAAACAGTATGGGCCGGATGCGGTGGCGTTCTATATCTCGGGGCAGTTGCTGACCGAGGATTACTACGTGTTCAACAAGCTGGCCAAGGGCCTGATCGGCAGCAACAACGTCGACACCAATTCGCGCCTGTGCATGTCTTCCGCCGTATCCGGCTACAAGGCCACGCTGGGGGCGGATGCGCCACCGGGGTGCTATGAGGACATCGACCACGCGCAGTGCATCTTTATCGCCGGTTCCAACACGGCCTATGCGCATCCCATCCTGTTCCGCCGCATAGAAGATGCACGGCAGAAGAACCCCGACCTGAAACTGATCGTGGTGGACCCGCGCCGCACCGATACGGCAAGCGCGGCGGATTTGCACCTGGCCATATTGCCCGGCACCGACGTGGTGCTGTTCAACGCCATGCTCCACGTGATGCTGTGGGAAGGCTGGTGCGACATGGCTTACATCAACGCGCACACCGAGGGCTTCGAGCAGCTCAAGGCCACGGTGCGCGACTTTACGCCGCAGCAGGCGGCAACAATCTGCGGCATCAGCGCGGAAGAAATCATGCAGGCGGCCAGGTGGTTTGCCACCTCGGGCGCAACTCTGTCGCTGTATTGCCAGGGACTCAATCAATCCATACAGGGCACGCACAAGAATGCCGCGCTGATCAACCTGCACCTGGCCACCGCGCAGATCGGCAAGCCCGGCGCCGCACCGCTCTCGCTTACCGGCCAGCCCAATGCCATGGGCGGGCGCGAGGTGGGCGGCATGGCCAATCTGTTGTCCGGCCACCGCGACATGGGCAACCCGGCTCACCGCGCCGAGGTCGCCGGCTTGTGGGGCGTGAATGAGGTGCCCGCAACGCCCGGCAAGACCGCAGTGGAGATGTTCGAAGCCTTGCGCTGCGGCGAGATAAAGGCAGTGTGGATAGCCTGCACCAACCCGGCGCAATCCATGCCCGACCTCAATCTCGTCAATGCGGCGCTGGGCGCAGCCGAGTTTGTGGTGGTGCAGGATTGCTTCCGCGCCACCGACACCTCCGCCTATGCCGACGTGCTGCTGCCCGCCAGCACCTGGGGCGAAAAGGAAGGCACGGTGACCAATTCCGAGCGCCGCATTTCGCGTGTGCGCCAGGCCATATCCCCTGTAGGAGAGGCGCGCCATGACTGGCAGATCGTGGTGGATTTTGCGCAGCGGCTGGCGCAACGCTTGAACAAACCATCGCTGCTGAATTATCAAAGTGCGGAAGAAATCTTTAACGAGCATCGCAGCACCACCGTCGGGCGCGATCTCGACATCGGCGGCCTGAGCTACGCCCTGCTGGAAAGCACAGGGCCGCAGCAATGGCCATTGCCTCAAGGATTGTCACAAGGCAGCAAGCGTTTGTATGCCGATGGTGTGTTCCCCACCGCCAACGGCAAAGCCAGTTTCGCAAACACCCGCTACGTGCCCACCGCCGAAGACATCAACGCGCGCTACCCGCTGCACCTCAACAGCGGCCGCCTGCGCGACCAGTGGCACGGCATGAGCCGCACCGGCACGGTGGGGCGCTTGTTCAGCCACGTGGAAGAGCCGCTGCTGTCCATGAGTGCGGCGGACATGGCGCGGCGCGGACTGAGCGACGGCGACCTGGTGCAGGTGACGAGCCGCCGCGGCAAGCTCAATGTGCGCGTGGAAACATCAAGCGAGATGCGCGCCGGGCAAACCTTCATGCCCATGCACTGGGGCAGCCGCTTCATGAGCGGGCTGGGGGTGAATGCGCTGACCATGAGCGACCATGACCCCGAATCGAAACAGCCCGAGCTGAAGCACGCCGCCGTGCAGGTGGAGAAGCTGAATCTGCCCTGGCAGATGGTGGCGCAGCGCCGTGGCGATGCACTGGGCCGCATGGCGCGCTTGCAGCCGCTGCTGAAAAATTTTGATTACGCCGCACTGGGTTTGTTCGGGCGCGATGAAGAGCTGGTGGTGTTGCGCGCCGCTCACCCCACTCCGGTATCACATGACCTGCTGGCCGAGATCGATGCCATCCTGGGCCTGGATGACGCCAACGAGGTGATGAATTACCGCGATGCAAAGCGCGGCGTGTGCAAGCGCGCGCTGATGGAAGACGGCAAGCTGCTGGGCGTACGCCTCACCGGAGAAACCGTCGCGCGCGACTGGCTCAAGGAAATCATCGCCAATGGCACGGACGCGCAATCGCTGCGGCCCTGGCTGTTTGCGCCATTGAGCGCGCCGCCTGCCGGGCAGTCGCAACGCGGGCGCATCGTGTGCAACTGCCTGGATGTTTCCGAGCAGGAAATCATGGCGGAATTCAGGAAGGGTTGCGATCTTGCCGCGATACAAAACAAGCTCAAATGTTCTACGCAGTGCGGCTCATGTCTGCCCGAATTGAAGCGACTGGTGGCACAGCCTGTAGCTACGGCATGAATGAAAGCTTGCGCAGATTATGCTTTGTAGCCCACGCGGAATCCGCCCCAATGCCTGCCTTGGACATAGATGGGCACACTCATGTCGTGCAACACTTCGCCAGTATCGCGCGCATAAGTTTGCAGAATGAACTTGTTGGTATTTTTTGCACACTTTAAACCTGTCCTGTCCTGGAACATGCGCTTGCTCCGGCTGTTGATCAAATCAACCTTGTAGTCGCCAGTCAACGGCTTGGAGAATTTCTTGTTGTGCGTCGGGAAATAGCCGTTGGAATCCACGGCACCGGCAAACATGACTGCATCGCTCGATTCCAGGATCGGCTCTTGAATAGAGGGAAATACCTCGTCGGTAAAATCATCATACTTCGTCTTGAATTTCGGCGGGTTTGTCCCGGTTATCTGGCGGTAATTTTTATCAAAGATGGCATCTTCTGAAAGCTTGCCTGCGGCAATGGCCTGCTCGAAGGCAGTTTGAACCTTATCTGCTCCGGCGCGCGCATACGCATATTTTTCCGCATGCTTAGGAGCAAAATTGATTTCTGCCAGATGTTCGTGCAACTGCTCGCCGATATTGGCAAGGTCAAGTATCTTTTCAGACACATTCCCCATGAGCTTCCCGACGTCGCTGGCCTTATCGTCCATATCACCGATAAGTGCCTTGATATTCTCAATGCGGCTATTATTGGCTGCCGATTGATCCGAAACGTTGTGAATGACATTTGCAATTGAAGTCATTTGTTCCAGAAATTCGGCATAATCCCTGCCCACCTGGGTCATTTCGTTGGCGCTTATCTCAATGTAGTTCCTGACTTCCAGCATGCCCTGTGCTGCCGATGCCGTATCCTCACTGATGGAGCTTGCCGTATTAGTGATTTCAGCGGTAGCCCGGGCAGTGCGCTCCGCCAGCTTGCGCACTTCATCGGCAACAACTGCAAATCCACGGCCCATCTCCCCGGCTCGCGCGGCTTCAATTGCCGCATTGAGCGCCAGCAAATTGGTTTGCTCTGCAATTTCCTTGATGATCTGCGTAATTTGCCTGATTTCGTCGGATTTTATTTTGAAGCGCTCAGCAACACCTGTTATCCGATGCGCGTTTTCCTTGGCTGTATTAAGGGTATCCACAGCCTTCTCGATCGAGCGTTTGTTTTGCATGCTCTTTTCGCTTGCGCCCTTGACGATGGACGCGGCCTGGTCGGCATCTCGCGACATCTGATCTGAAGCATCGTGGATCTGGTCTGCAGATTCAGACACCGCCTTGGATTTCTCGATCATCGAGCCCATTGATGTAACCACGCCATTCATTTCGAATGAAATCGTGGCAAGGGACAGCGAGTTCTGATCGATTACTTTGGCCGTCGATGCAAATATGCCGGAAATCCGATCCACCAGTGTTTTGACTTTATCGAGGATCCATTCATCCAGCCCTGTATAAACAGAAACACCTTTCTGTTCGCGCAGTTTCAATTGTTCAAAATTCAGATTGGCTGCAATATTTTTCGTTATCCTCGACATCTGGAGATTGGTCACGATGCTTCCTGCCAAGTAGCAAATCATCGCGACGATCCCACACAAAATCCAAGCCTCGAGATAAGCCTGCGCCGTGGCATATACAACACCGGATATGCCCATGCCAACAATTAACGGAAGTATCGATGCACGGGCATAGTGCGTGATTGTCAACGAATATAACGAGGTATTATTCACCTCGGGCGAATGTTCCTGCTTCTGCATCTTCATCATCATTCCTTCCCGTTGCGGCTTGGGTTTTCAATCTCAATTTTTCTGACCATACTGGCTCAGCATACAAGTCGTAGTCGAATTTATACTTTATTGATTACTTTTTCCATCAGAATTAAAGCTGATTTTCCCCGTCTATTTTCCACACACCATTCAGGTGCATGCAATCAGAACTCAGCACTGAATCAGGGCGCTAGTACTTTCCACCCTCCCCGAATTAATAAAATTATCAATCAAATTCACTTGCTTATGAATTATTCCAGGGCCTGGCATCGTTATTGCTATGTTTCAAGCATGTTGCACAAATCAAGCGGCGACTAGCCGCACAAGAAACTGAACTCAGGAGCCATGCAATGAAGAAGATGAAACTGGTAATGGTAGGCAACGGAATGGCGGGCGTACGCACGCTGGAAGAATTGATCAAGCTGGAGCCTGAGCTGTATGACATCACGGTGTTTGGCGCTGAACCCTACCCCAATTACAACCGCATCATGCTGTCGCCGGTGCTGGCGGGTGAGCAAGGCATACAGGACATCATCCTGAATGATCTGGCCTGGTACAAGGAAAACAATATCACCCTGCACCTGAACAAGAAGGTGGTGCGCATCGACCGCAGCAAGAAGATTGTTTACGCCGAAGATGGCACCGAGGCCGCCTATGACAGGCTGTTGCTGGCCACCGGTTCCACGCCGTTCATCCTGCCGGTGCCCGGCAGCGAGTTGCAGGGCGTCATCGGCTACCGCGACATCCACGACACCAATGCGATGATAGAGGCGGCCGGAAAATACCAGCATGCTGTAGTCATCGGCGGCGGCCTGCTCGGGCTGGAAGCCGCGAATGGACTGGCGCTGCGCGGCATGGACGTGACCGTGGTGCACATCATGCCGTGGCTGATGGAACGCCAGCTGGACCAGAGCTCGGCACAGATGCTGCAGAAATCGCTGGAAGCCAAGGGGCTGAAATTCCTGCTGGAAAAAAATACACAGAACCTGGTGGGCGACGAGGGCGGTCGCGTGAAGGCCATCCGCTTCAAGGATGGCACGGAAATTCCCGCTGACCTGATCGTGATGGCGGTGGGCATACGTCCCAATACCGCGCTGGCCGAATCTGCCGGCATTCACTGCAACCGCGGCATCGTGGTGAACGACACCATGCAGACCTACGACCCCAGCATCTACGCTGTGGGCGAGTGCGTGTCGCATCGCGGCACGGCTTACGGCCTGGTGGCGCCGCTGTTCGACATGGCCAAGGTGTGCGCCAATCACCTGGCGCGTCTGGGCATCGCACGCTACCAGGGCTCGGTGACTTCCACCAAGCTCAAGGTTACCGGCATCGACCTGTTTTCTGCCGGCGACTTCACTGGCGGCGACGCCACAGATGAGATTCTCATGCACGATGCCGGCGGCGGCGTGTACAAGAAGCTGGTGCTGAAGGACGACAAGCTGGTGGGCGCGGTGATGTATGGCGACACCAAGGACGGTGCCTGGTATTTCCAGATGATACGCGACGGCAAGAATGTCGCCGACATCCGTGATCACCTGATGTTCGGACAGTCACATCTGGGCAACTCCGGCCACGCGGGACAGAACAGTGCGGCACTGATGGCAGACAGTATGGAGGTATGCGGCTGCAACGGCGTATGCAAGGGCACCATCGTCAAGGCAATCAAGGACAAGGGCCTGTTCACGCTGGAAGATGTGCGCAAGCACACCAAGGCCTCGGCCTCGTGCGGCTCCTGCACCGGGCTGGTGGAGCAAATATTGGCTTCCACGGTGGGCGGCGCTTATGCACCGCAGGCCAATGCGGTCAAACCCATGTGCGGTTGCACCGAGCACACGCACGAAGATGTGCGCAGAGCAATTCGAGAGGAAAAATTGCTATCTATTCCGCAGGCCATGCAGTTCCTAAACTGGAGCACGCCGAATGGCTGTGCTTCCTGCCGCCCTGCCCTGAACTATTATCTGCTGTGCGCCTGGCCGCACGAGGTGCAGGACGATCCGCAGTCGCGCTTCATCAACGAGCGTGCGCACGGCAACATTCAGAAAGACGGCACCTTCTCCATCGTGCCGCGCATGCACGGCGGCATTACCACCGCCGCCCAGTTGCGCCGCATTGCCGATGTGACGGACAAATACAACATCCCCACGGTGAAGGTCACCGGCGGCCAGCGCATCGACCTGTTCGGCATCAAGAAGGAAGACCTGCCCAAGGTGTGGGCCGATCTCGACATGGATTCAGGCTACGCCTACGGCAAGGCGCTGCGCACGGTGAAGACCTGCGTGGGCAGCGAGTGGTGCAGATTCGGCGTACAGGATTCCACGCAGATGGGCATCGATCTTGAGTACGCGCTCGACCGCATGTGGACGCCGCACAAGTTCAAGCTGGCGGTATCCGGCTGCCCGCGCAACTGTGCAGAAGCAGCGATCAAGGACGTGGGCATTATCGGCGTGGACTCGGGATGGGAAATCTATGTGGCGGGCAACGGCGGCATCAAGACCGAGGTGGCGCAATTCCTGGTGAAGGTAAAGACCAAGGAGGAAGTGATGGAGTACACCTTGGCCTTCACCCAGCTGTATCGCGAAGAAGCGCGCTATCTGGACCGCACCGTGCACTACGTCGAACGCGTGGGCATAGACTACATCAAGCAGCGCATCAACGAGGATGCCGCCAACCGCAAGGCCTTGCATGAGCGTCTGCTGTATACGCTGCAAGGGGCGAAGAACCCATGGGCAAGCGAGAACGTCAATGCGCGCGAGTTTGCCACGCTGAAGCTGGAAGCCGCGGATACCGCGACCACTGCATAATTTTTAGGAAGAACATCATGAACAACTGGAAACAGGTAGCAACTCTGGAAGACATCCCGCCCCTGGGCAGCCGCGTGATCAGCACGCCACAGGGCGACATCGCCTTGTTCCGCACGGCGGAAAACGAAGTGTTCGCCCTGCTCGACAAATGCCCGCACAAGGGCGGGCATTTGTCCCAGGGCATCGTATTCGGCAAGAAGGTGGCCTGCCCCATGCACAACTGGCATATTCAACTGCAAGATGGCAATGCGGTGGCGCCCGACGTGGGCTGTGCGCGCAACTATCCGGTAAAAATGGAAGGCAGTGCGGTGTTTATTTCACTGGCCTAATTTGCCAGGTTGTAACGCTTCAGTTTGCGGTACAGGGTGCGCTCGCTGATGCCCAGGGTATCGGCCACATGGCGGCGGTGGCCGTTGTAACTGAGCAACAGCTTGGCTATGTGTTCCGCCTCCAGCTCAGCGATGGAAGCATTGGCGGATTTATCCGCATTGGCCTCGCGTATCACATCAACAGGAATTTCGTGCTGGCTGTCTGCCGCTGATTTTTCCAGCCGATTCGAGCTCAGGTGAATGTTGGCCGCGCTGATGATGCCGTTATTGCTCTCGGAAACCGCCTTCAGCAGGATGTTTTTCAGCTCGCGTATGTTTCCCGGGAAGGCATAGGCCTGCAATTTTTCCAGCGCCTCGTCGGTAAACTTGCATTGCGGCATGTCGGCCCGACTGATGCGCTTCACGATGGCTTGCGCCAGGCTGGGAATGTCGCTGCTGCGTTCACGCAGGGCGGGCAGGCGCAAATCAATGCCGGCAATGCGATAGTACAAGTCCTGGCGGAATTCGCCTGTTTGCACCTTCTTGAGCAAATCGATATTGGTGGCTGAAACCAGCCGCACGTCGGCGCGCAGGGTCTCGGTGCCGCCAATGCGCCTGTACTCGCCGCTTTCCAGCACGCGCAGCAGCTTGGCCTGCATGAACAGCGGCATGTCGCCGATCTCGTCGAGGAACAATATGCCCTTGTCGGCCAGCTCGAACAACCCCGGCTTGCGCCCCACGCAGCCGGTAAATGCACCGCGCTCATGGCCGAACAGTTCATCCTCGAACATGTCCACCGCAATGGAGGCGCAATTCAGCACGATCAATGGCTGGGTGCGCCGCACCGAGCGGTTGTGAATGTATTGTGCGGCAAGCTCCTTGCCCACGCCGCTTTCGCCCAGCAGCAGAATGGCCGCCTCGGATTCCGCCGCACGCGTCAGGTGATCGAGGCAGGCCAGGAACGCCGGCGAGTTGCCTATCATCTGCATGTCCTTGCAGATCAGCTCATCCAGGCCGGCTATGGGGAAAACGGCTTCGCCCAGATAGCGCTTGTTACCCTTACCCGTGATGGGATGGCCCTTGATGCGCACATGCTCAGGGCGGTTGTGGCTGTCAAAATGCGTGTGGATGACTTCATGCATCTGGCCGGTGCGAAACACTTCCTGATGCGGGCAGTCCTCGCCATTCTGGTGACACGGAACCGATGAGAGATGGGAAATCTCGTAACAGTGACGCCCTACCACTTTTTCCCGGTCCACCCCGTAATTGGCACAGTACGCGCGATTGGCCGCAACAATCTGGTAATTCACGTCTATCAGCACAAAGGGATTTTCCTGCACATCAATCAGGGATTGCAGTTCGGAAGAAATAGGCTGGTCCATCACAAGACTCCTGACAATTTGTCATGACATAAGAGCTCATTTTAATACAAAGCTGACAAGCTGACATGACAGTCTTGCTAAAAAACACCAGCACTAAAAAATATATGTTTAATTATCATTTAGTTAACAAGTTGGCATGGCAATTGCTAAACATACATTCATGACATTGCTTCATTCATGGCAATCGTTTACGAGAGCAGGCTATAACTACTACACAGGAGAAGACTCATGGCACACATCGTTATTATCGGGGCGGGTATCGGCGGCTTGCCGATGGCATATGAAATGCGTGAGAACGCACGACCAAGTGACAAGGTAACGGTTATTTCCAACAACCCGCGCTTCCACTTTGTCCCCTCCAACCCCTGGATCGCCGTTAACTGGCGCACCCGTGACGACATTGAAATGGAGCTGGCGCCCGCATTGGCACGCAAGAAGATCGACTTCATCGGCGTAGGCGCCAAGCGCGTGCACCCGGAAAAAAATCAGGTCGAGCTCGATAACGGCGAAATGGTGAACTACGATTTTCTGGTGATCGCCACCGGCCCCAAACTGGCTTTCGAAGAAGTCGAAGGCCTGGGTCCCAAAGGTTTTACCAACTCGATCTGCCATGTAGACCACGCAGTCGAGGCGGAGAAAAACTGGCAGGAATTCGTCAAGAGCCCGGGCCCGGTGATTGTTGGCGCGGTACAGATGGCTTCCTGCTACGGCCCGGCCTATGAGTTTGCCGCGATCATGGACACCGATCTGCGTCGCCGCAAAATCCGCGACAAGGTGCCCATGACTTTCGTTACTGCCGAACCCTACATTGGCCACCTGGGCCTGGGCGGTGTGGGCGACTCCAAGGGCATGATGGAATCAGCCTTGCGCAGCCGTCACATCAAGTGGATCTGCAACGCCAAGACCACCAAGGTTGAAGCAGGCAAGATGTACATCACCGAGCACAACGACGACGGCACCCCCAAGAAAGAGCACATCCTCGAATTCAAATACTCGATGATGCTGCCCGCCTTCAAGGGTATCGACGCCGTATTCGGCATCGAAGGCCTGACCAACCCGCGCGGCTTTATCCTGATTGACCAGCACCAGCGCAACCCGAAGTTCAAGAACATCTACTCGGTGGGCGTATGCGTGGCCATTCCTCCGGTTGAGGCAACTCCGGTTCCTACCGGCGCCCCCAAGACCGGTTACATGATCGAATCCATGGTGACCGCAACCGCCCACAACATCCGCGCCGAGCTGGAGGGCAAGGAGCCGGAAGAGCGTGCAACCTGGAACGCGGTGTGCCTGGCTGACTTTGGCGACACCGGTATCGCCTTCGTTGCCCTGCCACAGATTCCCCCGCGCAACGTGAACTGGTTCTCCGAGGGCAAGTGGGTGCATATGGCCAAGGTCGCATTCGAGAAATATTTCATGCGCAAGATGAAGCAGGGCACATCCGAGCATGTATTCGAGAAGGTGCTGTTGAAAGCCGTGGGCATCATGAAGCTCAAGGAAAAGAAGTAATTGCCCTGACTCAAGGCAGATAATCCTTTATCTGCCCTACAGCAAGGCCAGCGGGGCCGGCATCATTGCGATGCCGGCCCCGCTTCATTCCCGCTCACATACCGCGCAAACCAGGCGCGCGGCAAATTAGAAAAAACTAATCTAACAGCTTGTATCTTCTGCCTAAATCAGGCGACAGTCCGCGCCCAAAAGCTATATGTTACAGGCGCTATCATGTTATTCTACGAAACCGCAGGAGGCTCGTCGCAGACGACCCGCAGTTTTATTATTGATTAATCATTGCTACACCATGCACGCTTAGCCAGGGGACAAAATGGAACCGCTTTTTTCAGAAAAATGGATGGCCGCTTTAAAGGACAAATGGAACAAGAGCCCGCAGGTTTACGAGCCTCTGCAAAAAGCCAGCTTTTCCGCGCGCATAGGCTATGGTTTCAAGGGTGAACCGCGTGCGCGTGGCATGATTTCCATCGTCCACGGCCTGGTGCTGCATGCAGGCGTCATGGATGACGGGGAGCTGGATTGGGATTTGCGCGCCACCCCGGAAAACTGGGCCTCGTGGATAGAAAATGGTTTTGGCCTGACCAAGCTGGGCCCGGCGATTGCCACCAACACACTGCAGTTTGAAAAAGGCAATTACCGCCAGATGATCAGCAACCCTTCACTCAGCCAGGCGTTCCTGCAACATTTCCAGTTGATGGGAAAAGTGTAGCGCTCCCCCTGCACACCCGCGCTGAAGGCGCAAAAACAATAAAGCCGGATCTGCCGCCAAGCAGATCCGGCTTTGTTTATCTGAACGGGTTAATTACTTGCGGCGATTCTCACGCACATCGTGACGACGTTCCTTGCGATCCTGCTGTAGTTCTCTCACATCGTGGCGGCGCTCGGCACGATCCTGGCGCACTTCCCGGCGATCCTTCCTGATCTCGGCATTGTCCCCGGCCAATTCCCTGCGTGCCTGTGCTGCGCCGGCCTTGTCACCCTCGCGCACTTCCTGCCTCAGCTCACGCCTGTCTTCATTGCGCTCGCGTATATCCTGACGCACTTCACGCCTGTCCTGACGAATCTCCTGAGTGTCTTTGCGTACTTCCCTGCGCTCGGCCCTTATTTCCCTGTTGTCTTGCTTGATCTCGCCATCAGCGGCGTGCGCCAAGGGAAAAACAGAAATCGCCAGTGCAGCGCCCAATCCCAGCAGTAATGATTTTTGCATGATTGCTCCAGTCGTAAATGATTAGAAGGTGGTGTTGTGTAGCACTACGCAAGCAATAACGGTGCTGCGCTCATATCGTTGACACCCCTTGGGGCACTCAATAGAAAAACTGCCTCAAGCTACGGGGCGGCACAACATCGGGAAATTGCGCCACGGTAACCGAAATCTGGCCATGCACACTGGGCTGCTGCAGGGTGATGGAAATTGTCGGGGTGCGCACCTGCACCGGGTAAACAACATCCTTGTCGCTCCAGCCCAGCCACAGATACTCGGGCAAATAGCGGACAAAGCGATATGGGATGCTGGGGTCGAGATCCTGTTTCAGCTCCCGGGTGCTTTCCCTGTAGCCTTTCCCGGCAATTTCCACCCCCTTGGCAATACTGGCTGCTGCCACGAGCAGCCCCAGCCTCACCGCATCACCACCCGAGCTGGAACCGGAGTTAACCCCGGCATAAACAATGGCTCCACCCAGCACCGTACCCGCCAGTGCCACCACAGCCCCTGCGCTGGTGCTGGCAGCAATCTTTACCGAGGCAACACCGCCGCTCAACGCCGCCTTCCCGCCGTAAGCCGAATCCAGTATCACCTCGTGCAACTCACTTTCGCGCGCCAGGTGGCGCTCATACCATCTCGCGGCATCAGGCGAGAGCTGCGCTGCTATCATGACACCGTTCCTGTCCCGCAGCGTGACCTGGCTCTTCTGCCCACGCAGCTTGAATACAATCTGGCGCTCCGAACGCAATGGATTGCTCTTGAATTCCGGGTTCCACTGCGGCTCCGGCCCCGGGCCACCCAACAGCATGAACAGGTGTGCCGGCGCCCGCTCGCGATCCGCCAGTTCCCTGGCCCAGGTGAGGCTGTTATCCATCAACCAGGCCGCGCGCAAATCCACCTGTGCCTCGCGCCACTCGCCGCACATGCTCCACAGGCCGGCAAGAAACAGGCGCATGGCCGGATCATCGAAGTGCCCGTTCGGGCTCCACGGCAGCGACAGCAGGCTGCTGGCCTGGCGCGCCTCGACGCAGGCATGCTCATATTGCCCCTGTAGCGAGTATCCCCAGCTCAGCATGAAGTGCAGCCAGATGACCTCGTGCTCGGAGGCGTAATAATCTTCGGGAGTTTGCAGATAGAAAAAGGTCTTGGCTTCGCGCGACACGTGATAGCGCACCCGGCTGGAGAGAATGTCCGCCTGCTGCTGCAGCGCCTTGATCTGCGGCTTGCCCTGGATCAGATTGAGGTAGGCCTTTTCCAGGGTGGTGATGAAGGTGCCCTCCTCTGCCCCGCGCGGAAAATTGAGGTAGGCATCATCGGCATTGCCCTGCACAAAATCCCGCTGGCTTTTCTGGTAGTCCTGTTTGGTGAGCAG
>JAHFQY010000011.1:32561-61434 GCA_023259065.1 Nitrosomonadales bacterium
TTTCCAGGGTGGTGATGAAGGTGCCCTCCTCTGCCCCGCGCGGAAAATTGAGGTAGGCATCATCGGCATTGCCCTGCACAAAATCCCGCTGGCTTTTCTGGTAGTCCTGTTTGGTGAGCAGATTGTTCTGGCTGCAAGCCGCTAGCAGAAAAAGCAGGGACAGGGAGCACAAACGAAGAAGCATGCAAAACTCCTCGTCAGAAGATGGATGGCTAACTAGCTCCCAGCCCTGCGGTGGCGCATGAACTCGCGCATGGCAGGCACGAAGGAGAGGAAGATAATGCCGAATATCATCAGCGTAAGGTTATTTTTTATCACCGGGATGTTGCCGAAGAAGTACCCCCCCAGCACAAAGAAGGCGATCCACGCCACGCTGCCCAGCGCACTGAAGGCCACGAACAGGCGATAGCGCATCAAGCCGATGCCGGCCACAAACGGGGCAAAGGTGCGCACGATGGGCAGGAAGCGCGCGAAGATGATGGTCTTGCCGCCGTGCTTTGCGTAAAACGCCTGGGTCTTTTCCAGATGCTCATGTTTGATAAAGCGTGAATTGGCGCGCTTTATCAGGCGCAGGCCCAGCAGGCGGCCTATCCAGTAATTGGTGTTGTCGCCGGAAAAAGCCGCCAGCATCAGCAATGGCAACAGCATCTGGATCTGCAGCGAGCCCATGCCTGCCAGCGCTCCCGCTACAAACAGCAGCGAATCACCCGGCAGGAATGGCGCAACAACCAGCCCGGTTTCGCTGAAGATAATCAGGAACAGAATGGCATAAATCCACACGCCATACTGCTGCGTCAGGGCCAGCAGATGCGCGTCCAGATGCAGGACGAAGTCGATCAGCGTAGTGAGCAGCTCCATGAGTTAGGGCAACACTTCTTCTGCTTCGGTCTTTTCCGGCTTGATGAAATCTTCGCGTGACACGCCGAAGATCATCAGCAACGGACTCGCAACCAGCACCGAGGAATAGATACTGAACAGGATGCCGATGGTCAGTGCCAGTGCAAAGTAGTGCAATGTCTCGCCGCCAAGGAACAGCATCGCGGTTACCATCATCTGGGTGGAAGCATGGGTGATGATGGTCCGCGACATGGTGCGGGTAATGGCGTTGTCGATGATCTCGGCCACTTCGGTCTTGCGCATCTTGCGGAAGTTTTCGCGGATACGGTCAAACACCACCACCGATTCGTTCACCGAGTAGCCCAGCACCGCCAGCACCGCCGCCAGCACCGAGAGGGAAAACTCCCACTGGAAGAAGGCGAAGAAACCGAGAATGATCACCACGTCGTGCAGGTTGGCGATGATCGCCGCCAGGCCGAATTTCCACTCGAAGCGCAGCCACAGATAGCCGACGATACCCAGTGACACCAGCAACAGGGCCATGGCGCCGTTATCCACCAGATCCTTGCCCACCTGCGGGCCGACGAATTCGACGCGGCGCATTTCCACACCGGCATCGGCTTCGCGCAGCTTGCCCATCACGTTTTCGCTGAGCTTGGCGCCGGAAGTATTCTGCTTCAGCGGCACCTGGATCAGCACGTCATGGCTGGAGCCGAAGTTCTGCACCTGCGCATCTTTCAGGTCGATGCCGGCCAGTTGCTCGCGCACCTTGTTGAGGTCGGCAGGCTGCGCATAATGCACCTCCATCACCGTGCCGCCGGTAAAGTCCACGCCGAAATTCAGCCCCTTGGTGGCGAGGAAGAATACCGCCAGGACAAACGTCACCAGCGAGATGGTGGTGGTGTAACGTCCATAGCTCATGAACGGGATGTCGCGTTTGATCTTGAAAAATTCCATGTTGCTCGTTCCTTAGTAAAAGGGCCTGCTGGCCTTAACCAATCGCCACTTTGTTCAAACGCGCCTTGCGCCCGTAAATCAGGTTCACCATGGCGCGCGATACCAGCACCGAGCTGAACATCGAGGTCATGATGCCCAGGCACAGCACCACGGCAAAACCGCGTATCGGGCCGGAGCCGAACATGAACAGGGCGATGCCGGCGATCAGGGTGGTGATGTTGGAATCCAGAATCGTCGCAAAGGCATTGTCGTAGCCCGCATGGATGGCGGTCTGCGGCGGCACGCCGTTGCGCAGCTCCTCGCGGATGCGCTCGTTGATCAGCACGTTGGAGTCGATCGCCATACCCAGGGTCAGCGCGATACCCGCCATGCCCGGCAGGGTCAGCGTGGCCTGCAGCATGGACAGCAGCGCCACCAGCAGCAACAGGTTGGCGCCCAGTGCCAGCACGGAAATGCCGCCGAACATCAGGTAATACGCCATCATGAAAATCGCGATGGCGATAAAGCCGATCTGGGTGGAATGAAAGCCGCGCGCGATGTTGTCGGCGCCCAGACTGGGGCCCACGGTGCGTTCTTCCACGATTTCCATCGGTGCGGCGAGAGCACCGGCACGCAGCAGCAGCGCGGTATCCTTGGCTTCCTCGCTGCTCATCTTGCCGCTGATCTGCACGCGGCCGCCGCCGATTTCCTCGCGTATCACCGGAGCAGTCACCACCTCACCCTTGCCCTTTTCAAACAGGATGATGGCCATGCGCTTGCCCACGTTTTCGCGCGTGGCTTCCTTGAATTTGCGCGCACCCACGGCATCCAGGTTGATGTGCACAGCCGCCTCGTTGGTGCGGTTGTCAAAGCCGGGCTGCGCGTCATTGATGCGCTCGCCGGTCAGCAATACCGCTTTTTTCACCAGCAGAGTCGAACCATCCCTGTCCTTGAACATCTCGGTGCCAAAAGGCGCCGCCGCCCCCGCGCTCATAATGCGTTCGTCATCCACCAGGCGCACCTCCAGCGTTGCCGTGCGTCCCAGAATATCCTTGGCGCGCGCCGTATCCTGCACGCCGGGCAGTTGCACCACAATGCGGTCCAGTCCCTGCTGCTGTATCACCGGCTCGGCCACGCCCAGTTCGTTGACACGGTTGCGCAGGGTGATCAGGTTCTGCTGCACCGCAGTTTCCTGGATGTGTGTCTCTTCCTGCGGCTTGAGTGTGGCAAGCAGATGGAATTCGCTGCTCTTGTCGCTGTCGTTCAGGTTCAAGCCGGAGAAACGCTGCTTGATTTCCGCCTCGCCCTTGCTGCGCGACTCCGCATCACGGAACCTCACCGTGATGGCATTGCCATCGCGGGTGATGCCGGCATAGGGAATATTCTGCTCGCGCAGCGCGGAACGCATATCGCCCGTGGCAGATTCCAGCGCCTTGTCCAGCGCGCCTTTCATGTCCACCTGCAACAGGAAGTGCACGCCGCCGCGCAAGTCCAGGCCCAGATACATGGGCAGCGCGTTGAGGCTGCTCAGCCATTGCGGCGAACGCGGCAGCAGGTTCAGCGCCACCACATAGTCCTCACCCAGCTGCGCGTGCAGAATGTCCTTGGCCTTGAGCTGGCTGTCGGTATCGGCAAAGCGCGCCTTGACGCTGCTTGCGTCCAGAGACATGGCTTCGGGGCTCAGTTGCGCGTTCTTCAGCGCCTCACCTACCCGCGTCATCAATGCCGCATCCGCTTTCAGATTGGCGCGCAAAGGCAATACCTGTACCGCGGGCGACTCACCGTAGAAGTTGGGGAGGGTGTAAATCAGGCCCAGCACAAGGGCTGCGAGGATCAACAGGTATTTCCACAGCGGGTAATGATTCATTGCGACACCTTTAAGAAAGGTCAACTATAAATTCGACAGCAACAGCAGTTAACGCCGCGCTTCCATGCCGGAAGCGCCGGCCAGGGCTTAAATAGCCTTGATGGTGCCCTTGGGCAGCACGGTCTGGATCGCGGCTTTCTGCACATTCAGCTCCACGCCCTCTGCAACTTCCACGCTGACATAGCTTTCGCCCACTTTGACCACACGGCCCAGCACGCCGCCGGCAGTGGCAACTTCATCGCCTTTTTGCAGGGCGGCCAGCATCGCATTCAACTCTTTTGCGCGCTTCTGCTGCGGGCGCAGCACCATGAAATAAAACACCAGCACCAGTGCGATCAGCGGCAGGAAGTCCAGAATACCGCCACCCGATGCAGGGGCTGCGCCTTCGGCGTATGCGTTACTGATAAGCAGGTTGCTCATTGACATCATGTTTATTCTCCAGGGCTAGATAAAAATTAAAGCGGACATTCTAACACGAAGGCCCGCGCAAACTGTGACAGGGCTGTTACAAGTTGCCACGCGCCTGGCGGAAGGCAGCGGCAAATTCGGCAAACTTGCCCGCGGCAATGGCAGCGCGTACGCCCGCCATCAATTCCTGGTAGTAATACAGGTTGTGTATGGTGTTGAGGCGCGCGCCGAGTATCTCGTTGATGCGATGCAGGTGGTGCAGATAGGCGCGGGTAAAGTTGCGGCAGGTGTAGCAGCCGCACTGCTCGTCCAGCGGGCGCGTATCCAGCTTGTATTGCGCGTTCTTGATGCGCACGTCGCCAAAGCGGGTGAACAGGTGGCCGTTGCGCGCGTTGCGCGTGGGCATCACGCAGTCAAACATGTCTATGCCCTGCTCCACCCCGTCCACCAGGTCTTCCGGCGTGCCCACGCCCATCAGGTAACGCGGCTTGTTGGCGGGCAATTGCGGTGCGGTGTGCTTGAGTATACGCAGCATATCCTCCTTGGGCTCGCCCACCGACAGGCCGCCGATGGCATAGCCGTCAAAGCCGATACCCATCAGCCCGAGCAGCGATTCATCGCGCAGCTTCTCGTGCATGCCGCCCTGCACGATGCCAAACAGCGCATTGGGATTACCCTCGTGCGCCTTTTTGCTGCGCTCCGCCCAGCCCAATGACAAGCGCATGGACACTCCGGCCACGATTTCATCCGCCGGATGCGGCGTGCACTCGTCGAAGATCATCACAATGTCCGAGTTCAGCACGCGCTGGATGCGCATGGACTCTTCCGGCGACAGGAAGCACTTGTCCCCGTTCACCGGTGACCTGAACTCCACCCCGCCCCCGGTAATCTTGCGCAACTCGCCCAGGCTGAACACCTGAAAGCCGCCCGAGTCGGTCAGGATGGGGCCATCCCAGCCCATGAAACGGTGCAGACCGCCATGTGCCTCTATCACCTCCAGCCCGGGCCGCAGCCACAGGTGGAAGGTGTTGCCCAGAACGATCTGCGCGCCGATTTCCTTCAACTCCAGCGGCGACATCGCCTTCACCGTGCCATAGGTGCCCACCGGCATGAAGGCGGGCGTTTCGAGAATGCCGTGGGCAAGGTGGAGAGTGCCGCGACGGGCGAGGCCGGAGGTGGTGTGTAACGTGAAATTCATAAAATCAATTCAATAAAAATTGCTAAAAAAACCTGCTCGCCCTACTTCTGGCCTTTCACGATGCTCATTGCCGTCGCCACCAGCCCGCCCATGTCAGCCAGGTTGCCGGGCAGGATCAGGGTGTTGCCTTCTTTGGCGACGTTGCCGAAGGCTTCCACATATTTTTCCGCCACCTTGAGGTTGACGGCATTCATGCCGCCGGGTGCTTCGATGGCTTCTGCCACTTGACGAATGGCCTGCGCGTTGGCGGAAGCAACAGCGATGATGGCTGCGGCTTCACCCTGGGCGCGGTTGATGGCCGATTGTTTCTCGCCTTCAGAACGCTGGATGTAAGCCTCGCGCTCGCCGGTGGCGATGTTGATCTGTTCCTGCTTGCGGCCTTCGGAGGCGGCAATCAGCGCGCGCTTTTCGCGCTCGGCGGTAATCTGCGCCTGCATGGCGTGGAGGATTTCCTTGGGCGGGGTCAGGTCTTTTATTTCATAACGCAGCACTTTCACGCCCCAGCTGGTGGCCGCCTCATCCAGCGCCGCCACCACGGCGCGGTTGATGTCATCGCGCTCTTCGAAGGTCTTGTCCAGCTCCATCTTGCCGATGACAGAGCGCAAGGTGGTCTGCGCCAGCTGGGTAATCGCCATGATGTAATTGCTGGTGCCATAGGAAGCGAGTTGCGGGTCGGTCACCTGAAAATACAAAATACCATCGACCTGCAATTGCGTATTGTCCTTGGTGATGCATATTTGACTGGGCACGTCCAGCGGCACCTCCTTGAGCAGGTGCTTATAGGCAACCCGATCGATGAAGGGAATGACGATATTCAGCCCCGGCGACAATGCGGCATGAAAGCGCCCCAGGCGTTCGACCACCCAGGAGTTTTGTTGCGGCACCACCTTGAGTGCCTTGATGGCAAAAATAATAGCGGCGATTAGAACCAGCAGTGCGATTTGCATAAAGCCTCCGGGTTAATGTTGCGGTTTGTGGGAAGTAAGAATGACCGTGGAGCCGCGCATGGCCTTGATGTATAGGGTTGCATCACGGGGAGTGTCGGCAGTTTCCAGCTCGGCATCCCATTCAGCCCCGCGGTAAAACACGCGCGCCCCGCCGTCATTGCGCCAGCTCAGCACTTTCACAGGCTGGCCCGCATCCAGATTGTTGTCCGCCGCACCCCGGCCCTGCCCGCCTTTCCAGCGCCGCAACATGACAGTGCCTACCACCACCGCCAGCGCGCTGAGCGCAAACTGCCAGGGCAGGCCCACGTAGAACAAGGCTGCCAAGCCGCCCACCGCCATGGCAATGGCCAGCATCAGCAAATAAAACGTCCCGGTTGCCATCTCCAGCCCCACCAATATCAACGCCAGCAAAAACCAGTAAATGTAAGGTGCCATGTGTTATCTCCCGAATGTTTCAGCGTAATGCTAACAGCTATGCGGATAATACCAAGACCAGACTTCCCCCGGCATCATGCCCGCTCGATCAGCATGGCGTCGCCGTAGCTGAAGAAGCGGTATTCATGCTCCACCGCTGCCCTGTAGGCCGCCAGCATCCTGTCTTTGCCGCCAAACGCGCACACCAGCATCAGCAACGTAGACTTGGGCAAATGGAAATTGGTCAGCAGCACATCCACCACGCGGAACTGATAACCCGGCGTAATGAAGATGCTGGTCTCGCCAGCACCGGCGCGCAGCTCGCCATTCGCCGCCGCACTTTCCAGGGCGCGCAGGCTGGTGGTGCCCACTGCGACCACACGGCCACCGCGCGACCTGGTGTCGGCGATGGCATCCAGCGTCGCCTGTGGAATTTCGTAACGCTCGCTGTGCATGGTGTGGTCGGCCACCAGCTCCGCGCGCACCGGCTGAAATGTTCCCGCCCCTACATGCAGGGTCACGTAGGCAGCTTTCACCCCCCGAAGTTGCAACGTGGCCAGCATGGCTTCATCGAAATGCAGGCCGGCAGTAGGTGCGGCCACGGCACCCGGTTCACGCGCAAACACGGTCTGGTAGCGCGTCTCGTCCTCTGCATCGGCGGCGTGGGTAATATAGGGCGGCAGGGGCAGGCTGCCATATTGCTCCAGCAGGCTGCCCACATCCTGCCCGCCTTCAAAGCGCAAATGAAAGAATTCGCCCGCACGCCCCAGCACAGTCACCGGCAACACGCCTGACAGCAATAAGCGGCTTTTCGGTTTGGGCGATTTACTGGCGCGCACCTGCGCCAGCACCTCGTGATCATTCAGCACGCGCTCGACCATGACTTCAATATTGCCGCCGGTTTCCTTGCTGCCAAACAATCGCGCCTTCAGCACACGAGTGTCATTTAGTACCAGCAGGTCATTTTCACGCAACAAAGCAGGCAGGTCGGCAAACATGCGATGCTCGCAACCCTGCTTGCCCATATACAACAAACGGCTGGCGCCGCGCCGCGTGGGCGGGTGCTGTGCGATCAACCGTTCCGGCAGTTCAAAGATGAATTCGTCGGTGCGCATGTCGTGAATTGTGTGTGTCCGGCAAAAGCGCGCATTGTAACTTGATGAAGGGGGGCATTTCGTGGATAATTCGCGCCTTCCTGATCTGGACGTTCGTTCGGATTTGGCCGGGATGGCGGAATTGGTAGACGCACTGGACTCACAATGGCTCGCTTGCGAGACATTGCGGCGCAGGCTAACGTGAGCGCAGTGAACGTTAAGCTGGTCACTTGTGACCAGCGGCCGTAGTCAAAATCCAGCCTTAGGTTTCAGGATGCACGCATTGCCGGGATGGCGGAATTGGTAGACGCACTGGACTCAAAATCCAGCGAGGGCAACTTCATGGGGGTTCGATTCCCCCTCCCGGCACCAAACAAATAATTCAGTTTCATGTCAACGCAATCCAAATTGACGGCGTTAATGGCTGCGACACCCAGTAGTGTCGTAAACGTTTATTAACCTACTAGAATTGGAGCTTTAAATGAAACTGATTTCTACACTGATCGCTGCTGTATTCGCTTTGGTTTCTTTCTCTGCTGTTGCTGCTGACGCTGCCGCTCCTGCCGCTGCTCCTGCAGCCATGGCTGCTCCTGCCAAGGCAGAAACTGCCAAGCCAGCCAAGAAAGCAAAAAAAGCTACCAAGGCAAAGAAAGCTAAAAAAGCCAAGAAAGCTGAAAAAGCCGACGCAGCCAAGTAATAAGCGTATTACCCAAAAAGGCAGGGGCAACCCTGCTTTTTTTATGCCCGAAGCGCCCGTCAGGCGCGCATTAACGAACAAATTTCCGTATTCCTGCAATCAGGCGTTAACATAGCCAGATATCAATTTTGAGCATCACCCCATGATCTGGAAACCCAATGTCACTGTCGCCGCCGTCATCGAGCAGGATGGCAAATTTCTGCTGGTGGAGGAACATACCTCGCAAGGCCTGCTGTTCAACCAGCCAGCCGGTCATCTGGAGGCGCATGAATCACTGCTGGCCGCGGTGGTGCGTGAAACCCTGGAGGAATCTGCCTACGACTTCCAGCCGCAGCATCTGCTCGGCATCTATCGCTGGCACGCACCCGCCTCAGACACCACCTATCTGCGCTTTGCCTTTACCGGCAAGCTGCTGGCGCACCACGCCGAGCGCCCGCTGGACGAAGGCATCGTGCGCGCGGTGTGGATGACACCGGACGAAATACGCGCCACAGCATCACGTCACCGCAGCCCGCTGATCCTGCGCTGCATGGAAGATTACCTGGCTGGCAAACGCTACCCGCTGGAACTGATTACCCATTATGACTAGAAAACGAGTAGTCGTCGGCATGTCGGGCGGAGTGGATTCCGCCGTCTCGGCTTTGCTGCTCAAGCAACAGGGCTACGAGGTGATCGGCCTGTTCATGAAGAACTGGGAAGATGACGATACTGACGAGTATTGCTCCTCGCGCCAGGATCTGATTGATGCCGCCTCGGTAGCCGACACCATAGGCATCCCGCTGGAAGCGGTGAACTTTGCCCAGGAATACAAAGATCGCGTATTCAGCTATTTCCTGCGCGAATACCAAGCAGGACGCACGCCCAACCCGGACATCCTGTGCAACTCGGAAATCAAGTTCAAGGCTTTTCTCGACCATGCCATGCGCCTGGGTGCGGATGCCATCGCCATGGGCCATTATGCCAAGGTGCGCGAGCAGGACGGGCTGTTTCAGCTGCTCAAGGCGGGTGATGAGAGCAAGGACCAGAGCTATTTTCTGCACCGCCTGAATCAGGCACAGCTGTCCAAGGCCATGTTCCCGCTGGGCAGCCTGTTAAAGACACAGGTGCGCGACATCGCGCGCCAGCACCAGCTGTCCAATTTCGCCAAGAAGGACAGCACCGGCATCTGCTTTATCGGCGAGCGCCCATTCCGCGAATTTCTCAACCGCTATCTGCCGACCCAGCCCGGCGACATGCTTACGCCCGAGGGCAAGAAGGTCGGCAAACACCAGGGGCTGTCGTTCTACACCATAGGCCAGCGTCAGGGCCTGGGCATAGGCGGCGGCAAGGATGGCTCCGGCGAACCCTGGTTTGTGGCAGGCAAGGACATGGCAAAAAATCACCTGATCGTGGTGCAGGGCCACGACCACCCCAGCCTGCTTAAAACTGAACTCAGCGCCCTGGAAATGCACTGGATCAGCGGCCATGCACCCGATACCAGCCGCGACTATGCCGCCAAGACGCGCTATCGCCAGAAAGATGCGCCCTGCCACATCAGCATGTTGCCCGACGGCAATACCCGCTTTGCATTTCAGGAAGCGCAGTGGGCGGTCACGCCGGGGCAATCGGTGGTGGCTTATGACGGTGAGGTGTGCCTGGGCGGCGGGATTATCACCTGACCTTGCATCCCCTCAGAGAAATTTCCAGCGTTGCCTGACTCACACAGGTAAAATGCTGTCTGCACAATTTTCAGCCCTGACACACTATGACTCTTTCCGCCCTCACCGCCCTTTCCCCTCTCGACGGCCGCTATCAAGGCAAGGTTACCGCGCTGCGCAGCCATTTCAGCGAATACGGGCTGATCCGCTACCGCGTGCTGATCGAAATCGAATGGCTCAAGGCCCTGAGCAATGAAATGGGCATTGCCGAAGTTCCACCGTTCTCGCCCGCCATGCTGGCCCTGCTGGACAAGCTGGCCAGCGACTTCAGCGAATCCGACGCCGAACAGATCAAGGCCATCGAGCGCCGCACCAACCATGACGTAAAGGCCATTGAATACTGGCTGCGCGAAAAACTCGCGGGCCATGCAGAAACTGCCAGCAAGCTGGAATTCATCCACTTCGCCTGCACCTCGGAAGACATCAACAACCTCTCCCACGCCCTGATGCTGCTGAATGCGCGCAGCGAGGTCATGCTGCCCGCGCTGGATGTGCTGATCAACCGCCTGCGCAGCCTGGCCCATGCCCACGCCGACCTGCCCATGCTGTGCCGCACCCACGGCCAGACCGCCACACCGAGCACGCTGGGCAAGGAAATGGCCAACGTGGTGCACAGGCTGGAAGGCGCGCGCAAGCGCGTGGCCGAGGTTGCCATCATGGGCAAGATCAACGGCGCGGTGGGCAACTACAACGCCCACCTCGCCGCCTACCCCAATGTGGACTGGGAAGATTTTGCGCACCGTTTTGTGGAAGCGCGCGGCATCACCTTCAATCCCTACACCATCCAGATCGAGCCGCACGATTACATGGCCGAGCTGTTTGACGCCTTTGCCCGCGCCAATACCATCCTCATCGACCTCAACCGCGACATCTGGGGTTATATCT
Source organism: Nitrosomonadales bacterium (assembly GCA_023259065.1). Lineage (GTDB taxonomy): Bacteria > Pseudomonadota > Gammaproteobacteria > Burkholderiales > Gallionellaceae > 39-52-133. Next base: position 43,542 of record JAHFQY010000011.1, read on the forward strand.
CGATGGGCTATTTCAAGCAGAAGGTAGTGGCCGGCGAAGTGGGTTCTTCCACCATGCCGCACAAGGTAAACCCGATCGACTTCGAAAACTCCGAAGGCAACCTCGGCCTGGCCAATGCCCTGCTGCGCCACCTCTCGGAAAAACTGCCTGTATCACGCTGGCAGCGCGACCTCACCGACTCCACCGTGCTGCGCAACATGGGCGTGGCGCTGGGCTATACCCTGCTCGCCTACGAGTCGTGCCTGAAGGGCCTGAACAAGCTGGAAGCCAACCCGCAACGCCTGGCCGACGACCTCAACAACAGCTGGGAAGTGCTGGCCGAACCGATCCAGACCGTGATGCGCCGTTACAACATCGAAAACGCCTACGACAAACTGAAAGACCTGACCCGCGGTAAGGGCGGCATCAACCGCGACAGCCTGCGCGCCTTTATCCAGACACTGGACATTCCCGAGCAGGAAAAGCAGCGCCTGTACCAGCTGACGCCGGAAACCTACACGGGCAAGGCCGGCGTGCTGGCACAGCGGATTTAAACAAGCCGTTGAAGGAGACACTCCAATCATGAAACGAATTTTTTATGCCCTGATATTTGCGCTCTTTGCAGCTTCGGCCTGGGCCGATGCAAGCGTCAAGATCAACGTAAAGTGGCTGTACAAGGATTTCGCCAGCCCGGTATCGATTTACGAAGTGAAAGGCCAGCCTGCCCTGTGGCAAATGAAATCGGTGCCCAGCCTCGCTGATGCGCCGGTAAAGAAACTCATTCCGGGGTCGTCGTTTAAAATCTTGCCCGGGCAAAGCAAACGCTTTGTGCTGGTGGTGAAGAACCCGATAGACCAGCCGCTGTACTTCTTTGCCACTCCCCACATGGTGCACCCCGAGGATGACGCGCTGGGCTTCAAGTTCAAATGCCTGTGCATCAACCACTCCTACACCATAGGGCCCAAGGAAACCTGGTATCGCGTGGTCGAGTTCCGCCTGAACAAGGACTTTGTCGACGGTGAGCTGACGCTTACCCACAACATCCTCGGCATAGACAAGAAACGTGCAGCCTCATTTGCCAACGAGCCGGTCAGTCCCGATATGTAACTCTTCACCACAAATGAAAAAAGGCGCTAACGTTAGCGCCTTTTTTTATTTTACTGCCGGCAACCTGAAGCCCAGCAACCTGAAATTCAGGCCGCCTGCACCGGTATCTGGTCGCGCTGGGCGATGATATTGTTGTGCTCGTCCACATACACCAAACGCGGATGAAACTTGTGCAGTTCCAGTTCAGTGTAGCTGGCGTAGGCGGCAATGATCAGGATGTCGCCGGGGTTGGCCTTGTGCGCGGCTGCGCCGTTGACCGAGATGGTGCGCGAGCCGCGTTGCGCACGAATGGCGTAGGTGGTGAAGCGTTCGCCATTGGTGACGTTGTAGATGTCGATCTGCTGGTATTCGCGTATGTCGGCGGCATCCAGCAAATCATCATCAATCGCGCACGAGCCCTCGTAATGCAATTCCGATTGCGTTACACGCACGCGGTGCAATTTGGCTTGTAGCATGGTTCGTTGCATGGTTAACCTCCAAAACGGGGGGCGAATCAAATCCGGGCGCGCATTATAAAGCCTTGTGGCTTAAAGACAAACCTCAAGATTGTCGATCAATCGGGTCGCCCCCAGCCGGGCGGCCGCCAGCACCACCAGTTCGCGCTCTCCCGGCACTGGCACGGCCAGGCTGGATTGTGCGCGGATGGCCACATAATCGACCTGCCAGCCGCGCGCAGACAGCGCAACAACCGCGTCATGCTCCAGTTTTGCATAATCTTGCGGCCCATTTTGCAGGCTTTTGCGCATATTTGTCAGTGTTTGATACAGAAATACCGCTTCGGTTCGCTCGGCAGCGCTCAAATACTGGTTGCGCGAGCTCAAAGCCAGGCCATCGGCGGCGCGCAGGGTCTCGGCACCGACAATTTCCAGCGCCAAATTGAGCTGTGCCGTCATCTGGCGCACCACGTGCAACTGCTGGTAATCCTTCTTGCCAAACACCGCCACCTGCGGCTGCACCATGTTGAACAGCTTGAGCACCACCGTGGCCACGCCGCGGAAGTGGCCGGGGCGGAAGGCGCCGCACAGCTCCTGCGCAATCGGCGGCGGCTCCACCGTGATCTGTTGCGGCTGCGGGTACATGTCGGCCTCGCCCGGTGCAAATACGATGACCTCGCCCGTGGCAGCCAGCTTGTCGCAATCGGCCTGCAGCGTGCGCGGATACTTGCCAAAATCCTCGTTGGCGCCGAACTGCAGGGGGTTGACGAAGATGCTCACCACAACACAGGAGGCATGCTGGCGCGCGATGCGCACCAGGTCGAGATGGCCTGCGTGCAGGTTGCCCATGGTGGGGACGAAGGCAACGCTGGCCTCGGTGCTCAGGCGCTGGCGTAGTTCAGAGACGGTATGTATCACCTGCATATTTATTCCTCAGCCCTCTCCCCTACCCCTCTCCCGCCTGCGGGAGAGGGGCTGGGGAGAGGGAAACCTTAGAAGCTGTGTTCCGCGCCGGGGAAAGCGCCCGCCTTCACCTCGCGCACATAGCTCTTCACCGCATCGGCAATGGATCCGGCGCCTTTCATGTAGTCCTTCACAAAGCGAGCCTTCTTGCCCGGGTAAATGCCCAGCATGTCGTGCAGCACCAGCACCTGGCCGGAGCAGCTGGCCCCTGCACCTATGCCTATCGCGGGAATGCTCATCTGCGCGGTGATTTCGGCTGCCAGCAATGCGGGCATGGCTTCCAGCACCATCATGCCGGCGCCGGCCTCTTCCACTACGCGCGCCTCTTCCAGCAGGTGTTGCGCATCCGTCCTATTTTTGCCCTGCACGCGGTAGCCGCCAAGCTGGTGCACCGACTGCGGTGTCAGGCCGATGTGGCCGCACACGGGAATGCCGCGCCGGGTGAGGAAGGCGATGGTTTCAGCCATGGCCGCACCGCCTTCGAGCTTGACCATCTGCGCGCCGGCCGCCATCAACTGTGCCGCATGTTCAAAGGTTTTTTCCGGGCTGACCTGAAAGGTGCCAAAGGGCATGTCGGCAATCACGAAGGCCTGCTTTGCCCCGCGTGCCACGCAGGCCGTGTGGTAAGCCATGTCGCCCAGCGTCACCGGCAGGGTGGTCTCGTGGCCCTGCAGCACCATGCCGAGTGAATCCCCCACCAGCAGCACATCCACGCCTGCGGCTTCGAGCAGCGCGGCAAAGCTGGCGTCGTAACAGGTGAGCATGGCGATTTTTTCGCCCTTGTCGTACATGGCCCGCAAGGTGGTCAGTGTTGTCCTCATCATCATGCTCCCATGCTGAAAAATTCTCTCTGCCCGCGCATGCCCTCTATGCGTTCGAGCAGCAGGTTGAAGTCATCCGCATTATCCACGAAATTCATGTGCTCGCTGTTCACCACCAGCACCGGCGCACTCTCATAGTGGTGGAAAAACTCGCCGTAACTGTTGCCCAGCCGCGCCAGGTAGTCATCGGTGATGGAACGCTCGTAGCTGTGGCCGCGGCGGCGCACACGCTCCAGCAGGGTATCGGCATGGGCCTGCAGGTAGATCACCAGATCGGGAGCCGGCGCCTGCGGCGACAGGCTCTGGTAAATATTCTGGTATAGCTTGTACTCGTCATCACTGAGGTTGAGGCGCGCAAACAGGGCGTCTTTTTCAAACAGGTAGTCGGAGACGGTGCGGCTGTTGAACAGGTTCATCTGCGCCAGCTCGCGCACTTCCTCGATGCGCTGGAACAGGAAAAACAATTGCGTGGGCAGGGCGTTGCGGCGCGGGTCCAGGTAGAAGCGCTCCAGGAAGGGGTTGTCCTGCGGCTTCTCCAGCAGAGTCTCGGCGCCGAGATGCCCGGCCAGGCGCCGCGCCAGGCTGGTCTTGCCCGCGCCTATCGGACCTTCCACCACAATGTAGCGATATTTTTCCAATGCCATCTGTGTACTCTTAGTGCAAACGTTGCAGCTGCTGATCGGCACAATGCTGCATGGCCTGACGCACAGTGCCCACGCCGGGAATCACGCAGTCCGGTGCGATCTCCAGCAGCGGCTGCAGCACGAAGGCGCGCTTGTGCATCTGCGGGTGCGGCACGGTCAGGCCGTGTTCGTGATGCTGCAGGTCGTCATACAGCAACACATCCAGGTCCAGCGTGCGCGGCGCATTCTGGAATTCGCGCGTGCGTCCCTGCAGCTGCTCCAGCGCCAGCAAGGCCTGCAGCAGCTCATGCGGGCTGAGTGAAGTTTCAATCCTGACCACTGCATTGATAAAATCCGCTTGCTCCAGAAAGCCTATCGGCGCACTGCGATACAAGCCCGAGCGCGCCAGCACGCGCGTTTGCGGCAGCCGGTCGATGGCATTCATGGCGCTCACCAGCTGCGCAGCGGGGTCGGCCATATTGCTGCCCAGCCCGATAAAAGCGCTGTGACTCATCACTCCACCGGCATTGCCGCGTCAGTTTTTGCGCCAGGTTTTTTGCGGCGGCGGCGCTTTTTCGGGCCCTTGTCCGGTACCAGCATTTCTTCGCGGCGCTCATCGCTGGCTTCCTGGAACTCGGTCCACCAGTCGGCCAGCTCCATGTCCGCCTCGCCGCTGTGGCAGCGCAGCAACAGGAAATCGTAAGCCGCACGGAAGCGCGGCAATTCGAGCAGGCGCAAAGGGCGGTGGCCGGAGCGGTGCTCGAAGCGCGGCTGCAGCAGCCAGATTTCCTTCATGATGGCATCGTGGCGGTGCGGTATCGCCATGTGCGCGCGCTGCTTCTGCAGCACCTCGTCCATGGCAAAATGCAGCGACTGAATTGCCGGCTTACCCGCATCCAGATGGGCATTCCAGGCTGCCAGCACCTCGTGCCACAACAGTGCGGCAAACAGGAAGGCGGGCGATGCGGGCTTGTCCTCGCGCAGGCGCTGGTCGGTATTGGCCAGCGCCGACATGACGAACTTCTCGCCCATGGGCTGCTCCAGTATCACGTCCAGCATGGGCAGCAGGCCGTGGTGCAGATGCATGGAGCGCAGCTTCTTGATGCACTCCACCGCGTGGCCGGACATCAGCAGCTTGAGCATCTCGTCAAGCAGGCGCGCTTCCGGAACATTGCCCAGCAAGCCCTTCATGCTGAAGATCGGCTCGGCGGTGGCGGCTTCCAGCTTCATTCCCAGCTTGGCCGAGAGACGCACCGCGCGCAGCATGCGCACCGGGTCTTCACGGTAACGCGTGGCCGGGTCGCCTATCATGCGCAACAAGTTGGCGCGGATGTCGGCATAGCCGTGATGGAAGTCGAAGATTTCCTGCGTGCTGGGATCGAAGAACAGCGCATTGGCGGTGAAGTCGCGGCGCGCGGCATCCTGCCCCTGGTCGCCGAACTCATTGTCACGCAGCAAACGCCCATGGTCATCGGTTTGCGCATCCACCGCGTCTATCATGCGGCGGAAAGTGGAGACCTCCACCGTTTCGTCACCAAACATCACATGCACCAGGCGGAAGCGGCGACCGATAATGCGCGCCCGGCGGAACACGCGGCGCACATCTTCCGGCGTGGCATTGGTGGCCACGTCAAAATCCTTGGGCTCGCGCTTGAGCAGCAGGTCGCGCACCGCGCCGCCCACCACATAAGCCTGGAAGCCAGCGGCCTGCAGGCCGTCCGTCACGCGGCGCGCGGCAAAGCTGATGCCTTCGCGATGTACTCCGTGCACCTTATAGGGAATGACCTCGCACGATCCTGCGGTTTTGGTTTTTTTGGAGCGGCCCAGGGAAAGGACGCGTTTAAACAGTTTTTTGATCATGTGTTCTATATCAGGGGGATGCCGCATTAAATTGGGCGGCAAACAAGAAGGCCGGATTATACACCGTAGGCCAATCGACACTGCCATGCCAAATCGCACTTGTATCGCTTGTGCTGAAAAGGCATTAAACCCCCTCTAGCTCCCCCTTGACAGGGGGAGAACAGAGCAGCTCCTCCCCTGTCAAGGGGAGATTGGGAGGGGTTTGAACAGCAAAATAAATTTGTCATTAGCGTTATGTAAAAACCCACTAATTAAATAGGCATAAAAAAGGCTGGCAAACGCCAGCCCCTTCTGTTCAGCTTCAGGCAAGCTTACTTGGCAGCAGCACCACCCGAGCACTTCTTGATGAAGCTGTTCTTGGCAGCGCCAGCCAGCTTCTTCTCCGCAGCCTGGGCTTCGCAGCTAGGCGCAGCGGCAGCAGCAGGAGCGGCATCCTTTTCGCACTTGGTCATGAAGCTGTTCTTGGCGGCACCGGCCAGTTTCTTCTCGGCAGCCTTGGCTGCGCAGTCAGAGGCAGGAGCTGCGGCTACCGCATCCTTTTCGCACTTGGTCATAAAGCTGTTCTTGGCAGCGCCAGCCAGCTTCTTCTCCGCAGCCTGGGCTGCGCAGCCGGAATCGGCAAACGCCATGTTTGCGGCAAACAGGGATGCGATGGCGGCAATAACTAATTTCTTCATGTTTATCTCCTCTAAGGTTTTATGAGTTTTTAATGGTTTGATACGGGAACACTGTCACGAAAGCTGGTGCAGAAACCGGCACGAAGTATAAGTACGGCTGCGCATAATCGCAACTCAAGCTTAGCCCCGCTTTGCAAGAGCCATGATGCCGTCAACTTGACAAGAATAATCGCCATGAGCTCTACTGCCTGCCGCGCAGCCGCCGTACTTGTGCGTGCGCGCCTGCAATCATGCACTTTAGCCGGGGAAGACTAACCATAGCTGCCACCCCGGTTAAACCAACCGAAAGGAAACGAGGTACACCATGAAAAAACTGCTCCCGCTGTTCTTTGCTGCCGCATGCTTTACCCCGGCCGCATTTGCCGCCGACATCTCCACACTGAACCTGCTCAACCAGAGCGAGTTCCGCGATTTGTCCGAAGACTTGGGTGCCGCCCTCAGCTACAAATCCGTTATGTCGGCCGAGCCGCTGGGCGTTACCGGTTTTGACATGGGCGTGGAAGTCACGGCCACCGACATCAGCAAGAGCTCGGCCGCCCTTTCCAAGGCCACCGGCGGAAGCACTCCGGTAACCACACTGTACGTGCCCAAGCTGCATCTGGCCAAGGGCCTGCCTTTCGGCATAGACGTTGCCGCCTCGGTTGCTGTTGTTCCCACCACTAATGTGCGCGTGGTTGGCGCCGAGTTGCGCTATGCGCTGATGGAAGGCGGCATTGCCCTGCCGGCCGTGGCCATTCGCGGCTCGATGTCCAGCCTGAGCGGCGTGGACCAATTGAACTTCAGCACCAAGGCGCTGGATATTTCCATCTCCAAGGGCTTTGCCATGTTCACTCCTTACGCGGGTGTCGGGCAGGTGTGGGTCAACAGCAAGACTAATGTCGGCCTGGCCGATGAGAGTTTCTCGCTGGGCAAGGTGTTCGTGGGTGCCAATCTGAATCTGGGGCTGGTCAATTTTGCACTGGAAGCCGACAAGACCGGTGGCGCGCAGTCTTACACAGCAAAGCTGGGATTCCGTTTCTAGAAGCTGTTGCGACGACATCTGTTGAAGTGAAAAGGGGCGCTTGTATCAAGCGCCCCTTTTTCATTCAGCTAGCACAGCCAGTGCTGTTCAGGCATTACACATTCTGATAGCGCTGCTGCAACGCCAGCCGCTTGAGATAAGCCTCGCGCGCAATCTGCACGTCCTCCAGAAACTGCGGCAACTCCTTCAACAGCAATGCCTGCGGCCCATCGACCAGTGCCTTGACCGGGGCCGGATGAAAATCGACCAGTATCATGTTGGCGCCGGCAATCACGCCCTGGGCGGTGACGTGCATGATGTCCTGGATGCCGTCCGGCCCTGCTGCGCGGGTACCCGCGGAGTGTGACGGGTCTATGCACACCGGCATGCGCGTCAGGCGCTTCACCACCGGCACGTGGGCGAAATCCACCAGGTTGCGGTGCGGATCGCCCATGTTGGTTTTCATGCCGCGCAGGCCGAACACCACGTTGCGATTGCCCTCGCTGGCCAGGTACTCGGCTGCATTGAGCGATTCATCCAGGGTGATGCCGAAGCCGCGCTTGAGCAGCACGGGGAACTCCTGCTGGCGTCCGACGATCTTGAGCAGCTCGAAATTCTGCGTGTTGCGCGTGCCGATCTGCAGCATCACGCCGGTTGGGTTGCCGGTCTGCTGCAGTGCTGCGCGAATCTCATGCAGATGCGACTCGTGGGTGATCTCCATGGCGATCACCTTGATGCCGTATTTTCCGGCCAGCTCAAACACATAGGGCAGGCAGTTCTTGCCGTGCCCCTGGAAGGCATACGGGCTGGTGCGCGGCTTGTAGGCGCCCATGCGTGTGCACACCTGACCGTTTTCCTTGAGCGCCTTGAGCATCAGCTCCACATGCTCCGGATTGTCCACCGCACACAGCCCGGCAAACACATTGAGTGTATCTTGGCTGAATTTCACCCCGTTGTATTCAAAGTGCGCGGGACGCGGATCATCCTTGTGCCGCCCGAGGATACGATACTCCTCGGACACACGCACCACGCGCTCCACGCAGGGCAGACTTTGCATATCCCCGAGGTCCAGCGCCTTGGTGTTGCCGATCAGGTAAATCTCGGTCAGCGTCTGCTCAGCGCCACGCTCTACATGCACGCGCGTCTTGATGCCGTCGAGGCCGGCAAGATGGGCCATCAGCTGCAGGTAATCCGCGCTCTGCGGATCGGTGTTGGAAGTGAGAATCAGGATCATGTTTTTGCTCCGGTTATTTCATCAAAACCAGTTATCCGCAGATTAAATAGATTACCCCGATTAACACCCATTACACCCAACCCTGAATATCTGCATAATCTATGTAATCTGCGGATAAAGCTTTTTTGCAGATTTATTTATGCGCCAGTATCGCCCACTGCTGCGGCCATTGCGCCATCGGGTCGCGCGTGAAGCCGCTCTTGCCGAATTGTTGCCAGCGCCCCACCACGTAGCACACCAGCAGGTTGGCATGCGCGCTCGCATCCACGTTGCTATCCAGTTCGCCCTGGGTGGCTGCGATGCGCAAGGATTGCTTGAGCGTGTTTCGATGCGGTCCAGAAACTGGTTGATGCGCTGCTGCAGGTGTTCGTCCTCATTCACCAGCGCATCGCCGATCAGCACGCGCGTCATGCCGCGATTTTTCTGGGCAAAGCCGAGCAGCAGCGCAACTACGCCTTCAACCTGTTTCAGGCCGGCAGTTTCCTCGCTGGTGATTTTATTCACCAGCCCGAAAATGGTTTGCTCGATAAATTCGATCAAGCCCTCGAACATCTGTGCCTTGCTGGCAAAGTGCCGGTACAGCGCGGCCTCGGAGATTTCCAGCCTGGCGGCCAGCGCGGCGGTGGTAATTTTTTCGCCCTTGGGTTGCTCCAGCATTTGTGCCACGGCCTGCAGAATCTGCAGCTTGCGTTCACCCGGTTTAGCAGCAGCCATCTCTCTCCCTTTCAAATCAAGCGCAGCATGCGCGGTAATTGCATCACGTTTTGAATCTTCACATCCACATAGGCCGGCTGGCGCGAGGTTGCACTCACCCACACGGTTTTCATGCCCAGGCGCTTGGCCGTTTGCAGGTTCTCCGCGCTGTCTTCCACCATCACGCATTGCGCCGGATTCAGGCGGTGTTTCTTCAGCAGCCGCACAAAGCCAGCCATCTGTGGCTTGGGGCGGTAACGCGCATGTTCGATGGCAAACAGGTCCTCAAACAAATCATCCACCCCCAGCAGCTTCAACACATCGCGCGCATAGTGCTGCGGCGCATTGGAAAACACCAGCTTCTTCCCCGGCAGGCGCTGCAACACCTGGCGCAGATGCGGCTCACGCAGCACCATCTGCGGCAATTCGGGGAACTGGTGCGTGTGCCACAAAAAATGATCCGGATTGGTGGCATGGTGGCGCACCATGCCGCTCAGGGTGGCGCCGTAACGCTGCCAGTAATCCATGCGCAAGGCATTCGCGGCCTGTTCATCCAGTTGCAGATGTTGCTGCAGATACGCCGTCATGCTGCGGTTGATGTGCGGAAAAATGTGCGGCGTTGCGTTATGCAGCGTGTTATCCAGATCAAAAATCCACACACGATTCATTTTGTTTTTGTCCGCAGATTACGCAGATTGCTCAGATTAACCTCAGGGATTCCCGAGCCAGTGGCTGAAAGACGATCGTGCCTGGCGCGTTTCATCTCGGTATTGCCTTGAATCTGCGTCCATCTGTGTAATCTGCGGACAAGTTATTTGCTCTTGATCAGCGTCCCCACACCCTCATCGGTCAAAATTTCCAGCAGCAGCGCATGCTCCACGCGGCCGTCGATGATGTGCACCGCCTTTACCCCGCTGCGCGCCGCATCCAGCGCGGAGCCTATCTTGGGCAGCATGCCGCCGGACAGCGTGCCATCCGCCACCAGCGCGTCGATGTCTTTGGGAGTGAGCCCGGTGAGCAGCTTGCCGTTCTTGTCCAGCACGCCGGGCGTGTTGGTGAGCAGCACCAGCTTCTCCGCCTTGAGCACTTCCGCCAGCTTGCCGGCAACCACGTCGGCATTGATGTTCAGCGTTTCCGCATCCGCGTCCGGGCCCACGCCGATGGGTGCGATCACCGGAATAAAATCGCCGGAGTCGAGGAAGGAAATAATCGAGGGATCAATGGAGCTGATCTCGCCCACCAGGCCGATGTCCAGCATCTTGCCGGGTTCCTCGCTGCTTTCCAGCATCAGCTTGTGGGCGCGGATAAACGCGCCATCCTGCCCGGTCAGCCCCACCGCCTTGCCGCCGTAACGGTTGATCAGGTTGACGATGTCCTTGTTGACCTTGCCCAGCACCATCTCGACCACATCCATGGTCTCTTCGTCGGTCACGCGCATGCCCTGCACGAATTCGCCGGCCTTGCCCACGCGCTTGAGCAGATCGTTGATCTGCGGGCCGCCGCCATGCACCACCACCGGGTTCATGCCCACCAGCTTGAGCAGCACCACATCGCGCGCAAAGCCTTCCTGCAGCTTGGGGTCGGTCATCGCGTTGCCGCCGTATTTGATCACGATGGTCTTGTCGAAAAAGCGCTGAATATACGGCAGCGCCTCGGACAGGGTATGGGCTTTTTGTGCGGCGGTGGCGGCGGAAAGTGTCATCTGGATATCCTTTAAAAACTTGGGCGCATTTTACCCCATAAGCGGGCCATTCTGGCAGCAGCAAAACAAAACGGGCGGCATCAAGCCGCCCATTTTGCCTATAACTCACGCGTAGTCTGCGCTTACATAATGTTCAGCTTTCTGGACCGCCCGCCCGCCCTCTTGGGCAGCACCAGTTCCAGCACGCCATCGGTATACTTGGCTTGGGCAGTAGCCTCATCCACATCCTGCTCCAGACTGAACGAACGCGACACCTTGCCGTAATAACGCTCACTGCGCAGCACCTTGTCATCTTTCTTCTCTTCCTTCAGATTTCTCACTTCCGCACTGATGGAAACCTGGCTGCCCTCTATGGTGACGTGTATATCTTCCTTCTTTACGCCAGGGATTTCGGCGTGTACGGTGTAATTCTTGTCATCTTCCTTGACGTCCATCTTGATTTTCATCTCGGGTTGCCCCTCGAAGCGCACCGGACGCATGAAAAAGCCACGAAACATATCGTCAAACACATCATCCACGGGTTTAAAACGAGTTATATCTGCCATGACAGCCTCCTCTAGTATTGACACGCTGGAGCACAACCGCTCCTGCTATTTAGTTGGGGAGCATCTCTGAAATAACAATATCTGGAATTGCCGCCATAACTGCAGTCCAATAGCAACGGGCGGCTCAAGGCCGCCCGTATATCAGCAAATTACTCGGGTTTACGCCTAGCGGTGGTCATGCACCTCGTTTGGACCATAGTGCTTGTAGCTCAGGGACATTTTCTTCACATCGGCGCTAACCTCTATGGTCTGCTTGCGCTTGTCGTCATATTCGACCACCAGCGTAACAGGCACCTTGTCGCCCACATTCAACTGCTGCTTGAGCCCCGCCATCATCAGGAACAGCTGGTGCGAGCCAAACGTGATGGTGCGATGTCCAGGCATGGCCAGTCTATCCACCACACGCACCATCATCTTGCCCTGATGCAACACCATGCTGTGTATCTCCACTTCCTTTGCAGCCGGGCTGCTCACTGACAACAGGGTAGCGGGCTTTACCGTGCTGATGTTCAACTCCAGGGTTGCCGAAGTCTGGCCGGGTACGCTTTCGCCTATCCGCGCCTTATCCACCATGACATCATTGCCACCGGCCCACGCAGAGCCACACAGCAACACCACCAGCACAGCAAACAGCTTGTTCAACATATCGCCTCCTGTCCGTAAATGTTCAGCCACGCAGAATTTTAGTGATGGTGCTGATGATCGTGCGTCAGCGGCTGCACCACGGCCTTGATTTCAACCTTTTCGGTGCTCTTGTCGGCAAACTGCACTGTCAGCGTCAGCGGCACCACATCACCCGCCTTGAGCGGCTTCTTCAGGTTGACCAGCATCAGATGATCGCCACCGGCGCCCAGCACAACTTCCTGTTTTGCCGGCAAGGTTAGCGAATCGAGCTGGCGCATTTTCATCATGCCGTTTTCATGCGTCATGCTGTGCATCTGCGCTTCGGCGGCAGCCGGGCTGCTCAGGGCAACCATGCGCGCCTCCTTCTGGCTGGTGATGCGCAGGCCAACTACTGCGCTATCCTGCCCGGGTGCCGTCGCACGCGACCATACATCACTCACCGACACTTCCCCGGCAAAACCCTGTGCCGCATACAGCAACATGGCAAGTCCCAACCAGCTCGATTTGATCATCTTCCCGCTCCTTCAGTTATCCAAATGAAAACGCGCCACCCAGTGATGGGCGACGCGTCATTCTAGCGCAATGCAGCCTGATTGCTAAATGGCGAAATCAGACATTGAACAGGAAGTTCATCACGTCACCATCGTGCACCACATATTCCTTGCCTTCGACGCGCATCTTGCCCTTTTCCTTTGCGCCGGCCTCACCGCCACAGGCAATAAAGTCGGCGTAGGAGATGGTCTGTGCACGGATGAAACCGCGCTCAAAATCGGTGTGGATCACCCCCGCGGCTTGCGGTGCCGTGTCACCCTTGTGGATGGTCCAGGCACGCACCTCCTTCACACCTGCCGTGAAGTAGGTTTGCAGTCCCAGCAATTCATAGCCGGTGCGGATCAAACGGTTCAAACCGGGCTCGTCCAGGCCCAGGTCGGCGAGAAACTCCTTCTTGTCCGCATCATCCAGATCCGCCAGCTCCGCCTCTATCTTGGCGCACAGGGCAACCACTGGCGCGCCCTCTTTCGCCGCGTGCTCGCGCAGGCGATCCAGGTGCGGGTTATTCTCGAAACCGTCTTCCAGCACATTGCCCACGTACATCGCAGGCTTGATGGTGAGCAGGCACAGCGGCTTGATCGCCAGCTTCTCTTCGTCGCTCAATTTCATGGTGCGCGCAGGCTTGCCTTCATTCAGGTGCGGCAGCAGCTTTTCCAGCACAGTAACCAGCTTCAGCGCATCCTTGTCGCCCGACTTGGCCTTCTTGCCGTCGCGCTGCAGGGTGCGTTCCACCACGGCCAGGTCGGCCAGCGCCAGCTCGGTGAGGATGACTTCGATGTCGGACAATGGGTCAACCTTGCCAGCCACGTGCACCACATTCTCATCATCGAAACAGCGCACGACATTCACTATCGCATCGGTCTCGCGGATATTGGCGAGAAACTGGTTGCCAAGGCCTTCACCCTTGGACGCGCCCGCCACCAGGCCGGCGATATCCACAAACTCGACAATGGCCGGCTGCATCTTCTGTGGCTTGACGATCGCAGCCAGTGCATCCATGCGCGGATCGGGCACTTCCACGATGCCGACATTCGGCTCGATGGTGCAGAAGGGATAGTTCTCCGCCGCGATGCCCGCCTTGGTCAGCGCATTAAACAGGGTGGACTTGCCCACGTTGGGCAGACCGACGATTCCGCATTTCAAACTCATGGTTGTTCCTTTAGATTCAAAATCCACCACAGAGACACAGAGGCACAGAGAAAGACAAACACCCAAACATTCAATTCATCCTGGAATTCACGAAATGCCCAGCAAGTTATTTTGTTTTTCCTCTGTGTCTCTGTGCCTCTGTGGTGAAGGTGTTTAGGCTGCGCTGTGCAGCTTCAACATCGCTGCTTCCAGCTTGCCTTCGGCGATCAGGTGCGCCACATCCTGTGCGCGTTGCATGGCCTGTTCGATCAGTGCCATTTCTTCACGGCGCGGGGCATTCAGCACGTAGTTGCTTACTTCCGCCCTGTCTCCGGGGTGGCCTATGCCTATGCGCAGGCGCCAGAAATCGCGTGAGCCAAGGTGGGCGATAATGTCCTTGAGGCCGTTATGCCCGCCATGGCCGCCGCCCAATTTCAGCTTCGCGCTGCCCGGCGGCAGATCCAGCTCGTCATGCACCACCAGCACCTGCTCCGGCGCAATCTTGTAGAACTGCGCCAGCGCCCCCACTCCGCGACCGCTGACGTTCATGAAGGTTTGCGGCTTGAGCAGGTACAGCTCGTGCGAGTGCACTGTCCCGCGCGCAGCCAGACCGTGAAACTTGCCCTCCGCCTTGAAGGCAAAATTGTTCGCACGCGCAAACTCGTCCACCCACCAGAATCCGGCGTTGTGGCGCGTAGCTTCATATTCGCGCCCGGGATTGCCCAGGCCCACTATCAGTTTAATCTCGCTCATAACATGACAAAGCCCGACATGCATTCAATGAAGGCATGTCGGGCCATGTTCACAACTACGCTATTTCTGTTTTACTTCTTCGCTGCAGGCTTGGCTTCAGCAGCTGGCTTGGCAGCGGCTGCAGGCTTGGCTTCTGCTTCAGCAGCAGCGGCAGCTTCGGTGGCAGCAGCTTCAATCGCACCGCGTGGAACCTGGATCGTCACCACTGCATCGGCAGCGTGGTGATGGCCGGCGATTTCCAGACCCTTGGGCAGCTTCACATCGGAAACATGGAAAGGGTGGCCCAATGCCAGATTGCCCAGATCCACCTCGATAAACTCCGGCAGGCTTGCTGGCAAGCAGGCAATGGTCAGCTCGCTCAACACGTGGCTTACCACACCGCCGCCGGTCTTCACGCCAGGCGAATTTTCTGCATTGATGAAGTGCAGCGGCACTTTCATGTGGATCTTCTTGTCGGCTTGTACGCGCTCGAAGTCGATGTGCAACACTTGCTGGCGGAATGGGTGCATCTGGAAGTCACGCAGCAGCACCATCTCTTTTTTGCCTTCGCAATCCAGAGTCATGATGGAGGCGTGGAACGCTTCCTTGCGCAGTGAGTGATACAGGTTGTTGTGATCCAGTTCGATCATCAATGGCTCGTTGTTGCCGTACACAATGCCAGGTACACGACCGGCCTTGCGCAGACGGCGGCTCGCACCCGTTCCTTGCGCGTTGCGTTTTGTTGCGCTGATTTCAATTTTCATGCTACTTCTCCACTTCAATGCGAAAACACCCGCGACCAGGTGTTTTCAGGTTACGCGGGTGTCAACACGACACCCGCAAAAAACTTAAAGGCTACTATCCGCAGATTACGCAGATTAAAGCTGATTAGAAAAACACCAGCATTAATTATCAACCAAACAATCAATTTAATCGGCGTAATCTGCGGATCAAACAGTCGTTAATCATTAAACAGCGAGCTGACCGACTCTTCGTCGTTGATGCGGCGCATGGTCTCTGCCAGCAGCTCGGCCACGCTCAACTGGCGTATGCGCTTGGAGTTGCGCGCATCTTCGCGCAGCGGAATGGTGTCGGTGACCACCAGCTCATCCAGCGCGGAACCCTCGATGCGGCTCACCGCAGTGCCCGACAACACCGGATGCGTACAGTAAGCAATCACGCGTGTGGCGCCCTTTTCCTTCAGTGCTGCAGCCGCTTCGCACAGGGTGTTGGCGGTATCCACCATGTCATCCATGATCAGACAGGTGCGGCCTGCCACATCACCGATAATATTCATCACCTTCGCCACGTTGGGCTTGGGACGGCGCTTGTCGATAATCGCCAGATCCGACTCCAGGCGCTTGGCCAGCGCGCGTGCGCGCACCACACCGCCCACGTCTGGAGACACCACAACCAGGTCCTTGTAGTCATGCTTCCACACGTCTGCCAGCAAAATCGGGCTGGCGTAGATATTGTCCACCGGAATGGCAAAGAAACCCTGAATCTGGTCCGAGTGCAAATCCATGGTCAGCACGCGATCAACGCCCGCACCGGCCAGCATGTCAGCCACCACCTTGGCGGTAATCGCCACACGCGCAGAGCGCGGGCGGCGATCCTGGCGGCCATAACCGAAATACGGCAGCGCGGCGGTGATGCGGCCGGCGGAAGCGCGTTTCAGCGCGTCCACCATCACCATCACTTCCATCAGTGTGTCATTGGTTGGGGCGCAGGTGGATTGCAATACGAATACGTCTTTGCCGCGCACGTTCTCGAGGATTTCAACCATCACCTCGCCGTCGGAAAAACGGCCAACATTGGCATGGCCCAGAGGCATCTTGAGGTGCCGCGCCACACTTTCGGCGAGCTTAGGATTGGCATTTCCGGTGAACACCATCAAGCTGTCATGTGACACGTGCGACCCCTCAGAATAAACGGATAAACGCGAAAAGGGAGAACAACCCTCTGTTACTTAACTGGCTGGGGAGGTAGGGATCGAACCTACGAATGCCGGAATCAAAATCCGGTGCCTTACCACTTGGCGACTCCCCAAAAAACTTTTACGGCCCCAACCTTATACAAGGTCCCGTAGCGGGTGATGTTGCAGACCTTGCGCGACAACTCCGCGCATTTCCTTGGGCAACTGTGCAAGAACCTGTTTCGCTGCTGCTTCGCTGGCAAACTCGGCGAATACGCAAGCGCCTGAACCGGTCATCATTGCCGGCGCAAAATTTCCCAGCTGAGCCAGGTATTGCGCCACTTCCGGGTACATTTTGCACACTACTTGCTGCAAATCGTTACCCAACCAGGCGACACCAGAAAGGCTCTGCCCAATCGGAAGGGCGCGAATTGTGATGGAATTCGTATTCCGTGTCAATTCCGGATGCGTAAAAATCTTGGCCGTGGGCACATGCACCGGCGGAAACAGCACCACATACCACGCCTCGGGCAGCGCAAACGCCTGCAACTGCTCGCCCACGCCCTCGGCAAAGGCATTCTCGCCAAACACAAACACCGGCACATCCGCCCCCAGCGTCAGCCCCAGCTGCATCAGCCTTTCTCTCGTCAGGCCCAGATTCCATAGCTTGTTGAGCGCCAGCAGGGTGGTTGCGGCGTCGGAACTACCCCCGCCCAGACCGCCGCCCATGGGGATGCGCTTCTCCAGCATGATGTCCACGCCCTGCGTGCAGCCAGTCTCCTGTTGCAGCAAACGCGACGCCCGCACAACCAGATCCTGTTCCTCCGGCACATCCGCCAGCGCATTCACGCGCCGCACCACACCGTCTGTACGCAGGGTGAAGTGCAGGGTGTCGTTCAGGTCGATGAAGCGAAACAGGGTTTGCAGCAGGTGATAGCCGTCGGGGCGGCGGCCTACGACGTGGAGGAAGAGGTTTAGTTTGGCGGGGGCGGGGCAGGTTAAGGTTGTAGGGTGCATATAAATTATGTATTTGCTAAAAACTATCCGCAATTCACGCGGGGCGAGGTGCTCAAGGTTTGTCGGGGGCAGCCCGACAGCTGCTTACCTTTCTTGCTTCGCCAAGAAAGGTAACCGAAAGAAGGCGAACCCTGCCGTATCGCCCTGCGGGTTCCTTCGGTCGAGCAATAAAATTGGGCGGCTGCGCAACTCGTATATGGACACCTCCCGTTTTGCAAGCAACTCGTGTTGATGGTTTTGGGTGCAACTGCTTCCGTATATCCGGCTTCCTGTTGGGTAGCAAGCTA